>NZ_CP075523.1:688012-1376025 GCF_018502385.1 Synechococcus sp. LA31
ACCACCGGGCTCTCACCAGTGAGCAGAGGCGTTCGCAGGCAGATGCCGAAACCGTGGGCTTCCACCTGCACACAGCCCTCCATGAACACGGTCTGGAAGGTCCAGCCTGCTAACCAGCGCACGCTGAACGGATTGCTCATGCCTTCATCCCTTTGGCCGGACCCTATGGCGTTCCTGCCGTCGTCAAGGCCCTTTGTCAGGGCTTGGTGGCACTCCACACTCGGGTCATCAGGTGAGACCTGGCTCGGATGCCCGTGAATCCGGCGGTGCTTAAGCGGGCATCGATGTCGTCGGCGATGTAATCGCGGTAATACGGCTCATGAAACATGCGACGGAAGTTATCCATGGCGGGTTCGAACTGCGGCGAATCCGCCAGTTGCACCGAATCGGCCATCACCAGTACGCCACCGGGCTCGAGCAGCCGGAAACAATCGTTGATCACGTTTTGGCGTGCTTCGCCCGGCAGCTCATGCAGCAGGAACACACACGTGATGCCCTGCATGCTTCCGCTGGCAAACGGCATGGTTTCGCCGTTGCCCTGCACCAGCTGGGGCAGTTCGTTGGGCAGCTGGCTCAACCAACGGTTGGCCTGGCGTAGATAGGCCGAAGACAAATCCAGACCCACCAGCTGTGTTTCAGGCAGCGCAGCCCGCACCTGTCGGAGCGTCCGGCCTGTGCCTGTGGCCACATCCAGCACCCTCAGCTGGCTGGCCGGCCGATCGGTAAAGGCGCGAAGGCCTTGGATCAGAGGCTTGATCACGCGGCGCCGCATCGGGTCGGCGGTGCCATTGAACAGGATTTCAACCTGCAGGTCATACAGCGAAGCGGAGTGATCGCTCAGGTAGCCATCGGTCTGGTGGTGAAAGTTCTGCAGGTAGTAGTCGGGATAGTTCTCGCTCTCGATCTCTTGGGGTAGATCGTTCACATTCCGCTCACTGCGCCGATTCCAGGTGCTCGGCATATCCAGCCACACCATCGGGTAACGGGTGGCCCAGTCGAGCCATGGGGCATCGAACAGCAGGCTGGTGGGGTAAAGACCCTCTTCCGCTTCCTGCCAGTCCAACTCCATCAAGGCGTTGTTGGCGGCCTGAAGGTCCCCAAGCATCTGCGGTGGGATTGGCCGGGTTTTCGGAGCACCCTCGGGGGCTACCAACTCCATCAGCTTTGTGCTCACCTCTTTGTGGGCCACACCCGCCAGGCTCTTGCCCTGCTGCAGGGCCTTGTAGGCGAGCTTGGTGAGTTGATCAGCCATGGAGTGGCGCAGGGATGCAGCAGTCCACCATTCCAGCGGATCCCGAGTGACATCGCGATGGCCAGGGGCCAGCGGTGGGTCTGTGTGCCCAGCTGAACCCAGATCACGTTTCTTGGAGCAATCGTCTGAACTGTATTGATTGCTACAGAATGAACCCATGAATCGATTCCGGAGGAAGTCATGAGCAACGCACCTGTCGGTCGCGCTCAAAGCGAGCCCCTGTTTGTGGAATGGATGCGCCATCGCCAGCAGGAGCAGCGTCGTCATCAGCCGGTCGTGGCTCAGCGCCATGCCACGGCCGACCAATCCGAGGCTTCGGATGTGCACTCCCAGGAGGTGGCTTGGGCCGAAAGGCATGCCCATGAGCGTCGCCTGCACGACAGCGCCATCGCTCAGTTGCGCCACGACTGATCCGCTCGCGGCGTTCACCCTCACAAAAAAACCCCGGCTGTCAGCCGGGGCAAAGGGGTGCACTGACTCGGAATCTGAATCAGGCGTCGTAGTACATGGTGAATTCGTGGGGGTGGGGCCGTTGACGCAGCTGCTGCACCTCCTCGTATTTCAGGGCGATCCAGTTGTCGATGAAGTCTGCGGTGAAGACGTCACCGGCCAGCAGGTACTCGTGGTCGGCCTTGAGGGCTTCCAGAGAGCCGTTCAACGAGGCGGGAACGGTTGAGATCTTGGCCAGTTCTTCGGCCGATAGCTCAAACAGGTCAACGTCGGTGCCGTCGCCCGGGTCGATCTGGTTCTTGATGCCGTCGATGCCAGCCATCAGCATCGCTGCGAAGCCCAGATAGGGGTTGGAGAGCGCGTCGCCGGAGCGGAACTCGAGGCGCTTGGCCTTGGGGTTCGTGCCGGTGAGGGGGATGCGCACGGCGGCGGAGCGGTTGCCCTGGGAGTACACCAGGTTCACCGGTGCCTCGAAGCCCGGCACCAGACGCTTATAGCTGTTGGTGGTGGGGTTGGTGAAGGCCAGGAAGCTGGGGGCGTGCTTCAGCAGGCCGCCGATGTACCAACGGGCGGTTTGCGAGAGGTTGGCGTAGGTGCCTTCACCCCAGAACAGAGGCTGGCCGGCCTTCCAAAGGCTTTGGTGCACGTGCATGCCGCTGCCGTTGTCGGCAAACACGGGCTTGGGCATGAATGTGGCGGTTTTGCCGTACTTTTTGGCAATGTTGCGCACCACATATTTGTAGATCATCACGTTGTCGGCCGCGCTGATCAGCTCCGCAAACTTCATGCCCAGTTCGTGCTGGGCGGTCGCAACCTCGTGATGCTGTTTCTCGATCGGAACACCCAGTGCTCCCATGGTCAGCAACATCTCGCTGCGCATGTCCTGCAGCGTGTCGTTGGGCGATACCGGGAAGTAGCCCTCCTTGAGCTGGATCTTGTTGGCAAGGTTGCCGCCCTCTTCAACGCGATCGGTGTTCCAAGGGGCTTCGATCGAATCAACGCTGTAGAAGCTCGAGCCGTTGGCGCTCTTGTAGCGCACGTCGTCGAACACAAAAAACTCGGGCTCAGGGCCGAAGTAGGCGGTGTCAGCCAGGCCAGTGCTACCGAGATAGTCAAGGGCCTTCTGGGCTAGGGCACGGGGACAGCGGGCATAGGGCTTGCCGCTGCGGGGCTCCTGGATCGAGCAGATCAGGCTGAGTGTTTTGTGGCTGTAAAAGGGATCGATCCACGCAGTGTTGGGGTCGGGCACCATCGCCATGTCCGACTCGTTGATCGCTTTCCAGCCGCGGATCGACGACCCATCGAAAGCCACCCCTTCAGTGAAGGCAGCTTCGTCGATCAGGTCCTGGCAAACGGTGAGGTGCTGCCATTTGCCGTGAAGATCAACGAACTTCAGATCGATCAGTTCGATGCCCTCGTCCTTGATCTGACGGAGGACGTCCTGGGCGGTTTTGGCCATGACGTGAGCGCTTGAAGGCTGAGAGGAAGCCCGCCTGGAACCGGGCTCGCGGGACCGTACGGAGCAGCCCCGTCACCCCTGTGTATCAGGTGTAACCAAAATCTCGACTGATGCCAGAGCACCCACTTGCGTAACCGTTTCTGTCATCTTGACCAGATCCATGCAACAGCAAGGGTTTTGAGGGTTTGCAGGTGCTACCTTCCGGCACAGGTGCGTCGATCCTTCACGCCATGCGCGATGCCATCACTGGTTTGATCGGTCGTTATGACCAGCTAGGCCGCTATTTCGATCGCGACGCTGTCGACCGCATCGCTGCTTACTTCTCTGAATCTCAACTGCGCCTTGCCGCTGTTGAGCTGATCAACCGCGAGGCTGCCGAGATTGTGCGCGAGGCTAGTCAGCGCCTCTGGCAGGCCGATCCCGAGCTGCTCTTGCCAGGGGGTAACGCCTACACCACCCGTCGCTGGGCAGCCTGCCTGCGCGATATGGATTACTTCCTTCGCTACGCCAGCTACGCCCTGGTGGCTGACGACAGCACGATCCTCAACGAGCGGGTCCTCAACGGTCTCGACGACACCTATAAAAGTCTTGGTGTGCCCACCGGACCCACCGTGCGCAGCATCGCTCTGATGGCTGATGTGCTGTGCGAGCAGCTGCTCGATGCTGGTGTTGCCAGCCTTGATCAACTCAACGCGGTTGTGCGCCCGCCTTTTGATCACCTCTGCCGCGGCCTCGCTGACAACAACGTCCGCGCCCGCTGAGCAGCGCGTCACCTCGTTTGTAGGCTCCCACACACAGACCCAACCAGGCCTTGGCAACCTCCTCTTCTCCTGTGTCCGATCGGCATCGTCTCCAGCTCGGCCCGATCGCTACGCCGGATCGGCTGCTGCTGGGCCCTGGCCCCTCCAATGCCCATCCCACGGTGCTGCAGGCCCTCAGCCGCACACCGATTGGGCACCTGGATCCCCTCTACGTTGCCTTGATGGGCGAGGTTCAGGAGCTGCTCCGTTACGTGTGGCAGACCGACAACCGCCTCACCCTGCCCATGAGCGGCACTGGATCGGCCGCGATGGAAGCCACCATCGCCAACATGGTGGAGCCCGGCGACACCATGTTGGTGGCCGTGAAGGGTTACTTCGGTCTTCGCCTGCAAGACATGGCAGGGCGTTATCGGGCCGACGTGCGCACGATCGAAAAGCCTTGGGGTGAAGCGTTCAGTCTCGAGGAGATCGAGGCTGGCCTCAAGGAGCACCGCCCCAAGATCCTTGCCATGGTGCACGCCGAAACCTCCACTGGTGTGCGTCAGCCCATGGATGGCATTGGCGATCTCTGCCGCCAGTACGACTGCCTTCTGCTGCTCGACACCGTCACCTCGCTCGGAGCGGTCCCGCTGTATCTCGACGCGTGGAAGGTTGACCTTGCCTACAGCTGCAGCCAGAAGGGCCTGAGTTGCCCTCCTGGCCTTGGGCCCTTCACCATGGGCCCCCGCGCTGAAGAGAAGCTGGCCGCACGCAGCGGCAAGGTTCCCAACTGGTACCTGGATGTGAGCCTGCTCAACCAGTACTGGGGCAGCGATCGGGTGTATCACCACACGGCGCCGGTGAATATGAATTTCGGCATGCGTGAGGCCCTCCGTCTGATCGCGGAAGAGGGCCTCGAGAACGTATGGGAGCGCCACCGCCGCAACGCTGAGAAGCTCTGGGCTGGCCTTGAATCCCTCGGCTTGCAATGCCACGTGCCGGTTGATCTGCGCTTGCCCACTCTCACGACCGTGCGCATTCCCGACGGTGTGGACGGCAAGGCCTTCAGCCTGCATTTACTGAATAAGCACGGTATCGAGGTTGGAGGTGGCCTCGGCGCTCTCGCCGGCAAGGTGTGGCGTATTGGTCTGATGGGCTACAACAGCCGAGAGGAGAACGTGGATCGTCTGCTCAACCTTCTTGAGCAAGAGCTGCCTGCTTTCCGAAACGCTGTTCCCGTTGCTGCTGCCGCCGCAGCTTGAACCAGGTCCCCAGCTGGAGGGCACAAGCCTCAGCTTCCACCCCCGCGTGCACCTGCATGTGGTGATGGGCGCTGGGGTCTTGGCTCAGGTCGAGCACTCCCCCGAGGGCACCGCGTTTGGCATCCGCTGCTCCGAACACCACCCGGCCTACCCGTGCTTGGACCAAGGCCCCGGCGCACATTGGACACGGTTCGAGGGTGACGAGCAGCGTGCAGTCGTTCAAGCGCCAGTCGCTGCGCAACCGAGCTGCCTGCTGCAGGGCTATCAGTTCTGCGTGGCCCAGGGGCTGTTGATCTTGCTCCCGCCGGTTGCTGCCCCAGCCCACTGCCCGGCCTTGACCATCGAGCACCACAGCGGCCACTGGAATCTCACCCTCGGCCCCCACCGCTGCGGCCCGCCGCAGTAGGCGTTGCATCCACAGGATCTCCAGCGCCTGTTCCAGAACCCAGTCCACGCTGCAGTCACAATGCCAGCGTCTGATCCCACCACGTGATTGGGGAGAATGAGCCAACCCTGCGGCGCCGCCTTGGCTCCAGCCCCTCAGCCCGAGTCCGCGGCTTCTGCGCCCCTGCCGTTGTTTCCGCACCCCGGCCAGCTCGACCCTGAGCTGGCTTCATTCCTGCACAGCGCCAGTGATCAGCTCTGCCGCTGGTGGGCCGATGCCGACCAGCGCTCTCCCCTGCCACTGCTGAGTGTTCTGCCGGACGTGTCACCCGCGGTCAACGGGCTATCGGCTGCAGGGTTGCTGGAGGATCTGCAGCTGGTGATGGATGGAGCCTTCAATCCGTTGCACCCCGGCTCGATGGCTCACCTCGATCCGCCACCGCTCACGGCATCTGTGGTGGCTGATCTGATCTGTGCCGGCCTCAACAACAATTTGCTGGCGGAGGAGCTCTCCCCCAGCTTGTCGCGGTTGGAGCGCAGCCTTTGCGCTTGGATCGCTAAGCAACTTGGTTTGGGCGAGCAAGCCGGTGGGGTGGCCGCAAGCGGCGGCAGCCTCAGCAACTTGATGGCGCTTGTGGTGGCGCGCCAGCAGCGGGGGTTGGTGGGCGTGCAAGACGCCGTTGTGTTCTGCAGCGCTGATGCCCATGTGTCCACGGCGAAGGCTCTGGCGGTGATGGGCCTACCGCCGGCGGCACTGCGGCCGGTGGCGGTCGATGCCCACGGGCGTTTGCAGGTGGATCAGTTGTCGGTTGATCTCGATGCTGCCCGGTCTGCCGGACTGCCGGTGTTGGCCGTTGTGGCCACCGCCGGCACCACCGTGCGCGGCGCCATCGATCCTCTTTCCGAGATGGCGGCGTTGTGTCGCCGCCATCAGATCTGGTTGCACGTGGATGGGGCCATCGGTGCGGTCTTCGGTCTCAGCGCCAGCCATGCCAGCCTCGTTTCAGGTCTGGGCTTGGCCGATTCGCTCACGGTGAACCCCCAGAAGCTGCTCGGCATCACCAAAACCTCCTCGCTGCTGTTGCTTCGCCAGCCGGATCTTCTGGCCAGCTGCTTTGCCACAGGCCTGCCCTATATGGAGCCCAGCTGGGCGGATGCCCACGGCGGGGAATGCGGTTTGCAGGGCACGCGGCCAGCTGAAGTGCTCAAGCTCTGGCTCGGCCTGCGCCAACTTGGAATGAACGGCATCCACCACTTGCTCAGCGCTGCCATCGAGCGCCGCAGCCAGCTCCAGGCGCTGCTCAGTGCCCTGCCTCTCGAGCTGCGCGGTGGTCCACTGCATCTGTTGGCCTTCACCCCCCAAGACCTCGATGCATCCGAGGCGGAGGTTTGGTCACAGCAGACTCGCCACCGCCTGCTCGAGTCGCAGCTGATGTTGTCACGCCCGCTCTACCAAGGCCGCCATCACCTCAAGGCCGTGCTGGGCAACCCTCATACCGGTGCCGAGCAGCTCCAGGCCGTGGCTGACGTGCTAGCGGCTTCCCTTCCATCCCATTGAGTTGCCGCTGATGACTGCACCGCAACCCCGAGGCCGCTGGGTGGCCATCGTGACGGGTGCCATCTCCATCGCGATCGCCGCCGCCTATCTGGTGTTGATCACTGTGCTTGATGCACGCGGACCTTTGCTGCCCCCTCCTCCTGAGGCATTGGGCTTGGCTTCTGCTAGCGCGACTTCGGCTGCGGCGGCAGTCGATCCTGCTTTTGCTGCCGCTGCAACGGCTCCACCACACGATTGAAGGCAGCGGTCAGGAAGGCCTGCAGGGCTGAGTCGCGGCGGTTGAGGTCGTACTGCCGCTGCACCACCTCTTGGATGCCACCATCGCCCCAGTCCTGATCCTGCTGGAAGTAGGTGATGAAGCTGCGTCCCGCCACTCGCGTGAGCCAGCCGGCCCCAACCGCTTGAACGGCTCGGCTGAGCACCAAGGCCGGCAGATTCAGGCTCAGTGCTGCGCTGATCAGGCCCATTCCGCCTTTGATCACGCCGAGGCTGGCCAGGGTGCGCCCCACTGAAACCGCCAACTCTTGGGCGGCCGCTCGGCTGAGGCTGACCCCATAGATCCTGCCGATCTCCACCACCATCTGGGCATTCACAGCTGCGGCCCCGAGCAGATCAACCCCGGGCAGCGGCGTGGCGGCAATCACACCGGCGCTGATCCAGCTGTAACGATCCACCACGCTTTCGGCATCCTGCTGGCGTTGTTCGCTGAGGAGCCTGCGACCTGCATCGCTGAGGCGTCGGCTCTGAAGAAGGATGTTGTCGGCGATCAGCTCTTCGCCATCACTGTGCAAGACCTGAGCGATGCGGCGCAGCAGGGCATCGATTTCGGGCTCGGGTTGCAACGGTTTGCCCCCTGGCATCGGCACTGATTGCGGTGCCGAGCTGGTGGCGATCACATCCTCGGCCGCGATTCGGCCTTGGCATCGGCGCCGCAGCAGTGCCAACAGCCGTCGCTCCTCCTCCTGCCCGCGCAGGTCGCATTTGTTGAGCACGAGCAGCAGCCGTTTACCCAGCTGAGAGAGGGCTGAAAACACCTCCTGCTCCGCTGCCCGCAGATCGCCATCCACCACCAGCACCAGGAGGTCAGCGTTGGCGGCTTCGCTGCGGGCCAACTGTTCGCGCCGCTGCCCTTCGCTGCCTGCTTCCAAGATGCCCGGTGTGTCCACCAGCTTCAGGCCCCGGCTGAGGTTCTGCAGCCGCAGCCGATAGCTCACGCAGGCCCCGGTGGATCCCATGGCGGCTCCTACCTGTCCCACAACGTCGTTCAGCAGCGCTCGGATCAACGACGTCTTCCCTGCTGATCCGGTGCCGAAGACCACCACCACCAGGTCACCGCGTTCCAGTTCAGCGGCCACCCGCTGGCGCTCCTGCTGGAGTGCTTCCTTTTGCACTGCATCACGGATGCGTTCCAGCAGTTGATCCACCGCTTGCAGTTGCTGTTGAGCCGCTTCTTGTCGGTTGCCGGGCGGGGGTGGCAAGGCGGCCGCGCTGCGATCCCCATGGCGCGCTGGCAGTCGCCAGCCATGTTTTCGCAGTGTGTCGAGCCACGGCCAGGCGAACCGAGCAGCCAACAAAGCGCCGCCTCCGAATAGCAGCAGAGTGAAGGGCCCCACCAGCCAGGCCGGCAGCAGATAGCTCAGTTGCCAGATCAGGTTGTTGATGGCCTGCAGCACCGCCGTCATCACCACCAGCACCAGCAGACCGCCACCGAGCCAGAGCCAAAGCCGGGCAGGAGCTTTCAAGGGTTCAGACCTCAGCGCAGGGTGGATTGACGATCGAGATGGCCTCGACCGGCTGATCGGATGATCTCGCCCCAGAGCTCAGCAGCCAAGGCGCTGCCGGCCCCGGTCGCGCGGTTGTCGTCATGGCCAAGCCAGACGCCGGCCACCCAGTGCCGGCTGGGCTCATAGCCAACGAAGAGCAAATCTCGCCCGTCGTTGGTGGTGCCTGTTTTGCCCCCTTCCTCTCCGCCCAGCCGTGCCGCTCGGCCGGTGCCCGAACGCACCACGGCCCGGAGCATCATCTGCATCTGCTGAGCCTGGGCTTCGGTGAGTACGCGCCGCTGTTGATGCCAGCGCAGCCCACTAGCTGCTGCGCTGCGTTTGCGTTCGGCATCGGTGAGTAGGCGGATCGTGCTGGGCGCATGCCACGTGCCGTTGTTGGCTACGGCGGCGTAGGCCGCTGTGAGCTCGACCAGGCGCACTTCCGCCTGGCCGAGGGCCAGCCCCGGCACAGGCTCCAACGGGCTGCTGATGCCAAGGCGGCGCGCCAGATCCACCACGCGATCCAGCCCGACCCGGCGCGCCAGGCGTAAGGCTGCGGTGTTGCTGGAACTGGCGAACGCGGCTTGCAAGCTGAGGTTGCCGGCACACCCGCTCCGAAAGACCTGGCCTCCCCACTCCAGCGGGCCGCAGGGCACCGAATCCGTGGGTTTCAGGCCGAGCTCTAGGGCCGCCAGATAGGGGAACAGCTTGAACGTGCTGCCCGGCTGGCGCAGCGCCATGCTGGCCCTGTTGTATTGGCTCTGGTTGTAGTCGCGCCCACCAGCGATCGCCAGGATGCCCCCGTGACGGCTATCCAGCACCACCACAGCCCCCTGGCTGGGTCCAGTGCCAGCGTTGAGCCGCTTCTGTAGGCGCCGCTCCACCACCTGTTGCAGCAACGGATCGAGGTAGGTGCTGACGAGGAAATTACCTTCGGCGGCCACATCTGCCCCCAGCAGACCCTCCAGATCCCGTTTCACTTGATCGGTGTAAAAGGGCATGGGCCGGGCGCTGCCGCTCGTGCCGCAGGCCTGCGCGGCCATTCGCAAGGGTTGCCGCCTGGCCTGGCGGACCCGCTCTGCGCTGATGCGCCCCGCTTCCGCCATCTTCACCAACACCCGGTTGCGGGAATTGAGGGCCGCCTGGGGATTGCTGCAGGGATCGAAACCATTGGGGGATGGCAGCAGCCCCACCAGCAACGCCGCCTCTTCGAGGCTGAGCTGGCTGGCGGGTTTGCCGAAGTATTGACGGGCGGCATCCTCAAAGCCCCACCCCACGCCGAGATACACCCGGTTGAGATAGTTGAGCAGCAGGCTGCGCTTGCTGCTGCTCGCCTCCAGTTGGAGGGCCACCAACAGCTCTCGCCACTTACGCGCCAGGGTTTCGCCACGGCCCACCTGTTCGGGATACAGGCTGCGGGCCAGCTGCTGTGTGATCGTGCTGCCCCCTTCCAGCACCCGGCCGCCACTGAGATTGGTGATCAGTGCCCGGGCTGTTCCGATCGGATCAAGGCCGGGATGCCACCAGAAGCGGTTGTCTTCGCTGGCCAGCAGGGCATCGATGAGCAGGCTGGGAAAGCCGCTGAGGGAGCGTTGCTCTCGATGCTGGGAGGAGTCGGCCGACGCCAGAGGTCGATCGGCACCGTCGTAAAGCACCAGCGGCCCACGGTTCAGGGCCATCCCAGGGCGCACTGGCACCTGCAGGCGCCCTAGCCCAAGCAGGGCCAGCCCGCTCATGGCCATCGCCGCCAACGCAACACTGCTCAAACGGCGCAGCAGCCTGAGGGGGCGCTCGCTGGGGTGGCTGAACTGCAGCTCGGCGGCAGTGTTCGCATGGTCGGGCGCCAGACAGACGCGATCCCCATCGCTGAGCAAGAGCTGGTGAATGCGCCGACCTCGCCACCACAATCCGTTGGTGGAGTTGAGATCACTCAGCAGCCATGCACCACCCACCTGCTCCAGCAGCGCGTGTTGCAGGCTCACGCCCGGTGCCTGAATGCAGATTTCCGCGTTGGCGTCACGACCCAGGCGATAGGCACCTGGGGTGAGCTGCAGCCGCTGTTCCCTGCCGCCTGGGCTCCACCAGCGCAGCTCCGCGGCGCCGCCGCTCATGGCTTGCGGCGGCGTACTAGATCGATCAGCAGGCACAGCACCGCGAGGTTGATCGCTGTATCCGCCAGGTTGAACACCGGGAAATGGATGGGCACGACTTCAAGGAAGTCCACCACCATCCCGATCCGCAAGCGATCCAGTCCATTGCCGATCGCCCCTCCCAGAAGAAGCCCCAACCCAAGGCTTTGCCAGCGGCTGAGGGGACCGCTGGTTTGGATCCAGAACACCAGTCCCACCGCAACAGCGGCGCTCACCACCCCTAGGCCGATGGCATTGCCTTCCAACACGCTGAAGGCGGCTCCAGTGTTGAACACCAGTCGCTGTTGCAGCAGGCCCGGTAGCAGCGGCATCACCGATCCACTATTGAGCTGTTGCAGGGCCCAGAGCTTGCTCAGCTGATCACTCACCACCACGACCAGGGCGGTGAGATAAGCAGACCTCTTCATGACTCCAATAGCAGGAGCCTGCGCAGGGGCAGGGCCAGCACTGCTACGGCGCAGCAGAGCAAGAGCTGGGGGAGCAAGGGCCCAAAGCTGTAGCTGAGCAGGAGCTGGGGTAGAGCGCCGTTCCAGCGGCCCACCAAACCTCCGAGCAGCAGGTTGGCCAAGCCGCAGACCTGCAGCACCAGCAGCCCGAGCAGGGCGGCGCCGGTCAGGCTGAGCAGGTTGTCCATGCCCGGTTGTCGCGCCAAGCGTCCACTCAGCCAGGCCGCCGGCAGAAATCCCGCGATGTAGCCGAAGCCTGGATCCAGCAGGTAATTCAAGCCGCCGCCGGCCTGGAACACCGGCAGCTGAAACAGCCCCAGGCTGATGTAAGCCACACCGGCCAGCATCGCCGAGCGGGCCCCGCAGATGAGCGCCGTGAGCAGCAGCGCTGGCACCTGCAGTGTCATCGGCAGGGGGATGAAGCTGAGCCCATTGGGTCCATAGCTGGGCAGAGCAGCCTGCACCAAACCGCCACACACGATCAGCAACAGCCCGGCCAGAGCGCCGCTCCAATTGGTGAGGGCTCGCAAGGCAGGCCAGGCAGAGGCCCCCATCCTGCAGGAGAGTGGCGGTGACGCAAGCGTTTGCTGCCGCCATGACGGATTCAGTTGCGCCAGAGCTTCCCTTCAAGCTGGGCACCAACGTTCGCCTGCGTGAGACGCCCGCCTTTCTGAAAACGGCCGATCCCATGCCGATGCTGCGCCCGCCGGATCTGGTGGATGGGTCGGAGGTCGGGGAGATTGTCGGTCTGCGAGCTCTCGAGCAGTACGCGGTGCGTTTCCGCCGCGGCACCTTTCTCCTGGAGGCCCGTCAGCTGGAGCGGGTGATCGATGCGCTCACTGGCTGAAACCCTGCTGTTTCCAGATCACTTCGGCCTGGCTCAAGGCTGAGGCAGGTCCGCACAGGCTCAGGCTCGGTGCGTCAAGCAGCGTCTGCGCGGCGTTCAGTAGGTGTTCGGGCGTGAGATCTGCTGCTTCGATCAGGCACTGGTCGGCAAAATCAAATGGCAGGCCGTGGCCAAGCACTAGGGCATGGCGGTCAGCGATTTGGCTACTGGTTTGGCGCCCGAGCGCCTCTTGGCCGCGGAACTTGGCTAACGCCAGGTCCAGATCGCTGCGGCTGATCGGTTGATCGAGCAGCCGTTTCCACTCCACGAGCAGCTGTTCGGTGGCCTCGGCTGCCCGATCGCTGCTGGTGGATAGATGAAACACAAACGGTGCATCGCCAAGGCGCGCTGGGTAGTGCACGCCCACGTCGTAGGCGAGACCGTGCTCTTCCCGTAGAGCCACGAACAGCCGGCTCGACATGCCGACTCCCAGATGGCAGTGCAGCAGGCGCAGCGCCAGGGCCTGGGGTGCGCCCAACGGTGTGGTGGTAGCCCCGAGCATCAGCACCAACTGCTCGGTGTCGTCTTCGCTGGTGGCCAGGGCTGGGTGGCACAGGCCTTCTGGACCCGTTTGGCGCTGCGGTTGACAGCTGATCCAACTCTGGGCTGCTGTGCCAGCCAACAGCAATGCAGCGGCCGAATCCGGGATCTCGCCAGCCAGCACCAGCACTGCACCAGCCTGGCCGAAGCTGGCGGCTCGTTCTTCAAGCTGTTCGCGGCTGATGGATTTGAGGTCTGAATCCACGCCTAGTGGGTCGTGGCCGTAGGGACCGTCGCCGTAGAGGAGGTGGCGCAGCTGGTCGTGGGCTACTTGGAAGGGATCTTCCTTCTGGCGCTGCAGCGTTTGCAGGTTGAGCTGCCTCTCCAGATCGATCTGATCGTTCACCAGCCATGGCTGCTGCACCATCTGCAGCAGCAGTGGCAGCAGAGCCGCTGCATCCTGACTGGCGCATTTCAGACTCAGCAACGTGCCATCCTCGGCTGCCTCGCAGCGCAGACCAGCTCCGCAACCCTCCACCAGATCCGCCAGGGCATCACCGCTGAGTTCACCGCAACCGCGGCTCAGCACACCGGCCAGCAGCTGCGCCGCACCGCGTTGGCCGGGCCGATCCTCGCTGCTGCCCCCTCGCATCCAGAGTTTCGCGGAGAGGATGCCGGCCCCTGGCCGGTGAAGGAGCCAGAGGGGGCAGCCCCCCGCCAGGGTGAGCTGCTCCACGGCGGTTGTGGTGGTCATGCGGGCAACGCTTGCAGGCTGAAGGCCCGATCGGGATGAAGCAGCGGGATCATGTCGTTGCCAAGGCGCTCAGCACTCCAGCCGTTCAGCCATTCCAGCGGACGCTGCAGGTTGTGATGGCGGCCCCAGAGCTGACTGTTGCCCACCATGGCGGCCACGGATCCCGCCACCTCAAGGCTGAAGCGGTAGCCGTTGCTCACCAGCCGCTTGGCCCGATCCAGCTCTGCTGCAGTGGGCGGCTGTTTGAGTAGCTCCAGCAACACCCGCTGGATCTCCTGTTCCACTGCTGGCAGTTGGTCTGGCTCACACACGGCCTCCAGCAGCACCAGACAGCCCGACTCGAGCACATTCAGATCCAAATCAATGCTCTCCACCAGGCGCAGCCGCTCGCGCAGCTGCTCCACCAGACGGCTGCGGCGTCCCTCCGCCAGCAGGGTGGTAAGCAGATCGCCGCCCATCACGCTGTCTTGATCGGCGGCCCCTGGCAGCTGCCAAGCCATCAGCAGACGTGCCGCCTCCAGCCTGGGCAGGGTGATGGAGCTGCGGCCCGGCTTGAGGCTGAGGGGCGCTACGGGATCGAGAGGCCCTGACCGACGCAGTCCGGCCAGGGCTGAATCCTCAAGCCTGTGTTGCAGATCAAGGCCGGCCAGGGGGCCCGCCATCGCCAGGCAGAGGCGATCGGCGCGGTAGTGGCGTTGGTGAAAGGCTGCCATGGCCTCTGGGGTGTGGGCTTCCAGGGCCTGGCGTCGTCCCAGGATGGGCTTGCCGTAGGCGTGCTCACCGCAGGCCTGCAGCAGCAGCTCTTGGAAGGCCACGTCTTCGGGTTGATCCTCGCTCTGGGCCAGCTCTTCAAGCACCACCTGGCGCTCCATGGCGAAATCGCTCGGATCGAGCCGCGGTTGCAGCACCAGATCCAGCAGTAGATCCAGAGCCTGGGGTGCGGCCTGGGGCGGCATCAGCACGTGGTAGTGCACATCGTCAAAGCCCGTGGCTGCATTGCTGTTGCCCCCGAGCGCTTCCACCTTCAGGTCAAATTGACCAGCTTCAAGCTGCTCACTGCCTTTGAACACCATGTGTTCGAGAAAGTGGGCCAGTCCCGATTCCTCGGCCTTTTCTCCCGCGCTGCCGGCCCTGCACCAAAGATCCAGGCACACCACCGGTGCCTGGGGTAGATCGATCTGGACCAGGTTCGCACCGTTGTTGAGTTCGTGCCGCTGCGGTTCCGGCAGGGACGATGTCGAGAGACCGGGCAACGCGGGCAACGGATTGAGCGCTGGGCTGAACATGCATTCTGCTGGCAGGATCAACGGCTTGTCGGCCGGGATGCCCATGAGTTCAGCTGCCCTGGGGATTCATCCACTGATGGATGCTCTGGCGGAGCAGATCCGCAGCAGCTGGGAGCAGCTGCCTGATCTGCAGCCGCTGGATGTCGACCCTGAGCTGGAGGCGATCAGCGGCAGCCTGGATGGCGAGGCGCTGTTCATCCGTAATGAGCTGCGCCAGTGCAGCGGGCTGCGCAAACTCCACTTGGAGACAGCACGGCTGGGAGCTGGTCTACAGATCCTGCACTGCGTGTTCTTTCCCGATCCCCGCTACGACCTGCCGGTGTTTGGTGCTGACATCGTGGCCGGGCGTGGTGTGGTGTCGGCCGCAATTGTGGATCTTTCTCCCGTGAGCGGCGGTCTGCCGGCAGCTGTGGCCACCCGGCTCGGGGCCCTGCCGGAGCGCCGCTTTAGCCAGGAGCGGGAACTGCCTGAGTGGGGATCCATTTTCTCGCCGTTCGTGCGCTTCGTGCGGCCTGCCGATGCCGAGGAGGAACAGCGCTTCGTTGGTGTTGTGGGCGACTTTCTCACGGTTCTTGGCGCTGCCTGCCGCGAAGCACAGCCGCAACCGATCCACCACCCAGATACGGTGAAACGTCACAAGGGGCAACTCTCCTATTGCCGGCAACAGAAACGCAACGACAAAACACGCCGGGTTCTGGAGAAGGCCTTCAATCCGGCCTGGGCGGACCGCTACATCGAGGAGCTGCTCTTCGACGATCCGGCGCCGCTCGCCTGATGCAGCGCCCCTGGATGCTTGCTGGCGCCGGCGTTGGTCTGTTGCTGATCGCTGTGGCGGTTGGTCGCAGGCTGAGCCAGCCGGGGCCCTCTGCGATACAACCCGCTCCCCTCAGCACTCCAAGGCTTGAGGCGGTTTCGGCTTTGGGCACCTTGCAGCCCGCCGGGGATGTGCGTCGCCTGGCTGCTCCCTCCAGCGCCATGGGCGGTAGTCCGCGCCTGCTCACGCTTCAGGTGGAAGAAGGCCAGCGGGTCAAGCAAGGCGAGCTCCTGGCCACATTTGATAACCGCCCTCGGCTGATGGCCGATCTGGCCGCCGTGACCGCCCGTATCGACAGCCTCCGGGTTCAGATCGGGATGCAGCGCCGCGAGGTGGAGCGCTACCAGAGTGCCGCCAGTTCCGGTGCGGCCGCCCTGGTGCTGCTTGAAGAGAAAAAAGACGAGCTGGTGAAACTCGATGGCCAATTGCGCGAGGCTCAGGCCCAGCGCAAGGGCATCCAAGTTGACCTTGCAGACAGCGAATTGCGTGCCCCTTTGAGCGGCACGGTGCTCAAGGTGCACAGCCGAGTGGGTGAACGTCCCGGCGCTGACGGTGTGCTGGAGCTCGGGGCCGGCGATCAGATGGAGGCCGTGGCCGAGGTGTACGAGAGCGATATCAACCGCGTGAAACTCGGCCAGACCGTGAAGTTGGTGAGCGAAAACGGCGGTTTCAGCGGCAGCCTCCAGGCCCGGGTCATCCGTATCTCACCCCAAGTACGCCAGCGGGCTGTGCTCTCCACCGATCCCACTGGTGATGCTGATGCCCGTGTGGTTGAGGTGCGCCTAGCCCTGGATTCGGCCGATGCCAGCAAGGTGCGTGATCTGGCCGGGCTCAAGGTGATCGCCCGCTTCAACCCGTGATGCTCCAGCGCTGGTTGGTCGGCCTGTGGCAAAGCCGACGCATCCCTCTTTCGCTGATGCTGCTCACGCGTCAACCGGTGCGCTTGGCGGTGGCCCTGGCCGGCATCAGCTTCGCCGGGATCTTGATGTTCATGCAGCTGGGTTTCCGGGATGGATTGTTTGATGCCAGCGTCACCATTCACCGCCTGTTTGATGCGGATTTGGTGCTGATCAGTCCTCGTTCCACCAGTTCGGTGAGCATGGCGGGTTTCCCAAAGCGGAGGCTGGTACAAGCGATGGCGGCTCCCGAGGTGGAGGGCATTACCCCGGTCCACTGGAACCTGCTGCTGTGGCGCAATCCGGAAACCCGAGGCACTCGTTCGATCCTCACCCTGGGCTTTGAGCCCAATGACCCGCTGTTCACCGATCCAAGCCTGGCGCCCAAGGCCCGTCTGCTCACCCAAAAGGGCCGTGTGCTGTTTGATGAGCAATCACGACCTGAATTCGGCCCTGTAGCGGAGTGGTTCAAGGCCGGGCGCACTGTGGAGAGTGAGATCGCGGGCAAGCGGGTACGTGTGGCCGGTTTGGTGGGGTTGGGCACCTCCTTTGGTGCCGACGGCAACCTGCTCACCAGCAGTGAAACCTTTCTCGATCTGTTGCCGAATACCCCCCCCGGCAGTATTGAGGTGGGCCTGATTCGTTTGAAACCTGGGAGTGATGCCGCCGCAGTGGCGCAACGCCTGCAGGCTCAACTCCCCAGTGATGTGACCGTGCTCACCAAGCAAGGCTTCATCGATTTCGAGCAGAACTACTGGCGCACCAGCACCTCCATCGGCTTCATTTTCACCCTGGGCGCTGCCATGGGCTTTGTGGTGGGCTGCGTCATTGTGTATCAGGTGCTCTATTCGGATGTGAGTGATCACCTCCCCGAATACGCCACGTTGATGGCCATGGGCTACAAGCTGATCAGCCTGCTGGGGGTGGTGGGTCGTGAAGGCCTTCTGCTTGCGGCCTTCGGCTACTTGCCGGCCTATGCCGCAGGCCAGGGGCTCTATCTCTTGGTTCGCAATGCCACCCAGCTGCCGGTGTTTATGGACACCACCCGTGCCGTCACCGTGTTCAGCATGATTCTGGTGATGTGCATGGCCTCGGCCGCCCTGGCCATGCGGCGTCTGGCCGATGCCGATCCCGCCGAGATTTTCTGAGCGCTATGGCTGTTGCGGCGATCGAGTTGACCAATCTCTGCCATTGGTATGGCACTGGCTCTATGCGCCGTCAGGTGCTCCAGGGGGTGAACCTTGCGGTGGCCCCTGGCGAGGTGGTGTTGCTCACCGGCCCCTCCGGCTGCGGTAAAACCACCCTGCTCACCTTGGTGGGTGCGCTGCGCCAGGTGCAGCAGGGTTCGGTGCGGGTGTTGGGACAGCAGCTCGATGGTGCCAGCCGCCGGGAGCGTCAGCAGCTGCGGCGCTCGATCGGCATGATTTTTCAGGGGCACAATCTGCTGCGCTGCCTCACCGCTGAACAGAACGTTCAGATGGGATCTGACCTGCTGCCCGGGGTGAGCTATCGCGCCCGTCGCGATCAGGCCCGCGAGTGGCTGCGGGCCGTGGGGCTCGGGGATGAACTGCACAAACTGCCCCACGATCTCTCCGGCGGGCAGAAACAGCGGGTGGCCATTGCCAGGGCCCTGGCGGCCCATCCCCGTCTGCTGTTGGCCGATGAACCCACCGCCGCCCTGGATTCCAGAACCGGCCGCGAGGTGGTGGAGCTGTTGCAACGCCTCGCTCGTGATCAGGGTTGCGCGGTGCTGATGGTGACCCACGATCCCCGCATCCTCGATGTCGCTGATCGACTGGTGCGCATGGAAGACGGATTGCTGTTGGAGGCGGAACGACCGGATTTAGTGCCCACCAGCTGAAGCCCATTCAGTAGTGTGGTGTTTATCCAAAAACAACTGCCGCCTCGATGGCCAAACGCCGCAACCTCAAGAAAGAAAAGCAAGAGCGCAACCGCGCCTACGCCCGCAAGTTCAAGAAGCGCAAGCTGCGCAATGACGGCCGCGGTGAGGGTGCAGGCAATGGCGTGACCGGTACGGCCAACAACGGCGGCGCCGCCGACTGATCCTTCACCATCAGATGGTGAGTCGGGGATCCTGCGGGGTCCCCTTTTTTTGACCCTTGCCCCGCGCCACCTGATCGCGCCATGTTCCTCAGCGTCGTCATCCCCACCTACAACAGGCTGCCGATCCTGGAGAAGTGCCTGCGCGCTCTGGAGCAGCAGCAGCTTGCGGCACCGATCAGCGCGTACGAGGTGGTGGTGGTGGATGACGGGTCCACCGATGACACGGTGACCTGGTTGCTGGCCAACAGTGCCAGCTTTCCCCATGTGCGGCTGGTGCAGCAGGACCATGGCGGTCCGGCCGAGGGGCGCAACCGCGGTGTAGATCACGCCCGCGGCGACGTGATCGTGTTCATCGATAGCGATCTCGTGGTCACCGAGACCTTTTTGATCAGCCATGCCCACCGTTTGGAGCAGACCTGGCGCGATCGAGGCGATCGGCTCTGCTTTACCTATGGCGCGGTGATCAACACCGCCAATTTCGAAGACCCCACCAGCGAACCCCACAAGCTCAGCGACTTGTCCTGGGCTTACTTCGCCACCGGCAATGTGGCCATTGATCGCGAGGTGCTGGAGCGAAGCGGGTTGTTTGATACGCGCTTCCGCCTCTATGGCTGGGAAGACCTGGAGCTTGGAGAGCGCTTGCGACGCATGGGCGTGGTGCTGGTTCGCTGTCCCGAAGCGGTGGGCTACCACTGGCATCCGCCCCTGAGCCTGGAGCAGGTTCCCCGTTTGATCGCTGTGGAGGGGGAGCGGGCCAAGATGGGCCTGGTGTTCTTCCGCAAGCACCCCACGCGCCGTGTGCGCTTCATCATTCAGTTCACGCACTTGCACCGGCTGCTGTGGGAGCTGCTCACCCTCGGCGGCGTCCTGAATGAGCGCAGCCTCAGGCCACTGCTGGCCTGGTTGATCCGCATCGGTCGGCCCGGTTTGGCGATGGAGCTGCTGCGTCTGCCTCTCAACCGCATTGGTGTGAGGGCCCTCTACCGCGAGGCTCGGGCCGAAGGTCTGGCCTGAGCAGAGCGCAACAGCTGAGTGCTGCACAGCGATTTGATAGGGTTGGTGGGTTCATTCACACCGCACACCTGCACGTTTCGGGTGACCCGTTCGCGGAGTCCCTGGCAGGTGGAGGCAAACCCGAAACCCTCAACTCATGGCTGTTGTTACCCTCGCCGAAATGATGGAGGCGGGTGCTCACTTTGGGCACCAAACTCGCCGCTGGAACCCCAAGATGTCGCGCTACATCTATTGCGCGCGCAACGGTGTTCACATCATCGACCTTGTGCAGACTGCCGTCTGCATGAATAACGCCTACAAATGGGTGCGTAGTGCTGCGCGTAGCGGCAAGCGCTTCCTGTTTGTCGGTACCAAGAAGCAGGCCTCCGAAGTCATCGCCCTCGAAGCAGCCCGCTGTGGTGCTTCTTACGTGAACCAGCGTTGGCTGGGCGGCATGCTCACCAACTGGACCACCATGCGGGCCCGCATCGACCGCCTTAAGGATCTGGAGCGCATGGAGTCGTCCGGCGCGATTGCGATGCGTCCGAAGAAAGAGGCTGCTGTGCTCCGCCGTGAGCTGGAGCGCCTGCAGAAGTATCTGGGTGGCTTGAAGAACATGCGTCGCCTGCCAGACGTTGTGGTGCTGGTGGATCAGCGCCGTGAATCCAACGCCGTGCTGGAGGCTCGCAAGCTCGATATCCCGCTGGTGTCGATGCTCGACACCAATTGCGATCCCGACCTCTGCGACGTGCCCATCCCTTGCAACGACGATGCCGTGCGTTCCGTGCAGCTCGTGCTGGGTCGCCTTGCCGACGCGATCAATGAGGGCCGCCATGGCGCCAATGACCAGCGTGGCGGCTACGAAGACGAGGAGGGCTGAGTGACAGCCCATTTGGGCTGAGGTCTGCAAGTCTCACTCGAACCAACCCCGCAATGGCTCTGGAGCTTCCCTGAGGGGGAGCTTCTGCCTGTTTGAGCCACTTCAACGTTCCCCCTTTCATTTTTTCCCAGATTCATGGCTGAGATCTCCGCCAAGCTCGTTAAGGAACTTCGCGACGTCACCGGCGCCGGCATGATGGACTGCAAGAAAGCTCTTGCAGAAACCAACGGCGATAAGGACAAGGCCGTTGAGTGGCTGCGTCAGAAGGGCATCGCGTCCGCCGAGAAGAAGTCGGGCCGCACCGCCGCCG
Source organism: Synechococcus sp. LA31 (assembly GCF_018502385.1). NCBI lineage: Bacteria > Bacillati > Cyanobacteriota > Cyanophyceae > Synechococcales > Synechococcaceae > Synechococcus > Synechococcus sp. LA31. The sequence continues at coordinate 708,840 of NZ_CP075523.1, forward strand.
AAGGCGCCATCGGTAGCTACATCCACACCGGCGCCCGCGTGGGTGTGCTCGTGGAAGTGAACTGCGAAACCGACTTCGTGGCCCGCGGCGAGATCTTCCAGGAGCTGATCCGCAACGTTGCGATGCAGATCGCTGCCTGTCCCAGCGTTGACTACGTCAAGGTTGACGACATCCCAGCTGAGGTGTCTGAGCGCGAGAAGCAGATCGAGATGGGTCGCGATGACCTGGCCGGCAAGAAGGATGAGATGAAGGAGAAGATCGTGGCCGGTCGCATCGGCAAGCGCCTCAAGGAAATGGCTCTGCTCGATCAGGCCTACATCAAAGACAGCGGTATGACCGTTGAGGAGATGGTGAAGCAGGTGGCCGGCAAGGTCGGCGAGAACATTCAGGTGCGTCGTTTCGTGCGCTTCAACCTGGGCGAAGGTATTGAAATCGACAAGATGGACTTCGCTGCTGAAGTGGCTGCGATGCAGGCTGCCTGATGCGCGAGGAGGCTCAGCGCCAGATTGAACTCCTCCTGCAACAGCAGGAGGAGTTGGCTCCTGAGCTTTATCGCGACCTGGCTCTTTACCTTCAGGTCTTACGCGAAGGCTTGCTGCAGTCCGTGCAGCAAGCCTGTTTTCATTTGGCTACCCAGGTGGTGCCTGAGCGTTACAACCAATTACCGCCGGAGCGTCGTCAGGCCTTTCAGCAGCGGCTGCAGGAGCTCGTGAAACGTACGGCTTCGCTGCTCACGGTGGAGCAGCTGATGGGGCTGGCCGCCCAGCAACAACGCCGAGACCATCGCCGTCAGCGCGTGCAGCAACAGCGCATGCTCGATGCACTGCTGCAAGGAGATGAGGCTGAACGCCCGGAGCCACAGCCGGTGGGCTCGGTCAACCTGAGCATGGATCTACCCATCTCGGCCGATCTCTTGGATCGTGGTCTGCCTGTGCTGGCCCAGCCCGAGCATCAGGGTTCAGCCAACCCAGTGGAGCAGGCTCCGTTGGATGGCACTGAAGGCCAAGAGCAGGCCAACGCCGAGCAACAGCTGTTGCAGTCGCTCTTTCAGATGGCTTCCGAAGGGCTCCAGCAGGGGTCGCTTGATGCCATAGACCAGGGCTCTGAACCGGAACCACCCGCTGACGCCACAGCCACCTTCAGCCTGACCCCATCCGCTGAGCTTGATTCCAGGGTGACGGCTGCCAGCCTGCCTCGCGATCCTCTGCTGCAGCTTCGCTGGTGGAGCCACTTCGATCGGTCACTCCGCCGGCGTCTGCGCAACCTCTCCCATGCTGTGAATGTGGAAATGTTGCGGCTGGGCCTGGCCCAGGGGCTGCTGCCGATGAATCTGCTTGATGCCGTGCTGGATGGTCAGGTGGAGGCGCTGCCTGCACCGGCCAATCTGCTCAGAGTCCCCCTTCCGCTCGGACAGATTCTTGGCCCTGCGGCCCCTACGGAGGTGCTCACCCTGCTGCTGCGCAACACGGATCTGGAATACGAGCAGCCGCGCTTGCGCACCTGTCGAAAACGCCTTGAGCAGCGGCGGCGTGGATTGCGCACAATGGCCAAGCGCTACCGCAGTTGGCAGCGCCGGCTGAGCGCCTTCGAGGCTGAGGATCTGTGGTTTCAGGACCATGCCCACAACCAGAGACCGGCGGTGGATCAAGCCTGAGCCTTCAGGACTGGCTGCGCCCCCTCCAGCAGGGGCTTCAGCTCGAGGCCGATCGGGGCTTCGGCAATCTCCAAGGCAGGCGTGAACCGTTTCAAGCGTTCCTGTGGCGCAGTCTGAGTCAGCCCCCTGCGGGGCTTGCGCCCCACCAGCTGCAGCTGCTTGAGCAACTCGCTTCGCAGTACGGGCACTACGCAGAGTTGTCGCAATCCCAGCGCCAGACCCTTGTGCGCCGCACCCGCCAGGCCCTGCATGAGTTGCAACGGGCCCATGAACCGCAGCGCCCGATGGGGCCGCCGCGTCTACGCTTGGTGCCGGATGTGGCGGCGACCGGCACCAGCGGCACACTTCATCCGGATACGCCCCTGGCGGAGATCAAGGGCGTGGGGCCCAAAAGTGCTGCGCGCTTGGCCGCCCTGGATCTCTGGGTGGCGCGGGATCTGGTGCGCTACTACCCGCGCGATTACCTCGACTATTCCAATTTGGTGCGGATCGCGGCACTCGAGCCAGGGCGTACCGCCACGATCGTGGCCAGCGTGCGCCGCAGCCACAGCTTCACCAGTCCGCGCAATCCCAATCTCTCGATCTTGGAGCTGCAGCTGGTGGACCCCACCGGTCGCATTCGCATCTCGAAGTTTTTTGCCGGCAAGCGCTTCAGCTCACCCGCCTGGCTGAAAGCTCAGCAACGCCAATACCCCACCGGTGCCACCGTGGCCGTGAGTGGTCTGGTGAAAGAAACCCCTTACGGCCCTGCGTTTCAGGACCCGCTGATGGAGGTGCTCGCCAGCCCGAATGCGCCGGTGCAAAGCGAGCAGATCGGGCGCCTGCTGCCGGTGTACGGCCTCACCGAGGGTCTCAGCGCGGATCGTTTGCGTGCCCTCGTGCGTCCGGTGCTGGTGGCGGCACGTTCTTGGCCCGATCCGCTACCGCCCGCGCTCCAGGTTCAGGAGGCGTTGGTGGATTTGGGCACTGCCCTCACCCAGATCCATGCCCCCACCAATCAGCCATCCCTCACCCGCGCCCGGCGCCGGCTGGTGTTCGATGAATTCCTACTCCTCCAACTGGGGATGCTCCAACGCCGCCGTCAGCTCACAAGCCGTCCGGCACCGGCACTGAGCAGTCCTACGGGCACGTTATTGGCCGGATTCCTCGATCTGCTGCCCTTTCCGCTCACCGGTGCGCAACAACGAGTCCTGGCAGAGATTCGCGCTGATCTGGTGCGGGAGCAGCCGATGGCACGGTTGGTTCAAGGTGATGTTGGCAGTGGCAAAACCGTTGTGGCCATCGCTGCGCTGCTCACCGCCATCGAAGCAGGCTGTCAGGGTGCCTTGATGGCGCCCACTGAGGTGCTGGCGCAGCAGCATTACCGCAAGCTCTGTGAGTGGCTGCCCCAGCTGCATGTGAGCTGTGCCCTGCTCACGGGCTCCACACCCGCGCGCCGGCGCCGTGAACTGTTGGCCGATCTGGACAACGGCACGCTCAAGATGCTGGTGGGCACCCACGCTTTGCTCGAAGACCCTGTGCAGTTTGCACGTTTGGGTTTAGTGGTGGTGGATGAGCAACATCGTTTCGGTGTGCATCAGCGCAACCGATTGCTCGATAAGGGTTTGCAGCCTCACCTGCTCACGATGACGGCCACCCCGATCCCGCGCACCCTGGCGCTCTCCCTGCATGGCGATTTGGACGTGAGCCAGATCGATGAGCTGCCGCCAGGCCGCACCCCCATTCGCACCACCCTCTTGGCTGGATCTGAGCGTGAAGAGGCCTATGCGTTGATCCGTGAGCAGGTGGCTTTGGGGCAGAGGGCCTACGTGGTGTTGCCCCTGGTGGAGGAATCGGAAAAGCTCGACCTGCGCTCGGCGGTGGAGGTGCACCAGCAACTGAGCGAGCAGATTTTTCCTGAGCTCCAGGTGGGGTTGTTACACGGCCGCATGCCCAGCGCCGATAAGCAGGCGGCGATTGGCGCGTTCGCTGCTGGTCACACTCAAGTTCTGGTGAGCACCACGGTGGTGGAGGTGGGGGTGGATGTTCCTGAGGCCAGCGTGATGGTGATCGAGCATGCCGATCGCTTTGGTCTGGCTCAGCTGCACCAACTGCGCGGCCGGGTGGGCCGCGGTGCAGCTGCCTCCTACTGCCAGCTGATCAACGACAGTCGCAATGCATTGGCTCGCCAACGGTTGGAGGTGCTGGTGCACTCCACCGATGGCTTTGAGATTGCGGAGATGGATCTGCGGCTGCGGGGTCCCGGTCAAGTGCTGGGCACGCGCCAGAGCGGGCTGCCGGATCTTGCCCTGGCCAGCCTCACCGATGACGGCGACGTGCTGGAACAGGCTCGGCGAGTGGCACAGCAGATCATGAGTCAGGATCCCTCACTTGAGGCCCACGTTGGACTGGCCAGGGCTTTGGCCGAGCAGCGGCAACGCACAGCCTCACCCGCGTGTCTTAATTGATCGCCATGCGTCCTTGGAGCCCGATTCCAATTCGCGATTGTGCGGAGCCCTTGCTCCCCCTGCCTGCGGAGCTGCATCGGATCGAGCCCCATCCCTACGCCGCGGTGGGCGCTCCCTACGGCCCAGATGCGTGTCCATTTCGCCTCCGCCAGGGCGTGATCGAACGGTTGCTCGCCGCGCAATACCAGCTTCAGATCGAGCAGCCTGGCTGGCGGCTGGCGGTGTTTGATGCCTGGCGGCCGCTTGCGGTGCAACGCTTCATGGTGGCCTTCGCCATTGAGCAAGAATGCGCTGCCCGTGGAATTGATCCCGCTGACTCTGGAGAAGCCCGTGCTGCAGTGGAGCAGGCGGTGGGTCGTTTCTGGGCCCCCCCCAGCTCCAACCCCGCTACACCACCGCCCCACAGCACAGGCGCCGCCGTGGATCTCACCCTTGCGGATCAGGCAGGGGAACCGCTCGATCTGGGCTCTCCCATCGACGCGATCGGCTCAGTGTCAGAGCCGGATTATTTCCGTGCTGTGGCCTCAAGCAGCTCCGATCCGGCTCTGTGCGAGCAAGCCCTCGTGTGGCAGGGGCGGCGCGACCAGCTCGCTGCCGCGATGCAGGCCGCCGGTTTTGCGCAGCATCCCAATGAGTGGTGGCATTTCAGTTACGGGGATCAGCTCTGGGCCTGGCGTACAGGTCAAACCAGGGCGATCTACGGCCGCTCAGGCTGCTGAAGCCAGCAAGCTCTTCACTTGATCGCGTCCGAGCTTGGCCACGTAGTCACCAAAGGATCGGCGCCCACCCGCAGCTTTCCAGCCTTGGAGCAGCGGCTCGAGCGTGCTCTCGAGCTTCTCCAACGGCATTTTTTCGAGATAAGGCTCAGCCAGCCGGGTGAGGTTCGGGGCGCCCCCCAACCACACTTGGTATTGGTTCACCCCATCGCCCACCAGGCCCAGCTCGGCCATATACGGGCGTGCGCAGCCGTTGGGGCAACCCGTCATCCGCACCAGCATCGACTTCTCGATCTCAAGACGCCGCAGCTGCGCATCCAGGCGATCGAGCACCTCAGGAAGAATGCGTTCAGCTTCGGTAACCGCCAAGCCGCAAAGTGGCAGGGCCGGGCAAGCGATGGCATGGCGTGCCAATAAAGGCGGTGCATCGGGGGCATCAACCCCCATCGCTTCAAGCGCGGCGCGCACGCTGCCGCGTTGAGCGGTTCCGATATTGCAAAGCAACAGATCTTGGTTGGGAGTGAGGCGGGTCTCGAGCTGGTAGGTCTCCACCAGCTGCCGTAAGCCGCGCTTGAGATCGCCGCTGAGGCGTCCACACAGCAGTGGGATGCCCACAAACCATTTGCCAGCGCTTTGACGGTGCCAGCCCAGGTAGTCAGCAAGCTTGTTTTTAGGCTCGAGGCGCATCCCTTTGATCGGGTGCTTGAAATATGTGCTCTTTAACTCCTGTTTGAACCAGGCAATGCCCTGGTCGTGGATCAGATATTTCATGCGCGAATGGCGCCGGTTGTTGCGATCGCCGTAATCACGTTGCAACGCGAGAATCGCCTGCACGAGATCGAGCACATGCTCTGCATCCACATAGCCGAGAGGGTCGGCTGTGCGGGCAAAGGTTTCCTCTTTGTTGTGGGTTCGGCCCATGCCGCCTCCCACATACACGTTGCAACCGCGCAGTTCACCGCTGGCATCAGCAAACGCCACCAAGCCGATGTCTTGGGTGAGTAGATCCACCGAGTTGTCGCCCGGCACGGTAACGGCGCACTTGAATTTGCGCGGCAGGTACGTGGTGCCGTAGAGGGGCTCATCACCGTCGCCGCTGAATACCCCCCCCTCGTGTTGACGCTCCCGCACCTTCTTCACTGCCCGGCTGGGTTTGATGCGGTAGCTCAGTTCGCCATCGACCCAGAGATCGAGATAAGCCCCTTCCGCTGCCACAGGGCTCAAGGTGTCGGCAATGTCATTGGCGAGCTGGCGCGCTGCCGGATAGGCACCCTTTTCAAACGGTGCCGCTGGCGCCATCACATTGCGGTTGATGTCACCGCAGGCCGCCAGTGTTGAACCCATGCCGCGCACGATTGTGCCGATCACCTCCCGCAAATTGTGCTTGCGGATGCCGTGCATCTGAAACGCCTGGCGGGTGGTGACCCGCAGGGTTCCATTGCCCAGGCGATCGGCAAGATCGTCGAGGGCTAAATACAGTGAAGCGGGAATGCGGCCAGCGGGGCTGCGCAGCCGCAGCATCATTTGCCAATCTTTGTCCTGGCCTTTCTGGCGGTTGTCGCGGTTGTCTTGCTGATAGCTGCCATGAAACTTGAGCAGCTGAACCGCACCATCGGTGAAATTAGGTAGCTCGTTTTCGAGCTCGGTGGCGAGAGGTTCGCGCAGGTAACCGCTGTCAGCCTTCAGCTGCTCAAACTTGCTCCGCTCAGCGCCGTTGGCAATGCAAGGCGAGAAGCTGCGGCCGCTCTGATCATCAGAGCTGCGCTCATCGGGCCCTGCCGTCACGGTCACACGCTGCTTGGGATTGCCTCTGACGGTAGCGAAACGGCTGTTGCTACTGGTTCACCTGACCATTGCTTCCATACAGTGGGCGGCTGATCTGGGCTGAACCTCGTGTCGACCTTTCTGTTGGAGATCGGGACCGAGGAACTGCCCGCTGACTTCGCCCGTCTCGCTTTACCGCAGCTCGAGCAGATGGTGGGTCGCGATTTCAGCGAGGCCCGTCTTGGTCATGGCGCCATCCGTTGCACCAGCACCCCGAGGCGTCTGGCGGTGCTGGTGGAGGCGGTCGAGCACGCCACCCCTGACCTCGAGGATGAACGTAAGGGGCCCCCAGCCGCTCAAGCCTTCAAGGATGGAGCGCCAACACCAGCTGCACTGGGTTTTGCCAAGCGCTGTGGCATTGCAGCGGAGGCCCTGGACGTGCGCGACACGCCCAAAGGCCCGTTTGTGTTTGCCACGGTGCTGGAGCGGGGCCGCCCGGCTGCGGAGCTGCTCTCGGAATGGATCCCCCTGTGGCTCGCCAACCTGCAGGGCCGGCGCTTCATGCGTTGGGGCTCAGGTGAGAGCCGCTTCTCGAGGCCGGTGCGATGGCTCGTGGCCTTGCTCGATGATCAAGTTGTTCCCGTCCATCTCGACGGCAGCGACCCTGACGTGAGCAGCGGTCACACCAGCCGAGGCCATCGTTTGCGCTGCGACACCGTGGTGATTCCCACGGCATCTCACTACGAGCAAGCCATGGCGGCCGCGGGTGTGCAGGTGGATCGCGCTGATCGGGCCCATTGGATCCGTGAGCAGGTGCAGGCAGCGGCCCAGCGTCTAAAAGCCGTCCCCGATCTGCCCAATGCTCTGTTTGAGGAGCTCACCGATTTGGTGGAGTCGCCACTGCTCATTGAGGGAAGCGTGGCCGACCACTACCTCGATTTGCCGGCTGAGGTTCTCAGCACCGTGATGCGTGCCCACCAGCGCTATGTGCCGCTGTATCGCCAGGGTGCAGTCACCGACCCGCTGGCGCTGGATGCGCGCTCCAGCCTCTTGCCGCGGTTTTTGTGCATTGGTAATGGCCTGCCTGAAGCCAGCGATCTCGTGCGTCGTGGCAACGAGAGAGTTCTGAAGGCCCGTCTGGCGGATGCGGAATTTTTCGTGAATGCCGATCGTGCCGTGGCGAGTATCGATCGCCGTGATCAGCTGGCCCGCGTCACCTTCGCGGCCGGCCTGGGTTCGTTGCTCGACCGGGTGGAGCGCCTGGAGTGGTGCACCGATGTGCTGTTGGAGCAGCTCTCCCTGCCTGAGTCCACCGCTGTCCACGCTCGCCGAGCCGCTCATCTGTGCAAGCACGATTTGGTCACCCAGATGGTGGGCGAATTCCCGGAGCTGCAGGGCGTGATGGGAGGCAAATATCTGCTCGCTGAGGGGGAACCGCGGGAGGTGGCACTGGCAGTGCTTGAGCATTACCTCCCGCGTGGTGCCGGTGATGATCTGCCGGCTTCCGATGCCGGGGCCGTCGTGGCCCTCGCCGAGCGCCTGGAACTGTTGCTGAGCATCTATGCCAAGGGTGAGCGGCCCAGCGGGTCCTCCGATCCCTACGCCCTTCGCCGGGCTGGCAATGGTGTGTTGCAGATCCTTCTGGCGAAGGGCTGGAGCTTCGATCTTCTGGCGTTCCTGGAGAGGGCAACGCTGCATTGGGCGCAGCTGCTTCCGGCGTTCAAGGTGGAGGCGCCGGCATTAGCCGGCGAGCTGGCCGAGTTGATGCGTCAGCGGCTGCAAAGCCTGCTGGAGGAATCCGGCACCGACGCAGATCTGGTGCAGGCCGTTGCCGGCGAAGGCGTGTCCATTGAACGGCTCATCCGTGATCCCGCCGATGCCCACCATCGCGCAGGTTTATTGATGGAATTGCGCAAGAGCGGAGAGCTGGCGGCGGTTCAGGCGGTGGTTACCCGCGCGGCACGCCTGGCTGAGAAGGGTGATCTCGGCGGGTCTGTGATGTCGGCTGCCGGTGTTGTGGATGCTGGCTTGTTCGAAAAGAGCAGTGAGGCCGGCATGTTGGCGGTGATCGAGCTGTTGGAGCCCATTGCCATCGGTGAAGCCATCGATCGCTATGCCCAGCTGGCTAAGGGGCTGATCGGTGGCGCTGCAGCCCTGGCTGCGTTCTTCGACGGTGAGCAGAGTGTGATGGTGATGGCCGATCAACCAGCGGTTCGCACCAATCGCCTCAACCTGCTGAGTGTGCTGCGCAACCAAGCCTCGGTGTTGGCGGATTTCAGCCGAATTAACGGCTGAGCAGCTGGCATTCGTCGCTGGCCTCTAGGGTGAGGGCTGAGCAGGTGATGCATCGCACCTGGTGATCAGGTTTGCCATTAGCTTGCAACATCCAAAACTTAAAAACCGCGGCGATTTTTCGCTAGCACCCTTTCGGCGCTCCAGCAACGCACTGGCGTTATGGCAGCTGCTGTCAACCCTGCTTCCCATGGCACTTCTTTGGGCAAGCCTTCCATGGATTTGTGGATCATGGGGGCCGCGGAGTGTGTTGCTTTTACCCGTGGTGGCACTGCTCGTGTTGTTTTCGGCCCGCAGTTTTTCATTGATGCATGACTGCGGGCATGGCTCGCTCTTTCGCAGCAAGCCCTTGAACCGACTGTTCGGCTTCCTTCTGGGTGTGGTGAATGCCATCCCGCAGCACCCCTGGTCGCGAGGCCACGCCTTTCACCATTTGCACAACGGCAATTGGGAGCGCTATCGCGGCCCCTCCGCCTTGCTCACCCTGGAACAATTCCAGCAGCTCTCACCCCAACAGCAGCAAAGATACGGCTGGTCGAGGCATCCGCTGATGCTTTTCCCCGGTGGCTTTTCCTATTTGGTAATCCGCCCGCGTCTGCAACTGCTTTTGGGCGTGGGGGAATGGCTTCAGGCGATGTTGGCTCACATTCGGCAGGAAGGATGGCGTGGGCTACTGAGCCTGAAAGAGCGCACCCATCACTTTCAATCAAGCCACTGGTATACGGGAAGTGAATTCATTGATCTGTTGGCCAATAATCTCTGTGTTCTGGCGAGCTGGTGGTGGATGAGCCATTGGCTTGGCATGGGTTTGTTTTGGAGTGTCTATGCCCTGGTGATGACCTGCTCAGCGGCTATCTTCATCTGCATCTTCTTCGTGCAGCACAACTTCCCGGGTTCCTATGCGAAAGCTACGGAGGGATGGAGTTACTTCAAAGGGGCGATGGAGGGCAGTAGCAATCTTATTCTTCCAGGCGTTCTTAACTGGTTTTCGGCGGATATTGCATTTCACAGTATCCATCACCTGTGTGAGCGCATACCCAATTACCACTTGAGGGCCTGCCATCAGGCGAATCAGCATCTTCTTGGCGATTGTGTGTATCTCCGCCTCCGTGATCTGCCTCGCTGCTTCAAGTTGATTCTCTGGGATAGCAGCCAGCAAGAACTTGTTGCTCTCCCCCAGGCCTAGATAGCATGGGGTACTGAACAACCAACAAAAAAGCCGCCCTAGGGCGGCTTTTAGCGTTTCACCGTGGTTGGGCCTAGCGTCCCCTCACCATCAGCTCTTGCCAGCCAGTGCCGGTTCACGTTCTTCGCTGCTGCCATCGCCAGCTTTGGGCGACTTGCCTTTGCCCACACGAATGCCACCCTTGATGGTGCTCACGGCCAACATGGCGTTCACCTCGGCTTCATCGCGAACAGCGCTGGACACGGGCTTGTAGCCCTGGGGTGCCAGAGCGTTGCCACGCAGCACCGAGCCGAGGGTCAGCAGGGTGAGTTTGAGCTGCTGCCAGGGGTTCATCATCACCACCCGCTTGTACAGATAGCTGTCGAAGGTGAGGCGCTGCACATCCTTGTCATCGCACATTTCCACAAACGCTTCGCGCGCGGCATCGTTGCGATAGAAGATGTTTTGCAGAATCTCCAGCACTTTGTAGGTGGCGCCGTACTGGCGGTCCCACTTCTTCAGATACTTTTTGAGATCAGCTTCGCTGGGCACTTTGCTGCCGCCCTGGCTGGATTCAACGATCTGTTCAGCGCACATGCGGCCGCTCTTAGCAGCAAAGTAGATGCCTTCGCCTGAGCTCTTGGTCACGTAGCCGGCAGCATCACCCACGAGAGCCATGCGACCCACCACCCGGCGCGGACGTGGGTGCTCGGGGATGGGATGAGCTTCAACCTTGATCACTTCACCATTCACGAGCCTCTTCTTGGCCCGCTCGCGGATCCCCTCCTGCAGGCTCTTGATCAGTGCTTGATTCTCCTGCATGGTGCCGGTGCCCACGGCTACGTGGTCATATTTCGGGAACACCCAGGCATAGAAATCGGGCGACACATCGGTGCCCACATACATTTCGGCCAGGCTTTCGTAGTACTTCATCTCCTCCGGCGGAAGCTTGATGCGCTCCTGGAAGGCGATCGCTACGTTGTAGTCGCCGGCATCCATGGCCTTGGCCACTCGGCTGTTGGCACCATCGGCGCCAATGATCAGATCCACTTCCAGGGTTTGACTGGTGCCGGTGGCCTCACCTTCGCTGTAGTCGGAGTAGGTGAGGGTGTAAGGACCCTGGCGGTTGGCGCCGGTGTCAATTTTGGTCACCAGACCATTCACCAAATGGGCGCCGAGATCGGCTGCGCGATTGCGCATGAAGGCATCCATCACCTCACGCCGGCACATGCCGATGTATTCGTCGGCGTTCTCGAGATTGATGTCCACCTCTCGGTTGGAGGGGGAAATCATCTTCATGTTGCGCACCTTGCGGTCGATGATCGACTCAGGCAGGTCGAACTCTTCCACCATGCACAGGGGAATGGCGCCACCGCAGGGCTTGGCGTTATCCAGCTTGCGCTCAAAGATCCAAGTTTGGATGCCGGCCTTGGCCAACACTTCCGCAGCACAGGATCCGCTCGGGCCGCCGCCCACCACCGCGACTCGCAACATCTTGAAACCCGCTCCGCCAGAAGGATGTTGGGCCGAAGCTAACACCGTTGCACCGGCAGCTGCTGACCTGCACTGGCCATCGCCTTACCATCGGTCCAACCCGACGCCTTGGGAGTCGTTGCTTGCCCAGCGCCAGTCGGCTGCCCACAGCACCACGCAACACCCGGCGCTCTGGCGCTGATGACATCCCGCTCGCCCAGCGCACCATCTCGCCGGCGCTCAAACGAAAGCCTCGTTGGCGCCTTGCTTTCACGGCGGCTGGATCTGTTGCTTTAGCAAGCGCAGCGCTTGTTGTGGTCTTCCCTCAGCCTTTGCGACGCCTCTTGGCGCCGCCGCCTGTGAAGGGGCTGTCGGCCCGGGTTGGCATGGATGGCCGCCTGCTGGGCCACTTTCCTTATCGCGAGGCCCAAACGGCTGCTCTGGTGAGCATCGCCCCCGGTGTTCAGCTCCATCGCGACGCAGCTTTGGCCCTCGACCGCCTGCTGGCTGCTGCTGCGGCTGACGGCATTGATTTACGCGTGCTGAGCGCGTATCGATCGATTGATTTGCAGAAGCAGATTTTCTTTGAGGTGAAATCGGAGCGCAATCAAAGTGCTCTCGAGCGTGCACAGGTGAGTGCGCCACCCGGCTTCTCTGAGCACAGCACCGGTTATGCCGTTGATCTCGGTGATGGACGTGCCCCTGGAACCAATCTCTCTGAGCGATTTGAGTCCACACCAGCCTTTGCCTGGCTGCAGGCCAATGCCAATCGCTATCACTACACACTTTCGTTTCCGGCTGGTAACCCCCAGGGGGTGAGTTACGAGCCTTGGCATTGGCGTTTTGAAGGCACTGCTGAGGCGCTTCAAACGTTCGAAGCCGCGCAGCGGCTCGGCCGCTGATGGCTTCCTTACCTGAATTGCTCGCCCCGGCTGGCTGCTGGGATTCACTCAAGGCCGCTGTCGCCAACGGGGCTGATGCCGTTTATTTCGGTGTGGAGCACTTCAATGCCCGCTTGCGGGCCGAAAACTTCCGCATAGACGATCTGCCAGAGGTGATGCAGTGGCTGCACAGCCGCGGCGTGAAGGGGTTTCTCGCCGTGAATGTGTTGATCTTTCCCTCTGAGCTGCAGCAGGCCACGGCGCTTTTGCTGGCGGCCCATGCCGCTGGGGTGGATGCCCTGATCGTGCAGGACATCGGCCTCGCCTGGATGGCACAGGAGCTCACACCATCTCTGGCTGTGCATGGCTCCACGCAGATGTCGATCAGCAGTGCCGCCGGGGTGGCGATGGCTGCAGACCTGGGTTGCAGCCGTGTGGTGCTGGCACGTGAGCTGAGCCTGCGCGATCTGCAGCGCATCCAAGCGCAGTTGCGTCGCCGCGGTCTTGAGATGCCGTTGGAGGTATTCGTTCACGGCGCCTTGTGTGTGGCTTATTCCGGTCAATGCCTCACCAGCGAAGCTCTTGGGCAGCGCAGCGCCAATCGGGGTGAGTGCGCTCAGGCGTGCCGCCTTCCGTATCAGTTGATCGTGGATGGCGAGGAGCGCGACCTGGGCGAGCAGCGGTATCTGATGTCGCCGCAAGACCTCGCCGCCTGGGATCTGTTGCCTCAATTGGCAGAGTGCGGCATCGCCAGCCTCAAGATCGAAGGGCGCTTGAAGGACGCCACCTATGTGGCCGCCGTAACCGACGCCTATCGCCAAGGCTTGGATCGGCTGGCCGGCAGCGGCGATGGCGTGATTGATGCTGATCACCTTCGCCGTCAGTTGGAGCTCAGCTTTTCGCGTGGTCTGAGCCATGGCTGGCTGGATGGGGTGAACCACCGGCAGCTGGTGCATGGCCGCTGGAGCAAAAAGCGGGGTCCCTGGCTCGGTCGTGTGGAGGCCGTTGAGCAGGGTGGCCTCCTTGTTCTGCAGACCACACAGGCCTTGAAGCGCGGCGATGGCGTGGTGTTTGAGGTGGCCAGCGCGGATCCGTTGCTGCCCCCACGCGAAGTGGGTGGCCGTTTGATGCAGGTGGATCGTCTTCACCGCGGCAGGGTCGCTGTGAAGCTCGGGCCAGGCCGCGTGGACCTTCGCGGCTTGAAGCCCGGCAGCCCCTGCTGGCTCACCAGTGATCCACAGCTGGAGCGGCAGCTGGAGCGGCTGGCCCAGTCTGAGGCGCCGGAGCTGCGCCGGCCGCTGCGGCTGCGGCTGACGGGGCAGCTCGGCCAACCCCTGATTCTCGAAGCAGCACCGATGCCCCACCTGGTGGGTGGTCCCTGGCGAGTTGCCTCCGATCAGGTGTTGGAGCCGGCCCGCGGCTCTTCTTTGGATCGAGACCGGCTGCTTCAACAGCTCGGGCGCCTAGGTGGAACGCCTTGGCGACTGGAGGAGCTGGAGCTTGAGCTGGAGGGCGCGTTGTTTCTGCCGGTCGCCCAGCTCAATCAAATGCGCCGTGCCCTGGTGGAGCTGTTGGCCGAGGCCGCTGGTTCCCCACCCACGGCGGATACGCCAGCCCCCGCTGCCCCCTCAGCCGAGATGGCCGTTGCGCAGCTGAACTCGATGCTGGCCGCAGCGGCCCAGCCTGACCGCAGCTGTGCTCCAGAACCGGTTCAGCTCAACGTGTTGGTGCGCAGCCTTGAGCAACTCGAGGCTCTGCGGGAGCTGCGGGTGCACCGCGTGATCGTGGACCTAGAGCACCCTGCCCAACTCCGGCAGGCGGTGCAGCTTGGGCGGGGAATCTGGCCCGGTGGCCTCTGGGCCGCGGGTCCTCGCATCACGCGACCGGATGAATCGTGGACCATCGAGCCGCTTCTGCGCGCTCAACCGGATGGCTTTCTGGTGCGTAACGCTGATCAACTGGAGCGACTCACGCCGGAGGCCCCATGCAGCGGTGATTTCTCCCTCAATGTTGCCAATCCGCTGAGCGCCCGCTGGTTGCTCCAGCGCTGGGGGTTGGAGTGGATTACAGCCAGCTATGACCTGGCTCTTGATCAGTTGCTGGCCCTGGTTCGGGGCTGCCCGCCCGGCGCTGTGGACATCACCCTGCACCAGCACATGCCTCTGTTCCACATGGAGCATTGCCTGTTCTGCGCCTTTCTCTCAGACGGTCATGACCACACCGACTGTGGCCGCCCCTGTGAACAGCACACCGTGACCTTGCGTGATCGCAGCGGCGCTGAGCATCCCCTGCGGGCTGACCTGGGCTGCCGCAACACGCTGTTTAACGGCCGTGCGCAAACGGCTGCTGAAGCCCTGCCTCAGTTTCTGGCTGCTGGTGTGCAGCGCCTAAGGCTCGAACTTCTCGACGACAGCCCCGCCGATACCGTGCGCCGTGTGGAGCTCTACCAGCGCGCGATCTGTGGAGAGATCAGTGGCCGAGCCGTATGGCAGCGCGAACAGCTCGAAAGCAAACTGGGAGTGACGCGGGGCACCTTGGCGGAGCGGCGCTGAGCCCTAACTCTCCTCGTAGGCACTGCGATAGATTTGCTTCACGCACCGTAGGGATTCTCCGGGTCACGCTGCAAGGCCGACCTACTGAAAAAGAGTCCAGCTCCGATCGCAGTGGTTCATGCCCTGCGGTCAGGCTCAGGGGTTCCAGACACCGTTCCACGCCAACGCCTGCGGCGTGCGCTTTTGAGATCAACCAGCACCACCCAATTTATGAGCGGCGAGCATCCGGGAACCCCGATTCGCAATATTGCAATCATTGCCCACGTTGACCATGGCAAAACCACACTTGTGGATGCCTTGTTGGCGCAGTCAGGCATTTTCCGAGACAACGAGGCGGTGCCCACCTGCGTGATGGACTCCAACGACCTGGAGCGTGAACGCGGCATCACCATCCTTTCCAAGAACACCGCGGTGGACTTTGAGGGGATCCGAATCAACATCGTGGATACACCTGGTCACGCTGACTTCGGTGGCGAAGTGGAGCGCGTGCTTGGCATGGTGGATGGCTGCCTGCTCATCGTTGATGCCAACGAGGGCCCGATGCCTCAGACCCGTTTTGTGCTGAAGAAGGCACTCGAGAAGGGTCTGCGTCCAATCGTGTTTGTGAACAAGATCGACCGTGCTCGCGTTGATCCCGAGCAAGCAGTGGACAAAGTGCTCGATCTCTTCCTCGAGCTCGGTGCTGACGACGATCAGTGCGACTTCCCGTATCTGTTCGGCAGCGGCATGGGTGGCTATGCCAAGCCCGATATGGCCACCGACAGCGACAACATGCGTCCGCTGTTCGATGCGATCCTGCGCCATGTTCCGCCCCCGGTGGGCGATCCCGAGAAGCCTCTCCAGCTTCAAGTCACCACGCTCGATTACAGCGATTTCCTTGGCCGGATCATGATCGGCCGCATCCACAACGGCACGATCAAGGCCGGTCAGCCCGTAGCTCTGCTGCGTGATGACGGCAGTGTGAAGCGTGGCCGGATTAGCAAGCTGCTCGGCTTCCAGGGTCTCCAGCGCGTGGAGATTGAGCAGGCCCGCGCCGGCGACCTCGTGGCTGTGGCTGGTTTCGACGAAGTGAATATCGGCGAAACCATCGCCTGCCCGGATGAGCCCAAGGCTCTTCCCTTGATCAAGGTGGATGAGCCCACGTTGCAGATGACCTTTGTGGTCAACGACTCACCCTTCGCCGGCAAAGAAGGCAAGTTCGTGACCAGCCGCCAAGTGCGTGATCGCCTCAATAAAGAGCTGCTCACCAACGTGGCGCTTCGGGTTGAAGACACCGACTCTCCAGATCGCTGGTCAGTGAGTGGCCGTGGCGAACTCCATTTGGGCATCCTGATCGAAACCATGCGCCGCGAAGGCTATGAGTTTCAGGTGAGCCAGCCTCAGGTGATTTTCCGCACCATCGATGGCACTCCCTCTGAGCCCTTCGAAACCCTCGTGCTCGATGTGCCCGAAGAAGCCGTAGGCGCCTGCATCGAAAAACTCGGCATCCGCAAGGCTGAGATGCAGAACATGGAGAACACCAACGATGGCCGTACGCAGCTGGAGTTTGTCGTTCCCTCCCGCGGCCTGATCGGCTTCCGCGGAGAGTTCATCCGTGCCACCCGCGGTGAGGGGATCATGAGCCATTCCTTCCTCGATTACCGCCCGATGCAGGGCGAGTTCGAGACACGCCGCAACGGCGTGCTGATCGCCTTCGAGGAAGGCACCGCCACCTTCTATGCCCTCAAGAACGCTGAAGATCGCGGCCAGTTCTTCATTACCCCTGGAACCAAGGTGTACAAGGGCATGCTGGTGGGTGAAAACAACCGCCCGCAGGATCTTGAGCTCAACGTCTGCAAGACCAAGCAGCTCACCAACATGCGCTCAGCCGGTGCTGAAGAGCTCGACACCCTTCAGGCCCCGATGCAGATGACCCTGGAGAGGGCCCTTGAGTACATCGGCCCCGATGAGATGCTCGAGGTGACACCCGAATCGATCCGGCTGCGGAAGCTCCCTGTGAAAAAGCCGGCCCGCCGCTGAGTTCCGTTGTCGCACGAGCCTCTCTCTGAGGAAGCCAGCCTGATGGTCGATCCCCGCTTCGGGGAGGCCGTCAGGCTTTTCAATGCCGGCGAGTGGTACGCCTGCCACGATGGCTTCGAAGAGCTTTGGCATGAAACCCAATCCCCCTGCAGGCGTGTGCTCCAGGGAATCCTGCAGATCGCTGTGGCCCATCTCCATCTCGAGCGCGGTAATCGCCGCGGAGCCACGGTGCTCCTCGGGGAGGGGCTTGGTCGTTTGCACAGCGCCGGCCCTGAGGCCCTGGGACTTGATTTAGAGATCCTGCGTGACGCAGCCCGCTCCCGCTTGCAGGCGCTGCAGCAGGAGCTGGATCCTGAGGAGCTGCCGTTACCCCGGCTTCAGGCGATTTGCGCAGATGCCTGATGGGCCGGTCGAACTGAGCGATACGATGGCGTCATCCAGTTCAACCGGGGCGGGGGTCGCCGCAGCGCGCAGCATGCCCAAATACGCCTCTCTGGTTGCCGCAGTCCTGTTGATCTCTGCCCCATTGGTGCAGCGGCCAGTCTTGGGGCAATCGGATCCAGATCTAGCCCCAGCTCCAGTTGCCGCACCTTCTGATGGGCCGGTCCCTCAGCCAGCGGCTGAGCTTGCGCTCCCAGCTGATGCAGAGCCTGAATCGCCGCAGCCTGAACCCGAGCAACCGGCGCGCATCAGCACCGGCTTGGTCACGATCGAATCTGACCAACAGCGCGCTGATCAGCTCACCGGTGTGGTGACTGCCACGGGCAATGTGCGCATTGTTTATCCCGATGAGCGGGTGGTGGCCACGGCGCGTCAGGCCCAATACTTCAGCAAGGAGAACCGGGTGGTTCTTAGTGGTGATGTCGACATCGTGCAGGAGGGCGGCAACCTCATCCGCGCTGAGCGGGTGGTCTACCTGGTGGATGGCGAGCGGCTGATTGCGATCCCTCCCAGCGGCCAGCAGGTGTTCAGCCGCCTGAAGATTCAGCAGAAACCAGCTCCGCAGCCTCTGCCTAGCCAGCCAGCGGCGGTTCAGCCATGAGCCTGGTGCTTGATCAGGTGGCCCTCACCATCGCAGGGCGGCCGCTGGTGAAACAGGTGAGCCTCAACCTCAATCCCGGCGAGGTTGTTGGTTTGCTCGGTCCAAATGGAGCCGGCAAAACCACCACCTTCAACCTGGTGACAGGCCTGCTCCGGCCTGATTCCGGTGCTGTGGTGATGGATGAGCAGTCGGTCGCGGCCCTGTCGATGCCTGAACGTGCGCGACTGGGGATCGGCTATCTACCTCAGGAAGCGAGTGTGTTTCGCAATCTCAGCGTTCACGACAACTTGATGCTGGCGTTGCAGGAAAGCGGTGCACCTCAGAACCAACGTCGTCAGCGCGTGCAGCAGTTGGTCGATGATTTCCACCTAAGGCCTTTTGTACAACGCCGGGGTTTTCAATTATCGGGAGGTGAGCGCCGGCGCTGCGAGGTGGCCCGCGCCCTCGCTGTTGGCGTCCATGGCCCGCGTTATCTGCTGCTTGATGAACCCTTTGCAGGCGTTGATCCCTTGGCGGTCGCTGATCTGCAGGGGCTAATCGCCCGGTTGCGCGATCGCGGCATGGGCATCCTGATCACCGATCACAACGTGCGCGAAACCCTGGCGATTACCGATCGCGCTTACATCCTCACGGAGGGCAGCATTCTCGCCAGTGGCCCCTCACGCGAGATGGCCAATGATGCGTTGGTGCGTCGTCACTACCTCGGGGAGGATTTCCGCCTGTGAGCGACGGCCTGTTCTCGATTCAGCCCCTGCAGCGCCTTGGCCAGCGGCTGCTGCGTCAGTGGCAGCGCCTGCCCTTGATGGATCGGTGGCTCTCCTCTGAGTTGCTCGGTCCGCTGTTGTTTGGTGTCGCTGCCTTCACGGCAGTGTCGCTGTCGGTGGGGGTGGTGTTCGAGTTGGTACGCAAGGTGGCCGAGGCTGGACTGCCTCCACTGGTGGCCATGCAGGTGCTCGGTTTACGCCTGCCGGGCTTCTTGGTGCTGTCGTTCCCGATGGCCACGCTGATGGCCACCTTGCTGGCGTTCAGCCGTCTCTCCAGTTCCAGTGAACTCACGGCTTTGCGCAGCATCGGTGTACCCACCTGGCGCATGGTGGTGCCAGCCCTGGTGGTGGCCACATTGATGACGCTGCTCACGTTCGTGTTCAACGATGTGATTGTTCCAAGCGCCAATGTGGCCGCAGCCGACACGCTGGATTCGGCACTCGGTCGCTCGATTGCGGCGGAGCGCGGCGACAACGTGGTGTATTCCCGTTATGCCCAGATCACCACCGTTGATGAAGACGGCAAGGAGCGCACGAACAACGATCTGGCTCAGCTGTTTTATTCCCGCCGCTTCCGCGAGGGCAAGATGTATGAGGTCACGCTGGTGGACTTCACCAAGGCAGGTCACCAGCAGCTACTGATTGCCAAAACCGGCGTATGGAACGACGCCCGCAGCATGTGGGAGTTCCGCGATGGCCGCATCGTGGATATCGACAGCGCCAACAATCGCACCACGTCAGCCGATTTTGATCGCTACTACTACCCCTTTACCAAGGCCCCCCTCGATGTCGGCAAGTTGCCCAGTGACGCAGCTCAAATGACCGTTGCCCAGGCTTGGCGTGCCGAGCGTTTGCTGGAGCAGGCCGGCGATCGCAAAGAGGCCAGGCGTCTGCGTGTGCGGATTCAGGAGAAATTTGCGTTCCCTGCGATCTGCCTGGTCTTCGGTTTGATCGGCAGCAGCCTTGGGGTGCGTCCCAACGCCCGCACGAGCCGTAGTCAGGGCTTCGGAATCAGTGTGTTGCTGATTTTCGGCTACTACCTGATGTCGTTCATCTTCAGCTCACTGGGGATCAAGGGCACTCTGCTTCCCTTCTTTGCTGCCTGGATGCCGGTGCTGATCGGCTTGAGCGGTGGTTTGGTTCTGTTGCGCCAGGCCAGTCGCTGACGCAATCCTCGCGGCAGACTGGCCCCACGGTTCTGCCTTTCCCTTGCCCCCCTCCGCAGCGTTCGTGACCGATCCGGTTCTTGCCCTTGGCCTTGGCGCCTTCGCCTTGCTGTTGATCGCTTTACCTCTGGCGTTCTGGAGCGTGAGTGGCTCCGGCCAGGGGAGCCAGGCTGTGCGTTGGATGGTGGCCGCTGCCAACCTGGCGCTGACGGCTCAACTGGTGTTGCGTTGGTGGCAGTCGGGCCACTTCCCGATCAGCAACCTTTACGAATCCCTTTGCTTCCTGGCCTGGGCCTGCACCCTCACCCAGCTCTTGGTGGAGCGCAGCTTTCCCTCGCCCATCGTTGCAGCGGCGGCCACTCCCATGGGCTTGGGTTGTGTGGCCTTTGCCAGCTTCGCCCTGCCGGATCAGCTGCAACAAGCCGCTCCTCTGGTGCCGGCTCTGCGTTCCAGCTGGCTGGTGATGCATGTGAGCGTGATCATGGTGAGCTATGCGGCCCTGTTGGTGGGCTCGCTGGTGTCGCTCGCGGTGCTGTTCACCGATCGCGGCCAACAGCTTGAGCTGCGCAGCAGTTCGATCGGTAGCGGCGCCTTTCGCCAAGCCAGCCTGGCCACCAATGCGGGCTCCGCTGGCAGTTTGCAACTCAGCAGCGCCAGCCTTTCGCTCAGCGAGCAACTGGACAGCCTCAGCTACCGCACGATCACCGTGGGCTTCTTGCTCCTTTCAATCGGCATCGTGAGCGGTGCTGTGTGGGCGAATGAAGCCTGGGGTAGCTGGTGGAGTTGGGATCCCAAAGAAACCTGGGCGTTGATCTGCTGGCTCGTCTACGCCGCCTACTTGCACACCCGTCTCAGCCGTGGCTGGCAGGGTCGTAAACCGGCTCTCGTGGCGGTGGCTGGCTTGGTTGTGATTTGCGTCTGCTACATCGGCGTGAATCTGCTCGGCATCGGCTTGCATAGCTACGGCTGGTTTCTGAGCGCTTGATGTCCATAACAACGAAAAACCCCGAATCGATGCAAGCAGCATGGATTCGGGGTTTTGTTGCTGTGGCCTGCGGCGCAGGCCTGTCCACGAGCGAGATCGATCAGGCGGCGACAGCCACCGGGCGCTTGCTATTGCGGATGCCGGTGATTGCATCGGCGTAACTGGGCTGGTTGAACACACCAGAGCCGCTCACGATCGCGTTGGCGCCGGCTTCAATCACCTGCCAGGCGTTCGCGGCCTTGATGCCGCCATCCACCTCGATCCACGGGTCGAGGCCGCGCTCGTCACACATGCGGCGCAGGTCGCGGATCTTCTGAACTTGGCTCTCGATGAAGCTCTGACCGCCGAAGCCGGGGTTCACGCTCATCACCAACACCAGGTCGCACAGCTCAAGGCAGTACTCGAGCGTGTCGATCGGGGTGCCAGGGTTCAGCACGGCGCCGGCCTTCTTGCCCAGATCTTTGATCTGACCAAGGTTGCGGTGCAGGTGGGTGCAGGCTTCCACTTGCACAGAAATGATGTCGGCTCCGGCCTTGGCGAAATCGGCCACGTATTTCTCGGGCTCCACGATCATCAGGTGCACATCCAGAGGCTTCTGGGTCACCGGGCGCAGGGCCTCAACGATCAGGGGGCCGATGGTGATGTTGGGCACGAACCGGCCATCCATCACGTCCACGTGAATCCAGTCGGCACCGGCCTGGTCAACCGCACGCACGTCATCACCGAGGCGTGAGAAGTCAGCCGACAGGATCGACGGTGAGATCACCAGGGGTTTGGTGCTCATGGCAAGGCGTGAGGCGTGGGGAGCACGATTGTAGGAATGCACCTTCCAACAGCCTTTCAAGGCCCGATCGATTCGCGAGGGATCACCGGGGAAGCACTGATACAGTTGGCGGCGCTTCGAGCCTGAGAGGCCTTGGTGGTGCTGGCCGAACCGGCTTTCAGGCGGTTCTAACGGCAGCGCTCTTCAGTTCCTCTGGGCCCTGACCGTCCTTTCCCTTCGCCGCACCGCCGTGGATCGCACCCTGATTCAAGAAATTCTCGAGGTTGTTGAGCAGGCTGGGATCGCTTCCGCCAAGCTCACCGGCATGGGCCTCAAGAATGAGGCTGACGCCGCCGCTGTTGAAGCGATGCGCGAGCGGATGTACAAGATCCAGATGCAGGGCCGCATCGTGATCGGTGAGGGCGAGCGCGATGAAGCGCCGATGCTTTACATCGGTGAAGAAGTGGGTAGCGGCACTGGTCCGGGCGTTGATTTCGCTGTGGACCCCTGCGAAGGCACCAACCTCTGCGCCAACAGCCAGCCCGGCTCGATGGCGGTGCTCGCTGCTTCCGATCGTGGCGGTCTGTTCAACGCCCCCGACTTCTATATGAAGAAGCTGGCCGCCCCCCCGGCAGCCAAGGGCAAGGTGGACATTCGCAAGTCGGCCACTGAGAACATCGAAATCCTCAGCCAGTGCCTTGGCATCCCCAAGGATGAGCTGGTGATCGTGGTGATGGACCGCGCCCGCCACAAGGATCTGATCAAGGAGATCCGTTCCACCGGTGCCCGTGTTCAGC
The DNA here is from genome assembly GCF_018502385.1 of Synechococcus sp. LA31. Classification (NCBI taxonomy): domain Bacteria; kingdom Bacillati; phylum Cyanobacteriota; class Cyanophyceae; order Synechococcales; family Synechococcaceae; genus Synechococcus; species Synechococcus sp. LA31. The sequence continues at coordinate 731,320 of NZ_CP075523.1, forward strand.
CCATTTCTGATGGTGACGTGCAGGCTGCCATTGCCTGTGGTTTTGCCGGTACCGGCACCCACTGCCTGATGGGCATCGGCGCTGCTCCTGAAGGCGTGATCTCCGCTGCCGCTCTGCGCGCCCTGGGTGGTCACTTCCAGGGTCAGCTGGTGTATGACCCGGCGGTGGCTCAGACCTCTGAGTGGGAAGGTTTGACCAAGGAAGGCAACCTGGCTCGCCTGGCCGAGATGGGCATCAGCGATCCCGACCGCATCTACGAGGCCGAGGAGCTGGCCTGCGGCGAAAACGTGGTGTTCGCAGCCACGGGCATCACCGACGGTCTGCTGTTTGACGGCGTGAAGTTCGAGAAGGACTGCACCCGCACCAGCTCCCTGGTGATCAGCACCCTCGACAACACCGCCCGCTTCACCACCACCGTGCACATCAAGGACGGCGCCCAGAGCATCGCTCTGCGCTGATCGTTCAGGCTCAGGCCGGGTCGCCTTTCAGGCTTCTCGGCCCTTCCCGAGTTCCGTTCTCTCCAGATCAGTTCCGCCTCCATGCACATTGCCGTCGTCGGCCTCAGTCACCGCACGGCCCCGGTTGAGATCCGGGAGCGGCTCAGCATCGCGGAGCAGTCGATGGAGGAATCGCTGCAACGCCTGCGTGCCAGCGACGATGTGCTGGAGGCATCGATCCTCAGCACCTGTAATCGGCTGGAGATCTACACCCTGTTGCGCCACCCCGAACAAGGGGTGAGTGCCGTGGGCAGTTTTTTGAGCGATCACTCCGGTCTTGAGGTTGAGCAGCTCACGCCACACCTCTTCACTTATCACCATGAGGCCGCGGTTGAGCACTTGATGCGGGTGGCTGCAGGCCTTGATTCGCTAGTGCTCGGCGAAGGACAGATCCTGTCTCAGGTGAAGAAGATGGTGCGCCTGGGCCAGGAACACCGCTCGATCGGTCCGATTCTCAACCGCCTGCTTTCCCAGGCTGTAAGCACTGGAAAACGGGTGCGCAGCGAAACAAATCTCGGCACTGGTGCTGTGTCGATCAGTTCCGCTGCCGTGGAGTTGGCACAGCTCAAGGTTGGTCAGGCTCGTGGTGTCGACGATCTGGTGCCCTTAGACCAGGAGCAGATTGCTGTGGTGGGTGCGGGGCGCATGGCACGCCTGTTGCTGCAACACCTCCAGGCCAAGGGCGCCCGCGGCGTTGTGTTGCTCAATCGCACGGTGCAGCGCGCTGAACTGATGGCCGCTGATTTCCCTGGCTTGCCGGTGCAGTGCAGGCCGCTTACCGACTTGGACCATTGCCTCAGCACGTGTTCGCTGGTGTTCACCAGCACTGGCGCTGACGATCCGATCATCACTCCAGATCGATTGGGCCGGCTTAACCGTCGTTCCTCGCTGATGCTGGTTGATATCGGTGTGCCCCGCAACATCGCCGCCGGTGTGGCTGATCTGAGCGGTGTGGATTCCTACGACGTTGATGACCTCCAGGAAGTGGTGGCTCGCAACCAGGAAGCCCGCCGCGAGATCGCCGCTGAAGCCGAAGGGATGCTGCGCCAAGAGGGGCGCGATTTCCTGGACTGGTGGGATGGCCTGGAGGCGGTGCCCGTGGCTAATCGCTTGCGCACCCAGCTGGAGGAGATTCGCGAGCAGGAGCTGCAGAAGGCGCTCAGCCGCATGGGGCCCGATCTCTCAGCCCGTGAGCGCAAGGTGGTAGAGGCCCTCAGCAAGGGCATCATCAACAAGATCCTGCACACGCCCGTTACCAATTTGCGCTCGCCTCAGCCGCGCCAGCAGCGCCACCAGGCGATGAAAGTGCTCCAAGACCTGTTCGAGCTTCACGACAGCCAGGAGTGATGGTTTGGGGTGGCCCTGCGTCGCGGCCTTTCCGTTTACAGCCAATCTGCTCAGAAGGCTTTCGGAGAAGCGCCAGGTTCGCCTACCGTCTTGGCGCCCAAGGCACTAGGGATCAGGCATGAAGCGCGTTCTGGCGATCATTCTCGGAGGCGGAGCCGGCACACGCCTGTATCCCCTCACCAAGATGCGCGCCAAGCCTGCTGTGCCTCTGGCTGGCAAGTACCGCCTCATCGATATTCCGATCAGCAATTGCATCAACTCCGGCATCAACAAGATGTACGTGTTGACGCAGTTCAACAGCGCGTCGCTGAATCGTCACCTCACCCAGAGCTACAACCTCTCTGCAGGTTTCGGACAGGGCTTCGTGGAGGTGCTCGCTGCCCAGCAGACCCCGGAGAGCCCCAGTTGGTTTGAGGGCACGGCTGATGCGGTGCGCAAATACCAGTGGCTCTTTCAGGAGTGGGACGTGGACCACTACCTGATTCTCTCCGGTGACCAGCTCTACCGGATGGACTACAGCACCTTCGTGGATCACCACATCAACAGCGGTGCTGATGTGAGCATTGGGGCCCTGCCCGTCGACGCCCCTCAGGCGGAGGCCTTCGGCCTGATGCACACCAATGAGCACGGCCGTATCCGGGAGTTCCGCGAGAAGCCCAAGGGTGAGGCTCTCAAGGATATGTGGGTGGACACCTCACGCCTGGGCCTTTCTGCCGAGGAGGCCCTGAAGCGCCCCTACCTGGCCTCGATGGGGATCTATGTGTTCAGCCGTGAGACGCTGTTTGACCTCCTGGCCAAGAACCCCACCGCCACAGACTTTGGCAAGGAATTGATCCCAGAGTCGCTGAAGCGCGGCGACCACCTGCAGAGCTTCCTCTTCGACGACTACTGGGAAGATATCGGCACGATCGGCGCCTTCTATGAAGCCAATTTGGCACTCACCGATCAACCCAACCCGGCATTCTCGTTTTACGACGAACAGTTTCCGATCTACACACGCCCCCGCTACTTGCCCCCCAGCAAGCTGCTCGATGCTCAGGTCACCCAATCGATCATCGGCGAGGGTTCGATGCTTAAGGCCTGCAGCATTCACCACTGTGTGCTTGGCGTACGAACCCGCGTCGAAGACGAGGCTGTGCTCCAAGACACCCTGGTGATGGGCAGCGATTTCTTCGAATCCAGCGAAGAGAGGGCTGTGCTGCGGGAGCGTGGTGGCATTCCTCTCGGCGTTGGCCGAGGTACCACGGTGAAGCGTGCCATCCTCGACAAAAACGTGCGCATCGGGCGCGACGTAACGATCGTGAATAAGGACCGCGTCGAGGAATCCGATCGGCCTGAGCTCGGGTTCTATATCCGCAACGGCATCGTGGTGGTTGTCAAGAACGCCACCATCGCCGATGGCTCGGTGATCTAACCAACACCCACGTTTCCAGTTGGCAACGATGGGGCTGCAACCTTTGGCCAGCCTCGCCACACTGGGGCCACCAGCAACGGCAGCGGCGTCATGGACAAGGCCCACTTTGGCCTGATCGGCCTCGGTGTGATGGGCGAGAACCTTGTGCTCAATGCTGAGCGCAACGGCTTCTCCAGCGTGGTGTACAACCGCACCTACGCCAAAACCGAGGATTTCCTCAAGGGGCGTGGCGCCGGCAAACAGATCATCGGCGCCACCACACTGGACGACTTCATCAGCAAGCTGCAGCGTCCGCGCCGCATCCTGATGATGATCAAGGCGGGCGACCCGATCGACGCCATGATCGAGCAGATTTCGCCCCTGCTCGAAGAGGGCGATCTGCTGATCGACGGCGGCAACTCCCTCTACACCGACACAGAACGCCGCGTCGCTCAGCTGGAGAGCAAGAGCTTCGGCTACATCGGTATGGGGGTTTCAGGCGGTGCTAAGGGCGCCTTGGAGGGCCCGAGCATGATGCCGGGGGGCACCAAGGCCGCCTACGACGCCATCGAAAGCCTGGTGCGCAAGATGGCCGCCCAGGTCGACGATGGCCCCTGCGTGACCTACATCGGCCCTGGCGGTGCCGGTCACTTTGTGAAGACCGTGCACAACGGCATTGAATACGGGATCGAGCAGATCCTGGCCGAGGCCTATGACCTGATGAAGCGCAGCGCCGGCATGAACGGTGAAGCGATGGCCGATGTGCTGAAGCAGTGGAACGACACCGAGGAGCTGTCGTCGTTCCTGGTGGAGATCACCGAGATCTGTTTGCGCACCAAGGATCCAGCCGATGGTTCTGATCTGGTGGAGAAGATCGTGGATGCGGCGGGCCAGAAGGGCACCGGCCTGTGGACCGTGGTCAGCGCGCTGGAGATGGGAGTGTCCGTGCCCACGATCTACGCGGCCCTGAATGCCCGGGTGGTGAGCTCGATGCGGGCTGAACGCTTGGCCTCCGAAGCGTTGTTGCCGCCGCCCGCCTCGCGTGCCATCGACCTGGGGAGCCCATCCGACGCGATGGCACCGCTGATGGATGCCTGCGTGCTTGCCTGCATCGCCAGCTATGCCCAGGGCATGGCGCTGTTGCAGGAGGCCTCCAAGCTGCACAACTACAACCTCGACATGTCGGCCATTGGCCAGATCTGGAAAGGGGGCTGCATCATTCGCGCCCGCCTGTTGCAGCGCATCCAGAACGCCTACACGGCTAAGTCTGATCTTGCCAATCTGATGGTGGACCCCTGGTTCGCCGATCAGATCCAACGCCGCATCGCCGGGTTGCGCCAAGTGGTGGCCGGTGCCGCTCAGGCGGGCATTCCCGTGCCGTGTCTGAGCAGCTCCCTCGATTACATCGACAGCTACTTCACCGGTCGGTTGCCCCAGAATCTGGTGCAGGCGATGCGCGATTGCTTCGGCTCCCACACTTATGAGCGCGTGGATCAGCCCGGCGGTTTCCACACCGAGTGGATGTGAGTGGGGGCATTCGGATGACCCCATCTCCAACCAGCTACACGCTCGAGGTGGCCAGCGATGCCAGCCAGCTGGCACGGGTGTGCGCCGAGCGCATCGCCTCATTGCTTGACCTGGCACTCGATCAGCGGGATCGAGCCCATTTGGCCCTTTCAGGCGGCACCACTCCGGCAGCTGCCTATCGGGTGCTCAACCAGGAGCATCTTCCCTGGAACCGGGTGGATGTTGTGCTCGGTGATGAGCGCTGGGTGCCTCCCACCGACCCCGCCAGCAATGCCCGGATGCTGCGGGACACACTCATGGCCCCCGGTGGCCCTGGCGCGGATGCGTGTTTTCACCCTGTGCCAACCGAGTTGGAGAACCCAGCGGCGTCGGTGGATGCGTTTGAGCGGTACGTGCGCGGGCTCTGCCCCGGCGATCCACCCATGTTCGATGTGATGTTGCTCGGTCTCGGTGACGATGGCCATACGGCCTCGTTATTCCCGGGCACCCCCGCCACCGAAGAGCGCACTCGCCTGGTCACGATTGGTGCTGGCAAGGGTCTGGAGCGCATCAGCCTCACAGCACCGGTGTTGAGCGCCGCCCGGCAGGTGATTTTCCTGGTGAGTGGGGCTGCCAAGCGACAGGCGCTGCAGCGCCTACTGGATCCAGGGGAGCAACCGCAGCGCACACCCGCCAAGCTGGTGCAACCGCAGGCACCCGTGTTGGTGCTAGCGGACACCGAAGCAGCCCAAGGACTCTGATGCTCGCTCCACTGCTCATCGCCAGTGGCGATGGCTTCGCCGGCTGGCAGGCCCTCAATGACACGATCATGGGAGGCCGTAGCCAGGGGTCGGTGCAAGCCGGCTCTGGCGGACTGCTGATGCAGGCGTTCGTAGAGCCGGAAGGCGGAGGCTTTGTGAGCTGCCGTTCGCCTGTGTTTGATCCACCCCTGGATCTGTCGGCCTATGGCGCTCTGGAATTGGAGCTCGATGGCGATGGTCGGCGCTACAAACTGGCGTTGGCGTGCCGCGATGGCGTGGCTGGGCTAACGGAGTTGATTCCTGGTGGTCTTCGCTGGGTGGCTGAGTTCTCAACGCGGCCGGGTGGCACCTCCACCGTGGTGATCCCGTTCAATCGGCTCACGCCCAGCGTTCGTGCCACACCGGTGGGGCTGCCGGTGCGCTTTGATCCATCTGGTGTAATCCGGCTGCAGATCCTGCATTCCAAATTCGGCGACATGGGTGGCCGCAACCCTGGCTTCCGGCCAGGCGAGCTCGAGCTGCTGATCCGATCGATTCACGCGGTGGTTTGAGAGCACTCGGTTGATGGATGTCTCCGTGATGAGAGCCGGTGAACCCTGTGATCCCTTGGATGCGTTTCTGGTGGATCTCGCCAAAGCTGCCGATCTCTGCATGAAGCCCCATCTCCATGCACTGCGCTTCAGCGGAGAGACCCCCGCCACTCTCAGCGAGGGCAGCGATTGCGTGGTATTGATTGAGGCCCGCGACAGCTCAGGTCAGCGCGTTGTGGAGAGCGATCTAGAACTGGAGATCTACCGCAGTGGAGACGATCTCAACTTGATGCTCAGTCGATTGAGCGATGAACAAGCTCCGATGTTGTGGCACGGCAGCCATGCGGTTTGGATGGATCCAGCCAGTGGAGAGCGCTGCGATCGTCCAGCCGATGGCGCACCACTGGAAGCCTTCTGCCGACGGATTCGAGCCTCGCTGGCTGGTGGTTCTGGAGAAGTTAGCGGTTGGCCGTGAGCTCAACCTGATCGGTCACCGCACCCTTGCTGCTGGAGCTCACCAGGCGGGCGTATTTACCGAGCACACCGGTGCGGTAGCGGGGTTCGGGCTTGGTCCAGGCTGCGCGGCGTTGGGAAAGCTCCTCCTTGCTCACGTTGAGCTGGATTAGCAGCTGATTGGCATCCACCGTGATGCTGTCGCCCTCCTGCACCAAACCGATGGTGCCGCCCACGGCGGCCTCCGGTGCCACATGACCCACCACCAGGCCGAAGGAACCACCGGAGAAGCGGCCATCGGTGATCAGCGCCACGGAATCCAGTAGGCCCTGGCCCACGATGGCGGCGGTGGGGCTGAGCATTTCACGCATACCGGGGCCGCCAACGGGCCCCTCCTGGCGCACCACCACCACATCGCCAGGGTTGATTTGCTTGTCGAGGATGGCGGCCAGGCAGGTTTCCTCGCTCTCGAACACGCGCGCCGGGCCGGTGATCACGGGGTTTTTCACACCGCTGATCTTGGCCACAGCGCCCTCTTCAGCCAGGTTGCCCTTGAGGATCGCCAGGTGGCCTTTGGCATAGAGCGGATTGCTCAGGGGGCGGATTACGTCCTGCCCAGCGGGCGGAACAGAGGGCACATCGGCGAGCACCTGCTTGAGGGTCTTGCCTTCGATGGTTTTGCACTCGCCGTGGAGCAGGCCGGCATCGAGGAGGAGTTTCATCACCTGGGGGATGCCACCGGCCTGGTGGAGATCCACGGTCACGTAGCGGCCACTGGGCTTGAGGTCGCAGATCACGGGCACCCGCTGGCGGATCTCTTCGAAGTCGTCAATCGAGAGAGCCACGTTGGCGGTGCGGGCCACGGCGAGGAGGTGCAGCACCGAGTTGGTGGAGCCGCCCACGGCCATGATCACGCTGATGGCGTTTTCAAACGCCTCGCGCGTCATCAGGTCGCGAGGAAGAATGTTGGCCTTGATCGCCTCAGCCAGCACCTCCGCACTGCGGGCGGCACTATCAGCCTTCTCGGGATCTTCAGCCGCCATGGTGGAGCTGTAGGGCAGGCTCAGGCCCATGGTTTCGAACGCCGCACTCATCGTGTTGGCGGTGAACATGCCACCGCAGCTGCCAGCACCCGGGCAGGCATTCTTTTCGATCGCAGTGAGCTCCTGCTCATCGATGCGGCCGCCGCTGTACTGACCCACCGCCTCAAAGGCGCTCACCACGGTGAGATCGCAGGCGCCGAGCTTGCCTGGCTTGATCGTGCCCCCGTACACAAAGATCGAGGGGATGTTCATGCGGGCCATGGCGAGCATGGCGCCGGGCATGTTCTTGTCGCAGCCGCCGATGGCCAGCAGCGCATCCATGCTCTGGCCGTTTACGGCGGTTTCGATGGAGTCGGCGATCACCTCACGGCTCACCAGGGAGTACTTCATCCCCTCGGTGCCCATCGAGATGCCATCGCTCACCGTGATGGTGCCGAACATCTGCGGCATCGCGCCCGCCGTATGGGCGGCCTCCTCGGCGCGGCGGGCCAGATCGTTCAGGCCCAGGTTGCAGGGTGTGATCGTGCTGTAGCCGTTGGCGATGCCGATGATTGGCTTGCTGAAGTCGCCATCGCCGAAGCCCACCGCCCGAAGCATGGCGCGGTTGGGGGAGCGCTGGATGCCCTGGGTGATCGCGGCGGAGCGGAGCATGGCTGCTGCACAGTGATAGCAGCAACTTACCGAGCAGCCGGTTTAGCTCTGGGTGCTCAGGCTCTCGAGTTGCCGGCGCACCTCCTCGATGGCCTGGTTCAGCTCATGCACCTTGTCTTGGAGCTCGGTGTCGGGCACCGACCGAGCCGAGGCGCCTGAGCCGATCGGATCGTCTTCGTTCCAGGAGAGGCGATTAATGCGCAGGCTGCGGTTGGTGCGGTGCTGCTCCCGCCGCCGCTCGGCCTCTGACAAGAGCCACCAGCCCAGGCCAGCCGCACCGATCAGAGCCCCGGCCAGCAGGGTTCCCAGGGAGCTGGAACCACCGTCTCGGTTGGCCATCGCGCTGCTGCTTCGTGATGCTCTCAGCCTACGAAGTTCATCTGGCCAAGGCCATAGAGCCGTTGTTCGGCGTCACCAAACCCCGGCAAGATCCGCTGCTCCGTATCGAGCTCGGCATCGATGCATCCGGTGTAGAGCGTGAGGTCGTCGTAACGCTCGCCGAGGCGCTTGAGCCCCGGGCTGGCGGCGAGGGCCGTGATCACCCGCAGCCGCATGCCACTCACGCCCAGCTGCTCCAGCTGCTCGAGTAGTTGAAGCAAGTTCGTGCCGCTTGCCACTTGCGGCGTGAACACAAGCACACCGGCCCGCTCCGGAATCTCGTCCGGCAGGCCGTTGAACCAACAACTGCCCTGGTTGAGGCCGATATGGGCCACGGCGGCACTGGGAACCACTGGTCTGGCTCCCTCCCAAAGGGCCAGGCCGGAGCGCAGATGCGGAATGGCGAGCATTGGTACAGACCCATCCACAACCGTGCCTTCCGTGGCCGCCAACGGTGTCTGCACCTGCACCCTTTGATACGGAATCCAGTCGCGCAGGGCTTCGTAGGTGAGCCAGCGCCCCAGTTCCGCCATGGCGGTGTTGAACAGAGCCTGGGGTGTTTCCCGGTCTCGCAGCAGGGTGAGCCAGTGGCCGATCAGGGGATGTGGCGGTACCACCACGCGCAGGGACTTGCTCATCGGTCGCGCAGCGGCAGCTGCCTGCAATAACTTGAGCGCCCCAACGTAGTGCTGTCGTGTTGCCGTTCCTCCGCACCCTGGCTGCCGCTCTGCGGCCGTTGATGCGGGTGGCACTGGCCTTGGTGCTGCCCTTGGTGCTGTGGAGTCAAAGCGCTGCAGCGATCACAGCGCCTGAACTGCGCGGGCAGCGCAGCGTTCAGGATCTGCAGCCCGACATGCACGGCCGCAACCTGCAGCAGCAAGAATTTCTCAAGGCCAACCTTGAAGGGTTCGACCTCAGCGACACGGATCTACGCGGTGCAGTGTTCAACACGACCAACCTTGAGGGAGCCAACTTGCACGCGGCCAACCTCGAAGATGCCGTGGCCTTCGCAACGCGTTTTGATCAGGCTGATCTCACCGATGCGGTGCTGCGCAACGCCATGTTGATGAACAGCAAGTTCACCGGTGCCGCCATCGATGGGGCCGATTTCACTGACGCTGTGCTCGACCTCCCCCAGCAGAAGGCCCTCTGCGGCCGTGCCAGTGGCACCAACGCGAGCACCGGAGTGGCAACGCGCGACAGCCTCAATTGCCGTTGATCCCAGCGCGTCGACACCCACTACATTGAGCGCATCGGTTCTTCGGGGGGTCAGCCCGAAGAGGTAACGGGGAAAGTTCGGTGTGAATCCGGCGCTGTCCCGCAGCTGTGAACGGTTCGAACCTTCTGGTTTCGTCCGCAGTCAGAACGCCCGCCGCTTGATCACCTTCACAATCTGGCGCGGACCAGTACAACCCATGTTTCAACGCCTCATCCCGGCCGGTGCCGGTTTGGCTCTCCTGCTGGCCTCTCCCGCCCTGGCGCACCATCCGATGCAGATCATGCATCTCGAGCCAAGTGCCCTTACCGGATTGATGAGCGGGTTAGCCCACCCACTGCTGGGCCCGGATCATCTGATTTTTCTGATCGCCCTCGCCCTAGTGGGAGTGCAGCGCTCCGGCCGATGGATGATCAGCCTGTTGGCGGTGGGCTTGGCGGGTACGGCCCTCGGGCTTGCGTTGCCAGGGCTGCCTGGGGCGGAACTGCTGGTATCACTCACGCTGGTGGTCGAAGGTCTTGTGGTGGCCGGGCGACTACCCACCATGTTTCTGGTGCCAGCCTTTGCGCTGCATGGCTATGTGCTCAGCAGTACTGTCATCGGCTGGGAAAGCACCCCGGTTGCCACGTATTTGCTCGGGCTGCTGCTAAGCCAAGGCGCACTGCTGCTGTTGGCGCTTTGGGGCCTGCGGCAATCCGTTGACCGCATCACGGCAAGCACTCGCACGTTGTTGGCCGGTGGTCTGATTGGCCTTGGCGCCGCCTTCAGCTGGACCGCGTTGGTCGGCTGAGATGAACGCATCCACTCAACGCCTGCCGGTCACCGTGGTGACCGGTTTTCTTGGTGCTGGTAAATCCACCCTGTTGCGTGAGCTGTTGCGCAACAGCGGGCTGCGCCTGGCGGTGCTTGTTAACGAGTTCGGCGAGGTCGGCATCGATGGCGACCTAATTCGCAGCTGCGGGTTCTGTCCCGAGGAGGAGCTTGAGGGCCGCGTCGTGGAACTGGCCAACGGCTGCCTCTGCTGCACCGTGCAGGATGAATTTCTGCCCACCATGCAAACCCTGCTGGAGCGGGCTGATCAACTTGACGGCATCGTGGTGGAAACCAGCGGACTTGCTCTGCCGGTTCCTTTGGTGCAGGCCTTTGGCTGGCCCGAGATTCGCACCCGTACCCGCGTGAGCGGGGTGGTGACCGTGGTGGATGGCGAAGCCCTGGCCGCTGGCAGCGTGGTGGGTGATCCGGCAGCCCTGGAGGCCCAGCGCCAGGCTGATCCCAATCTTGATCACCTCAGCGACATCGAAGAGCTCTTTAAGGATCAGCTGGAGGCGGCGGATCTGGTGTTGCTCAGCCGCGCTGATGTGCTTGAGCCGGTGCAGATCGATGGGCTTCGCGAGCGCCTCAGCTCCCTGGTCCGCTCGGGGGTTTCGGTGATTCCGATGCAACGCGGTGAGGTGCCAGCGGCTCTGCTGCTGGGCCTTGAGCGCAGCGAGCCGGCGGAGCTTGACCACCATCATCACGACCACGACCACGACCACGACCACGACCACGACCACGACCACCACGACCACAGCCATGTGGCGATGCAATCGGCAGTCGTGCGTTGGCAGGGAGATGTGGAGCGTGGTCGCCTCGAAACCCAACTGCTCAACCAGATCCAGGCTCAGGGTTTGCTTCGCTTGAAGGGGCGTGCCTGGTTGCCCGGTAAACGCCACCCGCTGCAGATTCAGGCGGTGGGTCCAAGGCTGGAGTGTTGGTTTGATTCCCAGGCCCCCGCTGAACGGCCCGAGCACAACGGCGTGGAACTGGTGGCCCTTGGCCTGGCCGTCGACGGCCCCGCTTTGGAGCAAGCGCTGCGGAGCTGAGGGCTAATCGAGGGGTAGGTCGCCCTTGGTGCAGACGCCGTCCCAGCAGAGGGCTCGTTGGGCGGTCCACATCGGCTGCACAGCTCTGGGGCTTGCGCCGCCTTCGATCAGCGTGATGCTGCCGCGACCATCACTGCGAAAGTCGAGCCGCTGGGCACCGATCTGCAGCCACCAGTGCTCTCCCAGCTGCTCAATGGTGAGGGTGCAGGGCTGCCAGCTGCCCTGATCGAGCTGGCATTCAAGGGGCACTTTTAGGCCTTCATTGGCCCGCACCCCTTCCACCGGCAACAGAGGCGTGCACAACAACGCTGTGAGCCAGGCCAGGCGGCAGCGGAACACGGACCGGACCCTCAGTGACTACCTCCACCGTGACCATGCACAAGGGGAGTGGGCAGCCGGCCTGCCAAGATTTAACAATCCTCGTGGAGCCCAGGTGCCGCTCTTCTCCGCTCGCGTGTTGGTTTCTCTCCGGCCGTCGGTGCTCGACCCTGCCGGGGAGGCCACCCGAGCTGCGGCAGCACGGCTGGGTGTTGGGGGCGTGAGCAAGCTCCGTATCGGCAAGGCGGTGGAGGTGGAGCTGGAAGCCGCCGATGCCAAGAGCGCCCGTGAGCAGCTCGAACTGTTGAGCGACCGGTTGCTGGCCAACCCCGTGATCGAGAACTGGACCCTCGAACTCAAGGACGACACCAGCGCAGGAGCCTGACGATGACCCTTGGTGTTGTGGTGTTTCCCGGTTCCAATTGCGACCGGGACGTGCAGTGGGCGGCTGAGGGCTGCCTGGGGATCAAAACCCGCTTCCTGTGGCATGAGGAGAGGGATCTCAGCGGTTTGGATGCCGTTGTGATTCCCGGGGGCTTCAGCTACGGCGACTATCTCCGTTGTGGCGCGATTGCCCGCTTTGCACCGGTGCTGCAGGAAGTAGCCGCCTTCGCACAGCAGGGAGGCAAGGTTCTCGGTATCTGTAATGGCTTCCAGGTGCTCACGGAGATGGGATTGCTTCCTGGTGCCCTCACCCGTAATCAGAAGCTGCACTTCATCTGCGAGCCCACTGATCTGCGCGTAGAGCCTGGAACCTGCTCTTGGCTGCAGGGCTATAGCGGCGGTGAGGTGGTGAATTTCCCAGTTGCCCACGGTGAAGGGCGCTATCAGGCGGATCCTCAGCTGCTAAAGCAGCTCGAGGATGGCGGTCAGGTTGTGCTGCGCTACTGCCAAAACCCCAATGGCTCCGTGGGAGATGTGGCTGGTCTCAGCAACGCCCAGGGCAATGTGCTGGGACTGATGCCCCACCCTGAGCGCGCCTGCGATCCCGCCACCGGTGGCGTGGATGGCCGTCGTTTGTTGTCCAGTTTGATCGGTTGACCCAGCGGTGAAGCGGCGAGAGCTGTTGCACGCGGGCCTCGGTTTCAGCGCTGCGACCGCTGGAATCGCCTGGGCTGCGCAGCCCACCGGGCCGCAGCCCCCGCCACTTCGGCCCGGCAGTCGCATCGCTGCCTTAGCGCCTGGTACGTGGCTTGATCCTGAAGATCCACTGCTCGAACAGCTGAGCCGTCGTTGTGCTGCCCAGGGGTGGCAGCTGATTCAGCCCCCCCAGCTCAGGCAACGCTGGCGTTGGTTTGCCGGCACGGATCAGGCACGCGGCGCTGCCCTACGCGACGCCTGGCGTGATCCTGCGGTCGACGCGTTGTTTTATGTGGGAGCGGGTTGGGGCAGTGCCCGCGTGTTGGAGATGGGGTGGCGTTTCCCTGATCGCCCCCGCTGGTGTGTGGGATTTTCCGACTGCTCCACCTTGCTGTTAGCGCAATGGGCAGCGGGCAGCCTGGGTGGTGTGCACGCCTGGTTTGGCGGCAACGAGCTGCAGTGGCAGCGCCTCGTTGCCCTGTTGCAGCAGCAAACTGTGGCCCCACTACAAGGCGAGCCAGCGGTGACGGGCAGCGCGGAGGGCCCGTTGGTGGTGAGCAATCTCACCATTGCCACCAGCCTGATCGGCAGCCGCTGGCTACCCGATCTCAAAGGCGTGATTTTGGTATTGGAAGACACCGGAGAGGCGCCGTACCGGATTGATCGGCAGCTCACCCAGTGGCGCAGCTCCGGTTTGCTCCACGGGGTGGCAGGCATCGGCCTCGGCCGCTTCAGCTGGGCAGAAGATGACGTGCTGCCCGGGGACTTCGCGATGGAGGAGATCCTGCTGGAGCGGCTGGCACCGCTTGGTGTGCCATTGGTGCGGGATTTGCCTGTGGGCCATGGCCGGCCAAATCTGGCTTTGCCCTTAGGCCGCCGGGCGAGGCTTGATGGGGGCACGGGGCGGCTCACCCTGCTTGATCTCTGAGTAACGCCCAAAAAAAGGGCCCCATTGGGGCCCTGATCGCCGGTTGAGGAGAGATCCCCAGCTCAGTTGACGGCAGCGAAGAACTCTTTGCTCTTCACGGGGTCGGGGTTCATGGTCTTCTCGCCCGGGGTCCAGTTGGCGGGGCACACCTCGTCGGGGTTGTTGCGGATGTGCTGGAAGGCCTGGAGCAATCGCAGGGTCTCGTCGACGCTGCGGCCCACGGGGAGGTTGTTGATGGTGCTCTGCATGATCACACCATCGGGATCGATGATGAACAGGCCGCGCAGCGCCACGCCGGCGTCCTCATCGAGCACCTCATAGGCGCGGGCGATGTCCTTCTTCAGGTCGGCCACCAGCGGGTAGGCGATGTCGCCGATGCCGCCGTTTTTGCGGTCGGTCTGGATCCAGGCCAGGTGAGAGAACTGGCTGTCCACGGACACACCCAGCACTTCGCAGTTACGGCTGGAGAACTCGCTGTAGCGATCGGAGAACGCGGTGATCTCCGTCGGGCAGACGAAGGTGAAGTCGAGGGGATAGAAGAACAGCACCACGTACTTGCCGCGGTACGAGGAAAGGGTCACCTCCTTGAATTCCTGATCCACCACAGCGGTGGCGGTGAAATCAGGAGCCTGCAGACCGACGAGCCTGGACATAGGTACGCGAAAGTGTTTGTTGGGACGCTGGGGGGGGAGCCGCTCGAGAAAACCCGTAAGCGGACCGACTTCCAGTTGTCGCTGTGACAAGTTATCACGCTTTCTGGTCTGGCTGGGCCCGTTTAGGCTCAGTTCAACGAAGCCTCAACCCTTGATGAGCTGGGATCCCGGTCTGTTGCGCAAGTACAGCACCACGAACCATTTCAAGTTGCTGAACCAGGTGCGCAACGACCTGAAGGAGCAGCCCATTCAACGCGGTACAGCTGCATCTCCTCGCCGTGGCGGCGGTGGAACCCGCCGTCGACAGCCCGCGCCCACGCCCGTGGCCCAGGTGGTGGTGTCGGAGGCCACCCCCTCCAACAGCTATGACGCGTTTGTGGCTGTGCCGGTGTTGATCGAATCGTTTGAGTGAGGCCTTCAGGCCACGCTCACCCCGCGCCAGAACGCCACTCGCCCCTTGATCGATTCGGCCGCTTCTTTGGGTTCGGGATAGAACCAGGCTGCGTTGTTGTTCACCTGACCATCCACGACAACGTTGTAGTAGTGCGCAACCCCTTTCCACCCGCAGGTGGTGCGGTGATCAGAAGGGGTGAAGTGGTCCATCACAAGGCTGCTCACCGGGAAGTAAGCGTTGCCGTCCACCGTCACGATGTCGTCGCTACTGGCGATCACCGTTCCGTTCCAGCTGGCTTGCATGGGGCGTCTCTAACGAAGCCTCATCATGCAGGCCTCAAGGCCGCAGCTGGTTGTCGAGGTGATACGTGCCGCCCCACAGACCGGCAGGGCCGCCATCGGTAAAGCGGAGGCGCACCTCGCTCAGGCTTGTGATGCCTGGGCCGCTGGCGGGTCGACCCAGGATCACGTTGGCCGGATAGGTCATGGTTTGACCCTCCACGCAGGAGGGCCCTCCTTTGTAGATGCAGCTGTTCACCACCAGATCGCCCTGGCCCATCGCTGTATTGGCATCCCAACGGCTCCAGCGCAGATTGGCGAGCATCACGCTGCCGGTGGCGCATCCGAACTGAATGCTGCTCGGGCGGCGTTCCTGCTTGCCTGCGCAGTTGATCACCACTGGGTCAGCTGCGTGCACTTGGGGAGCCTGCAAGGCCGCCGCGACGGGGATCAGGGCTAAGGGCACCAGCAGCGAAGGCCTGAAGGTCATCCGGATCGCGTAACGCAAACTCAGGATGACAAGGCTGTGTTTTCGGTGCATTTTCCACAGCTTTTCCACAGGTTGTGAGGGTCGCTAAGTGGCCGGATCTCCTCCCCTGATTGAGCTGGTCTTGACAAGCTGTCATTTTCGTGAGGATTGGGTTGTTTGCCGAAATCGTCTCTTTCAATCCATTGCGGCGCAGGCACGTCTCGCATTGCCGCCTGCGAGACGCATGTTGGACTGATGCTCTTGACGTACGGCAACCTGTTGTGAGCTGATGGAGCAGGGTTTGTCTTGACAGCTGCTCGGCTGCCTGAGATGAGACCTGTTCCCTCGTTGTGTGTGGAAAAACGCGCGTGCACGCACCGGCCCCCGCCAAACCCCTCAATCAAGCGGAGTGGACGGTGGTTCGTCTGCCTTCAGCGCTGGATTTGGCGCGATCCGGTGAACGCCGCAGGCCCTGGTTGAGCCGCAGCGAAGAGCAGCTGAAGCACGAGGAGAGGATCGCACGGGTTCGCCGCGAAAACGGGATCCCCTCCCCTGATGAGTGGATGTGGTGAAACGTGCGGTTTGGCGTCAGCGCATAAACAGCATTTCCTGGTAGGTGGGCAAAGGCCAGAGGTTGTCGTCAACCATTCCCTCCAGCCCATCCGCCGCAGCGCGCACAGCATTCATGAGAGGCAGCAGTGTGCCGGCGCAGTGCGCGAGGTGCGGTTGAAGGTCGTGCGGCGTTGCTGCAAGCGCCGACTCCAGGGCGTCGCACTGCTGCAGAAGCGCCTGATTGAGCGAAGCCATGGTGCGAGCAACGCTTTGATCAGCAGTGAGACCCAAAGCTTCTTGAGCCTTGAGGGAGCTTGCCAGATGCTTCAGTGCTGCGGTTACCACCGGATAGATCTGGGTGCGGGCGATCCGGAGCACGAGCTTGGCCTCCACCTCAATCGCCAGGGTGTACTGCTCCGCATACACCTCATAACGGCTTTCCAGCTCTACTGGGCTGAGGACACCGGTGCGTTCAAACAGGTCGCGTATGTCCGCCCGCTGCAACACCGGTAGGGCATCGGCTGTGGTGCGTAGGTTTTCGAGACCACGCTCCTTCACGGCCATCTCGTGCCACTCCGTGGAGTAGCCATCACCGCCGAACACCACAGCCCCGTGATCATCCATCGTGCGCTTCAGCACCGCGAACGCTGCTTCTTCCAGCGGTGCGCCGCTATTGAGCTGATCTTCTAGTTGGTCGGAGATCCACTGAATGGAATCCGCCATGATCGTGTTCAGCACCACAAGCGGACCGGCCACCGACTGGCCGGATCCCACAGCACGAAATTCGAAGCGGTTGCCGGTAAAGGCGAACGGCGAGGTGCGGTTGCGATCGCCAGGATCTTTGTTGAGATCCGGCAACGTATCCACACCAAGCGACATTAACGCTGCTTTGGCAGATCCTTCCAACGTGCCGCTGCTGATCTGGCTGAACACATCCTCGAGCTGGCTGCCGAGGTAAACAGAGATGATGGCTGGAGGCGCCTCGTTGGCACCAAGGCGGTGATCATTGCTGGCTGTAGCGATGGCTGCACGCATCAGCGGGCCGAAGCGATGCACGCCGCGGATCACCGCTCCGCAGAACAAGAGGAACTGCAGATTGTCGTGGGGTGTGCTTCCAGGGTCGAGCAGATTGCCCTGGCTGCTGTTACCGATCGACCAATTCACATGCTTGCCGCTGCCATTCACGCCAGCGAACGGTTTCTCGTGTAGTAGGCACGTCAAACCATGCTTCTTGGCCGTGGCCTTCAACACGGTCATGATCAATTGCTGGTGATCGGTGGCCACGTTGGCGGCCTCGTGAAACGGCGCGATTTCAAACTGACCGGGTGCCACCTCGTTGTGGCGGGTTTTGGCCGGAATACCAAGGCGATAGAGCTGCTCCTCCACGTCTTGCATGAACACCTGCACCCGTTCGGGGATCGCGCCGAAGTAGTGATCGTCAAACTGCTGCCCCTTGGCGGGGGCAGCACCGAACAGGGTGCGGCCTGCCAGCTGCAGATCAGGCCGAAGGGCCGTGAAGGCGGCATCCACCAGGAAATATTCCTGCTCAGCGCCGCAGCTGGAATTCACAGGGGCGATCTCCGTTTCGCCAAGCAGCTGGAGCAACCGCCGGGCCTGCTGATCCATCGCGGCGTTGGAGCGCAGCAGCGGTGTTTTCTTGTCGAGCGCTTCCCCGGTCCATGACACGAACACCGTCGGGATGCAAAGGGTGATCCCGTTAGGGGTCTGCATCAGGTAGGCCGGGCTGGTCACATCCCAGGCCGTGTAGCCGCGAGCCTCAAAGGTGGAACGGATTCCGCCATTGGGGAACGATGAGCCGTCTGGCTCGCCCTGCACCAATAATTTGCCGGTGAACTCACTGATCACCGTGCCATCACCCTGAGGGGCGATGAAGCCGTCATGCTTTTCCGCCGTGAGGTTGGTGAGCGGATAAAACACGTGGGCGTAATAAAGTGCCCCACGACTTGTAGCCCATGCCTTCATGGCCTGGGCCACTACATCGGCTACCGAGGTATCAAGCTTGCCGCCGCGGGTGATCGTGCGCTGGAGTGACTTGAACACGGCCTTGGGCAAGGCCGATTTCATCGCTGCCAGGCTGAAAACATCGCTGGCCCACAGCTCTTCGAGTCCCAGCGGCTCTTTGCCGTCGACGGGAGGGCGATCGAGAATGGTTTGGATGGCTTGAAAGCGCTGGCTAGAGGGCACGGTTGCAAGGAGAAGTTGGTATCCAACTAACCCAATGCCGATGACCTTCTTTTGCTGCTATTGCTACCGAATCACAATGTGATCACCTCTGCCTACAACTTTAGAGGAGGCGAATCCGCTGCAGTCCCTTCGCTCCTAGTAGATCAGACCTAGGACATCATCACAGAAGAGGTGGTGATGTCAAACACAAAGCAGGAGCCTTCCCATGATGTGTTCACAACGCAAGAAATTGCGCTGCACATGATTGCCAGTGCAGCGCGGGTGTTGCTAATGATTGGAGCAGCCGTGTTGGTGGGAGAGGTCGCGGCAGGTCCGGCGCGGCGGCTGATGGCGGCCCGCCGGCAGAATCACGCTTCCGGGGCCAGTGCAGACACAGCCGAGAGCTGATCAGGCTGCTCCTCGGACGTGACCCATAAATCGCTCGCCAGGCCCGCGTCGAAGGAGAAGCGCCCTGGGCCGGCGAGAAGAATGGCGAGGCTTCCGCCCAGATACAGAACCACTAACTCCAGCACATAAATGTTGAAGCCAGCGGTGAGAATGTGCTGGAACGCAGCAACGGCCATCGTGCTGGTTAAGGCCAGCGCTCCGAGCGGTGTGAACAAGCCCAGGACCACGAGCCAGCTGCCAATCAGCTCAGAGAATCCAGCTACATAGGCAAAGAAGAGCGGAAATGGCAGATGCAAAGACGCCACGTAGGTGGAGGCGAACTGCTGAGGATCCGCCAACTTCTCCTGGCCGTGGTGCAGCATCATCAGCCCGATGCTCAGGCGCAAGATCAGGAGGCCCAGTGAAGCCGCCAGGCCAGGACGCTGTAGGTACGCGAGCATCGGCGTGCGCAATGCCGCCAGTGGTGCGTTCAACCCGGGCCCGACTGCCGGGAGGCTTCGGGTGAGAGCGATCAAAGCCAACAGCGCAGCCAGAAAGGCCGTCATCAGCTCGACAGGGTTGTCGAAGGGCATACGGAACTCATGCTTCACCAATGCTGGCAGGAAACTTGAAGAAACGTGAAGCCCCTCTCATCTGGCTTGGTCGAGCGCCGCCTAGATGCCCTTCGCTTGCTCGTAGTAGTAGGCCTTGTCGACAGGGCTTTGATGCACGGCTCCACAGCGTGTGGCGATACGCCACAGAGCTTTGTGGATCGGTGTGGGGTCGTAGCGGACAAGATCCGGGAAGGCGCGCTTCAGCAACTCACGGCCGCGCCAGGCGTTGTAGTGAGGAATACGCGCATTCACGTGGTGACAGACATGGGTGGAGCCAATGCCGTGGTGGAGAAGATTAAGCAGTGGGCCGTAGGGCCGATCAACGGTTTGCAGCGCTCCCTTTTCCCAAGACCATTGTTCGGTTGAGAAGTGGGGGATCCTGAGATCGGTGTGTTGCAACCAGGTGTAGGTCACCAGCCACCCGTTCACCACCAGGTACGGCAGGCCGTACACACATAGAACCCTTGCGGGTGATGACAGCACAGCTGCTAGTCCCAGCAAGACCAGAACGAGAACAATTCCAAAGTTGGAAGCGACCATCCTGCCTCTAAAGGAGCGAGGGAACAGTGCCCGCTCCCCGCGTGAGAAGTGTGCGCCGTTCCAGAAATGAGAGGTGGGTCGTCCATAGTCTTCCCCGCCCGTTGCCCCTAAAAAGAGATAGAGAGGCCAACCCAGGCCTAGGTGGGTGATCAGCGAAATACAGCCATAGAGCCGTTGCCCAAGCCGCTGTTTGAGGTTTTCGGTGGCTTGGCCAGACAGGCTGTTGGTGCGAGGGGGAACATGTGTTTCCCCACCCTCTAAATGGTTGCAGTGGGCGTGATGCACTGCATGGCTACGTGCCCAGCTGTAGTAAGGCACGAGCAGCAGGCTGTGCAGGCTGAAACCCAGCCAACGTTCAACCGTGCGATTGGGATGGAAGGCGTTGTGGCCGCATTCGTGGGCAATCACCCAGCAACCCATGGCGATGGTTCCTGTGACCACCGCGTAAACCAACCACAACGGCGTGGCGATGAGGTTGAGGGGAATTTGGGTCCCAACCCCGTAAGCAATGAGCGATAAACCAAGCGACAGCACCAGGCTTCCCCATGCCTTCAGAGGATCAAACCGTGTGAGTTCAGGTGGCAATGCCTGCAACAGCTCGGCTTTGCTCGGGTAAAGGCTTTGGGAGATCGGGAGGCTGGGGCCCTTTGGGCGTGACAACAACGAGGCGGGAGGGGTCAATAGCTGCACCGCATCAAAGGGAGGTCCTTGTTCATTGAGAAATCCTTAAGACCCTATGCGAGCGCAGCCGTCCGATGCAGGCCAGCGCCATCGCAACAACGAGCAGCTGGGGGCCAGCACGCGATCTCCCCATGTGGCTGATGATGCCGCGCATCGGCTTAAACCCACTGGTGCAGCGGGAGTTCCGTCCAGATCGTGCTTAAGCAGAATCAGTCTACGAACGCTTGCCAGACGGTTTTTTTGTGCACCACACACGCCGAGCTGAACCATCCGCCGAGCTGAACCACGCCTGGATGACGCCGTGAGTGCCGCTTGTTGCGTTTCTAGGCGGTCGCGAACGACAAGCCCTGGGGCTGTCTCTGGTTCCTTGGCTCCTCCTGCTCGCGAGGGCTCACAGCGCTCTCAAGCTCAGAATCCAGAGCTCTGAATGAGGGGATCTTCCATCCCACACAGCAGGCGAGTGCAGGAGAGCATCCATAGACTGCGACTCCATCCAGCCGTGCACAAACCTTCTTTGGGCGATGGGTTTGGCAGGTCAAGGCGGGGAGTCATGCATGGCGCCCGCCAATGCACCAAACCACTGCGGCCACTAGCCACAGGAATGGTCTGCGTTCACGCCTAATCCAAAGCCCAGCCTGCGCGACCACGAAGCTGCAGGAGGCGAGATCAAGACAAGGGAGAGCGCTGCCGTTTGCGCTAGGGATGCACGATCCGCGCAAACCATTAGTCGATCATGTCCAAGCGGTCTTCAATGCGCTGTAGACGGCTTAACACCTCATCTAAAAGGTCGACACGTTCATCAAGCCTGGCCAAGCGCCTGTTAATACTACCCCAATCTGCACGCTCTTCTAAATAAGACTGCAATGCCACGACAATCCAATCAATCGGGCTCAGGCCGGCGGATTGGGCCGCCGCTTCAACCCGTTGATAGATATCCACCCGCATTGATAAGCGAATAATGATTTCATCCATCGTGTTTCATCAGCAAAGAATGGATGCCTAGCCCTAGCGTGACGTGCATCCAGCTTCGACGATGAATCAAACAAGTGTGGCGGCCGATCTGCTGCATCACAGCTCCTAGATCAGGAAGATCTCTGTGGCACAGCTCAGTGTGCTGGCTGCCGCTGCGGTGAGCTGTGGGTGTTCTTGTTCACGAGCCGGCACGCACTGAACGCAGCACGCACAAAGCACAACAACCGCGTTTGTGACCTTCCGTTGCAGGAGCACTGTTTTTCGGCAAGCTGCGGCTGCAAGGTGGGGTAGTTGCCTTCGCACCATGCAGCAGCAGTGTTCCGCTCATCGCCTACAAGCGGCTCTGGAGCAGATCGGTGCCTGGGTCCTGGATCAACCGTTGCAACCTGAGCTCAGAGGTCAGTGCTGTGATCGGCTGCGGCCCGCGCAAGTGCACCGCGACTTACAGGCGGCGCTCGCGCGCTGCACCATTGATGCCTACACCCTCGTGGAGTGGCGCTGGGACGCACGTCAGGGGCGCGTACAGGGCTGGCTTTGGCAGAACGGCCAGTTGCAGCGTTTCCACTGGTGTCGCTCGTCCGGCCGGCTAACACTGCATGAGCAGCTGCGCTGCACCACAACCGCGGCCCTGACGGCCCTGGCTTAAGGGCCGGACGTCAAGGGGGGCTGTGCAGCAGAGCTGGCGCTGATCGCGATTCCTTGATCCAAGGCTGCGATTGATCAGCACCCCTGAAGATCCCTCCTACCCCCAAGTCACTGCGTCTTTTCCACAGCTTTTCCACATGCGTTCAACGCTAGATGCAAGCTGTCAACGGCATCTTCACGACTGCTTCCGGAAAAGCGTTCTCCCCTTGACAGCCTGCATCTGCAAGGTCGTACCCAGCCAGGACAGCGGGACCATGGCCCTCACAAGCGTTGCAGCGCAGTCTTTCCTGCCATAAGACAACCGCGATCCTGTCTGTGCAGTGGGTTTTGACCTCTGGCCGTGACGTGTGCGCTGATGGTCTAGTGAACGCGATGAGGTGTTGGTTGGCTGAGGTTCCTGATGCATTGGCACCGCATGTGAGTGTGGAAAACCAATTCCCGGCTGATTTATTCGACGCGATGGTGGGATTCATCGAACAACACCCCCAGTGGGACCAATACCGGCTGATGCAGTCAGCCCTGGCAGGATTCCTGTTTCAGCAGGGCTGTCAAGACAAACCGGTGGTGCGCCACTACCTCGATGGCCTGTTCCGCAAACCCGAAATCGCGGCGCATTGAGCCCGTGTTGGCCATGCTCCCGGGGTGAAAAGGCTGCCTCTGGTGGCGCGCCGATCGCTCTTTGCTCTCCTGCAGCACCAGAAGCGGTGAACCCCTAGGCCTCAGGCCGCCTGATGGCGGCTGCTCACCAGCTCTCCGGTGCATTGCACCGGAAGCAACGCAGAGCGGCCAGAGCTGTACCACGCCTCAACCAGTGCACTGCTGGAGCTGGGGTATAGCTGGCCAGCGAGCAACCAGAGCTCGTCATGCAACACCTGGGTCTGATCCGGCGTGCCCACATACCAAGGAGCCTCTGGATCGACCGATAGCTCCTCATGCAACAGCAGCAGCCCTTCCAGGACACAGGCAGCGAGCTCTGGTGTCATCTCAACGAGAAGAACAACCATCTACGCACGGCGAGGGGCCTCTGATCAACCAAGATTCGCCTGGGCTGCCCTCCGAAGGGTCGCTGCGCTGTTGCGGTCGCCGCTGTGACGATGGCTAGTCGCGCTCCTCAGAACGCTTCTGGCTCTTGAGCTGAGCAGCATGGAACACGATCGACTGCTGCCAGTCACTGCGCTTTTGGGCGCTCGAGGTCGGCAAAGAATGGTTTGGGATTGCGGCTGTTGTTCACAGCAATGCCGAGGCTCACAGCTATCACAAGTGCCACCAGGGACACCACTAGCTGGTAGAGGGTAAGGCCACGTTCAGATGCTTTCTCAGCCCGCATCGTTGAGCCGCAGGTGCCTCATCAAACGCCAGCCACTCGATCGAGGTCAAGCTGTATGCAAAACACGCATTAACGCAGCGCCGCTGTTGTGGCTGGAATGACGTCAGCTGCCTGTCCAAGCGGTTTGCTGCGCGTCATGGCGTGATCTAATCAGGATTCTTGGACAAACGGATCAGGCAGAGAGGGCTGTTACAGGCTGGCCACGGATCTCGACGTGACGACGGGACGCCTCTCCGGCTTCAGCAGACCCAGCTGAATCAGAACACTCGCTTGATCCCAATCGATGTGCTCGTCGCTCACAGCGTCATCCTCGCTGCCAACGATGACCAACAACAACAGGCTCCACCGGCCGGAGCGTTGGTGCTACTCCCAGCAACATCCAATCGACGGTGTGGGTGTGCGTGTCGCGACTGATCAGTTCAAGCACCATTCACTCTAGTTGTGAGTTGTAAATAGTGGCGTGAAGATGACATTAGGCAGGTCAGCAAATGCGGCTCAAAGATGGCATCAATGCGCAGCGAGCTCCTGGGCAACTATGGAGGGGAGCGCACTATGGCTATGCAGTGCTTTAGGTTCTCGAGTTGATCTCACTTTGCGCCGGGTTACTCGTGTTGATCAACGGTTTTCTGTTGGTGAACGATCTCACGAGCTGAATGCAGATCAATGACTGGCATGGCCCATGCCACGCGAAGGCGACACGATGGGGAGTGGGGCGTGAAAACCATTATTATTTGCAGTTAATGGTGGTGGCCTTTCGCCTGTTTTGTTGTTTGGTGTGAGGACCATGAACCTGTTCCAGAAGCTTCACTTGGCGCCTGCTGCCCTGGGCCTGATGGCTCCTGTGGCTGCATCCGCCGCTGATCTCAACATCTCTGGCGTTAGCCAGTACGGCACCACTGCGTCACGCGACAGCCTGGAGCACGTGACTTCGATCACCCAGTTCTCCGACGTGCAGCCCACCGACTGGGCTTATCAGGCTCTGAGCAACCTGATCGTGCGCTACGGCTGTGTGGCCGGCTACCCCAACGGCACCTACCGCGGCAGCCGTGCGATGACCCGCTTTGAAGCGGCCGCCCTGCTGAACGCTTGCCTCGACCGGATCACTGACGTGACCGACGAGCTGAAGCGCCTGATGAAGGAGTTCGAAAAGGAACTCGCCGTGCTGAAGGGCCGCGTGGATGGCTTGGAAGCCAAGGTTGCTGTGCTGCAAGCCACTCAGTTTTCCACCACCACCAAGGTCACGGGTCTCGCCACATTTGTGCTCGGCGCCAACACCTTCGGGGGCAGCGCCAGCAACTTGGTGAATGCCAATCAGTCAAGGTTTGGCGCGACCACGTTCAACTACGACGTGCAGCTGAATTTCGACACCAGCTTCACCGGCAACGATCTGCTGCGAACCACACTGCGTAGTGGCAACTTTGATGCGGATAGCAATAGCTTCGGTGGTGCAGGTCCGAGTAGCCTTTCGCAGCTGGAAGTGGCGTTTCAGGATGAAGCAGGGCCCAATATTCTGAGCATTGATCGCCTCTTCTACCAATTGCCCCTGGGTGACTTCACCTTTACCGTGGGTGGGCGCGTCGGCCAGGAAGACATGCTTGCCATCTGGCCGAGCGTGTACCCGGCCGAAACTGTGTTGGATGTGCTGACCCTCGGGGGTGCGCCCGGGGCCTACAACAAGAATCTTGGTGCCGGCGCCGGCGTCTGGTGGCAAAAAAACGGTTTCGCCATCAGTGCCAACTATGTGGCGGCCAATGGCAATAACGGCAATCCTAACGACGGTGGTATCGCTACAGATGGGGCTGGTGGCACCGGCACTGCGCAGATCGGCTACACCACTGAGCAATGGGGTCTCGTCGCCACTTACTCCTACATCCAGAATGCCAACGATCTATTTGTTTACGCCACCAACTTCACCCTTGACAGCTTCCAGAACCCTGGCAACACCTCAGCTTTTGGCCTGAGCGCCTACTGGCAACCTGCGGCAAGCGGCTGGATCCCCTCGATCAGTGCCGGCTGGGGCATCAACTCCACCAACTACAACAACACTCATAGAGACCAGGGCCTGGTAAGCACGACTCAGTCCTGGAGTGTTGGTTTGCAATGGGAGGATGCATTCATGAAGGGCAACACCCTCGGCATGGCCATGGGCCAGGCGCCCTTTGCCACCAGCCTCAAGGGCGGCGAGACAGCCAATGACGGCAACTATGTGTGGGAGTGGTGGTACAAGGTCCAGGTTACTGACAACATTGCGGTGTCACCGGCACTGTTCTATCTGAGCCGGCCTTTTGGAGGGGCCATCCCTGCTGGAGAAAGCTTCAATCAGCTGGGTGGCCTGATCAAGACAAGTTTCAGCTTCTGATCCATCCCTACCGTGCGTTCTACGGAGAGTGGTTTGCACACCATCAAACCGATCGATGCCGAAGGGCCAAGCTGCTGCGATCTTTTTGAATCTTAATCAGCTGCCCACAGCTCGCTGCAGTTGCTACGAGCAAGGGAGAAAGAGAGTTTGGCTGCACATTGCAACAAGGGTGCTGCGCAACCACTGTTTCGTTGCTAGAGCAAGTGCAGTGGACCGACGAAGCATGCCTTCAGAGACAACGTGGGATCGGGATGGTCTGCCGGCTTGGAGTTATCGCAGTTCCACATTGTTGGAGCTTGAGAAGGAGAGAGTGTTCCTCAACCATTGGCATGTTGTCGGCCATGTGAACGATCTCAAGCAGCCAGGCGATTGGCTGAGCTTTGACCTTCTTGGGGAGCGGGCCCTTGTTATTCGGGGTCGGGATGGGGCCGTCCGTGCCTTCCACAACACCTGCCGTCATCGGGGGTCACGGCTTGTGGAAGGAGATCAGGGCCATTGCAGAGGCGCCCTGATGTGCCCCTTCCATGCGTGGGTTTACACCCTTGAAGGAGAACTGAAAACACCATCCCAACCTGAGAAGTTTCCTGCCTTGGACCCACAGGCCTGGGGGCTGGTGCCATTGGAACTGGAGTCATGGAGGGGGTTCCTATTCCTGCGTTTTGAGCCCGGTCCTCAAGACTCGATTGCTCAGATGATGAAACGACACGAGTCGGAACTCAGCCCATACCCACTCGAGGAGCTCCAGCCCACGGATGGTTTGTACACCAGCCCCATTACACCTGTTAATTGGAAGGCGATGGTTGATGTTGATAATGAGTGCTATCACTGTCCGACTGCGCATCCTGGATTGACAGATCTCTATGGCCGCCGCTACGAGGAAGGCCCCTGGATTGATGGAACGCATCGGATACGAGGCCCTTTTAATGAAAACCCTTCTCGCAAAGATCTGAATCAGCGCTATAGAGAGCTAGTGGCACAACATCCAGATGAATTCCGGTTACTCCCTCAGGCCTGGCTTTATATCGGCCTATTTCCTGTGTCTGTGCTTGTCTTTTATCCAGAGTCAGCTGGCTTCTATCGCACAATTCCAATCGACGCAACAACATCCGTGATGACGGGTGCAACCTATAGCTATAATGGCGAAAGTAAGAGTATGGCGCTCGCTAGAGCTACGTCTGCAGAAATCGACACCGAGGTAATGCTGGAGGACAAGCATATCTGCGAGCTTCACTTTCAAGCCAGTGCATCTAAATACTGGAATAAAGCAATTCTTGGAGATTCCGAAAAGGCGCTCAGAGAGCACCACGACATGCTTAGAGCACTGCTGCCAGAGATTGATGGCGATAGACTACCTGGCAACACCCGGTAAAGGTAGGCTGATCAAATCCGCAAAGTTGGAGACTAATACGCCCGCAAATATTAAGGCAAGACCCAAAGAAACCCTTCTGTTGAATTGTTCGTTGTAGATCAGAATACCAGTCAAGGTCACCACTGACATACCCAGGCCAGACCATATCGAGTACGCAATCGCAAGGGGCAACCTGGCAAGGGCTTGCCCCATTAGCGAGAACGACACGATATAACCAAAAACTGCGACCGCTCCTGGCAGCAGCTTCCGAAGTCCATTCGATCCCTTCAGGGCAGCTGTGCCCAGGTTTTCAAAGAGAACAGCGGCAACCAGAAATAGATACCCGAATAGCATCAGACTGCCTCCTTTTGGCTAGAGTTGAGAACTAGGATGCCCACAAAAACCATCAATATCCCGATCAATACGGCCGGTGTCAATAGTTCGGAAAACAGGAAGATGCCAATCAGGCTGGAAATCATCATGCCAGCGCCGACCCATAAAGCATAGGCAAATCCCATTGGCAGAATCCTCATGCTTCGCCCAAACCAGACCATTGATAAGGCGTAGCCCACGATTGCCAGAACAGTCAGCGGCAAGCTCGTAAATCCGCTAGAAGCCTTCATCGCAGATGTTCCGATCTGCTCAGCGCCAATCGCCAGTAACAACTCAAAAAGCGCTTGCCGGCGGCGCCCCGAATCGCAAGCCGCACTGGAATCGACATCCATTAACTCAAGAGGCATCAATCTGTTAACCTACCATCAATGGATCAAATGAGCCAGTTTCTCGGCAATAACTTGATACCACTTAGGAATGTAATCCTATATTGTTTCTTTAAACTAGCCTGTCTCGCGCGATGCCGAGAGATGCTATCAACCATCCACAGTATTCAAACGGTTGTATCTGGGTGAGCTGCTCGCTTGAACCTGTGGTGAAGCACACGGAGTGTCGAAGGTACAAACCCACACCGCAATGTCCGAACTGACGACCTGCCCGCGGTTGGGTGAAGACTATTGGAGCAGGGGCCATGCGGGAACCGTCTTTGCCCTGCTCCATGGGTGCGAGCAAAAGTCCCGTGGATTGTGCAGGTTGAAGCACTCCGACTTGAGGCTAAGCCAGGTTAAACGAGAAGACGATTGTAGGTTCCACTTCAAGTCTGAGAACAAGCTGAGAAGATCCTGAGTGCGTCATGTCCCTTAGCTGAGAAACATGCCCGTCATGCAGCAACCCGACACTTGACGGGTTGTGCGTCGATCCGCATCTCCCTGAGGATTGGCTGGAACTTATTTGCACATCATGGTCTTGCTCAGTGGTGGACTCGACTACGCCGTGAATCCATCAGGACCGGACATCATTGATTTTGACCCAGCACGTGACAGGCTTGATTTTGGAGACACGTCAGTTCACGGCCTGATTCTCGGAAAACTGGCTGACGGCTCCGCCGTGATCGTGAATCCTTGGCAAGAGAGCGACTACCAACGCATCTTCAGGTCGGACGGAACGGCGTTGCGCTGGGATCAGCTCACTCTGGACAACATCGCGCCAGTTGGCAATGAACACCTGCGCGCTGATATCGGGGCTGTGCTGTCGTGGGAGACCAGCGTTGGCCCGATTGGTGCGGCCGGAACCGTTTACGTTCGCTCGCATGAGTATGCAGTTCAAGAACGGGTTGAGGGCTTTGATCCGCAGATGGACAAGCTGAGTTTTCTCTATCTGGGCACCCGTGAACGACTATCCACAGAGGACACTGATGAAGGTCTCTTAATCACAGTTCAGCCCAGTCAGCAGAGTGTGTTGCTGGTTGGTGTGAACAGCAGCGAATTGGTGGGCCGCAACCTGGAATTTCACTTCGATCAGATCGAAGAGGACAATCTTGAAGCGGTGTTCGGGTTCCAAGCCTCTGATCTCAGCTTGGTGGATCGCACAGTGCTGCTGACACCCGAGGCCCCTGACGGTGCCATCACCGATGGCTATCAGACAAGAACTGGCAGCGATGCGACATCCAGTGGTCTGCTGAATTCCACCGAATCGGCATCCATGCACGCCAGCATGCATGAGCATGCCATGACGGCAATGAGTGGCCCGCTCAGCCTCTCGGCCAGCGGCAACCTCTATTGGGGTGGCATGAGCGGCCAGCTCACCATCACCAATACCGGCACCACCGCGGTGGAGGACTGGCAGGTCAGCTTCGAAACACCCCATGCCGATTTCAAAAGTTGGGCCGGTGATGCGCAGGTGGAACAGCTTGCTAATGGTCAGTATCGAGTCACCCTCACACCAGCTGACTGGAACGGCAGCATTGGCGCAGGCTCGAGCGTCACTGTTGACTTCAACGCCGCGAGCAATGGTCTAGCCAACAGCGGCGAACTCACAAGCGCCTTGTTCTTCACGGACAACTCCACCCAGCTGACTGAGGCGATCAGCACTCCAGCCCTTAACCCACCAACGGCAACCATTCCAGAACCGGATCGAGACACTCCGGTGGTTGAAGGGCCGATTGGCCCGCTCAGCCTCTCCGCCAGCGGCAACCTCTATTGGGGCGGCATGAGCGGCCAGCTCACCATCACCAATACCGGCACCACCGCAGTGGAGGACTGGCAGGTCAGCTTCGTAACACCCCATGCCGATTTCCAAAGTTGGGCGGGTGATGCGCAGGTGGAACAGCTTGCTAATGGTCAGTATCGAGTCACCCTCACACCAGCCGACTGGAACGGCAGCATTGGCGCAGGCTCGAGCATCACTGTTGACTTCAACGCCGTGAGCAATGGTCTAGCCAACAGCGGCGAACTCACAAGCGCCTTGTTCTTTACGGACGACTCCACCCAGCTGACTGAATCGATCAGCACTCCAGCCCTGAACCCACCAACGGACATCACTCCAGAACCGGATCTAGACAGTCCGGTTGGTGACGAGTTAATACCCGAGGAACTGGCCGCAGACCCAGTCGTAGTCCAGGACCCCGGCAACAGCTTTGGCAATGGTAAGCGCATGGTTGCCTATTTCGAGGAATGGGGCATCTACTCCCGCGATTACCTTGTTCAGGATATTCCAGTTGGCGATCTCACTCACATTAACTACAGCTTCTTTGATGTGAAGGCCAACGGCGATGTAACCCTGTTTGATCCCTGGGCGGCTACCGACAAACGCTTCACAGCCGCAGAGCAGGTGACTCGTACCTTCAGTGCCACTGCCTGGTCTGAACTGAGTGATGAACAACAGCAGACCTACAGCTCAGGACAGACCTTCACCAGCCGCAGCAATGGGGATGGATCCGTCACGGTGAGCGGTGTTCCTGTTGGATGGGAGAACACCGACGCGCTTGCCGGCAACCTGGGACAGCTTGATTTGCTCAGCCAATTACACCCGGAGATCAACCTTGGCCTCGCGCTAGGCGGCTGGACCCTCTCAGATGAATTCAGCCTGGCACTCGATGATG
Source organism: Synechococcus sp. LA31 (assembly GCF_018502385.1). Classification (NCBI taxonomy): domain Bacteria; kingdom Bacillati; phylum Cyanobacteriota; class Cyanophyceae; order Synechococcales; family Synechococcaceae; genus Synechococcus; species Synechococcus sp. LA31. Next base: position 762,119 of record NZ_CP075523.1, read on the forward strand.
CCAGTGGACGCGAAACGTTTACCGACAACCTGATTACCACACTCAAGACCTACGACTTTTTCAACACCGTTGACTTTGATTGGGAATACCCAGGCGGTGGTGGCCTCGATGGCAATGCTGCCAGCAGCCAGGATGGTGTGAATTTTGCCGCGACGCTGCAGCTGCTACGCCAAAAACTCAACTTGCTCTCGCGTGAAACGGGCGAGCAGTATGAAATCTCCGTGGCAACAGCTGGCGGTGCGGACAAGCTGGCCAACCTGAATCTGAGCGGGTTGGATCCCTACGTGGACTTCTACAACGTGATGGCCTATGACTTCCACGGCGGCTGGGAGAACAGCACGGGCCATCAAGCGGCAATGACCGCCGACCCGGGCGGCTACGACGTTGTGACCGCCATTGACCAATTTCGCCAGAACGGCGTTGCCTTGGACAAGGTTGTCCTTGGTGCGCCTGTCTACACGCGGGCGTGGGGCGAGGTGTCCGCAGGCGATCGATATGGCCTTGGCCAAAGCGGCAGCGCCAGTGCGGCACCGGGGTCGTTCGAAGCTGGAAACTACGACCAGAAAGACCTCATCACCGGCATCGAGAATGACTCTTTTGATCTGATCTGGGATGACGAGGCAAAAGCCGCGTTTGCTTACAACGACAGCAGCCGTCTCTGGAGTTCGGTGGAAACCGCGGCCACCATTGCCGGAAAGGCTGCCTATGTCAATGAAGCTGACCTTGGCGGGATGATGTTTTGGGCTCTTTCCAATGATGCAGTTGACGATCAAAGCTTGATCGCTGCTGCCTCGGATGTGCTGTCGGGTTCCATGACCGCCGAGCTGGTCGCGCAGCGTGGCCCGGAGTTTGATGCGGTTCTTGGTGGCGATGGCGCTTTCGCCATGAACGATTTCATCGCTCTTGCCTAACGGGTTCGAGCGATCAGTCGGCGGTCAGGCGCAATAGTGCAGCTTCGGCGCAAAGCCCTGGGCCGAAGGCCAGCGCCAGGCAGGGTCCGTGGCTGGCGGAGTGGCGGAGTCGTTCGAGAATGAACAGGATCGTGGCACTCGACATGTTGCCGTGCTCATGCAGCACGGCTCTGGAACACTCGAGTTGATCTGGTTTCAATCCCAGCGCCTCGCCACAGGCCGACAGGATTCGAGGGCCGCCTGGATGCATGGCCCAGCTTGTGATCGCCGCTGGATCGAGCCCCCTAGGGCTCAGCCAGTTGTCCAACCAGGGGCGAAGGGCAACGGCCACGGTTTGCGGAACCCGTGGCGAAAGGCCCATGGAAAAGCCGTGGTCGTCGATTCGCCAATGCATCAGATCGGCCGTGCCGGGAATCACGGTGGAGCCGTTGGCCTCCAGAACCAGAGCGGGCTTTGGCCCCGACCGTTCAGCGGAGGCCACCACGGCGGCAGCCCCATCTGCAAACAGGGCGTTAGCCACAACCTGCTCAGGATTGCCGTCGTATTGAAGATGCAGGCTGCAGAGCTCCACGCAACAGATCAGCACCACGGCATCGGTATCCGACTCGGCGAAGGCACGCGCCACGCGGAGCCCATTGAGAGCGCCATGGCAGCCCATAAAACCAACATGGGTTCGCTGCACCCCAGGCGTCAGTCCCAGCTGATCGATCAACGCCAGATCAACGCCTGGAGCATCGAAGCCGGTGCAGCAGACCGTCACCAGATGAGTGACGGCTCCCACCGGCAGGGCTGCATCGGCAAGGGCGGCGCGACATGCTTTCAGTGCCAGGCCTGCGGCTTGGTCATGAAAGACCCGCATCCGCTCAGCCGTGGATGGGCTGCTGTGGCCGTAGAAGGGCACACGGTCGAGAAACGAGGGCTCACCCTGGTCTTCGGCGATCAGCACACTGCTTCGGCTGCGCACGCCACTGCGTTGGTGGATGCGGTGCAACAGCGGCAATGGCGTGCTCGCCGCGTCGCTGACGTGGCCGGACAGGACGACCGCGTCATCGAGGCTGACGCTGCCAGGGGGAACAGCTGTGCCGATGCCGTGCAGGGTCAAAGGCATGGGTAGAGGTCCGCTGTGGGCAGCTGCACATGATTGAGTCTGGCCACGATTCGCTCGGGCAGCTGCGGCCATCGCCTGCAGAGGCTGAACAGCCCCTCGGTGAGCATGGGACGACGCAGCACTGATGCGAGGGAACGGCAGATCCGTTGGCGGCGCACAACCAGTCGTTCGAGGGTTTGCTGCCAGCGCTGCTGGAGATCAGGGGACCAGTCGGCCTGCGCCTCGATCACGAAGGGGGCGGCAGCCGCCCCGGCCGTGAGCGCCCATGCCATCCCCTCACCTGTGAATGGCTCGACATAACCTGCCGCATCGCCGATCAGAAGACAGCGAGAGGTCGCCAGCGCGGGTGGACGGCGTGTCAGCGCAGGGGTGAGCTGCCAGCGGGAGTTCATGAGATCCGTTGGCAGTTCAAATCCGGCTGAACAGATCAAAGAACTGGCGGCTGCAGCAGCACCTCCTCGGGCGCGGAGGAGTGAGCGATCAAAAGCGGCCGCGAGGTTGAGAGCACCGTCCTCTCGCCGGACCAGGCCGACATAGCCACCGGATCCCACCGCCATATGAATCACGCTCTCGGCGTAGGCGTGTGCCGCTGCAGGCAGAACACAGCCGGCACCGATCCGCGACGCGCCGGTATGACCCAACGAGCGTTGCTCGGGGATGCATTGGTTGACGAGTCCTGCAGCTACCAGCACCACCCTCGCCTGCACCACTTCAGACGATCCACCCGAGGTCGAAAGCAGGCGAACGGAACGGGCGTTCAGGCCCACGTCCTCAAGCTGTCCGCGCGTTTGGAAGCGAACCGTCGCGCCTGCCTGCGACGCGGCCTGCAGCAGAGCCTGATCGAAACGCTCGCGGGAGAGCACCCAGCCCCCGGATAACGACAGATCGGCGTTTCGACCATTGAGTCCGATGCGCAGTCGCCGAAGTGGATGAGCACCGCACCGTTCCATCAGATCACCCTGCCCAACGGCGTCTAGGACCGCCTGCGCCTGGGCGTTGAAACAGCAACCACACACTTTCCAACGCGGAAAGGAACGTTGTTCCACGACGAGAACATTCAGACCCTTTCGGGCGCAATCGAGCGCGGCCAGCCCACCGGACACGCCGGCTCCGATCACCACCACATCCCAGATCATGGCCATCACGCCGAAGGACTCCAGGTCAAGCGCTGTCGCTCTGGCCAGAACCGCACGAGACGGGCTGTGCTCAGGCCCGCCTGTTCAGCAAGGCGGCGCAGCTCTGCCGGCGTGAAGGCAGCCCGCACGGAGAGTGGCCCATCGGTGTGGACAACCCAGGATCGGCTGAGCAGTCGCGTACCACTCCAGGCGAGCGCGTAACCCAATCTGCTGCGGATCAGGTCATCCACTACCACAAGCCGCCGCGCCCTGGCGGCCATCACCCGCAGCAGCTTCACCACATCACCATCGTCGAGATGATGGGCGAACAATGTGCAATAGACCACATCAACCCTTTCGGGCCCAGGATCCTCGAGCGCATCGGCAACGAAAAACTCCACCGCTGATGCCCTCTGGAGAGCGTTGCTTCGCGCAATGCGGATGGCCTCTGGATTGAGATCGCAGGCGCGGATCGTGAGCTGTAACCCTCGCCGGCTGGCCATCCGCTCCAGATCAATGGCGGTATCACCACCACCACAGGCCAGCTCTAGAACACTGAGGGGAGCATGATCCTCAAGTGCAGGCAGTGCCAGAAGCGATGAGAACACGCCGGCAGAACTGCGACTGATCGCATTGATCCGACGCAGACCGTGCAGGGCGCGTTGGTGATCAGCCGGATCCAGTCCCGGCTGATCCATCACTTCAGGCTGACGATCGCGATGATGCAATGCCTGGCCCCAGCTCATGCAATTTCCAGGTGATGAATTAGCGGTGTGTAGGCAGTGATCATCCTAATTCAGCTGCCGCTGAGCATGACCAATCACGAATCGAGGCGTATGGGTGCTGATCCAGGCAGAAGGTGAAAAAATCTCGTGAGATACAAGACAAAACAAAGCGTGCCATCAGCTCGCCTCTCGATGACCCACTCCTCTCCAACCACAGCTTTAATCACGCTGCAGTCCGAGGCAGGATTGCCGCGATAGCGAGCTTGCCAATACACGGTGCCTAAGGCTTGAACGCGCCAGGGATTAGCACACAGGGTTGTGAGCTTGAAATCACCCATCTGATGCGATTCATCGGTCCATCGTCGATGCAGTAATCGGTGATACTCTAGAGAGAACGCTGTACCATCAGGCGCATGAATGCGCGCTTCGGAATCAGAGAACAGCCTGGAAAGGGTGATAGGTGATTCATCGGATGCGACGCCACGGAACCAGACATCTGCAAGAGCTAAGACTTCTTCCAGCGTGATGCAATGGGGATCCGACACGGATGAAACACCTATGGTGTTACTGCCACATCACACTAGCCACAAGTTCGTCGTCGTTCAGCGCCGCCCGTTCACGATCACCGACTGACCACCAGCCTGGGCGGAACTTGGTAGAGCAGGCACAACAGAAGTTTGGCCATCCCACTTATCGAGGAACAACTTGTACAGCACCTGGTCGTCGAGGCTGGAATTGAGTGTTTCATAACGCTTGGCCTCTTGTTCCGCGATCAGCACCTCCGTTTGCGCCCGAAGTAGCTGCTGTTCAGCGATCTGCTTTTGCTCAATGGCGGCGCGGTATTCCTCCGCGATTTGCAGACCCGTGAGGTCAAGACCTTGAACTGTGACGTAATCGAACTTACGGAGTTCATCGGCAACCTTCTCCTGCACCAGCTCGGAGATGGAGTTCCACTCTGTGGCAATGGTGACGAGCTCGTATTGCGAAAAGACCGATTTGAGAGCCTTCAATAGCGACGGTTGGATGACACGTGGATAGATTTGCTGATCGTCGGTGGCGATCGTTTCGTAAATCCGCCCGGCTTCGGTCGACTTCATGGCGTACTTCACCGTTGCAGTGGCCTGAATGACTTGCAGGTCTTTGGTGAGGGTGGAGAACTGTTCGGGGCGCACCTGCGTTCGCACATCAAACAATGAGGTGTTCTGCACCAGAGGAGCTTTGATGTTGGCACCAGGGTTGCGCGGTAAACCGGTGACTTTCCCCAAGGTGGTGACCACCGCCACATTGCCTGCGGGAACGATGAACACGGTTTGGCTCAGCAGAATTGCTAAGCCCAGAGCAATCGCAATGATCAGGCTAAGGGACGCGCTCGGCCCCTCTGGACTGCCGGCGGATCGAAGGGGCGACTGCATGGCCATCACTAGAGCGTTCAACAATCCTAGGAAGGTTGATGGCTGATCGAGGCCTCAAGATTGCGGTTTTGAAGCGATAGGTAGTGAATCACGCGTTCAAGTCTGGCGGCCACAACGTGCGACCTACAATCTTCAGGCTGACCCCATTGCGCACCGAGATACATAGGGGCCTCCAATTGATGCTGTGATGTCTTTGCACTTCCTCATCATTTACTCGTTTTGTTCCCAACCCCAAGAGAGCAGGCTCTCAATCACTGAGTTTGGCAATAAACTCAGTGGAGATGGCGACCTACCCTGCTCTTAGACTTCCACAAATGATGACAAGTCTGAGCTCAAGTAAACAAGCAGCTCAGCGAGTTAAGACTCATCACTGACGAAACAATGACTCACAAAGGGAGATGTCATGGCTCGCAACAGGGCGCTGTAGCTGAGCTGATAGCGCTGTTCATCACCAACCTGTGGCCTCACACCCTGGCATCCCACAATCAGATGATCACTGGAGGCGCCGTGGATAAGGACACCATTGGGTGGGCTCAACCCTTGTGGGTCAACGTCCTGTTCGCCCAGCGCTAGCAGCACCCGATGTTCATAACCTGGCGCGGCTGATGTTGGCTTTGGCTCTGGCTCTGGAACTGCTGCCGCAAAGCTTGTGCGTTGGCGTTCGCCCCAGGGTTGGTTTGGTTTCAGCTTGGCTTCGATCACTTCAGCCACCAACGTGATGGCATTGGTGAACAGGCCCGGGATGGCTGTGCGCCTGAGGGGTTCTCGGCCGAGCAGCAGGGCCTCTCCCAGGCGCAAGTGATTGAGGCGTCCGGGTTCTCCTCCGGCGGCCAACCAGGGCAAATTGGCAGAATTTCCGCCCGAGCACCAGGGCAAATGCAGGCCAAAGCGACGCTCCAGGGCGTTCGTGAGCCGGGAGAGTTCAGCCATGTTCAGCGCATCGGGGACAACCCCGTGCTGACAGCCCAGATTGGTGCCGATTCCCATCAACTGCAGATTGGGCAGGGCCAGGGTCTGTTGCGCCATCGCTTCGAGATCGTGAGCCAGGATTCCTTCCCGCAAGTCGCCCAGCTCCACCATCAGCAACACCCCATGGCAAAGCCCTTGGCGCTGGGCCGCTGCAGACAAGGCCTGCAGCACGCTCAATTCGCTTTTGCAGCTGATGGCCGCGTGGGCCACCACGCGTTCCACCTGGCTGAGCATGGGGGAGCGGATCAAGAGCATGGGCACGCCAACCCCAGCCGCTGTAAGGCCTTCGATGCTCTCGATTCGGGATTCACCAATCGTGGCCACCCCCGCATCCACCCAGGTGTGCACGATTTCAGGAAGGCCCAGCGTCGCCTTACTCACACCCGTCACTGCAATCCCCTGCAGGGCAAGACGGTCCACCAAGGTTTTGGCGTTGTGGTGCAGTCGCCCGAGATGGATCTCGAGCCGCGGTGCACTCACGCGCTCAGCAGTCGTTCAACGCTGAGTTGCGGGAAGGCACGCACCACCATCGACACCAGGTTGGATCCGGGGCGACTGACTGCATCGGTCACCGGAATGGCGAGCTCGGCCTCGTAGAGGGCGATGGCGGCTGTGAGTTCAGCATCATTCATGCCTTCATGGTTAATGGTGAGACCGATCACACGGGTGGGCGCAAAGGCCTCAATCAGCCGAATTTCACTGGCTGGTGAAGGCATCGGTAGAAAGGGAAAATCACTCAGATGCCGTCGAGCCGGCGCATGCTGCAGGATCACGGCCTGGGGCTGAGATCCGCGCAGGATGAAACTCGAGGAGAGGTAGGCGGGGTGGCTTAGAGCACCTTGGCCCTCGATCACGATCACGTCTGGCTGCTCACTCTCGTAGGCCTCCACAACCGCCGCCTCAACCTCGCCAGAGCAAAACTGCGATGGGATGGCGTCAAGGGGAACGCCAAAGCGCCCCCCCTGGATCAGCCCTGTCTGGCCAGTGCTCACCAGCACTGCGTTGATGCCATGAGCTTGTAGCGCCTGCACAAGCAGGGTTGCGGTGGTGCGTTTCCCGATCGCGCCATCGGTGCCCAGCACAGCGATGCGCAGGCAGCACGCCCGGCTGATCGAACCATTGAACAGCTTGAGATCTTTGAGTGGAGCCGGTCGTCGCACATCCCGGATCGTGACCTGATGGCGGGCAGCTACTGCCACAAACTCAGGATCGTCCGTCAGAAATTCGCGCATGCCACTCACAAGATTGAGGCCTGCGGCCATCGCATGTCGCAACACCTGCCGATCCTCCGCTCGGTAGAGGCCGTCGGCAGGGGCCATTCCGTAGATGAAGGTGTCTGGAGCGTCGCCGGGCAGATCTTGGGCTTCCTCCAGGCTGCAAACAATGGGTATGCCGCTGAACACGCCATCAAGCAACAGGCCAGCATCCATTCCGGCGCAGTCACTATCAATCACAGCGCGAATTGTGTAGGCCTCACAGTGACGAACCAACCCGTGGGCTGTTTTGCCGTCGAGTCCAGCGAAATGACCTTCGCAGTAAACGATGGCCGCTGGGCGCACGGTTGGGATCAACCGGTGCGTAGCGATGGGATTCAGGTCAACGACCTGAGTTGGAAATGCCAAAAAAGCCAGACCACTCCGGCAGCACAGTCGTGGCGGCTGGATGGCGTGGGTGCTTCAAATCTAGGCGGGATTGTCTTCAGAAGGGGGTCATGATCTTGCGCTCGCTGGCCAGGACAATGTCTCACGGGTGGGCGTCATGACGGCGGGTGCAAGGTCCGCACTCTGGTGCTAAACAGTGCTTGGGCTTGGACGCACGAGCTGAGTCATGCGCCTGACCCGTCCTGCAACCGCATGGAGGCCATTTGTGGTGATCAGGCTTCTGAGATCGGTGGGTACGACTGTTCAGCCCAGGCCAGTGGTGGTTCGGTCGCGGTTTGCAGTACCGAGCCCTGCTCCAACAGTGCGCAGCCCTGACGCCTGGGCATTTCTGCATCCACGCCGGTGGATCGGCCCTGGGTTGCTGTGTTCAGCGCTGGCATGGGAGCTCACCACGGCGGTCTTCGCCAGCAATGCGCTCACCCCCCTGGCCGAACCCGCTGGCCTCGAGCTCCTCAGCAGTAGTCGCCAGCGGGCCGATTACGGCGCCTTGGCCGAGACCTTTCTCACCCAGGCCAACCTCACCTACTGCGGCGTAGCTAGCAGCGTGATGGTGCTCAACTCCCTCGCGCTGCCGGCCCCGGCGGCACGTGGCTACGGCCGCTACCGCTTCTGGACCCAGGACAACCTGTTCAGTTCAGATGCCACCCGCGCTGTCCTGCCGCCGGAGCAGGTGGCCAAGCGCGGCATGACGCTGCAACAGCTGCAAGCTCTACTGGTGAGTAACGGCGCCAGGGCCCACGCCATTCATGGCAGCAGCCTGGATCTGGCGGCATTCCGAACGCTGGTGATGGCCAATCAGACCAATCCCCACGACCGGTTACTGGTCAATTACCTGCGCAGCAGCATGGGGCAGGAGGGTGGTGGACATATTTCGCCCGTCGCTGCTTATCACGCCCCCAGCGACCAGGTGCTGATCCTGGATGTAGCGCGCTATCGCTACCCCTCGGTATGGGTGCCGTTGCCGGACCTGTGGCGGGCGATGCGCACCACCGATGGTGACTCCGGGCTCAGCCGAGGCCTGGTTGTTGTGCAGCGGCCCATAACACCATGAGACCTGCCTGAGTCAGCGGCGTGTCCGGAGTTTGGGGCCAGAACTGTCCAATAAAAGGCACCCACTTCAGTCAGAGTTGCGGAGCTCATTCGCTCATGGGGCTATCCAGCCTAGGCATCAACCAATCTCAGCCCAGGTGCAAGCAGCGAGGTGTTGCATGTCCCCATAGCCATCAGCGCTGGATTAGGTCAGCTTGGAAAACACGGATCGATCATCACTGCTGAATATGGATCCAATATTCGATTAGCCACTGTTTTAACCGATTTGCCTCTTACAAGTGACAAGCCACGTGATATCGGGGTCGACGACTTCTGCACCAATTGCAAAGTCTGCGAAACAAATTGCCCACACCATGTCATTTACTCTGAAAAGCAACTAGTCCGTGGCGACCGGCGTTGGTACGTTGACTTCGATAAATACATCCCGTACTTCGCAGAGACCAGAGGCTGCGGCATTTGCATTGAAGTCTGCCCTTGGAGTGAATCAGGAAAAGGTCAGGCGCTGATGCTGGACCTTCTTGCCAAACGGAGGGGAGCAACCTCCAACAAGCTACAGGCCGAGAGCAGCAATGCCGAAAGTATTGAGATCTGATCGATAAGCAATCAAAAACCCCCGAGCGATGCCCGGGGGGCCTGAACCAATCAACATTCCAATGGCTGTAGATGGTCGAAGCTGCTGGCGTTGGCGCCTGGGGCCGAACGTTCCAGGTGTGGGTTGTTTGCTCTCCTGGGGCACCTGTGGCGGTGCAAACGGAGTGTCGATCAGTCAGGCGCACAGGTTGAGGCGGCTGTTGATGCAGTTCCTCCTCTTGCCCGGCTGAACGACCTGCCCACGTTTGGGTGAAGACTGTTGGAGCAGGGGCCTGCAGTCAGCGTGCTTCTGGCTGGTAGCGGGGTGGCGTGTCGTCCATCCGGGCGCCTCCTTGGTTGATGCATACACATTCGCCCCGCCGCTGGCGCTGAGCAATCGGCGTTTACACGCATTGCCTTGGTGGCCGAGTGGGAGCAAGGTGGCCTTTGGCTTGTGCCTCTGGCCTGGGTCTACGTGGTTAGAGCGCGCTCCAGTAGACAGGCCGCGAGATTGCTCAGCGAGCGACCCTCCTCAAGGCTGCGGCTTTCAAGGTCGCGGAAGGTGCTGTAAGGGATCGTGATGGTGATCCGCTTGCTCGCTCGACTGGATCGCGACTCTCCGCGACAGTCAGAGGGATTTGCGTAGGCCAAGGACAACCTCCATGGCTGAAATCTTTACTTTGTTTTCCGGTTGAGCCCATCACGCCTGTGGCTTCACAAAAGGTCTCGCATCTGATGCATGGTGGCCCGATCCAAACAGGTGATCGGAGTTACGGCAGCGATGCAGCAGAGCGCTGCAGTCTGCAGCCTTTATTCAGACAGAGAGGGTGCATCATGCGATCGAACATCCTCGACAATCTCCACGCAGGACTGAGAAAGAATGTGCTCAATCAGTTCTGGCAGTGAGCGATGACTGCGCCCTGCCTGCCGCATCAATTTCTCCAGCAACTCCTCAGGAAGATCAAGCTCAAGCCGCTGCGGCATACGGCTTGGATCGAGTTGAAAGCGAGGATCCTGTTCGCTTGCAGCTGACTGGGATGGAGGCATTTCTATGGAGGCGTAGGCCATTGGTGGAGATCAGCTGGCTATAGCAACGGCTGCAGTCCTTATTTTTGGAGCACGAAACTAAAACGTGACCAATGCTCTTCAATGGCGCGCTATGAGTTTCTTAACGCTCGGGCTTAGGCGGTGCACGCGGTGTCGCGTGTTCAGCGTCCCCATCTCGGCTCCAGCGGTGGCGGTGGTTGCCATTGCGGCGTGCACGGTTTCCACCCCTCAGCCAAGCGCTGACGCCAGAGCTCAACCGCTCGCTCGCGGCTCAGCCGCACACGCCGCTGCAGCAACGGCACTGCTTGATCCCGCAACACCTGGCCACTGGTGATCTCCAGCTCCTGCTGCCACTGATTCCAGATCGCGGGCTTGAAGTGCAGCACTTGGCGGCCATCACTCAGCCAGCCCTCAGCCGGAGCTGACGGGATCTTCTGACCCTTCTGAACGAACACCCCTCAGCCCACCTCCGGCGCCCAACCCCGTTGGCGAACCATGTCATCCGTCCAGCCCTGGCAGCGGCGGATCAGGTGCTCGCCCTGGGCGATCTGGCCGCGGTGCAGCTGGCAGGTGAGCACGGGGATGCACTTAGCACCGGCGTGGTGCCTGAACCAGTGGCAGGTCATGCAGACCTTGCGGCTGCGGCTGGGGCGCAGCACGCCCTCATCCAGAAAAGGCCAGGCCTCACAGTCACTGCTTGCAGCCACCGTGGTGGGCCGGATTCGAGACGCAGCCATCAACCCTCTCCATGCGTACACCTGCACTAGCAGGGATTGGGTGGGTTGGCTCGGGCTCTTTGGGCATCGACTGCCCCTATCAGCCACGCCCGCTGACGACGTCGGAACCCTTCTGGGCCTCACGCCATCCCCTTTGCTCGCCTTCTTCCGATCACTTCTGCCTCTAGTCCCAACTCTGCTGCCGATGCTCAGCTGGACGCGCTCCTGTCTGACGCCCCCAGCTCTCCAGCAAGACCAAGCCAACGAGCTCACGCTTCCGCCCTTCCAGCAAGACCACGCTTTTGCCGCCTTTGAGCAGGGGGACTGGTTGGCGGAACTGGATCTCCTGCAACTGGGCACAGCCCTGCAGCGCAGCGCCATCGCCCGCGGCGGTTACGACGGCCGCTCCTTCGATGTCATGGTCGCCATCGCCGACGTGTTGGCAGCCGATCACGGCTGGAGCTTTGAGCAGTCCGATGCCTGGCTCGAGCGCATGGGGCTCTGGGAGGAGGAGGTCTGAGGGTTCTGCCTGAGCCCTGAGTCGCCCGCGGCCGAGCCTCAACCGAGGCCGGCCGCTTTCAATTTCATGGCCATCTCGAGCAGCTCGGTTGTGATCCCCTCAGGCAGACAAATGGGTGGCTCCGAAGGCTGGCCAGGGGTGAACGGCTGGATCCGGTTCAAAGCAGCCCCGCCACCACGTCGCCGCTGCAGGGATTCCTTACGGCCACGTTGTTCACCGCGATCTTGACGCCCGACACATCCGCAAAGCGAACGGTCCAACGGCCATTGAGCTGGCCATGGAACTGCTCCCAGTTCTGGCCCAGGCCATAGCGCTCCACCCAGGCCTCCGGTACCGGTGGTGCAAAGTGCTCGCCGGTCATGGTCTTCATGTCGCCGGGGATGCTGATCCACCCCTGGCTGTCGATCCCTTCCGCGTGCCAGAGCTCATGGGGGCGGAGCCCGTAGGTGGCGATGCAGCCGAACACCCACTGGTGGAACGGCTCCAGGCGATCCAACCAGTGCTGCAGGTCCTCATCGCCTGGAATCACCCGCACTCGCATTGATGACGCCTTGCGGATTTTCTCGGCGGCTCCCTTGGGGCGCATGGCCCGTAACTGATCAAGAACACTGCCGAGGTCGAGCAGTCCACTGCGCTGGATCTGGGAGAGCGTCTCTATTCGCCGGTTGAAGCTCTTCAGACGGGTGATGGGATCCAGCTCCAGGACCCAGCGCAGCAGGAGCTGTGCATCGACTGGATCACGGAAACGCGCGATCCGCAGTCGTAGGTCGTTGACCGCGTGAACCCTGCTGCCTTCCTTTCGGATCCGTCGTTCGATGTCGGTCACGCAGGCGTCCACCAGATCCGCCCAGCTCTGGATCTGCGCGATGGGTCTTCCGAGGCTGTGTGCAGGCCATTGCCCAGCGCGGTGCCCTTCTAGGCACAGATCCCGAGCACGCTCGACGTCGACATCGTTCCGATGCTCCGTCGGGCTAAGCGAGAACTCACGCACCTGCTTGCCCTGAACCAGCTCACGCACATACACGGAAGGACTGCGTGGGTAGCGGCGGAGGCGGAAGCGGGATTGGCGAGCGACAAGCTCACGGGAGCAGCAGTCCCATGTGTCCAGTCGACGAGACCAAATTTGTCCCTTGGCGCGGTGGTGCAGGTGCGGGGAGTAGTCCCCACACCCGCCTGTCTCGGTTGTGAACTGGTTCACAACCAGCCGCGTCAAGCAGCTGCAAATCGCTACAAGGTAATCAAATGGGTCTCAGTTGTGGAATCTCTGAAACCCCAGTTGCAGACAGCAAAAAGCCCCGCCGAAGCAGGGCAAAAGGCTATGGCTCGGGGGAGACTTGAACTCCCGACCTTGGGGTTATGAATCCCACGCTCTAACCAGCTGAGCTACCGAGCCGCGGTAAGTGAATTGTAGAGGATCGTGTGGCGGGATCCCTTGGTGGGCGTGGGATTCAGGCCCTAGCTGGAAGGAACTGAAGGGGGTTGACCGCTCCACGACCGGCAGGAAGGATTTCGAAGTGCAGGTGGGGGCCTGTGCTGCGGCCTGTGCTGCCCATTTGTGAAATCACAGTGCCCTGGCTCACGTTCTGGCCCACACGAACCAGGATGCGGCTGTTATGGGCGTAGCGGCTGCGGGAGCCATCTGCGTGGCGCAGTTCCACCAGGTAGCCATAGCCACCGCCATCCCAGCCCGCGGTGACGACTTCACCCGAGCGGGCCGCCATGATCGGGGTACCCACGTTGTTGGCTACGTCGATGCCCTTATGCATGCGTCCCCAGCGCCAGCCGTAGCCGGAGGTGAACACGCCCTTGGTTGGCCACATCCAACCTGTGTCAGCAAACTCAGCGGATGGATTGCCGAAGCTGGGTTGATCGGGCCAGCTCAGACCACCGGAGCCGGTGGGCTTGAGACCGAGAATCATGCGACTGCGCCCCGGGGTGGAGTTGGCCACCCGGATCTGTGTGCCAGCAACAAGTCGGGCTGCCTGCAGACCTGGATTTAGACGCAGGAGCTCGCCGATGCTGAGGTTGTAGCGGTTGGCGAGTTTGGCCAGGCTGTCGCCAAGGCGTATGCGGGCCGGCTCCTGAGGCTCAGGCGGAGCAGCCAGGGGCGGGGTGCGGCGAAGTTCAGTGGTGTCGATTGCGGCCAGCTGCTTCGCCTGCTTGCTGCTCTGGCTGGGAAGTACGAGCCAGTCGCCGCTGCTGAACGCGTGGTCCTCGTCAACGTCATTGAGCGAGGCGAGCTTGGTTTCATCTTGAGCGAGCTTGGCCGCAAGCTCTTCGATGGAGATCGCGGTGCGCACCTTCACCCACAAGCGATCGGTGGTGGGCAGGGCAGCGATCAGCTGCTGGCTGGCAGCAGACGGTTCAGGGGGCAGGGAATATTCAGGACGCGAATCTGCAAGCGAGGGAGCGACCACCGTGCCGACAGCGCCGATAGCGCTTGTACTGGCCAGGGTGGTCAACAAAAATTGATACGGCTTCATGCAGTGCTTGGCCGAAGGTCAAAACTCAGCGGAGAAGCCAACATCCGCGAGCTGCGGGGAGAGTAACGGCCTGAACAAACAGGCGCAAGTGCTCGTGGTCACTCTTTTGGTTGACCAACGGAAAAAAGCCTGTGCTAGCGGCTGTTCTGCAGCTGACGGAGGGATTCGAACAACACCACGCCAGCGGCCGTGGCCAGGTTCAGACTGCGCACACCACCACCGTGTTCCACCGCGCCCGGCATCGGAATGGCGAGGCAGCCATCGGCATCGGCGACCACCTCCGGTGGCAAACCGCTGGTTTCGCGGCCGAACAACAGCCAATCGTCCGCCCGGTAGTGGATCTCGGTGTAAGGGCGGCTGCCATGCCGGCTCAGAGCCAGAAGCCGACCACCCCTGGCTTGTTGCTCCTGCCTGAAGGCGCTCCAGTCTGAGTGGCGGTGCAAATCCACCCAGGGCCAATAGTCGAGACCGGCGCGCTTGAGGGTGCGGTCACTGATCTCAAACCCAAGCGGCTCGATCAGGTGCAGCTCCGTGCATGTGGCGGCGCAGCTGCGCGCCACATTGCCTGTGTTGGGCGGAATCTCTGGCTGGAACAGCACCAAGCGGGGCATCAGCGTGACGGCACGGGATAAGACAGCTCCATCAAGTTGAGGGCACGCCCCCCGATCACTAGCCAAGCCGAGTGGCAGTGCTGCATCAGCAGCTGCTGCAGCGCCCCTAGACGGTCGCGGAATGCGCCGCCTACCGCAGTGGCCGGCACCACTCCCCAGCCGGTTTCTTCCACCACCATCACCACCGGACCTGGCTGGGCAAGGAGAGCCCCACGCAGCTGATCGCAACGCTCGAGCCAGCGGGCGTTGGTGTCATCCAGATGCCACGCCAGCCAGGTTCCGAGTGAATCCACCAAGAGCAAAGGGGCGACCTCAGAGGTCGATTCGCCTTTCAGCTGCTCGAGCTGATCCACCAGCTGCGAACCGACTTCGATCACGCTCCAGTGGCCGGGTCGACGCTCACGGTGGAGAGTCAGGCGGTCATTCCAGCTGGGATCCGATCCAGCTGATGGCCCCGTGGCCAGATAGCGCACGGGTCCAGTCCACAAGCTGGCGAGATGTTCGGCCCAGCCGCTTTTGCCCCCGCGGCTCGGCCCGCTGACGAGGATGAGCCCACGATTCGGTAGGTGCTCATCCACCATCCATGCCCCGCAACGTCGCCACAGCAGAAGGAGAGACGCGGTTGAGGTAACGGAAGATCCAGTATTTGAAAATCGTGGCCAGCACCACTGGGAAGGTGGCAATAAAGAGAAGAATGAAATTCTCTTCGGCTGGGAAACCGAGGTGGTTGGCAATGCCATCGAGCAGCACGGTCCATCCCTCCGGGCTGTGGAATCCCACGAAGATGTCGGTGAACAAGATGATGGCGAAGGCTTTGGCGCTATCGCTCAGGCCATACACCGCCTCATCGAGAAAGCCGCGCAGCACCTGCAGATCACGCCGGCCGAACACGCACACCAGGCTGAACCCCACCAATGCTGCGAGATCGGCCAGCACGTTCTTGGTGGCCTCAAGGCCTTCATCATCAGCGTCTTGCTTAAGTTGATTGGCACGCGCCATCAGCGCCGTTTGCAACTCTTCAGGAGATGGAGGCGCTTTCCCTTCCAGCAGGGCCTCGAACTGGAGCTCCTGTTGGTAGATGCGCAGCTTGTTCACAGCCTTTTCTTGCAGGTGAGGCTTGGAGTAGCTGAGGAAGGGAAGATCGGGTGCGAAACGATCCAGCAGCGGTGAGAACACAAGGGTGCGGGAGGTCTGCTGCACGATCAAGGGCACCAGGATCAACAGCAGAAAAATCCGCAGCGATACAAGCGTGGAGCTCCGCCGGCGGCGGAAGCCCTCCAACACGGCCGTTTCAGCTTGGGGATCCAGCTGGCGACGAACGCCATCAAAGACACCCAGCAAGCTGCGTGGGAGCAGATTGGGGGTGCGTGAGAGGGTGGGTGCACCGTTGCGGCGTTCGTAGCGAGCCGCCACTGAGAGGATCAACTGGAGCTGGCGCAGCTCCTGGCTGTCCAGCTCGTTGCGGTGGCTCTGCAGGGTGGGGATCACCTCCTGGCACACCTGCAGCGCAGCCCTGAAGCGGCGCAACATCTGCGCCTGGGCCTGCTTTGGAATACTGAGCTGAAGCTCAGGTCGCACAGGCCGGTCGTTGTAATACTCCAGCTCAAGGCTCTGAATCAGCAGCGCCGCCTCATAAGCACGCTCCAGATTCAGGCTCAGATCGCTGTTGCTGGCGCGGTCAAAGGCGCCCATCCAGTCGGTCAACCCCATGGCTGGTTCAGCGGGAGAAGACCCACCAAGTGATCATTGGCACCAGTGTGCCGGCCACAAGCAGCACCACAACCCACAACAGCGCGTTGCTGGATTGGGTTTCCTCACGGGTGGGGATATTGGTTTCGATCGGAAGGCGCTCCATCAGCTGGGGCGGCCCTGGATCTTCACCTCCATCGAGCACAACACCCAGACGATCGAGCGCATCGAGACTGGCTTGGCGGTAGCGGGCTCCTTCCCGGAGTGGCAAACCCATGGTGCTGATCGCCGTGCTGGAGAGCAGCTCGCTGGGAAGTTGCCCTCTCAAATCCGATGAGGCCACCACGGCGGCGCTGTTGTTCTGGGATTCGATCAACAGCAGCAGCTGGCTGGTGCTTCCCGTCTGGTCACCCCAGCGCTGCACCAGCTGATCACCGAGGGCGTCGAGGCTCAGGCCGTAATCAAGGCGCCGCAGAGTGATTAACCGGGCATCGATGCGGTCGCCACCGAAGTCCTGCAGGCGGCGATCCAACTCGCCGTCAGCAGCGCGGCTGAGCAGGTCGGCCTGATCGATCACGTGGCTGGCTGGCGGAGCCATCGGAAAATCGGCAGCGCCGGTGGCCCAGGCGGCGCCGGGCATCACCAAGCCGGGGATCAGCAGCACTGCACTGATCAGTGCAGCCCAAAGACGAGCTCGAAACACGTGCCCCACGAATCCAGTCGAACGGATCGCCACAGTCTGCCGTTAGTGGGCCAGGCTGTCGCGGTTCAGGATGGCTATCACCTCAAGAATCACCCTGGCGCGATCAGGTTCGATCGCCAGAGCGGAGCTGAGCGTCTGCAGGAAGGTGAGCTCCGCAGTCGATTCCACATGATCGGCCTGGGTGAGGGAAGCCGCCACTGCCAGTGCCGTTTCGGCTGTGTCGGCTTGCAGATGGGGAGCGGCCAGTTGCACAAGCCCTTGCCAGCCCTGTTGGCGCTGCAACAACAGAAGCTTGTCGAGTAGGGCAGCCATGGCGGCATCACCGAGTTCCCGGTAGGGATGGCGGAATTCCAAGTGCTGGCGCAAGCTGCGGGCCTCGGAGCTGGCCAGTTCGCCGTCGCAGGCAACGGCTGCCAGCGCGATGGCTGCAAAGGCTTCGGCCGCATCGGCGATGGTGCTTGGGGCGGTAACAGCCATGGCCGGGGCACAACGCGTGGCAACCGCCACATTGTGAGAGGGTTCTGCCATCTGTGCATCCCCGTTCGATGGGCCTTGCCGCCCGCCTCTGCCTCAGTGCCGGTGTGGCCGGCCTTGTCTTGTGCGTGGCGAATCAACTCACGGCAACGGCACTGACGCCGGCTTTGGAGCGGGCCGGCGTGCTGGCCAGTTTCCTGGCGGTGGGCTTGATGTTGGTGGCGATCCTCTGGACGCGGGCCATGCCCGTGGCACCCGAGCGGGTGGAGCTCGAGGGTGAGCAGGGGCTTCAGCTGGCTGAAGATTTGCCGGAGGCGCTGCGGCAGGAGTTGGCGTGGGGCAGCCAGATGTTGCTCACCGCCACGCCCGCCGCCACCGTGTTGCTGCATTGGCAGGGACGCTGCCTGTTGCAGCGGGGTGTGCTGGGCCACGGCGGTTTTCAGCCCGGTTCGATCACAAGGCGGGCCTGGGACACCGGTAAGGCGATTGGCCTGGTGAACCTCAAGCTCTACCCAGGCCGGGATGAATTCCAGGGCCTGCCAGAAGGAATTCCTGCTCTGATCGTCCAACCGCTTGGCCACGATGGGGTGCTGCTGCTGGCGGGATGGTCGCCGCGTTGCTTCAGCCGTAGTGATGAAGCGTGGCTGGAGGGGTGGAGCCTGAAGCTCAGAAGCTCACTGCAGGAGCTGAACGCGTCTGCTGTTTCGAACCCTTCTGGGGTGGCGGAAGCGTGACCTGCGAATTCACCCGAGCACCGGGTGAACTGAAGACCGCAGTTCCGTCGTTGCCAATGCTGCCTCTCAGTTGGCTTGAGCGGGTGATCTGTTGATAGGTGTCGCGGCGTAGTTCCACATCACCCTGGGCCTGGAAGCGACCGCTGGGCCAATTCCACTGGCAGCGTTGTGCAACAAGCACCTCACCGGGCTGACGTAGGCGACAACCCTCGGGAATGAACACCGTGCTGTTGGCCAGGTTCACCTTGAAGCGCTGCCCCTCGCCCCTCAGTTTGTTGAAGGCACCTTGGAAGGGTTGATCGCTGCTGAGCTGTTGATCGTTGATCAACCAACGGGTTTGCTGTGCGTTTAGCCATCCCTTTCGTTTGGGATCACGCACTTGCACAGGCGCAATCAAGTCCACATAGCCCTCGCGCAGATTGCCACGCAACGCCGAGGCCGTGAGATTGAGCTGGCTGTCTTGATCGCGGCGCAAGCCGCGAACGCGCTGGGGAGCTTTGAGATCGCCTTGTTCAGGCCTCCAATCCACCAGGGCGGTCTGAACGCGTAAGGGCGCGGGCTTGGCGGTTGAGGTTTTCGGCTTCTGTTCCCATTGCTCAAGCACCGGCGAACCCCGCAATTCGATCAAATCACGATCGAGGTAATAGGTGGCCAGCTGAGCCGTGATGCGGGATCGACGATCAAGAGCTGCGGGCTTGCGATCGATCAGCATCAACGACTTTGATGGAATCCAACGGGCTTGCTCTCCGGTGATGCGTACCGGGTCTTTACCCAGCAACGTGATCACCACATCACTTTCCAGCTGGATGGCCTGGCCATCACCGATCACGGTGGCGCTGCGCGCACTGATGGTGATGTTGGCCTTGCCGCGTTTATAAACAGTGCCGCGAGGGCTGCGGGCTTGGGCCACCTGGCGGGTGATGTCGTAACGGGCCTCCGGGCTGCGCAAATCCCAGGCGGGCCGCCCCCTGGCATCCTGCTGCTCGAGATCGAGCGACTTGAACACAAACGGCTCCGCAGGCGCTGGCACCTTCGGCTTGCTGCTGACGCAACCACTGACCAACAAGGCCACAGCAACCGCGGTGAGACGTTTCACAGCAATTGGCTCACAGGGGCTCGCTCAGTTCAAGGCGTGCCATCACTGGCGATGGTTCAGGTAGAGGGGCACCACTCTGCAGCACCCCCCACTCCAGCCGTTCAAGCCAGGATCCATCGGGCTGGGCATGCGCGCCGCAATCCGGAACGCTCTGGCCCAGTTGCACCAGCATCCTCTCGCTGAGGTCGGGCAACAACGGCGCCATCAGCAGGGCGGTGATTCGGGCGGCTTCGAGCACGGCATAGAGGTCGTTGCCGACCTGCGCCTGTGTGCCCTCCTGTTTCATTCGGCTCCAGGGAGCCTGTTCATTGAGAAAGCCATTCGCCGCGATCGCCAGCTGCAGGGAAGCCTCAGCGGCGCTGCGGAAATCAAGCTGCTCGAGTGAGGTCAGCACGGTCTGGCGTGCTGCCGCAGCTGCAAGGGCCAGCGGATGGTCGTTGCCAGTGGCGGTGGTGGCCGGAGGGACACACGCGTCAAACCAGCGGCGCGCCATCGAGCTGGTGCGATTTAGCATGTTGCCGATGGTGTTGGCGAGATCGTTGTTCACCAGATCGCTGAAGCGCTGCTGCTGAAAATCGCCGTCATCCCCGAAGGGAATATCCCGTAGGAGATACCAACGCACCGCATCGCGGCCGCAACGCTCGAGCAGTTCCGCCGGATCGAGCACGTTGCCCAATGACTTGCCCATCTTTTGGCCCTCGCGGGTAAGGAAGCCATGGCCAAACACCTTCGCCGGGAGCTCAAGCCCCGCCGAGAGCAACATCGCCGGCCAATACACGGCGTGGAAGCGCAGGATGTCTTTGCCGATCACATGCACCGAAGCCGGCCAACCACGGCTGATGGCGGTGGCAAGGTCGGCGGCATCACCCTCCTCAAGTAGAGCCGTGATGTAGCCGAGCAGGGCGTCGAACCACACATAAAAGGTGTGGCCTTCGTGGCCGGGCACCGGAATGCCCCAGGGCAGGTTCACGCGCGAGATCGAGAAATCGCGCAGACCCTGTTTCACGAAGTTTTCCACTTCGTTGCGGCGGCTGGCGGGTTGGATGAAGCCCGGCTGGGCGATCAACGCCTCGATCTGCTCTTGATAACGCGAGAGCCGGAAGAACAGATTCAGCTCATCACGCCACTCCAGCGGCCGGCGATGGATGGAGCATTCAGGATCCTGGGCCTCGTGGGGGTCGTCTTTGAACTCCTCGCAGGCCACGCAATACCAGCCCTGCTGGCGGCCCTCCACGATGTCGCCGTTGGCCTCCACACGCGCAAAAAACTGTTCCACGATCCGCTGGTGGCGTGGATCGGTGGTGCGGATCAGGCGGTTGTTGCTGATCTGCCAGCGGTCCCAGAGCTCGCGGTACTGGGCGCTCACGCCATCGCAGTGGGCCTGGGGGCTGAGGCCGGCCGCCTCCGCGGTGCGCTGGATCTTCTGGCCGTGCTCGTCGCAGCCGGTGATGAACACCACCCGCTCCCCCTTCAGCCGCTGAAACCGCGCCAGCGCATCACAAGCCAGCGTCGTGTAGGCGCTGCCCAAATGAGGCTTGTCGTTGACGTAGTAGAGGGGGGTGGTGAGGGTGTAAGTCATCGGGCGGATCCTACGGAGTGGAGCCAGGCCCGACAGCGCCTGTTTCCTGCGAGGCTCTTGCTGATTCCAAGACCCGTTTCATGACCCAGGCCATCGACGCGGTGGACGTGCTGGTTTGGGGAGGGGGCACTGGCGGCGTCGCCGCCGCGATTCAGGCAGCCCGTGGTGGTGTGAGCACCCTGCTGCTCACCCCGGGCAGCTGGCTCGGCGGGATGGTGAGCGCCGCAGGCGTGTGTTGCCCTGATGGCAACGAGCTCACCCCCTGGCAAACGGGCCTCTGGGGCGCCTTTTTGCGTGAGCTGGAGCGGCGTGAGCCAGAGGGGCTCGATCACAACTGGGTGAGCTGTTTCGGCTACCGGCCCACTACGGCGGAGCAGATCCTGCAGGACTGGGTGGCGGGAGAGCCAAAACTGCTCTGGTGGCCGGGCTGCCAGTTGCTGGAGGTGGAGCGCGAAGGATCGCTCATCAGCTCGGTGCAGGTGGACGTTGGCGGTGAACACCGGCGTGTGCGCTGCAAGGTGGCGATCGATGGCAGCGATCGCGGCGATTTACTGCCACTGGCGGAAGCCCCATTTCGCCTCGGTTGGGAACCGCAGGAGCAATGGGGCGAACCGAGTGCCCCCAGCGCCGCGCGGATCGGTTCAGACCCTTTTTTCAAGGAGCACCCCGTTCAATCGCCGACCTGGGTGGTGATGGGGCAGTTGCGAAGCGATCGGCTCGAACCTGATCCAACGCTTGGCATCAACCCCAACGGCAAGCCTTCCTTACCAGCGCCATTTGAACAGGCCTGCGAAGCCTTTGGGCTTGAGCGCACCATCACCTATGGGCGCTTGCCAGGTGGCCTAGTGATGCTGAATTGGCCACTCCATGGCAATGACTGGCATTGGGGGTTGAATCGGGCGTTCAGCAACGATTCCACAAAGGAAGAAGAACTTTTCCACCAGATGCAGGCTCACAGCCTGGACTTCGCAAAAGCCTTAGAAGACGTGAGTGGAGGTTGGCTGCAGCTGGGGAATGCTTTCCCTACCGAATCAGGCAGCCCGGCCCCCTGGCTGGCCGCCATGCCCTATTGGCGTGAGGGCCGCCGGATGATCGGTAAACAAATGGTGATTGAACAGGATCTGCTGCCGCAAACAGAGGGTGTCTCTTCAGCGCCCTTGCCAATGAACGAAACCGGCGAGTTGCAGTCAATCGCCTTTGGCAACTACGCCAATGACCACCACTACCCAGGTCCTGATTGGCCACTGGCGCCGAAAAGCTGCCGTTGGGGTGGGCGATGGACGGGCACACCCTTCTGCATTCCCTACGGCTGCTTGGTCAGTGAATCGGTCGACAACCTGTTAGCTGCAGATAAAGCATTTAGTACGAGCCATATGGCCAACGGGGCCACACGCCTACAGCCACTGATCTTGAACGTCGGGCAGGCGGCGGGCGCTGCGGCCGCACTAGCGGTTCGTGTGGAGCAGCAACCCGGCAATCTTGAACCCAGATTGATACAGGACACCCTCGCCGCTGACCTCAGAGCACCAGCTTCAGTGTCGCCAGATTGGACTCTGTCGAAACGGCACCATAGTCCATCTCGAGAACGCATGATTGACGGTGTCGTTGTACCCGATGGAACGGGTAAGTACTCAGTTCTGTGCGGGAAGGATGAGCGCTGGCCACTGGTGACATTAGAGCCGTGCGTTCAGAACTGGCTATCTGGAGTGACACGCCCAACAACTGCTCGCCTGACTGCTTTCACGAACCCGTGGGGCCCATGGCTACGTGTAACCTCTGTCTTACAAGAGTTCAATGAATAAGACAGCCACTGGCGCAGCGACAGCGATCTCATGGAGTTCGACGACAGTCTGCAACGAAACTATTGGTAGGTCTCGATCACGTGTATGTTGCTCGCATTCGCTGCCGAGAAGTCTTTGTGAGTGATATTGATGCGCACCCTGTTGCAGCGGTCTATCTACAAAGACGGCAAGATTGAATCCGGATCCCACTGCCTCTTGAGCTCCCGTATTGCACTGAGATCAGAGCCATAAGCAAGTTCCAATTCGCGGCTGTAGCGACAGGTTCCAGGATGGCGTTCCACCAAGTAGACGTGACAGGCGATGGCCTCAAGTGCATCAAACACACCATCCGCCCAGATGCGGGATGCCCGCTCTGCAGATCCATCACCTGCAGCCCAGAAGCTCGACACCACAATTGACCATTCCGCCTCCCGGCCTCGGTAGGCGTTGCGTCCCATAAGGGGCTGCCTCACTGCGCCGCCGCTGTGCTGCAAATCGATGCGACAGAGCGGATTGGGTGCTTTGCAAATAGCGCTTTGCAGCAACGGGGCAAGAACGGAAATCTGGCCTGGTGAAATGCTGACGGTGTAGATCCACGAACGCAGTCTGCGATGCCGGTCGGGATCCGGTGGAATCTCCGGCGGGAGGGTTCCATTGCCGTATGGGATAGAGAAGCCCGGCAAATCCTCAAGACCTGCAACCTGGTCTTGCCATTCGAGTGCCTCAAGTTGACTAAGCTGTGCCTGCTGTTGCCAGTGCTGATGTTCCATCACCTCGTAACGCATCACAACAGGTTGAACCTGATCTGGTTGTACCCCCAACACAAACGAACAGGAGATATGACGTGGCATTGTCTCTGCATCCGTTAACGCCTGGGGTAGGTCCACCAGGGACAAGAGCTGTCGATTCACCCGTAATGGGTTGCGAGGATGGGTTCGCAAGGTCACCTCAGTGACAACCGCCAGAAAGGGCGCCGCACCGCGCAGATAACGCCACGCTGCAGACTGCTGATCAGTCTCATTCAGGCAAAATTGCTGCCCGGTGCCATCGACACCTCGCAGGGCCACGATGTTGTCCAGCGTGAGGCCAAAGCTCCGGCAGAGATGACCGAGACCACCCATGGTCAACAACCCGAATCCTGGAGAGTCGTGAGTGCCCACCGGAATCATTCGACCGTAGGGGGCAAGGCAGCGCAGCACCTCTCCCATGCTCGTACCACCTTGAATGGTGACCAGGTCAGCGTGAAGCGAAACAGCCCGGAAGTGAGCAGCAAGATCGAGCATCAGTACACCATCCCCGCTGCAGAAACGGCTGTGACCACCGCTGCGCACCCTGAGCTGCAAACCTTCCGATCGGGCACGCTCCACCGCCGAGGCCACGTCTTCTTCATTGCGCGGCTGGATGATGCGGGATGGCTCCATGGCAGCAGCATCACCATTGAACAGATCGTGGAGCACGCGCTCGTACCCCAATTCACCGGGGTTCCAGACTTTAGACGGCATCACAGATCCAAAAAGAGAGACCACTCCTTCATGCCTAGCCAGGCCAGCCTACGTAGGCTAAAAGAGGATGACGAGTTGTAATAAGCCACTCACTGAGTCGAAAGACCATGATTGTGGGTTGGAGATGCAGCGATTTCGATAAAGCAATCTGTGTAACACTTGAAGCATGAGCTCATCAGCATCAAAAAGTTCACGACGAAAGCCTTCAGTCTTAATCTGTACCCAAGCCAAATCCACTCTGATGCTGTTGTTAGAGCAACTCTTCAACAGAGCCTGAGCGATACTCTGCAGTGATCGCGGCAGTCACTGCGCTGCTATGTGCGGGTGACCAGCCGGTGGTCAAAAGCTGTGATGCCACTGCTGTCGAGTTGCGGACAAACGTTGCAGAGTCATTGTTTGAGCAGTAGATAGAGGCCCCAAGCGCTGAGCTCGCTGATGCACTGTTCGTGCTCGCTTGGATTGCAGAGAAGGGATTTGCCGCAGTGAGACCAGTCATCCCAAAGGAGACTGCCGTGATCGTCTCTCCCGCGATCCATCCGCCACGGAATTCAACAATGCTGAATTAAGCCCCCGCGAGAGACGGTTTCGCCAGTCCCGCTGGGACTGAGGCATCACCGAACCCACCATGTTCATTGAACATTCCGAAGCTGTGTATGTTTAGCGGGGCGCCCTCACAACAGCGTTGGCGTTGAGTACACCGGTGTGAACGCAGGGCTGGTGAAACGTGCTATTTCAGAGCGAGGTATTCTCTTGCAGACCTACACCCAGATCGATGTGAATTCGAATCCAATCGCCTGCTCACGATCAAGAACCGCCATCACCAATAATACCTGCACAGCATCTGCGATCATTGTTAATCTACCAGGCGATTGAGTTCTCCAATTCCCAATCCATACCAGCTCATCTGCAACGCGCCATCGGCTGGAAGCCCAACAGTCCCCACTCATTCCCCTGTTTAAACATGCTGGTTAGCGGCGGGTACTAGGATAACTGGTCAATCCAGTTTCTTTGAAGCGGCGCAACCGAAGAATCAAACCTTCAGAGCCCTGTCACCGAACCTGTATCGACAGGTCGCATTCTAGAAAATGACCAGATCGATAAAGCATCCAGTGGACCGACCACAAGTTGATTGGCTATTTCAGGTGGATAGTACTAAATGCGAGAAGAAACAGCATTAGAAAACCAACAATGGTCGTGCCATGAATCCAATTCCATCGTTGCGATCGATTCGACAACCAACCCTTGTAGACGCGGCTCAACCAGGGCACGAGCCACCAACCTGTAACAGCCACAGTGATCGCATTGCTGATCAACATATTGAGCGGTAAAGGCAATCGCCCAAGCGTGGTTTGACCAGCCAAAATCAGAATCATTACTGATGGGTATAACGCGAGCCATACCAGAAGGTTCACCTTCCAGGTGGGGGTGTGCTGGCCGCTCCTAACAGCAATCCATTGGTCAAATGATTGGGGCTCCACCATGGAGCTGTACCGGTACCCGATGGAAGTTTCCGCGTCTACCAGCAAGCGACGCCGCTCACTGCTGTCTAGCCAGGCAAGACAACGCTCCAGGCTCGTGAAGCGAATTCTTGCGGTGCAGTGCGTGAGCTCATCAGCTTGGTGTGGTTCATACAAGAGCTCTTGACCAAGATACCCATCAAAATGTTGAGCGGCTTGGTCTAAATCAACTTGGAGTTGTCTAAAGCCTTCCACCTGGCCTGCAGGTAGGTCGTTATGAAAGGTGTAAACAAACTCCTCATCACCTGCCGGCTGATCAGTCATCGTCGCAAGAGCTCCTTAGGCAGATTTAGTAGCGAGCTCCATCGGGTAATAGGCGGAATTCTTTCCAAACCGCAGTGGCTTCAGCCTGGAGTATCTGCGTCAAATGAATCTCGCGTTGATCTTTGGATTTCTGCATGTCTTCGTTAATTGCCTGATCAGAAAACAGATCAGAATAATCTGACCATGCTGCTGCATAAAACACCTTGCGAATGCCCGCCCAATAAGCAGTGGCGTAGCACATCGGACAGCATTCGCAGCTGGTATACATCACACAGCCACTCAGATCCCAGGTGCCAAGCGCTTTGCAAGCTGCACGGATAGCATTCACCTCCGCATGAGCACTAGGGTCAAGATCGCGCACAACGCTATTGCCAGCAGAAGCGATAACCTTGCCATTCTTCGCAATCACGGCTCCGAATGGACCGCCTGTTTTGTTGACAACACCCGCCTCGCGCATCAATCGAATGGCTTCTCTCATCAGGCCTTGATCCTGTTCTGATGTCATCGGTAGAGATGCAGTCTTAACGTCATGCTGCCCCAGAAGTTCTGATTTGCCAACCACGCAACCATTCATTGCTGGGCCACAAGAGCTCTTACACCTGATGGCAAACAGCGTGCTGTTGAGCGATCAGCTGGCTGAGGCCACAAGCTTGAGCTGATCCCGTAGTGAGTCCACCTGTTGAACACGCAGCAGCAACGCCTCTCCTGGCTGGGCGTTCTGCGGGCATTCAGCCGCCAGGTCCATGGCCAGATCATCGATCCGCACCAGGCCGAGCCGGTCTTGGGGACGAAGCCAGCGCAGGAAGTCAGCACGCCATTGGCTGCTTTTGTGGGCTTCAAACCACACCTGCTGCCAGTGGCGCTGGTCTTCGCGGGAGATGCCGATGCCCTCGCGCACTGCTCCATCAAAGCTGTTGAGCAGATCCTGTAATGCGTCTTCGCCCATGGGAGTGTCGCCACTGAGCTGAGCCAGAATCTGGCGCTGCACCACCAGATCGCCGTAGCGCCGGATTGGCGAGGTGGCCTGGGCGTAAGCAGGAAGCCCGAGGCTGAAGTGGGGTGAAGCCTGGGTTCCCATCAACCCGCGGCTGAGGCAGCGCTTGATCGCCGCAAAGCGCACGGCACCATCGGGCAGCGCGTCGAGCTCTGCTTTCGGTGGCAGCTCGGCCGGCAACTGGCTGCGGAAGGGCAGCGCTAGGCCATGCTCAACGCCGAACCGCGCTGCGATCGCACCAGCCAGGATCATCGCCTCAGCCACCATGGCGCGGGATGGGCTGGGCTCGCTGACCTCGAGCACGGGCTCGCCACCTTTGCTGCGGATGCGCCCTTCCGGGAGATCCATCAGCAGCGCTCCCTGGCGGACTCGCCATTGGCGACGGCGATTCAGCAGCTGATCGAGATCGGCAAGATCGCGCTCTTGCGGCGGCGCCAGATCGATCAAGTCATCGGCATCGCTGTAGCTCAACCGGTAGGTGGGCTTCACCCAGCTGCGCACGATGCCGTAGGCCGCGATGTCGCCCTCCGCATCGAGATCCACCCAGGTGCTCCAGGCGGCACTGCGGATACCGGCCCTCAGGCTGAAGGGGCCTGTGGTGAGGGCCAGCGGAAACATTGGTAGGTTTCCGCTGGCCAGATACAGGCTGCTGCCGCGGCGGCGCGCCTCCAGATCGAGCGGCGAATCCACGGGCACCAAACGACCTGGATCGGCCACATGAATCCACAACCTCAGGCTGCCGTCTGGCCGGCGCTCTAGGGCCAGGCCATCGTCGATGTCGCGGGTGTCGTCATCGTCAACCGTGACGCAGCGCTGGCCCGTGAGATCAAGGCGGCCAGAGTCGCCCGGAAGCTCTTGATCCTGTAAAGCGAGCACCCGTTCGGCCTCGGCCTCGAGCTCTGCACTGAAACCGAGGCTCCAAGTGGTGTCGGCCATCGACACCAAGTGGTGGCGATCCCATTGACCGAGATCCACCAAGAGATGTCGGAGATCGCCGCGGTCCTGAGCGAGATGGAGAGCGGTGAGGCTCTGGCGCAGCTCCGGTTCAAGTTGATCGAGCTCCAAGGCACCGGCCGCCAGTTGCTTCAGGGCCTCGAGCCGCTGCTGCTGCTCGGGTGGCAAACGATCGAAACTCACGGGCTGCCGAGCGCGGAGCAACTGCTGCCACTGCTGTTGACGTTGCTCTTGCAGCTGTTTGAGACGCCGATCGCGGCGCAGCGGTTTCAGCTCTGCGGCGCTGCGGGCCTGGATCTGACCCTGCTTGAACCGAAACCACTGCTGAGGCCCAACAAGCTTCAACCAGCAGCTCGCCAATTGGGCTGGCTCGGTGCCGCCACACGCCAGATCAGCAAAATCTCGAATCTCAAGCGTCTCGGTTGATTCAAGAAGCAGGAGCCAGGTTGCGCCCCAGCTGCGCCTTGTGAGACCTGCGTCGTTCAGGTCTTCGGGCTTGAGCGCCCAAGGCGAAGCCCCCAACCGCTGCGGTGCATCGGTACCGGAGGGCAGGGGGCAAATGAGCTCCAGCTGACGCTGAGGCACAACGGATGATTTGGCGTCGAAGCCAATGCGCAAGCGCACTTTGCTGCCCTGCACGGCTTCAACCACCGCAAGCTGCGCTCCGCGGGATTCCTGAACACCGACTAGGTCGCCGGGATGGAACACCGCGGAAGCCAGGGGATCAGCCCTCGGGGTTAACGAAGGGCAGCAGAGCCACGATGCGGGCACGCTTCACCGCATTGGTGAGGTCGCGCTGCTGCTTGGCAGTGAGGCCGGTGAGACGACGGGGAAGGATCTTGCCGCGCTCGGTGATGAATTTCTTGAGCAGATCGACATCCTTGTAGTCGATCGGATCACCGGGCTTGATCGGCGACAGACGCTTCTTGAAGAAGGAGCTAGCCATGAGAGAACGGGGGAAGAGAAAAGCAGAAGGCGCTGACTACACAGCAGGAGATGGCGTCACAGCCGAGATCACTTGATCTCTTTGTGGACCGTCGACGCGTTGCAGTGCGGGCAAAACTTCTTCAGTTCGATCCGTTCAGTGGTGTTGCGGCGGTTCTTCTGGGTGGTGTAACGGGACACACCAGGAGACCGCTTGGCGGGGTTGGACCGGCATTCGGTGCACTCGAGAGTGATCACGATCCGGACGCCCTTGTTCTTAGCCATAAAGGACGTTGCCTCGCTTTGGCGATGCGGGTTGGACAGCGATCAACCATAGCTTGTCGCCTGACCTCTCCCCTCAGGCCCTGTCCTTAGAGTCGGCCGATTACGGACGTCTTGACATGCGGGTCTCGCTCCAATGGCTGCAGGAGCTGGTGGCCTGCACGTTGCCGGTTGAGGAGCTCGCCGAACGGTTATCGGTGGCTGGCTTTGAAGTGGAGGAGATCGAGGATCTCGCCGCCCGAGCCGCTGGTGTGGTGGTGGGCCATGTGCAAAGCCGTGAACCGCATCCCAACGCCGACAAGTTGAGCGTTTGCACGGTGGCGATCGGCGCCGATGAACCGCTGCAGATTGTCTGTGGTGCCAAGAATGTGCGCGCTGGCATTCATGTGGCCGTCGCCACGGTGGGGTCGTACCTGCCGGCGGTTGATCTCACGATCAAACCTGCTGAGCTGCGTGGCGTGGCCAGCAGCGGCATGATCTGCTCCCTCTCCGAGCTGGGTCTAGCCGACAGCTCCGATGGGATCGTGATCCTCGATGAGGCCCTCGCCAGCGTGCCCGCCTTGGGCACTCCCGTTGGCCCGATGTTTGGGCTCGACGATCAAGTGCTCGAGCTGGCGATCACCGCCAACCGACCCGATGGCCTGTCGATGCAGGGCATCGCCCGTGAGGTGGCCGCCCTCAGCGGAGCGGCCCTAAACCTTCCCGCTGCGGCTCCGGCCATTCCAGTGCAACCACTGCCGGTCAGCGCATCGGTGCAGGAACGCATCGAAGCCGGCGGGTTGTTCAGCGTTACGGCGCTCAACAACCTCCAGGTGGGCCCCTCACCCCAGTGGTTGCAAAGCCGCTTGGAGCGCGCGGGCCTACGGCCCATCAACAACGTGGTGGACATCACCAATCTGGTGATGCTGGAGTTTGGCCAGCCATTGCATGCGTTTGATGCCGCCAAGTTGGCGGCTCTCAGTGGAGGCCAGGCCGATCCCTCGCGCCTGGATCTGCGCAGCGGCCACAGCGGAGAGGCCTTCAAGGCTCTTGACGCCAGCGAGCACAGCCTCAGTGATGAAGCTTGGGTGGTGAGCTACGCCGACCAGCCTGTGGCTCTGGCCGGCGTGATCGGTGGCGACAACAGCTGCGTGGATTCCTCCACCACCAGCATCTGGCTCGAGGCGGCGATGTTCGCCCCGCAAACGGTGCGCCGTAGCGCCCGCAGCGTGGGTCTGCGCACCGATGCCAGCAGCCGCTTTGAAAAGGGCCTTCCGCGTGAGGTGACCCTCAACGCAGCCGATCGGGCCGTGCAACTGCTGCAAGACCTTTGCGGTGCCCAGGTGGAGGGTCGCTGGGGGCATGAGCGCAGCGAAGCACCACGCCCAGCCCTGCAGCTCCGCAGCGACGCCCTGCACAACCTGCTGGGTCCGGTGGTGGATGCCAGTGGTGAGGAAGGAGACCTGCCCAACGCCGAGATCGAGCAGATCCTCACCGCCCTGGGCTGCCAGCTCCGCCCAGACGACGAGGGCTGGCAGGTTCAGGTGCCTCCCTCACGCGCCATGGATCTGCAGCGGGAAGTGGATCTGATTGAAGAAGTGGCGCGCCTGGTGGGCTACGACCGCTTTGCCAGTCATCTGCCCGATCCAACCGAACCCGGCGGTCTGAGCGACGCGCAGCAAGCCGAGCGTCGGCTGCGCCGGATGCTCGTGGATGCAGGCCTGCAGGAAACCTGCAGCCTCTCGCTCGGCCCGGCCGAATCAGATCGCCCTGGTGCGGATCCGCAGCGGCGCGTGGCGCTGGCGAACCCTCTGCTCGCCGATTACAGCCACCTGCGCGACAGCCTGGTGGATGAGCTGCTCCAGGCCGCACAACGCAATCTGCAGGCTGGTCGCAGTGGCTTCTGGGCGTTCGAGCTGGGCAACGTGTTTGATGCCACGGCCGCTGATGGCGGTCAGCGCCTGCAGCTAGCGGGTGTGATCTGCGGATCGCGCCAGGCTGAACTGTGGAGCAGCAGCGGGAAACCACAGGCGCTGGATTACTTCCAGGCGCGCGGTGTGCTGCAACAGCCCTTGGACAGTCTCAAGTTGCCTGTGGAGGATCGCCGCCTCAGCGATGAGCCGCTGTTGCATCCCGGCCGTGCCGCCCAGCTCGCGGTGGAAGGGCGGCCGGGCGGTTGGTTCGGCCAGGTGCATCCCGAACTGGCTGAGCGCTACGACCTGCCCGCTGCCACCTACCTGTTCCAACTGGAGATGGCGCAACTGCTCAGCGCTGCCACCCGCCGCAACCGCTGGCAGCCGGCCTTCGCCTCCTTCGCCACGGTGCCAGCCTCCGAACGCGATCTGGCGCTGGTGGTGCCTGCGACAACCGCCAGCGGTCAGTTACTGCAAGCGATCCGCAAGGCCGGTAAGCCCCTGCTCGAGCAGGCTGAACTGGTCGACCGCTACGAGGGTGAACAGGTGGCAGCAGGCAGCTGCAGCCAGGCCTTCCGCCTGCGTTACCGCGATGCCAAGCGCACCCTCACCGACACGGAAGTGGATGGCGCCCACGAGAAGATCCGTGCGGCGTTGGAGAAGCAGTTCGGAGCCCAGCTGCGGGGCTGAGTCGCGCGGCCGCCTGCCGGATCAGTCGCGCTCCAGCAGGGCCACGCATTCCACGTGGCTCGTTTGCGGGAAGAAATCCACCGGCTGGATTGGCCGGATCCGGTATCCCGCCGCACTCAGTAGGCCCAGATCCCGCGCCAGCGTGGCTGGATTGCAGCTGATGTAGGCAATGCGTTTAGGGGGCGCCTTCAGGATTGCGTCCATCACCTCCGGTGCCAGGCCCTTGCGCGGCGGATCCACCAGCAAGGATTCCGCCCAGGCCAAATGCACCGCCAGGGAAGCCAGTACATCGGCTTGCTCAAAACGCGCCTTGGGCAGCTCGTTGCGCTCAGCATTGGCACGTGCTTGATCCACTGAGGCCTGTTGCAGCTCCAGGCCCAAGACATCAAGGCCCGCAGCGGCGAGCGGCAAGGAAAAAGTGCCAATACCGCAATAGGCCTCGAGCACCTGGCTATCGGGTTGCTCCGAGAAAAACGCCACCAGCAGCGGAACCAGCCGCTCCGCCTGGGCGGTGTTCACTTGGAAAAACGTATCAGCGCCGATGTGCAACGCATGGCCGGCGAAGCTCTCCAGCAGCCAGGAGCGTCCGCTCACCTGAAACGTGTCCGGGCCCAGCACCACATTGTTGGCCTTCGGCTGGATGTTGAGGTTCACGCCCACCACCTCCGGCCAGCGTTGTTGCCACTGATGAGCCAGAGCTTCCAACCCCGGCAGGTTGTTGTGGCTGCTCACCAAGGTGATCAACACCTCGCCGCTGTGGTGGCCCACCCGTAGTGCCAGGTGGCGCAAGCCGCCGCCCTGGCTCAGATTCACATCTACTGGCCAGCGGGTGGCCTCCAGATCGGCCTTGATCGGTTGAATCAGAGCATCGATCCGTGGATCGAGCACCGGGCAGCGGTTCATGTTCACGATCTTGTGGCTGCCGCGGCGGTAATAACCGGCTCGCAATTGGCCTTCCGGGCTGCGCTCGAGCGGGATCAAGGCACGATTGCGGTATCCCAGCGGACTCGCTGCCTGGAGGATCGGCAACACATCCAGGTTCAGATGCGCGAGGCGTTGCAAAGCCTGGCGCACCAGATCTGTTTTCAGCTCAGCCTGGGCCGGATCACTGCAGTGCTGGAGCGAGCAACCCCCGCAACGCTCCACCAGGATGCAAGCCGGCTTACGCCGCTCAGGGGCAGGATCTTCAACGCCCACCAGGTCTGCTTCCAGATGCCGCTTGGCCTGGCGGCGCAGCCGGGCTAGCACCCGTTCCCCTGGCAGGGCGCCGGGCACAAACACCACCAACTCCTCGAAGCGACCGACACCTTGGCCGTCATGGCCCAGGCCATAAATCGTGACTTCGAAGGTTTGACCAAGCCGCAGTGCTGTTTTGGTGGCCATGGCACGCGCCCGTGGATGCATCGACCCTATCGGTGCGTAAACACCTGAGCTCACAAGGGCTGCTGGAGCTTCAGTCTCGATAAGATCGACGAGCAACAGGTGGTTTCGATGAGCGTCGTACGCGATCTGATCCTGCAGGCAGACGATCAGCTCCGCTATCCCACCGGCGGTGAGCTTCGCTCGATGGTGGATTTCCTCACCACCGGCGCTAGCCGCATGGCGGTGGTGAGGGCCCTCACCGACAACGAGAAAAAGATCGTTGACGAAGCGGCCAAACAGCTGTTCAGCCGCAAGCCTGAATACGTCGCCCCCGGCGGCAATGCCTACGGTCAGAAGCAGCGCGCCCAGTGCCTGCGTGATTTCGGCTGGTACCTGCGCCTGGTGACCTACGGCGTGCTCGCCGGCAGCACCGAGATGATCCAAAAAATCGGCCTGGAAGGCGCACGCGAGATGTACAACAGCCTCGGCGTGCCCATGCCTGGCATGGTGGAATCCATGCGCTGCCTGAAGCAGGCTTCCCTCGTGCTGCTCAATAGCGACGATGCAGCCCTGGCATCCCCCTACTTCGACTTTCTGATTCAGGGCATGCAGACCCCCTGCTGATCCATTCATTGCATCCGCATCAATCCGAGGCCGGCACAGGAGTGCCGGCTTTTTTTGTGAGCAGCGTTCTTAAGCGTCTTACCTAATGCACTGATTTGGTCTCAGGCTGTGTCCAACTACGGATATCTGCAGATATCCGTAGTTGGAGGCGTGATCTTGTCGCACATGCCGGTCTTGATCATCAGCGCGTGTTGGTCATCTCTCGGCACAACAGGATGCAGCGAACCATCGATTGTTTGAGACAGGGTGCACAGCTCATTGCTGCCGAGCTGCACCTGGAGAATCGGGTTGGCGCGAGTCTCGCTGTTCCAGTCTTCGTCGTATACCTAGACTTACGCTTAGACTAGAATGGGACCACCAAAAAAGCTTTTGCGTTCCTTGAGGTAGCCGCTCACCCCGCATCATCCAATGCTGTTTTCCGTGAAGCCGCTCATCCATTCGATGTCGCAACGAACGTCCTGCGCCAGTCGACATCCTCCAGCATCTGCTGATCCGAACCGAGGAAGGTCATCGAACCCAGCGTGCGTACCTGTGTCTACAGCAGGTACGCACGCTACAAAAGTCAGGTACACCGGTAGTTTCTGGGCAGTCCAGAATCTCTGGACAACGCCAGACTCATCTGGACATTGCCCTTGGCCGCAGCTGCATGGATTCGCCGGTCCACGCTGCTGCACGAGGAAGCCGAGAGGGGCAACAGCTCATCCAGCGACTTGCAAGATTCAGCGAGACCGCCCCCTAAAGCATTTGGCCCCGCTAGCAGATAGTTTTGCTGAAATTTTTAATTGTGATTCAAACCAGTTGCATCGAACACAGCGGGCGGTGGCGCCGGGCAACAGCGGAACAGAGCCTGTCTCAGTCATCTACACCGAGACGTGATTCGCGGCAGGGATCTAGTCCAGGTTGAGACGTGCGAGAACGTGAAACCATGCGCTCGCTTGCCCATGGCCAGTGGCCGTGCAGGGCATGGCTCCAGAAATCACGAGCCAAGGCGAGGCTCGCTAGTCCCATAAGGGTTGCATCTCTAGATCCAGCTCGAGTCGCAGTCTGGATCGATGATCTAGCCTGCTCGCCGGTAGCGCTCCTTCAGGAATTGATAGGCCTCATTGAGGCGACGCATGGCATCGGCTGAGCCACCTGCATCTGGATGCTGGCTCTGCGCTTGCCCTCGATAGGCATCGCGGATTTCCTTAAGGGTGTAGGGGCGATCCGCGATCGTGGGTAGTTGCAAGAGCCGCAAGGCTCCATGCACCGTCATCGACTGGTCGATGGCCTCAAATGAGGTGGTTCGTTTGTTGCGGCTGCGCTGTCGCTGAACAAAGCGGGTGATCAACGTCGGCACCCTGACGGGCAGGCTGCTGCCGCTGAATGGGTCTTCCAGAATTCCGGCGGCCGTGATCACGCGCGCGAGGCTGGGTTCACCCACAGGCCAGCTCGGTGCCAAGGAGAGCAGCACTTGTTGGGCTAGTCCCCAGGTGAAGGGCCGGGCATCACTGTGATCCGATTGCGGCCAGATGTCGCGCGCGAGCCAGCTCAACGCCGCATCGTCGACAGCGTCGCCAGGTGGCTGCCCGTAAACCTCTAGCCAATGCTCCTGTGCACGGTGCAAGGCATCGTTCACCGTTTCTGGAGCAATCAAGGCCAGGTCGGAGCCGCGGTCATCTGGCGTTGGCGTCGCCTGCTCAGCAAGGCTCCGCTTGACCGCGCGGGCCTGTCGTCGCACAAAACCAGGCAGCTGAATCCCCCCAGCGGCCACGGGTGAACCCAGCCCTGTCTTAACTGTCTTATCCGAGTCCCGGTCCTGGTCTTGTAGCGAGACAAGGGTGGAACCGATCAGAACAATGGCCCGCGTCTCGTCGAGCTCTCCAGGGTCTGGGCTGAAGCGCTCTGCGGCGAGATCGAGCGACGCGTACGCACTGCCCTCATCTGCTGTGGCGGTCTCAGACTCGTTGGCGATCGGATCTGAATCGGCATCATCCTGTTGCGGCAGGAGCTCGCGCAACAGCTGATCCACGATCAGGCCGCGGTTGCGAAAGCCCATCTGAGATTTGAGGCTATCGATCCAGCTCAGCAGGTCTTCGCTGAGCTCCAGGGTGATCCGCCGTTTGTCGGAACCGCTATCCGCCACGCCTGGCTGCTGATGCCCCTTGAGGTTATCGGCCCATCAGGGAATTCATCAGCTGCTGCTGTGCCTGCACTGCCTGTTGGTAGCGCTCCATCAGGCTCTGGCTCATCCGCGTTGGCGTGATCACCGCTGGAGGCATCCCCTGCAGCACTGGAACCGTGGGCAAGGGGTGCATCCAGCCAGGTGTGGCCGTAACGGCAGGTGCGGCAGGACGAGGCTTGCTGACCGGCTTGGCAGCGAGAGGTTTTGGGGCAGTGGGTTTGGCGGCGGCGGCGGCAGCCGGTTGTGCCTGCACCGGGGGAACGACGGGAGCCGGTTTGGCTTGCTTGGCTTGGGCGGCCGCAGCGGCCAGCAGATCCTCACGCTGGCGCAACTGGGCCATCTGCTGGTCAGGCACGACGCTGAGGAGATGACCCGGCGTGGCATCGGCGGGATAAACCAAGCTCACCTTCACCGGGTTGCTCTGGCCGGGCTTGAGGTTGAGTGAAGCAATCGGCAAGCTCTGGCTGGAGCGCATGCCCACATGCACCTCCCGGTAGCCCTCATCGGTTTCGATCCCAATCGATCCACGGAAGGCCGTGAAATGCTTGCCATTGGGGGTGGGATGACTCAGCACCAACTGGTGCGGGCCTGCGCCCTGCAGATTCAGCTGCACATCGAAGCGAACACCGTAGGTGCCCACGTTGTCGAGCGATGAATCAATCATGCGCGAGGCCAACTGATTCACTTGCACATCGCGTGTGCCGAAATGGTGGCGATTGGTGCTCGTGAGGGGCACGTGCAAGGCCCCTTGGCCCAGGTCGTGGTTGAGGCTCGCCGTGTAAGTGTCGCCCAAGGCCACACCAGCCACACGGGAAAAGACGGTTCCGTTCTGGATCTGACGGATGCGGCTCAGGTAGATCCGCCCAGGGGCGAGGCGGCGACTGTCGAGAACAGCCAGGATATCGGCATCGTTACGCGGCTCACGTGCCGCCACGACAGCCATCTGAAAGGGTCCGTCGCTTCGACCGCGTAGCAGCCCATTCGCGATGCCAAGGGCTGGAAGAGCAGTGCTGAACAGCACGATCCGGCTGTGGGCGGGAATCGTGATCTCATCCTCAAGGCGGCGATCCAGTTGCCCGCGCAACATCTGCACCGCTGTGGCATCACCAGGGCCCGTGTTCCAAGGCCGTGGGCCGAGGGGTTTGACACCCATCAGGTTGTTGGCCAGATAAGGGGCTTCGAAGCTGTTCCGCACCGCTCCCTTCTTGAAGCGGATGTGGACGGGATTCGATCCAGGGTTGATCAGGATTGTGGCCAGGGTGAGTTCGCCCCGACGGCCGTTGGACCCGCGGATGCGGCTGCGGTCGGCGGGGTCGTACTTGTGGTGAACGTGAAGCCCAAACTCACCGTTGAAGGTGTAAGTGGCGTTGGCCAGCGGCTGGTTCGTTTCCGCTGCGATGCCTGAGCCAGGGCGTGTGTCGACCAGGATTCCGGGACCCAGTACTTCCTCGGGCTGGTTGGAATGCAGCACAGGCACGTTGTTGAACGCGCCATTGAGCGGCCTGGCGCTCTGACCAGCCATCAACGCCACGTAGGCCTGCGCTGGGACGGGCACCACGATCACGCTGCCCAGCAACGCCACAACCAAGCCTTTCATTGCTGCTCCAGGACCCACTGCTCTCACCTTGCGATCAAAGCCACACGGGGTTGCTGGCTGTTTCGTTTTCCTTTAGCTCTCTCGGCATAAAAATCAGTAAAGACGGTGCTTCTGGCCCCAGTGATGAGGCTTGGGCTTGATCTGGAACCATTCCCGCGGTCGGCCGTTGTCGACCGCTAGAACATCAACTGGTGACCATTTTCTCATGTTCCCGCCATTCTTTGGCTGCGGTGACAGCTCCACACCTCAGCAGTGCCGGCGTCGCCATCAGGAGCGCAAGCTGCACACGCTCACCTTCTGGCGTGACGGCCTGGAGCGACAGCTGGCAGCGATCAATGCCGCCATCAGCACTCTGGAGAGGCAGATGCACGACTCAGCTGACGCCTGAGCTCAGCCAACGCCTGATGCAAGATCCGATGCACGGTGGCGGCACTGCTCCCCTGCCGCTCTGCCACTGTGCGCAGGCTCTGGCCCTGTAGGACTACAGCTTCCACCACAGCGCGCTGCCGCCGGTTGAGCCGCCGCAATGCAGCCAATGCCTCAGCACCGCTCTCCAAAAGGGCAGACGAGGATTGCTCCCGTTCTGTGTCCTCCATCCTCAGCTGCTCATCGAGGAGCTGCCCGGGAGGCAGTAGATGCACACAACCCTCCCGGGCCATCAGCTCGAGTGCCTGCCATTGGCGATCGCTCAAGCCCATCTGCCGTTGAAGATCCACATCCGCTCGAGGCGCTTCAGGGCACCAATCAGCCCGCTGGCGCATCTGTTCCACCTGGCGTCTGCGCTCCTGCAGTCGCCGCGACACCCGCATCAGTGGGGCCACATCCCGCAGATAGTGCAACACGGCGCCGCGCACGTGAGGCCTGGCGAAGGCTGAAAAGGGCACGTTGGTAGCGCAGTCGTACCGCTCCGCAGCGCGGATCAAACCCAGGACCGCCACTTGGTGCAGGTCATCCGATCGCTCACGGCACCGCGCGGCGTAATGCTTCGACACCTGTTGCA
Organism: Synechococcus sp. LA31; assembly: GCF_018502385.1. Lineage (NCBI taxonomy): Bacteria > Bacillati > Cyanobacteriota > Cyanophyceae > Synechococcales > Synechococcaceae > Synechococcus > Synechococcus sp. LA31. Next base: position 800,839 of record NZ_CP075523.1, read on the forward strand.
CAAGCTCGAGGTGGTTCAGCACACGTTGATTGCGCTGCTGAAGCGATCGAGGCGCGAGCTGGCCTGGGGATATCGGGGTCACAGAGAAGACTCAGGGCTCCTTCAGCCAAACCGCGGTCAGCGCTGCGGCGCATCCGTGCGGCCACGCAAACGGGTCCGGGGCTCAGCCACCGCCTCCAACAGGGCGTAGGGGCCGTGGTCTTGCAGCCAGTCCGTATCTGATTGCGGCGTGACCAGCAGGCAGCCAGCAAAGCCCAGGGCATTGATGCTTAGGCCCGCCCAGTGCTCGCGACGCCGCACGACAGTCATGAACCAGGCCGGGTCTAACAGCACGTTGTACGGGGCAACCGGCGCAACCTGATGACTGGGATGTCCCAGGCCCAGGTGCTTTTGGTGGTCGTGATACAGCTCCTCAAGTTCCGCCGCTCCATCGCTGCAACCGAAGCGGCGGCGAGGACTCAGCTTGTAGAGCCAGGGCCAGGCCGGTTGCGTGCGCGCCAATTGAGCGAGCACACCGGCCGCCAAAGGGCAGCTGGCTTCGCCTGGCGCTCGCGGTAGTAGCTGCAAGTGGCGATGAGGTTGGCTAGCGCCGGCAGCGGCGCAACTGTTGAAGAACCACAGCCCGGCGGTATCGGCCTCAACAGCGGCTAGGGCCTGCCAATCCCTGGTCTGCAACCATCCGGACTGAGGCTGCCAGCTCTGCGTGATCAACAAGACATGGCCACGCTGCACCGGAAACTTGTTCAGGATCAGCACGTGCTCGGTGCCCAACAACTCCACCTGCAGAGCCGGATCCCAGGGCAAGAAGGGATTGGGCTTTGGTCCGGCACTGCGCAGATGCTTGGGTGTGTCGGAGAGCAGACGCCGCACCACAAAGGGAGCGCAGCCCGCCAGCTCAACACGCTCCGTGTGGAGCGGCACCAAGGCTCCAGAGCGCTCAGCTGCATCAGAACAGCGAAGGGCGGCCTCGAGGTAGCGGGGCATCAGCCGGAGCCCTGCCGAAGCCGGGCGAGTGCCGCGCCGCGGTAGTAGTGAGCAAGGATCTGGTTGTAGCGCTGTCCGCTGTTTGCCAGGGCCTGAGCGCCATGCTGACTCATGGATGCTCCCAGATGCCCATGGGCCTCCATGCTGATCTCGCTTGTGGCGGCATAGAGGCTTTCCACAATCCCGCCCTGGTAGCTGAGGATCAACCCTGTTGTGGCGGCTGCCGCCTCGCGGGTGCGATTGGTGCTGCTAGCTAAACCGCGGTAAGCCTGCCAGCGCGTAGTGCTGCCCAGATGCCAGTGGCGGCTGGCAGGGCGGGCCATGTGTGCAAGGGCATAGGAGCGGGCAGCCACGGCCTGGGCCTTCAACGCCTCCATGCTCCAAGAACTGGGCATCTCAGCACCCACCACAGAGGCCACATAGTCCTCAAGTGGCAGGTGATTCACAGCCAGCAAGTGTCCACTCTCCCGCAAGATCCGCAGTCGGCCTGCATACGCCCCGCCGTTCACCCGCACGGCATGGCCGGCATTGGTTTCAAGCCACAGCTCGGATGCTCCAGCCTCGGTGGTCGTGAGGCTCATCGTGGATCCAGCGGCGCCCTGGCGGAGCACGGTCCCATCGGCACTGCGTAACCACCAGGGCCCATCGCTGGACAGCTCTAGCTGCTCGGCGCCGCGGACCACCGCCACGCGGATTTCCAGCTCCAACGGTGTGCCGCCAGCGGGCTCGGCCAACGCAAAACCGTCAGCTGTCGGGGTGCGCTCCGCAGCCAGACCCTTTAGATCCTCAGCCGCTGATGGCTGCGGAATGGCGTGGGGCGGCGGACTGGTGAGCATTGCGTCCAGCAGCGGCCCATTGATGCCAGAGCCACTGGGAAGCACCGCTTGAGCCCAGAACCCCAACCCCACAGCTCCTAGACCCAGCGGGGCACCCAGGCACAGCTGCCGCCAATTCACAGAGGCACGGCCCGCTGCCAATTGAGCGGATCGCAGCCAGCGCCTGAGCTGTTGATCTGTCCGTCCCATAGGAGCTGACCGGCACCACTCAACCGGACCAGGCCTGGTCCGGCGTCGTCGCAACGCATTCCACCACGGCGCGCCGACGCCTGCCAGCCGCGCACCTGGGGACGACCCAGCTGCTCCATCCACCAAGGGGCCACAAGCGCATGGGCCGAACCGGTGACGGGATCTTCCTCGATGCCAAGGCCTGGAGCAAAAAAGCGCAGTTGGTAATCACAGGGTGTCCCCATGAGCTCTGGCCCATGGCCTTTGAGTGGCTGCATCAGCACCAGGCCCATTCGGTCTTGTCCCTGCAGCTGTGCCGCCGGATTCACAAGGTCTGCCAGAGGGGCCGCAGCGTGGAGCAGTGCCACCCGATAGCCCAGGGGGGACCCCCAGTAGCGCTCAATCCTTTGCCCGAGCAAATCTTGGAGCGCTTCGGGAACCGGCAAGGGCTCCAGACCGCTGCTGGGCAACACCAAATGGCCTGCATCCTGCCAATCAGGATGCAGGCCCACCGTGAGTGGGCCGCTGCGGCTGGCGAGCTGCACGCTCTCACCACGCGTCAACTCGCCCCAGTGGGCAAGCGCCAAGGTGGCAGCGAGGGTGGCGTGGCCGCAAAGCTCCACCTCACAGGTGGGTGTAAACCAGCGCAGGCGCCAGCGGTCTCGCTCATCGCGATACAAAAAGGCGGTTTCCGATTGCTTGAAGCTGCCCGCCAGCCGCTGCATCCAGGCCGCCTCAGCAGGCTGCCGCAGCCGCACCACAGCCGCACCATTGCCCTGGAGCGGCTCACTGGTGAAGGCTTCCACGAGCACCGCTGGTAACCACTCCGCCATCACGCGACCACCACCAGGTCCTCGGCTTTGAGCCCTCGGCCCATCAATCGACCCACGGCTTGATCTGCTGTGATCTGCCCTGCCATCAACGCTCCCACCTGCTCACAGATCGGTAGATGCCACCCGTGGCGCCCAGCCAGAGCAAGCACTGCCTCGCAGGTATGGGCTCCCTCAACCGTGGCGCCCACCTGCGCCAGGGCTGCATCACGGGTGAGACCTTCTGCCAACGCCAGCCCAAAGCGGTAGTTCCGGCTGAGCGGGCTGTTGGCAGTGGCCAGCAGATCGCCCAAACCAGCCAGGCCATAGAGGCTTGCGGCCTCACCACCGAGCCCTTGGATCACCATCCCCATTTCCACCAAACCCCTGCAGAGCAACGATGCTTTGGCGTTCGCTCCCAGGGCTAAGCCGTCGCAGACGCCAGCGGCAATCGCCATCACATTTTTCAGGGCGCCGGCCGCCTCGGTGCCGATCGGGTCGGTATTGGTGTAAAGCCGCAGGCGGTCACTACTCAGAGCCTGTTGCAGCACCCCGGCGACTGGAGCCCAATCGCTGGCCAACACACTGGCAGCCGGCAGACCTTGCTGCAGCTCACTGGCCAGATTGGGACCGCTGAGCACCACAACCTGGAGCTGCGGCAGTTGCTGCAGCCAGAGCTGGCTGGCGGTGCAGAGGTCGTGCAGATCGATGCCCTTGCTGCAGCTCAGCAACGGCACACCCTCTGGCCACTGGGGCGCCAGTTCGGCAGCCAGGCTGCGCACACCGCTGAGGGAGGTGGCCATCACCACAAGCTCGGCCGTAGAGAGCACAACGCTTGGATCACCGCCCTGGCGACGGCTCCAGCCGCTCACCTGATGGCCCTGATCGCCGAAGAGCCGGGCCAGGGTGGAGCCCCAGGCCCCAAGACCGATCACCGCGATACGCAGGCTCATGCGGTCATCATGCGCCAGCGACGGCGTTCTCCCGCAACAGCTCCAGGGGGATCACCTCGAGAGCGCTCTGCTCACAAGCTTCCAGGCGAACGGGCGGCGCCATACCGTCTTCGTAGGCCTCCAACCATCGCCCAGCACACACGCACCAGTGGTCGCCGGGCTTAAGGCCTGGAAAGCCGTACTGGGGCAGCGGCGTACTGAGGTCATTGCCTTGGGCACGGGTATAGGACAGGAATCGCTCATTCACCACACAACAGACCGTGTGGCGGCCGAGGTCAGCCCCGTCCGTGCGGCAGTAGCCGTCCCGATACCAACCGGTGATCGGCTGGCAACCGCACTCCTGCAAGGGCTGAGCCAGCACGTTCAACGCTGGTTGTTGGCTGTTGAGTTCGGCGGCGGTCACGGCGCTGGACAACGCTTTGCTGGCGTGCAGTCTGACGACGGAGTGGCACAAATCGCGATCAGATAGTTGACGGACCCAGGGGGGCAGGCGTTAAAGGTCATTCAGCAGACCCCCCTACATGAGCTGGGACTTCACAGAAGACGGCGCCTTCCTGGCCCTGTGCGATGCCTTCAAGGAAAGTGGCGAGAGCTCGGCGATCGAGTTTCTGGCCAACGGCGAAGGAGCGTTCCACTTTCAGGAACTGGCTCAGAACGCCGCTGGTGAAGGCATTGATCTCTCCGACTCCACTGATCTCGAGCAGTTTCAGCAGCAGGTGATCGAAACCCTGGAAGATCTCTGCAGCTAAGGGTTTGCGACGACGCGGCAACACGCCCCGCCGCACCACCGCGACGCATCACCGTGCCAACTCAGGCGCCGTAGAAAAAGGCGATTTCCTTGGCCTTCAGACCCTCCCAGCCCGCGGCTTTGAGGCGTGCATCGAGGGTTTGCTGGTCGAAGTGCTTCGAACCGGTCTTGACGATTCGGTTGCGCATCGATTTCTTCACGCCGCTGCGGGCGCGCTGGCTTTCAAGATCCATCACCTCGTTGTAGAGGCTGAGCATCTCGGTTGGGATGGGGGTGCCATCGAGATCAAGGCCTGCAGCGATCGCGTCATCAACGCCGCCGGGTCCGGCAATGGCCATGCAGAGAGAACAATCTGGGCAAGCCGAGGCTAAGCGTGCCCAGATTGTGCTGAGCTCTGATCAAGCGGAGAAATAACGTGCCTGGCTGTGCAGGGCCACCAACGCTGTAGTGCTCTGTTCGGGTTCCAGCTGATCGCTTTCGTCCATCGACAGGCCGATGCGGTCACTGCCGAGCCAGGCCAGCTGCTGGCGTGAATCAGCCACGTTGGGGCAGGCCGGATAGCCAAACGAGTAACGGCTGCCGCGGTAGCGCTGGGCGAGCACATCGCGCAGGGGCATGCCCTCAGGATCAGCAAAACCGAGTTCAGCGCGGATGCGGGCGTGGGTCCACTCCGCCAACGCCTCGGCCATCTGCACCCCCAGCCCATGGAAATAGAGGTAGTCGCTGTACTGGTCGCCCTTGAACAGCTCCTGGGCAAATGCGGTGGCCTTCTCACCCATGGTCACAGCCTGCATCGGCAACACGTCGGTGGGTTCACCACCAGCGAGGTCGGTGTAGAAGTCGGCGATGCAGTAGCGGTTGCCGGCGCGCTGACGCGGCAGGGCGAAGCGGCCCAGCTCCTGGTTGCGCTGTTCGGGATTGAACACCACCACGCTGTTGCCTTCACGCCCGCAGGGGAAGTAGCCGTAAGCCACGCGCGGGGTGAGCAGGCCCTGATCAAGACAACGGGCCATCCACTGCTGCAGCACCGGCTCGGCCTTCTCAGCCAACATTGCCTCGTAGTCCTCGCGGGATTGCCCCTGCGCTTTGCGCAATTGCCATTGACCGGCGAACAATGCATTGCGATCGAGGAAGGCAAACACGGCCTCCAACGGGATCTCGGCTTCCGTGAGCACCTGACTGTCCCAGAAGGGGGGCATGAGCGCCGCTTCTGGAGGTACTGCCTCGGAGCGGTGGTCATTGGGGTCGGCGGCGGTAGCAACAACGCTGGAAGCGACTTCAGGTGCCTTTTCGGCGCCGTTAGAAGCCGGTTCACCCGCAGCCTCGCTGTCTGACGCCATCTCCAGACCCAAGCCCTCTGGCGCACCGGCAAGGAAGCCATGCCCGTTATCCCACTGCTCGGCATCCCTGGCTGCCACGTAGGCATCCATAAAGCGCAGATCTGCGAAGGCATCGCGGCCGTAAATCACCTGGCCGCGGTACACGTCGCGGCAATCCTTGTTCACGAAGCGAGGCGTGAGGGCGGCGCCACCCAGGATCACGGGCACGTCGATGCCGGCCTCGTTGAAGGCAGCAAGATTGTCTTTCATGAAAGCGGTCGACTTCACCAGCAGACCGCTCATGGCGATGCAATCAGCGTGATGGGTGCGCTGGGCTTCGATGATCGCTTCCACCGGCTGTTTTATGCCGAGGTTGATCACCTCATAGCCATTATTAGTAAGGATGATGTCAACCAGGTTCTTGCCGATGTCGTGCACATCACCCTTCACCGTGGCAATCAAAAACTTGGCCTTGGCATTGCTCTCGCCTTCCACCTTGTCCATCAGTGGTTCAAGAAACGCCACCGCAGACTTCATCGTCTCGGCGCTCTGCAGCACGAAGGGCAGCTGCATCTGGCCTGAGCCGAACAGCTCGCCCACCACCTTCATGCCATCAAGCAAAAAGGTATTAATAATCTGCAGCGGCTGATAAGACTCCAGCGCGATCTTGAGGGCGTCTTCCAGACCAATGCGCTCGCCATCGATAATGTGCTGCTTGAGGCGCTCTTCAATCGGCAGATCACTCAGCTGCGGACCGGCGGCGCGAGCTTCCTTGGCACTGACCCCCTCAAACAACCTGGTCAGTTCAGTCAGCGGGTCGTAGATGCAAACGCCGTTGTCGAAGCGGCGGTCATCGTTGATCAGATCACGACACACCTGCTGATGTTCCTCGCTGATCTTCACCAGCGGCAGGATCTTGGCCGGGCTCACGATCGCCGCATCCATGCCCGCTTCGCAGCAGTCGTGCAGGAAGACGGAATTGAGCACAATCCGAGCCGCCGGCGACAGGCCGAAGCTCACGTTGCTCACCCCCAGCACCACATGAACACCGGGCAGGTTCTGGCGGATCATGCGGATCGCCTCCACCGTGGCTAGAGCGTTTTCGCGGTCTTCCTCGATGCCGGTGGAGATCGGCAGGGCCAGGGGGTCGTAAAAGATCTCATGGGCCGGGATGCCGTATTCGAGTGCATCGCGGTAGGCACGCTGGGCGATGGCGAATTTGCGCTCCGCCGTGCGGGCCATGCCCTCTTCGTCGATGGTGCCTACGACCACACCCGCGCCGTAATCGCGGGCAAGCTCCAACACCTTGAAGAAACGCTCGTCGCCGTCTTCGTAGTTGGTGGAATTGAGGATGCACTTGCCGCCGACCATCTTCAGGCCGGCCTCCATCTTCTGCCACTCGGTGGAATCGAGCATCAGCGGCAGGTTCACGTTGGTGACCAGCCGGCTCACCAACTCGCGCATGTCGCGCTCGCCGTCGCGCCCCACATAGTCGACGTTCACATCGAGCACGTGGGCGTTTTCCTTCACCTGGCCGCGGGCCACGGCCACCAGGCCATCCCAGTCTTCTTCGGCCAGAAGCTCGCGCACCTTCTTCGAGCCGCTGGCATTCAACCGCTCACCAATGATCAGGAACGAGTTGTCCTGCAGATACGGCGTGGTGCCGTAGATCGAGCTGGCGCTGGGTTCGTAGGCCAGGGCCGGGCGTGGATCCTCGCTGCTCTGGCGCAGTTCAGGGGTGCGCACACGGCGCAGGGCAGGCTTGAACTCCGCGGCCAACTCCGCCAGGGCACCGATGTGGCCAGGGGTGGTGCCGCAGCAGCCACCGATCACCTGCACGCCGAGGTCTTCGACGAAGTGCATCAGCTGCATCTTCATCTCCACCGGCGTGAGCCGGTAGTGAGCCACACCGCCGATGTTCTCGGGCAGGCCAGCATTGGGAATACAGCTCACCACAAAGGGGCTGTGCTCGCTCAAGTAGCGCACGTGTTCCTTCATCTGCTCGGGGCCCGTGGCGCAATTGAGGCCGAGCACGTCAATCGGGAATGGCTCCAGGATCGCCACCACGGCGGCGATGTCAGAACCCACCAGCATCGTGCCGGTGGTTTCCATGGTTACGCTCACCATCAGCGGTCGCCGCTGACCGGTTTTGGCGAAAGCCTGTTCAATGCCCTGCAGCGCTGCCTTGATCTGCAGCACGTCTTGGCAGGTTTCCACGATGAACAGATCTACGTCGCCTGCGATCAGGCCTTCGGCCTGCTCCGCGAAGGCGTCGCGCATCTCGTCAAAGCCAATGTGCCCCAGGGTGGGCAACTTCGTGGTGGGCCCCATCGAGCCCGCCACAAAGCGAGGTTTCTCAGGGGTGCTGTAGGCATCGGCCACCTCACGCGCCAGCTCAGCGGCCCGTTTGTTGATGGCAAAGGCCTGATCCTGCAGGTCGTATTCCGCCAGCACGGTGGAAGCGGCACCGAACGTGTCAGTTTCGATCACATCGCAGCCCACCTCCAGGAACTGCCGATGCACCGCTTGCACAGCATCTGGGCGGGTGAACACAAGGTTCTCGTTGCAGCCCTCGAGGGCCGCACCGCCGAAGTCCTCGGCGCTGAGATCCATTTGCTGCAGCGAGGTGCCGGTAGCGCCATCGAACACCAGCACGGGATGCTCCGGGCTGTGCAGACGCTCCAGGAAACCGATTCGTTGTGTAGCGAGCATCAACCGTTCAAGCGCACGCGGGTCACCCAGTGATCGAACGCCGGATCACGGCCTTCTGTAATGGCGGTGATGCGATCTCTAATCGCATGCATCACGGGGCGATCGCTCGTCAAATCAGTCGTTTCGATGCGGCGCACCGGGGTCACCTTGGCGGCGGTCCCGCTGAGGAACACCTCATCGGCAATGAACAGCTCGCTTTTGTCCACCGGGCGCTCAAGGGTGGGAATCCCCATCGTCTTAGCCAGTTCAAGCACGCTGGCGCGGGTGATGCCCTCAAGGATGTCCTGATCCACGCCGGGCGTAATCAACACCCCATCGCGCACGATGAACAGGTTCATGCCGCTGGCTTCACTCACCTTGCCGCGGCTGTTGAGCAACAGTGCCTCGTCGAAGCCGCTTTTCACGGCTTCGGTTTTGGCCAAAGAGCTCGTGATGTAAGCCCCGCTGATCTTGCCGCGCAGGGGTAAGGAGCGATCTTCCTGGCGGGTCCAGGAGCTGATGCGGCAGCTCACCCCTTCGGGCGAGAGGTAATCACCCAGTTCGAGGCCGTAGATCAGGAAGTCGGTCTCGATGTTATGCAGGCGGGGCGCAATGCCCAGATCGCTGGTGTAGACGAACGGCCGCAGATACACCGGGCTGATGGGTTTGTTGGCCTGCAGGAACTGATGAATCGCGCTGTGGATTGTGTCCTCGCTCAGTTCCGTGAGCAGCAGCCGGGCGCTCTGACTGAGGCGGCGCGCATGGCGATCAGCACGAAACAGCAGGATCTCGTTGGCATCCGCCGGATTCGGCAGAGCGCGCATGCCGCCAAAGGCACCCGTGCCGTAATGCAGCGCATGGGTTGCCACAGACAGGGTGGCTTCGGCAAACGGCACGCACTTGCCACCGAACCAGGCGTAAGGCAGAAACTGATGCATGGGGTCGGTGGGCGGCGCGGCCACTGCTGCAACTGATCTTCTCATCGGCAGGGGTCTGTCCGTGGCCCGCAAGCGCCCGCCAGGATGGTGCGATGCATCGCCTCGCCGCCGTTCCAGGCAGTCACAGCCCCGGCGACGGGGTGCTGTTCATCGAGCAACCCGCTGCCGCGGTGGTGCTCCTCAGCAGCGCCGATACCGACCTCTCTGCCCTAGCTGCACTGCTCGATCAGCAGCCTGAGCCCCTGGGTGCCAAGCGGAGCCTTGGCGCACTGAATCTCGCAGCGTTGCAGCACCCGGCGGTGCTCGATCACTACATCCGAGCCAGCCTGGGTGCCACTCAGCTGGTGATCGTGCGGCTTCTTGGGGGCCGTGGCCACTGGAGCTACGGCCTGGAGCAGCTGCAAGCTTGGGCCGCTGAACAGCATGGCCGCCAGCTTCTGGTGTTGGCAGGTACAGCCGAAGAAGATCTCAGCCTGGTGGAGCTCGGCACGGCTCCACTCCCGCTGGCCCTGGCCTGCAGCCGCTGTCTGCGTGAAGGCGGTTCAGCGAACTGGATGGCTGTGCTCGGCAGCCTGGCGGCCCTCCTGGACGGTGCGGAGCCCGCGTTGCCGGCCCTGCAGGCCATTGCTGATCCGCAGCCCCACGACTGGCGTGATGAGTCAGGTCCACGCGTGGGTGTGGTGCTCTACCGAGCGCTCCTGCAGGCGGGTGATCTCGCCTTCGCCGACGCATTGCTGGAGGCGATGCGCAACGCGGGCCTGGTCCCTCGGGCCCTGTGGCTCAGCAGTCTTCGCGATCCGGCTGTCCAGCAGGGGACCGCTGATCTGTTCGCCAGGGAGCAGGTGCAGGCGGTGCTTTGCACCACATCGTTTGCCTCGGTGCAATTCAGCGAAGCAGGCATGGGAGCCCCCCTTTGGGATGGCCTGGATGTGCCGGTGTTGCAACTGCTTTGCAGCACCCAGGGCCGCAACAGCTGGGAGTTGAGCAGCGTGGGCCTGGCGCCGCTCGATCTCACCCTGCAGATCGCCTTACCAGAGCTCGACGGGCGGATCACCACCCGGGTGGGTGCGTTCAAGGAATCAACCCAGACCGATTCGAGGCTGGCGACAGCTCTTCCCCGCTACCAGCCAGACCTCGAACGACTGGCCTGGGTGGCCCAGCTGATCGCTCGCTGGTGTGAACTCCGGCAGACCCCCGCCGCTCAGCGTCGCCTCGCCTTGGTGCTGGCGAACTACCCAACCCGCAACAGCCGCCTCGCCAATGGTGTGGGCCTCGATACCCCCGCCAGTGCGGTGTCGATGCTCCATTGGCTGGACCAGTCCGGCTACCAACTCGGCCCCACAGCCCTTCCCACGGATGGCGACGCCCTGATTCAGCTCTTGTTGGCAGGCCGCAGCAACGACCCCGAGAGCATGCATCGGCCGGTGCAGGCCCACCTGTCATTGGCGTCCTATGAGGCCTGGTATCAAACGCTTCCAGACGATGGCCGGCAACGGCTTGAGCAGCGCTGGGGGCCACCAGCAGCTGATCCAAACCTGGACCCTCAAGGCTTCCCGATCCAGGTGTTGCGCTTTGGGCACATCAGCGTGCTGATTCAGCCGGAGCGCGGCTACGACCGCGATCCCAGCCTCAGCTACCACTCACCCGATCTTCCGCCCCCACACGCCTACCTAGCCCAATACCTCTGGCTCCGGCAGGAGGCCGCCGTTCAGCTGATCTGCCACGTGGGCAAGCACGGCAATCTCGAGTGGCTGCCGGGCAAGGGCCTTGGCCTATCCAGCAACTGCTTCCCGGAGTGGGCCCTGGGGGCGATGCCCCACATCTACCCCTTCATCGTGAATGACCCCGGCGAGGGGTCGCAGGCCAAGCGCCGCGCCCAGGCCGTGATCCTCGATCACCTCACACCACCGCTAGGCCGCGCCGGCCTCCACGGCGATCTACGAGAGCTGGAAAGCCTGATCGACGAATACTGGGAGGCCATGCAGTTGGGCAGCTCTCGCAGCGAACAGCTGCGCAGCGCTGTGTTGGAACAGTTGGCGACCCTGCAGTTGCCTGATCTGCTCGGCGGCAAAGAGAGCTCCGATCCTCTGGATGCGGCTGACGGCTATCTCTGTGAGTTGAAAGAAGCCCAGGTGCGCACTGGGTTGCATCGCTTTGGTCAATTACCGGAGCCATCAGCCTTGGCTGAGCTGCTGGCTTGTCTGGCCCGCCCACCGCAGCAGCAGGGGTTGGGTCTGACCCAAGCCCTGGCACGCGATCTGGGTTTGGAGCTTGACCCCTGGGCCGATCACGAGGAGCAACCCCTCAGTGCTGCCGATCAAGTGCGGCTCACAACTCTGGGCGTTCCTCAGCCTCGGCTTGTTGGAGACGCGGTGGAGTGGCTCGAGGGCCAAGCAGCCCAGCTGTGCGCAGCCCTGTTGGTCGGTGATCAGCCCGCTGCTGATGCACACACTGCTGTTGTGATGCAGCGGCTAGCAGCTGGGCTTGTGCCGAATCTGCTGGCCTGTGGTGAGGCTGAACAGCAGGCCTTTCTCAAGGCCGTGGCCGGTGGCCGCATCCCAGCAGGCCCCTCCGGTGCACCCACCCGTGGCCGGCCTGATCTGCTGCCCACCGGTCGCAATTTCTACAGCGTGGATCTAAGGGCACTACCCACCGAAGCCGCCTGGGACCTCGGGCGACGCAGCGCTGAGCTGTTGCTCGATCAACACCTGATGCAGGAGGGTGAACCCCTACGCCACTTGGCTCTCTCGGTCTGGGGGACCAGCACCATGCGCAATGGAGGCGAAGACATTGCCCAGGCTCTGGCGCTGCTCGGCGTTCGGCCTGTGTGGGATGGCCCCAGCCGGCGGCTGGTGGATCTTGAGTTGATTCCACTGACCCAGCTGGGACGGCCACGGGTGGATGTGACCGTGCGGATCTCGGGTTTGTTCCGCGATGCCTTCCCGCAGCTGGTGAGCTGGCTGAACCGTGCCACAACGCTGGTGGCAGCTGCTGATGAACCGGAGAGCGATAACCCACTTGCAGCGGCAGCCGGCCGTGATGGACACGCCTGGCGGGTGTACGGATCAGCACCGGGGGCCTACGGCGCCGGGCTGCAAGGGCTGATCGACAGCGGCGAATGGGAGGAGCGGGGCGATTTGGCGCGCGCCTACCTCAACTGGAGCAGCTGGCGCTACGAGGGCCTTGGTGGGGCCGATGGAGGTAGCGCCAGCCTGGCGATTCAGAACGATCGCGCAGGCTTTGAGCAGCGGCTTGGTGCGGTGCAGGTGGTGCTGCACAACCAGGACAACCGCGAGCATGACCTGTTCGATTCCGACGATTACTACCAATTCCAGGGGGGATTAGCTGCTGCGGTGGAGAGCGTTTCAGGCCGATCGCCAGCGTTGTGGTTCGGCGATCATTCCCGTGCCCAACGGCCGCGCGTGCATCGTTTGGAGCGTGAATTCGACAAAGTGCTGCGCTCCCGCGTGCTCAACCCGCGTTGGATCGAGGCCATGCAACAGCACGGCTACAAGGGCGGCTTTGAGATGGCCGCCAGCCTCGACTATGTATTCGCCTACGACGCCAGCACGGATCGGGTACCCGATTGGAGCTATGGCGCCATCACCGAACAGTGGCTTGGGGACGCTGCGGTGTTGAACTTCCTGCGCCAGGCCAATCCCTGGGCCCTGCGTGACATGGCAGAGCGGCTACTGGAAGCGCACCATCGTGGTCTCTGGCAAAGCGCACAAAAAAACCAGCTGGAGCATTTGCGCCAGCTGGTGCTTGAAGCGGAAGCGCTCGTGGAGGGTTAGAGGTCTTTCACCCAACCCTTGAAGGCGCCAATATCGCCGGGCTTGGATGCCTGTTGGCTGCTGATCTGGGGTTGCTCCTCGCTACCAGACTGAGCCTTGGGGCTGGCCGCGCCGGGTGTGTTCACCGCCACGGCGGAACCTTTCATGCGCTGCTCGAGCTCTCCCTTGCTCATTTGCTCCGCGAAGGTCTTCTTTACCGGCTTGGGAATGCCGCCGGTGAGATTGATGTCCTCCTGCTTCTCCTCCACACCGCCAAGGCCAGGGGTGGCCATCTCGCGGCGCATTTCCATCGAGGCCACCTCTTCCACCAGCTCCTTATCACCGGGGCTGCTGGCCGTCCCCGGGAACGTGTGACGGATGGTGTTGGAGCGCCGCATGAACTCCACGTTGCCCATGCTGGAGGAGGAATCGGCGTCTAAGAAGAACGGTTCTTCTTGTTGCTTGGCAGGTTTTGCTGGGCCGGTGACGCTCACCGCCTTGTTGCCACCGAGCAGACGATCAAACAGGCCCATCGGCGAGGGGTTGAATGCTCGAAGAACCCTAGCGACCACAAAGCTCGAGGCCATGGGTATCCGTGCCACAACTTCGCAGAAGTGCGTGATCGTCGAGCAACCGCGCGATGGCCTCACAGACCACGGGCGTGGGTTGCCAGTGGGGCTGCATGGCGTAGTCGTAGTAAGCCTCACCGCCATCGAAGCCAAGCCCGGCTGCAGCAGGGATCAGGCGCTGAAAGCTGAGGCGGTAGCGGCCGGGGTGAGCCAGCAATGCCAAACCCCCAGCGGCATGAATCCGTTGCACCACCTCGCGGGCCTGCAGAGCCTCACCCACCGGGGCCTGGCCCTGGCGATAGGGCTCTAGAGCGTCATGGCCGGATTCGAAGCCCAGGGCCAACACATGCACCAGGCAGCTCTCGAGCAGGCAACTAATCTCAACGCCGCTCCAGAGCTGTGGCACCTGGACCCCAGCAGCGGCCTGCTGATCAAACCAGGTCTGCAGGGGTGCGAAAGCAGCGGTGCTGTGGTGATCGGTGATCGCCAAGTGTTCGAGGCCGATGGCCAAGGCCTGTTGCCCCAGCTGCTCCGGCCGCAAGCTGCCATCGCTGTGGATGGTGTGGCAGTGAAAATTGAGCGTGCCGGGGCAGCTGCCTGGATGCACCTGTTCAAGCACCGGTCGCAGCGGATGCGCCGCCATGACGTCAGGCGGCCCCAGTGGCAGCTTCGCGCTCGGCCCGCAGGCGGCGCCAGCGGGCATAGAACTGAATGGAAGCAGCCATGAACACCACCAGCGCCACAATGAACCAGGTGGCCGCCCCTGTGGGGAACTGGTTCTTGAACACCACCAACATCACCACGACCACCAAGAGCAGGGTGGGCAATTCGTTGAGCGCCCGCAACTGTTTGGGGCTCCACGTGCATCGATCGCTCTGCAGCTGCCCCATCAGGCGATAGCAAAACGCGTGGTACAGCAGCAGAGCGGCCACAAAGGCCAGCTTGGCGTGCATCCAGCCCTGATGCAGCCAGGCCGGATTGCTCACCAGCAGCCCTACCGCCATGCTCACGGCCACCACCATGCCTGGCGTGGTGATGATGTTGGCCAGGCGCTTTTCCATTAGTGCGTACTGGGCCTGGAAGGGGCCCCGTAGGGCCGGCTCCAAGTCTTCGGCTTCCCGGTGATAAATGAACAGCCGTACGAGATAAAACAGCCCTGCAAACCACACGACCACACCAACGATGTGGAGGGTTTTGAACCAGAGATAAGCCTCAGGCGGAAGGGCTGCCAGGGGGGCGATCACAGTCCGGTGCCGAACAGGCCATCAAGGTAGAGCTCACGCACCTCAGGCCGGGCACCACCATGCTGCACCAGGAACTGGGCCAGAGCGGTCTGCAACAGACGGGCTGGGTCAAGTCCAGGTCGCTGCGCCACATAGGACTCAAGAGCCTGGGCCAGATCCACTGGCAGTTCCACGCCCAGCGCGTGCACCCCGACCGCTTGAGCACTAGTGGTGGTGGCGCCTTGGCTCATGAACCCAGATCTGGTGGATGTCAAGGATCCGCTGCGCCGCTGCGCCTGTCAAGCAACCGTTGCAACCATTTGGCGGCGATGCTGCTGAGCCGCCTCGCGGATCTGCTCCAGTTCCGCCTCAGGCAGCTTGTCCAGCTGCTTCATCACCAGGCCCATGCGTGGGTTCCGGCGCAGGGCTTCGGCGTGGCGATCGAGGAAATCCCAGTAGAGGCTGTTGAACGGGCAGGCGTTGGGGCCGGTTCGCTGCTTCACGTCATAGCGGCAGCCCTTGCAGTAGGTGCTCATCCGCTTGATGTAGTTGCCGCTGGCGGCGTAGGGCTTGCTGGCCAGGCGCCCGCCATCGGCAAACAGGCCCATGCCGAGCACATTCGTCTGCATCACCCAGTCGTGGCCGTCGATCAACATGCGGTGGAACCAGGCGGTGAGGGCCTGAGGATCAAGACCGGCAATCAGGCCGTAGTTGGCGAGCACCATCAGGCGCTGGATGTGGTGCACATAGCCGTTGCTGCGCAGCTCAGCAAAAACCGTGTCAAGACAGTTGAGGCCGCTGCCGCCCAGTTGATCGAAGCTCGGCGGCAGCGGCTGGTTTGCCCCGAAGTGGTTCAGGGCCGGATACTCGGCCCCAAACCAGTGATACAGGCCGTGGGTGTATTCACGCCAGCCAAGGATCTGGCGGATCACACCTTCCAGGCCCGCCAGTGGCACCTGCTGCTCTAGGCCCGCCTGCTCCAGCCTCCGGATCACCTCCAGCGGGTGGAGCAGGCCCAGGTTCAGGTAGGGCGAAAGCAGGGCATGCCAAAGGGTCGGCTCACCGCTCACCATCGCGTCCTGATAGGGGCCAAAGCCAGCAAGGCGAGTCGCGATGAAGTGCTCCAGCACCGCCAGGGCCTGCTCGCGGTTTACGGCCCATCGGAACGGCTCGAGAACTCCCGGCAGGGGGCCCAGCCCCACCTGTTCGCGCTCCCGATCAAACTCTTGCACCTTGGCAATCACGGCGCGGGTGATCGAATCGGGCTCAAACCAGAGCGGCTCAGGCCCCTGCAGACCCTTCGGCGGCGGTTTGCGGTTGTCTGCATCGAAATTCCATTGGCCACCGATCGGTTGTGCCGTCTTGCCCTCTCCCTCCACAAGCACGCCAAAGCGGCGACGCCCCTCCCGGTAAAACAGTTCCAGGCGCAGTTGCTTGTACCCCTCCGCCCAGGCGCCGAATGCCTGGCGGCTCCAGAGAAAGGCGTTGCTCTCGATCCAACGCAGCGGCACCGGCAACTTGAGCGCTTCGATCGAGCGGCGAAAGCCTCGATCAGCCGGTTCCATCACCCGCAATTCACGGATGCCAGTCCGCTCAACCCAGGTGGGCAATGCCGATGAGAACTGACGGCACTCGAGGTAATCCACCTGCCAACCGGCTGCACGGAGCTCTTCAGCGAAATGGCGCATGGCACTCCACACCAACACCATCTTTTGGCGGTGATAGGCGCGCCGATCCAGAACCGAAGCACTCTCCACAAGCACCACACGAGCCTGTGTTGGATCCACACCAGCCAGAGCGCTCTGCCCGGCATTGAGTTGATCCCCAAGCACCCAGATTCCGATCGTCATGCCGTGGGCGCTTCTCCAGCCAAACGGCAGGCTTTTCGGGCCAGCGCCGCGGCATAACCCCGCTCCACCAGGCCAGCGGCTGGGCTGAGGGAGCCATTGCGGCAATCGACTGTGAGGCGCTCGCGATGCCCCTGCTGATCGCTCACCCGCATGCGCAGCTGAAAATGATGCTTCGCGCTGCGGGTGATCTCATCAGCGCAAATGGGCCCAACACAGAGGCCTGGGGCGGCTTGCACCGCCGGAGGGTGCCAGCCGCAAAGCCCCAGCAGCACCAGCAAGGCAAAGAACGCGGAGCGGAACTTGTTCAACCGGCCAGCTCCAGCGGTTGTTCATTCTCCTGTTCGGCCGGCACTGGCAGGTCTTGAGGATGGAAGTACTCCCACACAACCCGCGCCAGACCAGCCCCCATCCCCGGAGCAGCAGCCAGGCTCTCAACGCTGGCGAGCTGGATGGCATCAATCGAACGGAAGTGGGCCAAAAGCTCCTTGATCCGTTTCGGACCCAGGCCGGGAATATCCGAGAGACGGGAGCGCTTCATCCGTTCGCCCCGCTGCTGGCGATGGAAGCTCACCGCAAAGCGGTGGGCTTCATCCCGCAGGCGGCGCAGCAACTGCACTCCCAACTGCTCGGGCTCGCTCTCCAGCGGTTCCTTCACCCCTGGGATGAACACCTCCTCACGCTGTTTGGCCAGGGAGCACACCACCAGCTCTTCATCGAGATTGAGCTCGCGTAAGGCCTCCATCACGGCGGAAAGCTGACCCTTGCCGCCGTCGATCATCACCACATCAGGCCAATCGTTGAGGCCACCGGTGTGCAGCGCGCTTCCAGCGGCCCGGCGCACCTCCCTCAGATCAGCACCTTCAGCCTTGGCCTGAGCCCAGCGGCGGAAGCGGCGCCGCATGATCTCCGCCATGGCCATGAAGTCGTCGGAATGGCCTGCGCGGATCGAACTGCTCTGAATCTTGTATTTGCGGTAGTGCTGCTTCGCCGGCAGGCCATCGATGAACACCACCTGCGAGGCCACGGCATCGCTGCCCTGAATGTGGCTGATGTCGTATCCCTCGATCCGCCGCGGTGGACTGGGAAGCTCGAGCAGCTGGGCCAGGTCTTCCGTCGCCAAGAGGTTCTGCTCACTGGCGCGGCGGGCTCGCTCCAGCTCGTAGCTGGCATTGCGCTGCACTAGGTCGATCAGATCGGCCTTTTGCGAACGCTGCGGCACCGCCAGCTTCACCTTGCGGCCCCGCAGCTCCGACAGCCACTCCTCGATCAGGCCCTGTTGGGGCAAAGGCACCTGCAGCAGCAACTCCGGCGGGATCTCCACCGGCTCGACCTGGCTGTAGTGCTCCTCAACCACAGTCTGCAGAACGCGGCCGAGGGCCGCTGCCCGCTCCGGCGACGGCGGCAGCTCACGGCCGGAACCTTCCTCTGCGGCAGGCATGCCGATCGCATCGGCGGTGAAGCCGAGCCGCCCAACGAGCTTGCCGGCACGCATCTGGAACAACTGCACCGCTGCCACCCGTTCATCCGCCGCGAGGGCCAACACGTCGCGGCTCACCGAGCGATCGCCGATGCTCATCTTTTGATCGGCTGTGAGTGTGTCGATCCCCTGCAGCTGATCGCGTACCCGAGCGGCACTTTCGAAATCGAGGCGCTCGGCATAGCGTTCCATCTGCTCCTGCAGCAGCTGCAACAACTCCTCGTTACGCCCCTGGAACACCATCGCCACCTGACGCAGCGTGTGGTGATAGTCGTCCGAGCTGATCTTTTCCTGGCACACACCCGGGCAGCGGCCGATGTCAAAGTTCAGACAGGTGCGGTCTTTATGCAGCGGCTGAGGGCGTTGACGCAGCGGAAACACCCGTTTCACCAGCCCCAGGGTGCGGCGCAGCAGGCCCACATCCACATAGGGGCCGTAGAAGCGATCGAGGGGTGAGCGGAAGCGGCGCTTGCGCGTGATGAAGATGCGCGGGTAGGCCTCACTCCAGGTGATGCAGAGGTAGGGATATTTCTTGTCGTCCTTCAGCAGCACATTGAAGTGCGGCTGATGGTTCTTGATCAGGTTGGATTCCAGTGCCAGCGCTTCGGCTTCACTGTCAGTCACGATGAATTCGATCTCGCACACCTGCCGCACCATCAGGGCGATGCGGGGCGAATGGCCGTGGCCGCTGCCGCTTTGGAAGTAGCTGCGCACCCGATTGCGCAACACCTTGGCTTTGCCGATGTAGAGGATGCGGTCCTCGCCATCGCGCATCAGGTAGCAGCCCGGTTCGGCGGGCACCTCCTTCAGGCGTGCCCGCAGCCGGTCGCGGTCCTGAAGGAGGGGCTGGATGGTGCTCAACAGCTGATGCTCAGCCGCCGTACTGCCAGCCGGTGCTGCTCAGCTCCAGGGCTGCGCCATCGCGATGCAATACAGCACTCTTCACCTCTCCCACAAACACGGTGTGGTCGCCATGGGCCACCTGACCCACCAGCTCACATTCCACGGCACCGAGGGCATCGTTCAGCACCGGCAATCCGAGTTCACCCAGCTGATAGGGCGCAGCATCGAAACGGCCACCCACACCCTTCTGCGGCTTGAAAAACACGGCGGCCAGATCTTTTTGATCAGCGGCCAGCACGTTGAGCGAGAAGCGGCCGGTGCGCTGGATCATCCCGTTGCTGGTGCTGTCAGCCCGCACCGCCATCACCACCAAGGGCGGCTCGAAGGAGCCCTGGGTGACCCAGCTGGCGGTGAAACCATTCACCTCCTCACCCTCGGCCACCCCGCAGATGAACACGCCGTGGGGGATCTTGCGCAGCAGGGTTTTCTTGGCGTCGGCGTTCAGAGCCATGGGAAAGGGGGGAAACGAAAGGAAGTGGTGGAACCAACTCTAGAAACGCTGGAACCGCTCCATAGGATCGGCCCATGCAGGCCCTCTACCCCGGCAGCTTCGATCCGCTCACCCTCGGGCACCTCGACGTGATCGAGCGTGGCGCCAGCCTGTTCGATCAGCTGGTGGTGGCGGTGCTGCGCAACCCGAGCAAGAATCCCTGTTTCAGCGTTGAACAGCGGTTGGAGCAGATTCGCCTCGCCACAGCCCATCTCAACAATGTGAGCGTGGCCGCTTTCGACGGCCTCACGGTTGATTTCGCCCAGGATTGCGGTTCGGATGTGATCCTTCGCGGACTACGGGCTCTCAGCGACTTCGAATACGAACTGCAGATCGCCCACACCAACAAAAGCTTGGCGCCGCAGCTGGAAACGTTGTTTTTGGCCACGGCGACCGCCCACAGCTTTTTGAGCAGTTCTGTGGTGAAGGAGGTGGCGCGCTTCGGTGGCAGCGTTGGTCACATGGTGCCCACAGGAGTGGCGCAAGACCTGGCCAGGCTTTTTAATCAGTCATCACGTCCTTGATCGTTTCCCATGGCTGAGGCACAGCTCACGTCCGTGCTCGACCAGCTCGATCAACTGGAGGAGATCGTCTTGGACGGCACGCGCGTGCCCTTCAGCGGTGGTCGCCTGGTGAATGAGCAAGACGCGATCGAGCTGATGGATGCAGTGCGGGAAGCACTGCCCTCGCAACTCGCCCAAGCCGAAGAGCTGGTAGCCAAGAAGGAGGAGTTCATCGGTCAGGCCCGCCAACAGGCGGATGAAATGCTGCACCAGGCCCGCCAGCAGCGTGAACAGCTGATCAACAGCCAGGCGATCCGACAGGAGGCAGAGCGACAGGGTGCTGAACTGCGGGAGCAGGGGCGACAGCAAGGTGAACAATTGCTGATGCAAGCCCGCCAGCAGCTGGCCAAGACGGAGCAGGACCACCAGGCGCGCATGGCTCAGATGGAGCAGCAGTTCAGCCAGCGCCGCCAACAGCTGGAACAGGAAGCGCTGCAACGCCGTCAGCAATTGGATCAGGAAGCCATCGAGCTGAAACGGCAGCTGGCCGAGCAGCACGAGCAATCCAGGCAACAGAGCCTGGCTGAACTGGAGAAGATCCGTCAGGAGGCGGTGCGTCTACAGCAGAGCAGCCAGGCCGAATCCGAGCGTCTGCAAGCTGATGCACTGCAATTCCGTCAGCAGACCCAGCAGCAATGTGAGTCCTTGATCGGTCGCACGCGCCAGGAGGCCGCCACGATTCAGGAAGGCGCCAACCGTTATGCCGAACAGGTGCTGACCGAGCTGGAAGGGCGGCTGAAAGACATGGGGCAGGTGGTCGTTGCCGGCCGCCGCGAACTCGTTCGCCTGCAAGCGGTGGACCCCACCACCCTGGTCCAGCAGAGCCGCGCTGGTGAGGAGCAGGCTGTTCCGATCAGCCGCGCCCGCCGAGCCGCCGACCGACTCAAGCGGGCCGCCGGCCAGCGCTAAAGCGCTGGTGTGGGGCAGAGCCCGGGAACCCTGCTCTGCCGCAGGACCTCACCAATCGTGCTGTTGGGGGAGCCCGCGCCGTTGGACACGGCGCTCACAAAGCGGATGCCATCAGGCGTGTCAAGCACCCCACTGATGGAGCGGACACCGCTGATGGTGCCGGTTTTGCCGCGGAAACGGCCATCGAGCTCTGTACCCCGCCAGAGATTGCGCAGCGTTCCCCGTTGGCCTGCAACAGCCATCGAAGCCCAGTAGTTGGCGGCGTAGGGATGCTGCGCCATGCGCAGCATTAGGGCAACAAGCAGCTGACTGGTGAGTCGATTACCGCGGTCAAGGCCGCTGCCATCCACCACATTCACCCCTGCCATCGGTAGCCCTTGAGTCGACAGCCATTGCATGGCGACCTGACGAGCCTGATTGAGGTCCCAGTTCCGCGTGCCTTGGCGTAACAACACCTCTGAGGTGAAGTTGTGGCTGTCCGTGTTCGCCAGGCTGAGCAGGCCATGCATGCCAACGGAGCGCTCCTCATGCAGGAGGGTGGCGCTCTCGGTGTTGGCGGTGGTCACCGGCACCAACCGAATGGCGGCACTACCGCCCTGGCGCTTGATCTCTCGGCCCAGCAGGGTTTGTAGACGCCCGGGCGGATTGCTAACCGCCATGTCGAGCGCATTGCTGGTCAACGCGAGACGTGTGATCGGGGCGCCATAGGCCTCAGCCCGGTCGGCCCAGTGCCACCCCTGCGGCCACCAGCGCTGCTTGGGCTCCTCCACCAGCTGGATCGTCACCGGTCCGCCTGGCGCTGCGCTGCTGCCGCCGGAACCAAGAGCCAACTTGGCGAAGCGTTGCAGCTGAGCCAGGTTGAGGTCGGGATCACCCTCGCCAGTGATCTGCAGTGAGCCATCGGTCTGGCGCCAAAGCCGCGTGGTGAGGCGGTAATCAGGCCCCAGCCGATCGAGAGCAATCGCCGTACTGATCAGTTTTTGGTTCGACGCTGGAATGCGGGCCCGGGTGCCATTCACGTCCGCCAGCAGACGCCCCCTGGCATCGGCCACACTGATGCTCCACACCCCAGATTCACCACCCACCGCTGCGCGAATGCGTTGCTGCAGCGCTGGGCAGCTCACGTGGGGTTGTAATTGGGGCAGCCCTACAGGGGGCGGAGCCACAGGCAGTGAGCTCGCCGCCACTGTTGGGATCGTGGGATCCACCTGCTCCAGGGCCTGGAGTGGCAGATGGAAGGCCAGGGGCAACACCGCCCCAGAGGCCATGACGCAGGCCGTCTGCCGCACCTCAGGATGCTCCCACTTGCAGGCCGGTCACCGAGCCGTTGACACGGAAAGTTGAGCCCTCAAGTTCCACCGGGGCGCCGATCTTCAGGTTCTGGTTACCGAAGACCACACCATCGGCCCCCTTGCGCCCCTCTCCTTTAAGCACGAAGCGCACATCGAGGCTGGGGAACTGGTCTTGGTTGGGATCCACAGCGCTCACCACCCGGCCGTCAGGCAGCACCGCTGATAAGCGGCGCTGTAAGGGGATCACCTGCTCCACGGGCACGCTCCCGTGCGGTTGATTGCGAATCACAATTGCCACCTTGCCGGCATCGCGGGCTGCATCCACCACGCTGGCGGGGTTGGCCACCGGCACACCCCGCACATCAACCATCACGGTCACTGGCACCAAGCCTCCAGTGGCCCGGGCCACGGTGCCGCTCAGCTTCGGGCTCCACACAACCCCCGCGGCCGCCAGCAACACCGCCGCGGCAGCTCCCGCATCCACCAAGGAGAAACGACGCGACGATCCGGCCATGGGGCAACAGCAGACACCGAACTGTAAAGAGCGTGTTCGGTCCGCACAAGCTCAGCGGGCTGCCTCTTCCAGGGCCTCCAGCTGGGCCTCTCGGTCGGGGCGGGTTTCGAAACTGCAGACATGGCGATAGCCATCGGGATCACACCGGTAGAACTGCCAGTCGTCTGGATAGGTGCGGCGCAGAGCACCTTCAGCCGTCGGGATCAATCCATAGGCCGCCTGCCATTCCGAGAGAAAGCCCTTGCGACGTTCACGGGCCACGGTGCCGATCCCAATCGCGGCGTCTTCGAGGCGGCCATTGATCATCACCAGCGAGCCGCGATGCTGCGCGCAGAGGGATTCCACCTGCTCGTAGTCGGCGGGAGTAGGCGCAGCCAACAACACCAAACCATCGCTGCCGCCATCGGCCTGTTGCAGCCGCAGTAGATCTCCCAGACCGAGCAATTGCGAAGCTTGCTCAGGTGCATCCCGCTTGGCTAATGCCGTTGCACCAGCATCAGGAAAGAGCAGGCGGGCTTCCGGATGAGCGGGGGTAAGGGCCGCCAGCTGCCGCAGGGCCACCGGCAGGATGCGCAAGCCCTCAAAGCGCATCTCCACAGTCCAGAGACCCTTGGTCTGGCTGGCCAGGGCCGCCTGCACGGCTGCATGGGCCTCGGTTTCGGCGCTGCGCAGGTCGGCGGGGAGCATTGCGGTGGAGCGTTTGCGGCGACCCTAAAGCGCAGCTCGGGCCCGCTCGAGTGCAGCGGGGAACTGCTCCAACAGCTCCGCACCGTGCCATGGGCCCAGACTGACGCGCAAACCCGAGGCGGCAGCAGCAGGGCCGTAGCCCATCGCTGCAAGGACTGGGCTGGCGGGAGAGCCGCTGCTGCTGCAGGCCGATCCACTGCTGCAAGCAAAACCCTGCCGCCAAAGGGCTCCCACCAGCTGCCGCCCGGCGAGCCAATCGCCGCCTGGATGTCTCACAAGCAAGCTGAGGTGATGGGGGAGGCGATCTGCCCACCCCGATTGGATTGGATTGGGGCCGCTCAACTCCAAGCCAGGCTGTTCCAAGAGGCGCATCAGCAACTGATCGCGCCAGTGCCTCGCCGGGTCGTTGCCGCCGTGAGCATCCAGCCGCTGCTGACAGAGGCGGAGGGCAGCCTCAAACCCTGCAACCAGCGCAACGGGTTCCGTGCCCGCCCGCAGGCCCCCTTCCTGGCCTCCCCCCCCGATGCAGGCCTGTAGCTTCACCCCTTCAGCCACCAGCAGAGCCCCCACTCCACGGGGTCCCTGAATTTTGTGCGCCGCCAGGCTGAGCAGATCCACCGGAAGCAGGTCCATCGCAATGGGCCGGTGGCCAAGGATCTGCACCGCATCCACATGCAACAAAACACCGGCTTGGCGGCACAGACCGCCAATGGCCTCAATGGCTTGAACGGTGCCGACCTCGCTCTGACCCCAGATCACCGATACCAAGCGCGTGGGAGGTTCCAGCCAGCGCTGCAGCTCCTGCAAATCGAGACTGCCCTCGCGATTCACCGGCAGCAGCTGGAGCTGCCAACCACGCCGCTGCAAGGCCTCTGCAGCCGCCCGCGTGGCGGGGTGCTCCACAGCGGAGATCAACAACCGCGGTCGCGCTGCCCCACCCTCCAGGGTTGGTGCAGCGCCTAGAAGAGCCAGATGGATGGCTTCACTCCCTCCTGACGTGATCACTAGCCGGGACTGCCTGCAGCCCAGGAGCTCGCCAAGGCCCTGCCGTGCACGCTCCAGCTGCTCAGCTGCCGCAAGGCCGAAACCATGCAGGCTGGAGGGATTGCCCCAGGCCTCGGCCTGCACAGCTGCCATGGCTGCTGCCACCTCGCTGGCTACGGGTGTTGTGGCACAGCAGTCGAGATAACCGGAGAGCGGCAGTGGCGCCATGGCGCTCAGCCGCTGAGGCCGGTGTCGCGCTCAAAGCGGGCGCGGGTGCGCGATTCGAGCGAGTTGGTGGCCAGCGAGACCAGATCATCCAAAGAACTGCCGCTCAGCAGAGCCTCCACGCGGGCACGGGCCTCTGCGCTAGGGCAGTGCTCCGGTCGGATGCAGCCGTTGGTGCACACCGTGGCGCAGTCGATCTCCGGTTCGACCTGCTGTTGGCTGGCAGCGGGGGTGGGAGCTACGGAATCCAGACGAGGAGCCTGAGTGCTGGCTTGCTGGCGAGCATCAGCCACGGCGCGGGGATCGGGAATCAAGCCGTCAAACACGTGCTCAGCAGGGCCATCCATGAACACCTTGCTGCTGCCCGCATCCCAATGGATCTGCAGTGGCCCCCCCGGCAAATCGAGGCGGGCCTGGCGCTGACAAAGTCCAAGGCTGTGGCAAGCCACCAGCGTGGCGCAGGCTCCTGTGCCGCAGGCCAGGGTGGGGCCCGCGCCGCGTTCCCACACCCGCATCACCAGATGATCCGGGGCCATCACCTGCACGAAGTGCACGTTGGTTTTGGCGGGGAAGGCCGGATGCCGCTCCAGCAGCGCCCCGAAGCGCTCCAAGTCGATTTCGTCCACAAGCGGCACCGGAATCACCACGTGGGGATTACCCATGCCTGCGGCAGCAACGGCAAACACCTCTCCATCCACCTGCAACTCGCCCTGAGGAAGACCCGCAGATCCCAGCTCAAGGGTGGTGGGCACCTGCTCGGGTTGAAGGAATGGGGCGCCCATGTCCACCCGGATGGTGCCATCGGGCAACAGCTCGGGCACGATTCGGCCCGCCAGCGTGTCGATCTGCCACGTGCGACCGGCCCCATCGCCATCGCGATCCGCCAGGAAACGCGCCAGGCAGCGGATGCCGTTGCCACACATCTCCGGCTCGGTGCCATCGGCGTTGAAGATGCGCATGCGCAGTTCTCCACCGTTGTTAGGGGGCAGCGCCAGGATCACGCCGTCGCCGCCGACACCGAAGCGGCGGTCGCAGAGCTCAACCACCAGAGCAGGTGTGAGGCCAAACACGAACTCCGAGTCGGTGGCGCTGCGGCCATCCAGCATCAGAAAGTCGTTCCCAAGACCCTGGTACTTGCTGAAGCTCAGTTCACCCTGGAGGTTGTTGAACTGGCTCTTGCTGGGGGACGACACGCGCGGCAGCCTGCCTGAGCAGGCATGAGGTTGAGGTCGATCCTATGGGGAGCAGCATGGAGAACCGAGGCTCCCTGTTCGACACCTCGCAGCCTGGAATCCGTCTGCTGCAGAGCTGGATCCGCAGCCGCACCAACCTGGCCGTGCAGTTGCTCGATGGCAGCAGCGTGAACGGGATCCCGCGTTGGGTGGATAACGAGTATTTAGCGCTCGAGCCTGAAGCGGGTGGTGAATTGCTGCTGGTGGCCCGCCAGGCCATGGCCCTGATCCGGCCGTTGTTGTCATAGAGCTGTGGGAGCATCGCCCACAAGCCCCCACTCGACCCCAGCCCGTCCGTGAGCGAGAGCAGCCGCTACCAACCCCAGTCGATCGAAACCGGCTGGCAGCATGCCTGGCGAGATAACGGCCTGCATGACACCCCTGCTCTGCAGGACGGCGATGAAGCGTTTTATGCGCTGTCGATGTTCCCCTACCCCTCGGGGAATCTGCACATGGGCCATGTGCGCAACTACGTGATCACCGATGTGGTGGCACGGGTGCAGCGGCTGCGCGGCAAAAAGGTCTTGCATCCGATGGGCTGGGATGCCTTCGGGCTGCCCGCCGAAAACGCCGCCATTGAACGGGGTGTGGATCCCGGCGGCTGGACCGACCAGAACATCGCCTCGATGCGGGAGCAGTTGAACCAGCTCGGGCTTTCGATCGACTGGGATCGCGAAGTGGCCACCTGCCACGCCGACTACTACCGCTGGACCCAGTGGCTGTTCCTGCAATTCCTGGAGGCGGGCCTCGCCTATCAAAAGGACGCGACGGTCAACTGGGATCCGATCGACCAGACCGTGCTCGCCAATGAGCAGGTGGATAGCGAGGGCCGCTCCTGGCGCTCCGGTGCCCTGGTGGAAAAGCGCAAGCTGCGCCAGTGGTTCCTCAAGATCACCGACTACGCCCAGCAACTGCTCGACGACCTCAACCAACTCGAAGGTTGGCCCGAGCGGGTGCGCACGATGCAGGCCAACTGGATCGGCCGCAGCAGCGGCGCTGAACTGCAGTTCACGGTGGTGGATGACGCCGGCAATGACTCGGCCGAGCGCATCACTGTGTTCACCACACGACCCGACACGATCTTCGGGGCGTCGTACGTGGTGCTGGCCCCGGAACACCCACTGGTGGTGCAGCTCACCACAGCCGAGCAGCAGATCGCGGTGGAGGCATTCTGCGATATAGTCTCACGCCAGAGTGAGCAGGAGCGCACCGCCGACGACAAGCCCAAGCGCGGCGTGCCGATCGGTGCCCAGGTGCGTAACCCCGCCTCTGGTGAGCTGATCCCGATCTGGATCGCCGATTACGTGCTCGCCGAGTACGGCACCGGCGCGGTGATGGGTGTGCCCGCCCACGATCAGCGCGACTTCCTGTTCGCCCGCCAGTACGAACTGCCGGTGCAGCAGGTGATCATTCCCGAGGGCAGCGATGAGCACGCCTTTGAGGGCGGCGCCTGGACCGAAGGGGGCGTGCTGATCCACTCCGGTCGATTCGATGGTCTGCCCAATGGCCAAGCCAAGCAGGCCGTGACCGCCGCCGCTGCAGCGGAGGGCTGGGGTCAGGAGAAGATCCAATTCCGACTGCGCGACTGGCTGATTTCACGCCAGCGCTACTGGGGCTGCCCGATTCCGGTGATCCACTGCGATAGCTGCGGTGTGGTGCCCGTACCCGCCGAGCAGCTCCCTGTAGAGCTGCCCCGCGATGTGGCCTTCAGCGGCAAAGGTGCCTCACCCTTGGCACAGCTCGAGAGCTGGGTGAATGTGAGCTGCCCTTGCTGTGGCAAGCCCGCCAAGCGCGAGACCGACACCATGGACACGTTCATGTGCTCCAGCTGGTATTTCCTTCGCTACAGCGACGCCAAGAACAGCCAGCTCCCATTCAGCAAAGAGGCAGTGAACAGCTGGCTGCCGGTGAATCAGTACGTCGGTGGAATCGAGCACGCCATCCTGCACCTGCTCTACTCGCGCTTCTTCACCAAAGTGCTGCGCGATCGCGGTCTGCTCAGCTTCGATGAACCCTTCACCCGCCTGCTCACCCAGGGCATGGTGCAAGGCATCACCTACAAGAACCCCCACACCGGCAAATACATCGCTCCAGCAGATGTGGCCGATCCCACCGATCCCCGTGATCCGCTGACCAGCGACGTACTGGAGACATTCTTCGAGAAGATGTCGAAGTCGAAGTACAACGGCGTCGATCCCGCCGTGGTGATCGACAAATACGGCGCCGATACCGCCCGCATGTTCATCCTGTTCAAGGCACCGCCCGAGAAGGATCTTGAGTGGGATGACGCCGACGTGGAAGGCCAATTCCGCTTCCTGCAGCGCCTCTGGCGTCTTGTGGACAGTGCCTGCGATCGCGGCCTGAGCCTTGCCGCAGGGGCCGGCAACGCAGAAGCCGTGGCTCAAGCTCAGTCCGAGGCAAGTGCTTCTGGTGGCCTGAAGCCCGATGAACAGGAGTTGCGCCGTGCCGTGCACACGGCGATCACGGAAATCAGCGACGACCTTGATGGCGACTATCAGTTCAACACCGCCGTGTCGGAGCTGATGAAGCTCAGCAATGCCATGAGCAGCCACCTCGAGGGCAGCGCTGAGGTGTTTGCCTGCGAAGCCCTGCGCACCCTGCTGATCCTGTTGGCCCCCTTCGCCCCCCACCTGGCCGAGGAGCTGTGGCTCAAGCTCGGCGGCCGCAACAGCGGCGATTCCCTAGCCGGCAGCAGCATCCATGCGCAGCGCTGGCCCGTGGCCGATGCCTCAGCTCTGGTGCGCGACACCGTACCGCTGGTGATTCAGATCAAGGGCAAGGTGCGCGGCAACCTGGAGGTGCCGGCTGACGCCGACAAAGCCTCTCTCGAAAAGCTTGCGCTTGAAAGCGATATCGCCGCCAAGTGGCTGGAGGGCAAAGCCCCGAGCCGCGTGATCGTGGTGCCCGGCAAGCTGGTGAATTTGGTGCCCTGATCAAGGCTGGCCAGCCTTGGGTAACCACGCCCTGCGCTCTCCACCTCTGGATATCCATGGATATCTAGAGGTGGACAGTGCATCAGTGCTGAAAAGGGCCAAACCCTTACGCCTTTGAGGGCCGCGGGTGATTGGTGCCGATCGCTCAGTCGTGGATAAACACCAGCGACTCGGGTTGTCCCCAATCGCCACGCGCGTCGATGTGTCGGCGGTTGGCGCAGAGGTGGCGCAGAATCCAGTAAAGCGGCTCTGCTGATGGGAGCCCCATCAGCGTCTGCAACTCGGCCAGGGTGTGCTCGCGCTTGTCGGCCATGGCCTGCTCTAGGCGTGCCTGCAGATCGAGAAGGGCCGCTGCCGCCTTCTTGCCAGCCTCCACGCCGGGTTGGTGGTAGGCGTTGATGTTCACCAGCTCGCCGTAGTAGCCCACGGCACGCTCGAACAGGGCGATCAGCGCACCCAGGCTGCGTGCGTCGAGCTTCTGCATCGTGATGCTCAGGTTGAAGCGCCCCTCCTCGGTGAGGGCGGAGCGGGTGCCCTGCAGGAAGCCATCGAGGAAATCGCCGGGATTTTCACCCTCCAGCGGCGGGATGTCGCCGGGATCTTCAAGCACCTCGATGAAGGTGACGAAGTAGTTGTCGACGCCGTCGCGCAGCTGCTGTACGTAGGCATGTTGGTCAGTGGAGCCCTTATTGCCGTAGACGGCAATGCCCTGGTGCACGACGTTGCCCTGGCGATCAAGCTTCTTGCCAAGGCTCTCCATCACAAGCTGCTGCAGGTAGCGGCTAAACACCTCCAGCCGGTCGCGGTAGGGAAGCACCACCATGTCGCGCTGGCCCCGGCCACCACCGGCGTGGAACCAGGCAGCCGCCAGCAGGGCAGCCGGGTTGGTGTCGAGGCTGGTGGCTGCACGGGTCACCGCATCCATTTCGGCGGCCCCAGCCAGAAATGCGCGGGTGTCGGAGCCAATCAACACACCGGGCAGCAGACCCACCGCACTGGTGATGCTGGTGCGACCACCCACCCAATCGAACATGTCGAAGCGAGCCAGCCAATCCCCCTGCTCTGCCTCCTGATCCAGGCGACTGCCGAGCATCGTGACGGCGACGGCCTGTTTGATCCAGGTGCCACCAGCAGCCTCCACAGCGCGGCGTGCCTGCAGCATGCCGATATGGGGCTCTGGTGTTCCGCCAGATTTGCTCACCACGATCACCAGCGTGGTCTTGAGCCGATCACCCAGGGAAGCAAGGGTGCGGCGCATGCCGTCGGGATCGACGTTGTCGAAAAAATGGAAAGGAAGGCCTGAGCCAGGATCCTGCAGTGCACGGATCATCAGCAGTGGGCCCAAGCCAGAGCCGCCGATGCCGATCCAAAGCACATCGGTGAAACGAGATCCAGTTGCCGACGTGATGGCACCACTCAGCACCTGCTGCCCAAAAGACTCGATTCGATCGATCTCCGCCTGAATGTGGGCGCCGCTGGCGGGATCTGGTGCCAGCTGCGGATGACGCAGCCAGTAATGACCCACCTGGCGTTGCTCATCGGCATTGGCGATGGCACCTCCCTCCAGCGCGGCCATGGCCTGAAAGGCTTCCTTGAAGCGCGGCCTCAGGCTGCTCAGCACAGACTCATCGAGACCCATGCGGCTCACATCCAGCCAGAAGCCAAGGCTCGGGTTGTGCCAGAGCTGAGAGCAGAACCGCTGCCACTGGCTATGGGCATCAACGCCGGGAGCGGAAGCGGTTGGAGTCATGGGGCCGGGTCAAACGGTCTCTTGGCGAACCTATCGGTGAAACCCAGACAGGCAAACCCCTTTGGCGGGGCTTGTCCCGGAAATTCCGAGACGGGTCCGCGACTGTGAGGACAATCACACAACGGCAGGTTGCCCGACCAGACGATTTCGACCTTCCTTCGTAAGCTTTGGTTAACAGATGAGCTTGCCCTGGCGCACCGCCTCCGCTACCGCAGCACCCGCACGGCCTTGCTGGCCGCTGGTGTCGGCCTCTGTCTGTTGAGCCTCGGTGGCACCAATTGGATTGCTCACAAGCGTTCACTGCTCCAGCCTCAGCCCGATAGCCCCCTCAGCAGCTCTGCCGAAGCGGATCCCACCACCTTCACAGCTGAAGAACTGCAGCAACTCCAACGTCGCTTTGGCGTGCACGGTCCTCAGCCCAAGCTGGCCCAGCTGTTTACCCGCGGTGTTGATCAGCTCACGCCTCTGCGCAACCACACCGTGAACAGACTGGACGCTCTTCGTCCAGTGGTGCTTCGTGAGAGCCGTCGCACGGGGATCAACCCAATGCTGTTGGCGGCCATTCTGTTCGATGAGATGCAGCACGCCAAACCAGGCGAAGACATCCCCCTAGCAGCCCATTCCGGACTCTTCAGCACCCATGGCCCTGCTCAACTCGGCCTGAGTGAGATGGTGAAGCAGGGTCTTCTTCGCGAGGATGCAAGCCCCGAAGAACTGGCGGATGCACGCAACCAGTTGCTGAATCCCGAACGCAACGTGGAACTTCTTGCGGGCAAGATGGCTCGCCTCTTGGATCTGCTCAACCAGACACCCAACTCCACCTTCAACGTGAGTCAGAGCCGCAGCCGCGCAAAAACAGTGGCCACCTTGGCTTATCTCCACAACGGCAAACTTGATTACCCGGCTCGGATCCTGCGTTACATGCAGGATCCTGAGCTGCACGGGTTGATGTTCAGCGTTCGCAACAAGCCCGCTGCCGAACTGATCTGAACTCGATCAGCACAACGCACCTAAGGCGGCCAGCCGCAGCTGAAGGGCCTGCCAATTAAAACTGCGGGGATCAGCCCTAGCTGCACCGAGATCCACATGGCGGTGGGTGGTGATGTGCTCAAACGGAATTCGGTACTGCTTCATCCAGTCGGCCAGCACAACAGCCAGCGCCTCGTATTGCAGGGTTGTGTAGCCGCTGTGAGCAGGGGCATCGTCTTCACCGTCAAGCGGTGTTTCCAGGCTCACATGCAGAGCGAAGTTGTTAACGGATCCCGACATCGAGGGATTGGTGATGTCCCAACGCCCATCAAAGGCTGAATAGCCAGCGCCAAAGGCCCGTTGGCTGGGATCAAGGGTTTGAACCACCTGTCCATCTTCGCCGATCAGCAGGTGGTAGCTCACTTGGTCATCGTCATGGGGATGGTGCGTGGTGAACGTGTTGATCGCTGAACCGATGCCGTAGACGGTTTCATGCAGCACCACAAGCGATGGAGTGGGGTCTACACGGTTGCCGTAGGCATCAAGGTTGGTGCGCTGGCCAAAGTTGCTGGGGTCGATAGCGACGGTCTTGACCTGGCCCGGAAGGCTGGTCTGCAAGCTGCGCATGCGACTCACCAAGGCCTGATCGTTAACCCGGCATTGACGAGCCAACGGACTGATCCAGGGCTCGTGCTCTGGCGGAGCCGGGGCCTGGATTGCGGGGCCTGTCTTAGGAAGAGCTTCGCTGAACGACTGCCGCCAGTTATGCATGGCAATCATGGTGAGTGTCAGGAAGACACCGCCACCCAACACAGCAGCGGGCCACCAAGAACGGCGCGGCGGCCTTGCTCCCGCGAACAGTCTCACCATCAGCTCACTGCGCAGGAATGCTGGTGCAACCAGGCCCTCTGTCGCTGCAGCACAGCAGCGCTGGGATCCGGCAGCCGCTTGAGGCGATAACGCTCCACCTGTGGTGAATCGGCCAGGAGGTTGAGGCAACGGAGCTGGGAGCGTCGGCAAATCAACAACGCGTGCTGCTGACCCGCGGCCAGGGCTGAGCCCAGGTCAACCGGCTGACGCAGGCGCCGCTGATCGATGGCCAGAAGTTCATCGCCCACCATCACACCGGCTCGTTCAGCAGGGCCGCCGCGCACCACCCGTGTTGCGACCAGCTGGCCGCCCTCGTGGCGTGCACGAAGTCCCGCGTAGGGATTCGCTGCCATCTCCGCCTCCAGAGCAAGACCTACCCCCGATAGGTAGCGATCCAGATCCGGATCGTCGAGTCCATGCAGCCAGACGGGTATCTGCTGCTGCAACTCAGGCGCACACGCCGCAAAGGTCGCGACCAGATCGTCTTCGCTGTAACCCCGACCCCAACGACCGTGAGATCTCCAGAGGCTGCGCAACACGTCCATGAGTGAAGACTCAGCAGCGCGCAGATGCAGATCAAGGCAGAGAGCGATAACGGCGCCTTTCAGGTAGTAGCTGATTTGGCTATCAGCGGCATAGGCATCGGCCTTGTAAAGCTTCACCCAAGCCTCTTCGCTGCTGCTGCGCAGACATTGCACCTGGCGACCGGGCGTGAGTTTGTAGCGGCTCAGATCGTCGCCCAGGTCGCTCAGTAGAGCCTCGGCATCGCTGAGGCCTGCTGAGAGGGGCAAGAACTGATCGAGGTAGCTCGTCACACCTTCTGCAAACCAGAGGGTGGGCACGATCGGTGGAGCGTGATAATCGATCGGGCTGAGCTGCGCCGGGCGTAACCGGCGCACATTCCATTGGTGCAGGTATTCATGGGCTACCAGTTGCAGGAAGCGCCGGTAGCCATCGGGCTTCTCCAGGTTGCGCCGCCCGAAGACCAGCACAGTGCTGTCGTCATGCTCGAGCCCGCCATAGCCCTCATCCAACAGATGCAGGATCACGAGGTAATGGCCAGAAGCCGGTTGATCCACATCCATCAATCGGCAGCAGGCCTCACACACAGCTGTGAGATCGGCCAACAGTTGGGGGTGCCGATCGAGCAGCCATTGCTCATCGCCGCCATCCCCAGCCCAAATCACGAGCCGATGGGAAACACCCAACACGGTGAACAGAAGCTCGTTATGGGGTCCTGCTTCTAGTGGCGAATCGATCAGGTGATCGAAGTGCCGGGCCTGCCAGCGCGAGCCCTGTTGCGGCAGCGGGACAAAAGCCTGCCAACCCATGGGAAGGCTGCAGCTGAGCGCATGGGGGCTCCAGCGCTCGCCCTCCACTTCCAACACCACGGCAGCCAAGGCCAGAAAGCCATGCTGCTGATCGAGATGGCAGGTGCGCACACTGAGCTCTGTGGCCAGGACGCGATAACTGATCTGCAGCTCACCCCCTTCCGGGTTGCAGTCACACGACCAGCTTGCGGGAGCAAGGCGACGCTGGGGCCGCTCTTGACCGTCCTGAATCACCACGAGCGATTCCAGCTGCCGCACGTAATCCCGAATCAGGTACGACCCCGGCGTCCAGCCAGGCAGAGCAAGCCTCATGCAGGCCAAACGTGGCTGGAGCGAGATCTGCACAGCAACGAGGTGCTGGTGGGGATCACGCAGATCGAGGTGAACCTGAACCACAGCAGGATTCAGGACTGATGCCCAGCGATCAGTTCAGCGTTGGCCGAGGGCAGCTCCTCTTGCAGCGTGCGCAGGGCCAAATGAGCTGCGTAACGGCGCGTGATGTCACCGATGAGGTGTTGGAGAGAACGGCAGCGGCCCAGCTGCTGGAGATCGCCCACCAAGGCGAACCGACCAGTGGCGTCACGCCGCCAACCGAGCCAGAGCCCATCTGGTAACTGCGTGCGCAAGCTCACAGCTTCCTGTTGATCGGCAAAACCAGTGAGGAATCCGCCCCGCACCACCGGTAGCTCCAGATCATCAAGCGCCTTGAGCAAAACGTCCTCCTCGCGGAGCACGGTTGGCAGGATGGAGAGATGGGACATGGCCCGACGCCCGTTCATCAGAACGTTAGCGAGCACAACCAGGCGATCCAGTGGCCATTGCCACAGGAGTTTCAAGGCAGCGGGGAGACCTGTCTGCGGCTGGGCGTGCTGGCCTCAGGATCAGGTAGCAATTTTGAAGCTCTGGCGCAGGCCTGCCAGAGCGGCCAGCTCGCCGCCAACGTGTGCCAACTGGTGGTCAACAACCCCGGCTGCGGGGCCAGAGAGCGCGCCGAGCGACTGGGCATCCCATGCATCGTGCATGACCACCGTGGCTTCAGCAGCCGCGAAGCGCTGGACCAAGCACTAATCGACAGCTTCCGACGTGCCCAGGTTGATCTGGTGGTGATGGCGGGCTGGATGCGCATCGTGACCGAGCGGCTGATCGATGCCTTTCCGGAACGGTTAGTGAACATCCACCCTTCACTGCTGCCGAGCTTCAGAGGCGCCCGAGCCATTGAACAGGCCCTCTCCGCCGGCGTGAGAATTACCGGCTGCACGGCCCATCTGGTGAGCCTGGAGGTTGATACGGGACCCATCCTCGTGCAGGCTGCCGTACCTGTGCTGGATGGCGACACTCTGCAGACGCTGGCGGCCCGGATCCATCGGCAAGAACACAAAATCTTGCCCCACGCCGTGCAGCTCGCAGCTCACCGCCTGGCGTTGCTCTCACCCTGAGGCCATCAGGGATAGAAGGGCAGCAGCGGCAAGCCTGTCTCCGCCGGAAGCCCGGCCATCAGATTCAGGCACTGCACCCCTTGGCCAGCCTGGCCTTTGACCATGTTGTCGATGGCACTCATCACAATCACCTGACCGGTGCGCCTGTCCACCTGAACCGAGAGCAGGGCTTTGTTGGTCTGACGCACCCACTTGGTGGAGGGGTAGGTGCCCACAGGCAACACCTGAACGCAGGGAGCATGGCGATAGGCAGCCTCCAGCAGGGTGGTGAGGTCGTCGGCAGTGAGACCGGGATCGCGCAAGCGGCCATACACCGTGGCCAGCAGACCCCGCACCATCGGGATCAGGTGGGGCGTGAACTGCAACTGGATAGAACGGCCAGCGGCACGGCTGCTCAGTTGTTCGATTTCGCTCGTATGGCGATGGCCCACCACGCCATACGGGGCCACACCCTCTGAGGCTTCAGCCAAAAGAAGATTCTCCTTGGCTGCACGTCCCCCGCCGCTGGTGCCTGTCTTGGCATCAACCACGATGCCGGCTGTTTCAATCAGGCCCTGCTTCAACAGTGGGGTGAGCGCCAACAAACTCGCGGTGGGGAAACACCCCGGCGCCGCCACCAGTCGAGCGGTTGCGATGCGCTCACGTTCCCATTCCACCAAGCCGTACACGGCTTCGGCGCAGAGTTCACTGTCGTTGCGAGGGAACGCGCGAGCTTCAGAGGCATAGACCTCTTTCCACTGATCGAGAGCGCTGTAGCGATAGTCGGCGGAGAGATCCACCACCTTCACGCCGCGCTCCAACAGAGGCGGCACCAGCGTGGAAGCCAAGCCATTGGGAAGGCTCAGCACCGCGAAATCGGCGGCTTCGGCGATCGCCGCTGGATCCGGGGTCTGCACCACGGGATCACCCGGCAACGGCAGAAATGGGGTGAGCTCGCTCCAGCGTTTGCCGCTGCTGCGCTCACCACCCAGAAAGCTCACCTGCAGTTCGGGGTGGCCCTGCAGCAGCCGCAGCGTCTGCAGTCCGCCATACCCGGAGGCACCGATCACCGCAACGCGCTTGCTGGCCATGGCGGAATGTCTGGAACGGCAGATCGTACCGGGCTCTATAAAAGTGTCTGCGACCCGGGCCAGAAGGCCTTCCGCCCCTGAACCAAGCCGCATTGGAATTCGACACCATCGCCGATGGACTGGCTGCCATCCGCAATGGCGAGATGGTGGTGGTGGTCGACGACGAAAACCGCGAAAACGAAGGCGACCTGATCTGCGCCGCCCAGTTCGCCACGCCCGAGCAGATCAACTTCATGGCCACGGAGGCACGGGGCCTGATCTGTCTGGCGATGGAGGGAGAACGCCTCGATGCGCTCGATCTGCCCCTGATGGTGGATCGCAACACCGACAGCAACCAGACCGCCTTCACCGTCAGCGTGGACGCCGGTCCGGAGAACGGCGTCAGCACGGGCATCTCCGCTGAAGACCGTGCTCGCACGATCCAGGTGGCCATTCATCCAGCCACCCGGCCAGCCGATCTACGCCGCCCTGGCCACATCTTTCCGCTGCGTGCGAAGCAGGGTGGGGTGTTGAAAAGGGCCGGACATACCGAGGCCGCTGTGGATTTAGCACGCCTCTCCGGCCTCTACCCGGCTGGGGTGATCTGCGAAATCCAGAATGCGGATGGCTCCATGGCGCGACTGCCGCAGCTGGTGCAATACGCCCAGCAACACGGCTTGCGCCTGATCAACATCGCCGATCTGATCCGTTACCGCCTCGATACTGAACGGTTTGTGCGGCGTCAAGCAGAGGCCTCACTCCCCAGCGCATTTGGCAGCTTCCGGGCGATTGGTTACCGCAACGAACTCGACGGCAGCGAACACGTGGCCATCGTGAAGGGCACTCCAGAACAGGCCGAGGGGGCGGTCTTGGTGAGGGTGCATAGCGAATGCCTCACCGGCGATGCCTTTGGCTCATTGCGCTGCGATTGTCGACCGCAGCTCGAGGCGGCGCTCCGCATGATCGATGCTGCCGGCGACGGGGTCGTGGTCTACCTGCGTCAGGAGGGGCGCGGGATTGGCCTGATCAACAAACTGCGGGCCTACTCCCTACAGGATGGGGGCTTAGACACGGTGGAGGCCAACGAGCATCTCGGCTTCCCGGCTGACCTGCGCAATTACGGGGTAGGAGCACAAATCCTCAGCGACCTGGGGGTTCACCGCCTGCGCTTGATTACCAACAATCCACGCAAGATCGCGGGTCTCGGTGGTTATGGCCTGCAAGTCGAAGATCGCGTGCCACTGGTGATGGATCCCAGCCAGCACAACGCCGCTTACCTGCAGACCAAGCAGACCAAGCTTGGCCATCTCATGGATGGAGCTGGCATGGGGCCCGCGGCCGTTCTGGCCTGGACCAGCGCCGCAGAGCATGCCCCCACAGGCGATATCAAGGCAGCCCACTTCCAAGAGTTACGCGACTGGTGCGGCGCTCAAGATCTGGAACTCGAGCTGGAGGAGCATTCGCGTGTGCTGGCCCTGCTCAATCAGCCTGATCTAGCGGTGCTGGTGGCCAGCGGCGAGGCAGCGCAATTAGCCCAGATGCTGCACACCATGGCCGCCTGGCCTCACACCGGCAGTGTGAGCCTGCTGCTGGCGCCCGACAGCCAGCGCACTGTGCACCCCAGCAACACGCTGGAGGCCGAGCGTCGGCCTCTGATGGAGCTACAGGCAAAACGCCCGCAGCTCCGGGTGGATGCCGGCACCCTCATGCGCTGGAGCTGAGGGCCGGAGGCATCAGTCCTGGATGGTGACGCTGGTGATGCGACTGCCGTTCTTCAACGCCTGGACCACATCCATGTTGCCGGTATGGCCAAACACGGTGTGGACGCCATCAAGGTGGGGCTGGGCCTCATGGCAGATATAAAACTGCGATCCGCCGGTGTTACGGCCGGCGTGGGCCATGGCCAAGGTGCCGGACTGATGCTTCTGGCTGTTGATCTCGCAGTCAATTTGGTAGCCGGGGCCGCCAGTGCCGGCCATGCCACGGGCTCCTTCGCGGCTGTTCGGGCAGCCGCCTTGGGCCATGAAGCCAGGAATCACACGGTGGAAGGCCAGGCCGTCATAGAAGCCGTCCTTGGCCAGCTTCACGAAGTTGGCCACGGTGTTGGGCGCATCGGCTTCGAACAGGTCCAGTTCGATCGTGCCGGCGTCGGTCACCATCACGGCTTTGGTCACGGGGGAAGCAAACGCAAACAGGTTTCAGTATGGGCTCTCCGGTAGAAGGGTTGCAGGCGCTAACGACCCATGGCTTCTCCAAATGGCGTGAACCTCGCGCAGGCCCGTCTCGGCGTATTGGGGGGCAGTGGTCTCTACGCCATGGAAGGGCTGGAGAACGTGCGGGAAATAACCGTTGACACCCCCTTTGGCACACCCTCCGACAGCCTGCGCCTGGGAACGCTGGGCGGCATGGAGGTGGTCTTCCTCGCCCGCCATGGGCGCCACCACACGTTTCTGCCGAGCGAAGTGCCTTACCAGGCGAACATCTGGGCGATGCGTTCGCTGGGGGTGCGCTGGATCCTGTCGCCTTCGGCGGTGGGTTCCCTGCAGGAGGCGGTGAAACCGCTCGACATGGTCGTACCGGATCAATTCATTGATCGCACCCACCGGCGCCCGATCAGCTTTTTTGGCGACGGCGCCGTGGCTCATGTAGCGTTAGCGGATCCCTTCTGCCAGAGCCTCAGCCGTCTACTGGCCGATGTGGCCGACAGCTTGATGCCTGAGGGCCGCAGTCTGCATCGCGGCGGCACGTATCTCTGCATGGAGGGTCCGGCCTTCTCCACGCGCGCGGAATCCAACCTCTACCGCAGCTGGGGTTGCACGGTGATCGGCATGACGAACCACACCGAAGCCCGCCTGGCGCGTGAAGCCGAGATCGCCTACGCCACGCTCGCCATGGCGACCGATTACGACTGCTGGTATGCCGACCACGACAGCGTGACGGTGGAGATGGTGATCGGCAATCTGCGCGCCAATGCCGCACTGGCCACCCAAATCGTGCGCACGACGGCCGAGCGCATCGCGGCACAACGGCCTGCGAGCCATGCCCACAACGCACTCAGGGATGCCCTGATGACTCCCAAAGACCAGGTGCCGGCAGCTGCACGCCGCAAGCTTGACCTGTTCACCCAGCCCTATTGGGGCTCATTCGAGGGCTAGGCGCAAATCATCACCACTGCGTGCCAGTAAGGCGCGGGCATCCGCCGGGCTGAGCGCGCGGCGGGCCATCAACAGCGCCACCTTGACTGAACCGTCGCTGGCAGCAAGCAACTCACGGGCCAGGCGCCTCTCCACCCCAGCCAAGTCGGCCAGGATTCGCAGCGCTCGGTCCTCGAGCTTGCTGTTGGTCACCGCCACGTCAACCATGCGGTTGCCGTACACCTTTCCCAGCCGCACCATCACACCCGTGCTGAGGATGTTCAGCGCCATCTTGGTAGCCGTTCCGGCCTTCAGGCGCGTGGAACCGGTGAGCACCTCAGGGCCGGTGATCAGGCGGATGTCGATGTCGCAAGGCATGGGCACCTGTTCGGCTGGCACGCAGGCCATGGCAATGCTCAGAGCATTGAGGCTGCGTGCATGGCTCAGGCCGCCATGCACATAGGGCGTCGTACCACCCGCAGCGATGCCCACCAGAACATCTTGCCCATTGAATCCACGGGCCCTGAGGTCCTCGGCCGCGGCTTCCAAACGATCCTCGAGACCTTCTGAACTCCGCAGCAGCGCTGGCGGGCCACCGGCGAGCACCCCTTGCACGAGCGCTGGATCACTACAAAAGGTTGGCGGACATTCCGCCGCATCCAACACAGCCAGCCTGCCCGAGGTGCCCGCTCCCAGATAAAAAAGGCGGCCGCCGCAACGCAGCCGTTCGGCGATGGCATCAATGGCCTTGGCCAGGGCGTCTGCGGCTTGAGCCACAGCCTGCTGAGGCCGAAGATCCTCTTGAACAAACACATCCACAAGGGCTGCGGTGCTCAAGGTGTCGAGCGCATTGCTGTTGGGATTGGCCTGTTCGGTCAGGAGATGGCCCCGCTGCACATCACCGAAGGAACCGCTCACAGCAGACCCTCAAGCCGCCGGCGGAAGTCTTCCAGTTCTGCATTGCCGGTATTGATGGGGTCGTCTTCAACCCGCGGGTCGCCAGCCTGGCTCGGCTCGTCCTGCTCACGCCAAGAGCTCACGTCCATGTTTTTCTCAGGTGGCGCGATCAGCAGCCGGTCTTCAGGGGTCTGGGGTAGGAAACCCGCTGGCACGTAACGCGCCTCGTATCCCGCGCTGCTGCAGAACTCCTCCATCTCGCCGCGGTCGATCGCCTCAACGCTGGGAGGGGGAAAGTCCTGGGCTTCCAGCAAACCTGCGTAGCGTTCAGCGTCGTCACGGTCTTCAAACAACAGCACCACAGTGGCGCCGTTCAGCTCCAGAGAGTGGATGCCCTCGTTGTCGCTGCCGGCATCGAACAGCAGGACGTGAACCGACATCAGAATGCGATTGCTCACGCTCAGTGTCTCACCCGTAGCCCGCCATCGCTCATGACCGTTCACCATCGAGGTCGGCGGCCAACTGCTGCAACCGGGCATAGAGAGCTTCTTCCGCCTCGGTGAGCGCGCTGGGAACCACGATGCGAATCTCAACGAGCTGGTCGCCGCGTTGGTCCGCGTGTTGTAGGCCGCGACCCCGCAATCGCAGCAGGCGACCACTGGATGATCCAGGCGGAACCCGCAACTGCACAGGCCCATCCAGGGTGGGCACCACCACGGAACACCCCAGGGCCCCCTCCGCAGGGGAGAGATCGAGCTGGTAGAGCACCCGCAAACCATCAATGCGCAGGTCATCGGACGTGCGCACGCGCAGTTGCAGAAAGTGATCGGCTCCACCGGGAGCGACCCCTTCCAGCCGCAGGCGCCAACCATCACCCGCCATCGCAGGGGTCCACACCTCAACGCTGGTGCCATCGGGAAGATCGAGTTCGACCCGCTGCCCCT
The DNA here is from genome assembly GCF_018502385.1 of Synechococcus sp. LA31. Classification (NCBI taxonomy): domain Bacteria; kingdom Bacillati; phylum Cyanobacteriota; class Cyanophyceae; order Synechococcales; family Synechococcaceae; genus Synechococcus; species Synechococcus sp. LA31. Next base: position 842,310 of record NZ_CP075523.1, read on the forward strand.
GCAGAGCTTGTTCTGGTGTGAGCTCTACCAGGGATTCACAGTCAGTGCTCGCCATCACCGGCGGCGGCGGTGGCGGTGCTGTGGTCACATCGGCTCGCGGCTGCGTCGCAGGCTCCGGTGATGTAGCCGGCCTGGGCGTATGCCGCCGACGTGGAGGCCCGAACAGCTCATCCACGTAGTCGTGAAAGTCAGGAAAGCCATGGGCGAAGGGATCCAGACCCGCCGCAGCGGCCTGAGCCGTATCAAGCCCTTGTTCCCACTGCTGACGAAGCAATGGATCGCTGAGAACGGCATAGGCCTCGTTGACAGCCTTGAATTGCTCTTCGGCGTGGGGATCGTTGCCGTTGAGGTCTGGATGCCAGCGGCGAGCCTGCTGGCGGAAGGCTCGTTTAAGGGCCTGAGAATCCGCACCAGGCTCTAACCCGAGCACAACCCAATGGTTCACCGCTGAGGCCTGTGAGGCAGTGGACACCGAGATCAGTCCTCAGCCCAGGGATCACCCTCGAAGGGTGCAGGCCGGCGCTGCGGTGAGCGTCGCGTGGGTTGGCGGTCTACATCACGCTCCAGATCGTCAACGTCATCACGCTCATAGGCCAGCTGACGATTGGTGACGTCCGCTTCAACGTCCTGATCGAAACGGGCCGTTTCATAGCGAGGGGCGTCATAGCGGGATTGGTCGTAACGGGGTTCCTCGAAGCGGGGTTCCTCGTACCGGCGCTCTGGAGCCGGGCGGTTCCAATCATCAGCGCCCCAGCCACTGCGACCGGGCGACCAAGCGGGTTCCGCCCAGGGATCGCGGCCGCGCCCTCGGCCATCCCAGTCGTCCCAGTCATCATCGGCAAAGAGCTCATCCTTGAGCGAGCCAAGGGTGTTCTTCAGCCCCTGCAGAGGGCTGCTGTCCTGACGCCGCTCACTGGCAAGGCGTCGGTTGAGGCCGTAGATGGCTTCCTGAAGCTGACTGACCGCTAGGTCAAGATCTGCGTGATCACCTGACGCGAGCTGTTCCTGCACGTCGCGCACGGAAATCTCCACGGCGCGCTGCTGGCGTTCAGCTCCGTAGGGGCCGAGCTCAAGGGCCGCATCGCGTAAGCGACGCTCGGCCTGGGCCACGAGTGTTTGAGCCCTGTTGCGTCGGTCGATCTCAGCCTTGCGCCGGCGATCCTCGCTGGCCTTCTGCTCGGCCTCCTCGATCAGGGTCTTGATTTCATCCTCCCCGAGGTTGGAGCCGCCCTGAATGCTCACGCTCTGTTGGCGTCCAGTGGTCCGGTCGGTTGCCGACACCTGCAGCAAACCATTGGCATCGATGTCAAATGACACCTGCACCTGCGGCACCCCTCTGGGGGCAGGCGGGATCCCAGAGAGACGGAAACGACCGAGGCTTTTGTTGCCCTCAGCCATCTGCCGTTCGCCCTGCAACACATGGATCTCAACCGAACTCTGATTGGGCTCAGAGGTGCTGAACACATCGCTCTTGCGCACTGGAATCGATGTGTTGCGCGGGATCAGCACCTTCATCACCCCCCCGATCGTCTCCAGCCCGAGTGACAACGGCGTGACGTCGTTGAGCATCAGGTCGCGCAGCTCGCCGGTGAGGATGCCTGCTTGCACAGCGGCTCCGATCGCCACCACCTCATCAGGGTTGACCGATTGGCAAGGCTCCAGCGGAATCAGGGTGCGCACCATCTGCTGCACCATTGGCATTCGGGTGGATCCACCCACCAGCACCACGTCGTCGATGTCTTCAGCGGCGAGGCCCGAATCCCTTAGGGCCCGTTGCACCGGCCGCAACAAGCGATCGAGCAGGTCAGGGCATAGGCCTTCGAAGGTGCTGCGTTCCAGGCTGGTTTCGATGTGGAGCGGGCCGTCATCCCCCGTCGCAATGAACGGCAGCGAGATCGGCGTGCTCTGAACGCCGCTCAGCTCGATTTTGGCCTTCTCAGCTGCCTCAGTGAGCCGCTGCAGCGCCTGGCGATCTCGCCGCAAGTCAAGACCGTGGTCCTGCTGGAACTGATCAGCCAACCAGTCCACGATGCGACGATCCCAGTCGTTACCGCCGAGCTGGGTATCGCCACTGGTGGCCTTCACATCAAACACGCCCTGAGCGATGCGCAGCACCGACACATCGAAGGTGCCGCCACCCAGATCGAACACCAACACCCGCTTCACGGTGCTGCGATCAAAGCCGTAAGCCAGCGCAGCGGCAGTGGGCTCATTGAGAATGCGCTCAACGCTGATACCCGCCAGGCGACCGGCATCCCGCGTGGCCTGGCGCTGGGCATCGTTGAAGTAGGCGGGCACCGTGATCACCGCCGCCTCGACGGGCTCACCGAGATATGTGCTGGCGTCGTCAACGAGTTTGCGGAGAATGCTGGCCACCAGCTCCTCGGACGCGTATTCGCGTTCAGTCGCCGGACAGACCACCCGCACATTGCCTTGATCGTTGGCCCGCACGGTGTAAGGCACCGAGAGGCTGCTGTCCTCAAGCTCCTCCCACTGCCGGCCGACGAATCGCTTGAGATTGGCGAAGGTGTTACGCGGATTGAGCACCAGCTGACGCCGTGCCAACTGACCCACCAACAGCTCAGCGTCCTTGCTGAAGCCAACCACCGAAGGGGTGGTGCGCCCTCCCTCGGCACTCGCAATCACCTGGGGGCGCCCGCCCTCCAGCACGGCCACCACCGAGTTGGTGGTGCCCAGGTCGATGCCAACGATCCGTGCCAACTGACTGACTGCGCCCCAGGGATTGTTGCCTAAGACCCCAACGCTAACGGTCCCGCGCCGGAGCTTTAGATTTGGGGAAGGTAAAGAACACCATGGCCGCTGGTGCCCGCCCTGAACTCTTCACGCAGCGGCGGCGCCCCCCCTGGGAACTGCTGATGGACCAGGGTTTCCAGCGTCTCACAGTCGCCCTGGCCTCCGTTGTGGGCCTTGTGCTGATCGGCATTTTGTTCATCGTGATGGGTGGTGCCAGCGAGGCGATCAGCCGCTTCGGCCTGGAGTTCCTCACCACATCTGACTGGGATCCGATCGGTGAGCACTACGGCGCCCTGACATCCATCTACGGCACGTTGGTCAGCTCATTGCTGGCGTTGCTGATCGCCGTACCCCTTGGGGTTGGAACCGCGATCTTCCTGACGGAGAACATCATTCCGCTGCCGGTGCGCCAGGTGCTCGGGGTGATGGTTGAGCTGTTGGCGGCGATTCCCTCCGTTGTGCTGGGCCTGTGGGGAATCTTCGTGATGGAACCTTTTTTGCGGCCTGGGCTCACCAGCCTGCATCAGCTGCTCGGCTGGCTGCCCTTCTTTTCCACCACACCAATGGGTCCAGGCATGGCGCCGGCGATCTTGATTCTGGTGGTCATGATTCTCCCGATCATTACAGCCATCTCCCGCGACTCCTTGCAGCAGGTTCCGCTTGCGTTACGCCAGGCTGCGTATGGCGTGGGCACAACACGCTGGGGCGCCATCCTGCATGTGATTCTGCCCGCAGCGATCTCCGGAATCACCGGCGGCGTGATGCTGGCCCTGGGAAGGGCGATGGGCGAAACGATGGCGGTCACCATGCTGATCGGCAACTCCAACAACTTCAGTTTCAGCCTGCTGGCTCCAGCCAACACCATTTCATCGATGCTGGCCAATCAATTCGGTGAGGCCGATGGCTTGCAGGTGTCAGCATTGATGTATGCGGCTCTTGTATTGATGGCGCTCACACTGTTGGTGAATCTGTTGGCCCAGATGATCGTGCGCAGGCTGAGCCTGAAGTACTGAGCTGCGATGACCTCCTTCGAACGCGGATCCCTCACCCTCGAGCCCGGTCTGGCGCGCAATCGCTGGAATCAGTCGCTCACCCTGCTGGCTGCCCTATTCACCGGCCTGGCTGTGTTGCCACTGGTTGTGGTGATTGCCTACGTGCTGATCAAGGGTGGTTCGCTGATCAGCCTGCAATTACTCACCCAACTTCCGCCGCCACCCGGCCTCGACGGCGGTGGCATCGGCAATGCAATTCTTGGCACGCTTGTCGTCACTCTCGTCGCAGCCTTGATCGCCGTACCCGTAGGGGTTGGCTCAGGGGTCTACCTGGCGGAGTTTGCAGCAGCCGGCTGGTTTGCCCGCTTCGTTCGTTTTGGCACCAATGTGCTTGCGGGTGTGCCTTCAATCATCTGTGGAGTGTTTATTTATGGTCTGATTGTGAGCACCAGGCTATTTTTCAACCAGAGTTACAGTGCCTTGGCAGGTGGCATCGCTCTTGCCGTGCTGATGCTGCCAACGGTGATCAAAACCACCGATGAAGCGCTCAAATTGGTCCCCCAGGAGCTGCGATGGGCAGCGATGGGGGTTGGGGCGTCCAAGTTTGTGACGATCAGCCGAGTCACTCTTCCCGCGGCTTTCTCCTCGATCGCCACCGGCGTTGTGCTTGCGATCGCACGTGCAGCTGGCGAAACAGCCCCACTGATCTTTACCGCACTGTTTTCACCATTCTGGCCTGAAGGTTTGTTCAACCCGATCGCGTCAATGTCGGTGTTGATCTACAACTTCGCCATCATGCCCTACGACGCACAAATCGCCCTGGCTTGGGCCTCCTCGTTTGTGTTGGTTGTGATGATTCTGCTCGCCAACCTCCTGGCTCGTTGGCTGGGCCACCTAAGCAACAGTTGAAACCCGAGCGTTCGCATCCTGACAACACCCCCTCCATGACAAACGTTCCTGCCGCCAGCAACACCTGCCTCAGCCTTGAAAACGTGAGCATCAGCTACGGCGGCCAAGCGGCGGTGAGCGGGGTGTTCATGGAGATCCCACGCGGCAAGGTCACGGCGTTCATCGGGCCATCGGGTTGTGGCAAAAGCACCGTGCTGCGGGCTCTCAATCGCATGAACGATCTGATTGAAGGTTGCACGCTTAGCGGCCGGGTGATCTTTGACGGCTGCGACCTTTACGACCGGCAGGTCGATCCAGTCGAAGTGCGTCGCCGTATCGGAATGGTGTTTCAGAAGCCAAATCCTTTCCCCAAGTCGATCTACGAGAACATTGCTTTTGGAGCTCGTATCAACGGCTTCCGGGGCGACATGGATGAGTTAGTGGAACGATCCCTACGCAAGGCTGCGATCTGGGATGAAACCAAAGACAAACTCAAAGAGAGTGGCTATGCCCTTTCCGGTGGCCAGCAACAACGTCTCTGTATTGCTCGGGCAATCGCTATTGAACCAGAAGTGATCCTGATGGACGAACCGTGCTCGGCCTTGGATCCCATCTCAACGCTCAAGATCGAAGAGATGATGCATGAGCTCAAGAAGAGCTACACGATTGTGATCGTGACCCACAACATGCAACAGGCTGTCCGCGTCAGCGATCTGACCGGATTCTTCAACGTCAGCAGCCAAAGCGGCAGCGACCGCAAGGTGGGAACACTCGTTGAATTCGCCGAAACTGGTCAGATCTTTAACGCACCGAAGCAGCAGGCCACCCAGGACTATGTGACCGGTCGCTTTGGCTGAAACCAGCCCACAACGAACATAGTGGACATAAAAAAGCCGCCCTACGGGCGGCTGGTCCGAGGACCTTGTAACGGAGAGGGAGGGATTCGAACCCTCGATAGAGTTGCCCCTATACAGCATTTCCAGTGCTGCGCCTTCGACCACTCGGCCACCTCTCCGCGGAGGGGGGCTATTGCTGCGTTCTTCTGCACGCACTTGAGAAACTCAAGCGGGCAGAGGGGTTGTGAACGCGGCTGCGCGGGGCAACGTTGAGAATGTAGCAGTCACCACGTCCTTCTCTGGTTGCGGCCATGCGTACCCACCCGATCACGGTCCACTGGCGGCAGGAGAACCGCACCGTCCAGTTGAACGTTCCTGAGGGCGAGTACATCCTGCGCAGCTTCGAGCATCAAGGCGAGCCACTGCCCTTCAGTTGCCGCAATGGTTGCTGCACCGCCTGCGCAGTGCGGGTGCTGGGCGGCACCATTGATCAACGGGAAGCTCTGGGACTGTCTCGTGAGGTGCGGAACAAGGGCTATGGACTGCTCTGTGTAGCAAGGGCCACGGGGCCTTTGGAAGTGGAAACCCAGGACGAGGACGAGGTATACGAGCTGCAGTTCGGACGGTATTTCGGGCGTGGCAAGGTACGGGCCGGCTTGCCCCTGGATGAGGAATGAACGCCCCAAGCAGTTCCCGCCTATCCGATCAATGCGCGCTTGAGAGCGGATTAGCCCTACCCGAGTTGGAGCGCTTGGCCGTGGTGGCGCGCCAGGCCGCCGAAGCCGGTGCTGAGCAGCTTCAACGGCATTTCGGTCAGCTGGAGAAGATTCGGGAGAAGGGACGGGCGGGAGATCTGGTCACCGATGCTGATCTCGCAGCTGAGCGAGCCGTGCTCTCGGTGCTCGAACGTCACACCCCTGATCTAGGGGTTCTGGCTGAGGAAAGCGGCCGCCGGGCTGGCCGGGGCTCCGAGCTCGAGTGGTGTGTGGATCCCCTTGATGGCACCACCAACTACGCCCATGGGTATCCGTTCTTTGGGACCTCCATCGGCCTGACATGGCGCGGACTACCCCTGCTAGGGGCCCTGGCTGTGCCGGCGCTACAGCAGCTGTACTGGGCCGCGCCGGGGCTGGGTGCCTGGTGCAATAACAGTGCCATGCAGGTGAGCACCTGCGACAGCCTCAGCAGCTCACTGTTGGTCACAGGCTTTGCCTATGACCGCCACGAACGGCTTGATAACAACTACGCCGAATTTGCCTGGTTCACGCACCGCACCCGCGGGGTGCGCCGTGGAGGGGCTGCAGCTGTGGATCTGGCCTTCGTCGCCGATGGCCGCCTCGATGGCTACTGGGAGCGTGGACTCTCCCCATGGGATCTGGCGGCCGGTGTGGTGCTGGTGGAACAGGCCGGCGGGGTGGTTTGCGCCTACGACGGCGGGCCAGCCAACCTGGCTGAAGGCAGGCTGATTGCCTGCACTCCTGGAGTGAGAGAAGCCCTGATTGAGGGCCTAAAGGCTTGCAGACCGCTCAGCGGTGCCAGCTTCGGTGCACCGGAGCTCGACAACCCTGCTCCATAGGATCAGCATCAGTTCCCCCTTCGCCGCCCCATGGCCCTGCAACCCGCTGCTGGCGCCAGGGATCTCAATCCCAGGGAAGTGGATGGCAATCGCTGGCTGTGCGACCAGCTGGCGGAGGTTTATCGCCGCTGGGGTTACGCCGAAGTCGCCCCTCCGCTCGTGGAGCGCCTGGAAACACTGGAAGCCGGCGGCGGCATCCGCAACCAGGAGTTGGCTCGACTCGCGTCTGATGAGCCCCTCGGTCTGCGGCCAGAGATGACAGCCTCAATCGCCCGCGCCGCCTGCACACGCCTGGCAACGCGACCACGGCCGCTGCGGCTGTGGAGTAGCGGTGCTGTCTTTCGCAGCGTGGTGAGCGATGTCGGCCAGCACCGCCTGGAAGAGCGCCTGCAGAGCGGTGTTGAACTGCTGGGAGCCGATGCCAGCCAGGCCTTGGTGGCTGACGCCGAACTGCTGCGGTTGCTGCTCGCGTGCCTGCGGCAGTTGCAGGTGAAGGCCGAACAGCGCCCCACACTTCTGCTAGGACACCACGGCGTGCTCACAGCCCTTCTGGATCAGGTGCCCAGTGATCAGCAGCTAGCGGTGCGGCAAGCCCTGATCACGTTTGATCCCCTCGCGCTGGCGGCGCTTGAACTGCCAGCCCATCAACGACAGGGGCTCCAACAACTGATGCGGTTGCGGGGAGATGTGAAGGCGGTGCTGTACCAATTGGAGCAGTTGCTCGGGCCATCTGCTCTGCTCGACCAGTTGGCTGGCACCTTGAGCAGTGTGGCGTCGGTAGCAGAACAACAGGGCGTACGCCTGCAGCTCGACCCGAGCTTCCAGCCCCACTTTGATCTTTACGACGGGCTGGTGCTCAAACTGGTGTGTCACGGCACCGTGGCTCCGGTGGCCATCGCCAGTGGTGGTCGTTACGACGCCCTTGTAGCCCGTTTCGGTGGCGCAGCCGGCGGCATGGGGTTCAGCTTCGATATCGAGGCGATTCGTGATCTGCTTGGCACCGAGACCACAGCGCCCCAGCGTGCTGGAGCAACCCTGGTTGCCTACGCCACTGAGGATCAATTGGCCCAGGCCCTGGATCAGCTCGAATCCCTGCACAGAGCCGGACAGGCGGCTGAGCTTCTACAGACCCCCTGCAGCAGTCAGGCCGAGGCCGAGACGATCGCCACTGCGCGGAGTTGCTCCGCCTGCGAGTGGATCGGTTCCTAGGATCGAGCCTGACGCGTAGACCTTCAATGGCCCACACAATCGTTACCGACATCTGTGAGGGTGTGGCCGATTGCGTGGATGCTTGCCCGGTGGCCTGTATCAACCCTGGCAGCGGTGCCAATGCCAAAGGCACCGGCTTCTATTGGATCGACTTCGACACCTGCATCGACTGCGGCATCTGCCTACAGGTGTGTCCCGTTGAGGGAGCGATCGTGCCCGAAGAAAAGCCCGATCTGCAACGAGCCAGCTGAGCGGAGCAACAGCCGTGGCTGATCAATGGCAGAACTTCCTGGGCAACCTCGGCACATGGCGGGGGTCGTTCAGCGGTCTTGGCCCTGATGGCCAAGAGCAGAACTCCACCCCTTCGATCCTGAGTTTGATTGCCGATCCAGCTGAAGAACGGCTGGTGCACTTTCGGCTAAGGCGATTTGCCGATCCTGCCTGCAGCGGTGAGCCGGTCTCCGATCTCCAGCAGGACTACCGCAGCCTGGGACGTCAGGTGGTGTTCTTCGAAACGGGCACCTTTTGCAAAGGATCACTGCAGGTGGCCCCTGGCTCCAACTTTGGCGCTGAATTCGGATTCATCCATGGCGATCGCCGGCACCGGCTGGTGCAGCTTCACAACGATGAAGGGCGCTTTGACAAGCTGGTGCTGATTCGCGAGTTTCGGGAGGGATCGGATGCGCGGGAGGAGCCATCTCTCACCCCCTTCGCCTTGCGTGGCTCCTGGAGCGGAATGGCATCCACCATCAGCGCCGATTGGCCCGAGCCTGATTTGGCCACTTGTCAGTTCAACATTGACGTCAGCGCGGGCGGAGCGCTGACCATGGAGGAAAACTTCAGCCGCGCAACACCTGCTGCCGAAGGCTCAGACGTCCGGGTCACCTGGATGGCGGACGGGGGGTATCACCGCACACCGGAGGGGGTCAGCCACCGCGAGCCCTTCCGGATCGAAGCTGGCTGGCTGGTGGGTGACGATCGATTGGAGCGCCTCATCCGCTGCTATGACCGCACCGGCGCCTGGTTGTCAGCGACCCAGATCATCGCCACCCGAGCGAGAGCCTGATGAGCGAGAGAATGGAGCAACTCAGCCGATTCGGCTTGAGGGGCTTGCGAATTGGGGCCAGCACCGTGGCGCTGTTGGAGTTGCTGCGCTCCCACTGGATGGGTGGCGCCGCAGCCGGTTTGGCCTGGGTGGTCTTCATGCAAGTGGAGCGCCGCTGGCAACAGGAATCAGATGAGGGTTGAACCGTGATCAACTGCCCCCATATGGGAACTTGCTGAGGATGGCAAGCAGCAGAAGGCTGACTCCGGCCCAGAGCAAAGCCCATGTCAGCCCCTACCTTCACGGCGGCACTCACGTTTGGTGAATTGGAGGCCAGCTACCTGCTCTATTGCAAAGCCCTGCGAATCCTGATCCGTGATGGGCTGACCCGTGCCAAGGCAAGCCGCACCGTGGCCTGGAGCAGGCTGGAAAGCTTGCATCATTCGCTGCCTCGCCAATACCACTATCCAGAACAGCTGTTTGTCCTGCTGAGCCGTGAGCTCATAGCTGCGAGCTGAAATCAGAGAGCGCGGCTCAGAGGTCGGTTTCCTGCCCATGTTGACCCCTTGGCGGGCTGCCCTGATTCGGAGGAATCTGGAACTACGTTGCTTTTGACGCTGTGGTGCTGCAGGCAGAACAGGGCCAGATCCAGATCCACACTGAAAACATCTTCCCGATCATCAAAAAGGCCGTCTACAGCGGCCATGAGGTCTTCCTGCGGGAACTGGTGAGCAATGGTGTAGACGCCATCAGCAAGCGCCGCATGGCCGCCATGGCCGGCGATTGCAGCGAGGGAAGCGAAGGCCGGATCTCCATCCGCATCGATCGTGAAGCCAAGACGCTCACGATCTCCGACAACGGCATCGGCATGAGCGCCGATGAGGTGAAGCGCTACATCAATCAGGTGGCCTTTTCCAGCGCCGAAGACTTCCTCGAGAAATACAAACAGGAAAACGACGCCATCATTGGCCACTTCGGCCTCGGCTTCTACTCCAGCTTCATGGTGGCCAAGCAGGTGGAGCTGGTCACGCTGTCAGCGCGCGAGGGCTCAGAGGCCGTGCGCTGGAGCTGCGATGGCTCACCGAAGTTCAACCTGGAGGCCGCAGAGCGCAGCGAAGCTGGCACCGACGTGATCCTGCACCTCATGGAGGAAGAGCTCGAGTACATCGAGCCGGCGCGGATCCGCACGCTGATCACCACCTACTGCGACTTCATGCCGGTGGAGGTACAGCTCGAGGGTGAGACCGTGAATAAGCGGGAAGCCCCCTGGCGCAAGAGCCCCCGCGACCTCACCGACGACGACTACATCGAGCTCTACCGCTACCTCTACCCCTTCCAGGGCGACCCACTGCTCTGGGTTCACCTCAACACTGACTACCCCTACAACCTGCAGGGCATCCTCTACTTCCCCAAATTCACCGGCCGAGCCGACTGGGAGAAGGGCGAGATCAAGCTCTACTGCAACCAGGTGTTCGTGAGCGACTCGATCAAGGAAGTCGTGCCGCGTTACCTGCTGCCCCTACGGGGTGTGATCGACTCCCCTGATATTCCGCTCAACGTAAGCCGTTCAGCTCTGCAGACCGACCGGCGAGTTCGCTCCATCGGCGGCTTCGTTGCTAAGAAAGTCGCGGATCGGCTCAAGCAACTCCACCGCGATGAGCCCAAGCGCTACGCCGAGATCTGGGAATCACTGGCGCCATTCATCAAGATTGGTGCCATGGAAGATGACAAGTTCGCGGAGCAGGTTGCGGATCTTGTGCTGTTTGGTACCACTGCCGCCGCCGGGGAAGGAGAGAACTCCGATCCCATTCCCGGTGACAACAACAAAACGTTCACCACCCTGTCGGGCTATCGCTCCCGCCTGAGCACAGATCACGACAAGCGCATCCTGTACTGCACGGATGAAGCAGGTCAGGCCGGTGCACTAGCCCTCTGGAAAGGTCAGGGTGCGGAGGTGCTGTTGGCTGACACGTTCATCGACACCCAGTTCATTCCCTGGCTGGAATATCGCCATGAGGAGCTGAAGTTTCAGCGTGTCGACAGCGAACTCGACGACTCGCTGCAGGAGAAGGAGAGCGAACTGGCCGACGCCGACGGCAAAGACAGCTCCGAAAAGGTGCGTGACTTGTTCAAGAACGCCTTGAACAACGACAAGGTGACCATTCAGGTGCAGGCCCTCAAGGGTGACAACTCTCCTGCGGCGCTGATCCTTCTACCCGAGCAGATGCGCCGACTCAACGACATGGGCGCCCTGATGGAGCAACGGCTTCCTGGTCTTCCGGATCACCACGTCCTGCTGGTGAACCGCAAACATCGGCTGGTGGAGGGGCTGCTCAAGCTCAGTGCCGGTTCGGTCATTACCGGTGGGAGCGGCACCTCCCCTAGTCAGCAGTTGGCCGACAACCTCAGCCGCCACGTCTACGAGATGGCGCGCCTAGCGGTGGGGGGCCTGGAACCCAACCAGCTGGCAGGCTTCCAGCAGCGCAGCTGTGATCTGATGGGTCAGCTCATGGAGCGGGGGCTCTGACCAGCCTGCCCATTTGACATCGCAGGGGCTTCAGGGGAAGGTGGAGGTAGCCAGTTCTGGTCGCCTCCCCTTTTGTTGCCGGTGAACACCGGCTGGGTGGCCAGGGTTATTGCATGAGGGGCTGATCCAACCTCAGCCTTCTGCATCCCAAGGAACTGGAGTTCTTCGACAGCGCAGCGTGCCCAGTTCCTTCGTGTTGGTTTATCACCGCTCACCCTTCGATGAGGTGATCGATGCCGAAGGAAAGCGTCAGTGGCGAGATCAAAAAAGTCCAAACGGCATCATTCCCACCCTGCGCAATCTGTTTCGCTCTCAACCCTCAGGCACCTGGATTGCCTGGCGGGAGGAAGAGTCGGTCGAGGCTGAAGACGAAACTCTCACCGTAGAAGCCGGAGCCGCTACAGCCTCAGCCATTCGTCTCAGACGCATCCCGCTGCGTAAAGAGCAGATCGGCAGCTTCTACCACGTGACCTCCAAGGAGTCGATCTGGCCGGTTCTTCATAGCTTTCCCAGCTTTTTTGAGGTCAATAATGCTGACTGGGCTATCTTCCAGGAGGTCAACAGACGCTTTGCCGAGGCGGCGTGTAACGAAGCCGCACACGGTGCCTCAATCTGGATTCACGACTACAACCTTTGGCTGACACCGGGCTACATCCGGGCCTTACGGCCTGACGTGAAGATCAGCTTGTTTCATCACACTCCCTTCCCCAGTAGTGATGTGTTCAGCATCCTGCCTTGGCGCGAGGAAATCCTCGAAAGCCTGCTCTGCTGTGATGCAGTGGGCTTTCACATCCCCCGCTACGCCGAAAATTTCGCCCGTGCCGCCACCAGCCTGCTCGCTGTGGAGAAGGCACCGAAAACCCCAGTTGCCAACCACTTCTTACCCTGCGGTAGTGCTCTAGCCCAGCCAGACGCAACGCCCTGGCTGGAGTACCGCGGTCGGCGAATACAACTGGTGTCCACGCCGGTAGGCACAAGCCCAGATGTGATCCTGTCACTTCGCAATAGCGAAACTGTACAGACCTTGATCCAAAGTATCGAGGAGGGCACCAAACGCGGCCGTCAGCTGATTCTTTCTGCCAGCCGTGTGGATTACACCAAAGGCAATCAGGAAATGCTTCTGGCCTACGAACGGCTCTTAGAGCACAGATCCGACCTTCACGGTGAGGTAGTACTCGTGCTCGCCTGCGTGGCCGCCAATACGGGAATGAAGGTGTACGAAGACACCCAACGCAGCATCGAAGAGACCGTGGGCCGGATCAACGGCCGGTTCAGCCGCATTGACTGGGTGCCGATACGGCTCACCACCCAGCGCATTAGCTACGAAGAAATGGTGGCCTGGTTCGCCTCAGCTGACATCTGCTGGATCACCCCGCTGCGCGATGGACTGAATCTGGTGGCCAAGGAATACGCCGCTGCACGCAAAGGCAAGGGCGGCACCCTCGTGCTCTCGGAATTCACCGGTGCTTCAGTGGTGATGAAAGGCGCGGTGCTCACGAATCCCTACTCACACCGGCGCATGGATGAAGCCATTGAGGAGGCACTGGCCATGCCCGCTGATCAGCAGCTCACCCGTATGCAATCCATGGTGAATGCCGTTGAGCATCTGAGCGTGGATAACTGGGCCGATGAACAACTGAGGGCGATCCAGCCGGCTGTGGCGGCGCTGCCCACCTGATGCTGCGCCGATGGCCACTGCTGCTTGTTGCACTGATCACCAGTGTTTTGCTAGGGCTCTGGGGTTTGGCAGCCCGCGCGATCGAGCCGGTGAATGTGCTGATGCCGGCACCCTTTGCCGATGCCAGCGCTGATCTGGTTGACAGCTTTAACAGGGAGCATCCTGGTATTGAGCTCAGCATCACCCGCGGGCCGCTGCAAACTGAGGCTGTCTCAGATCTTGCGATCAGCAGCCTGTTGCTGGGGAGTAGTCCCTACGACCTCCTGCTGATGGATGTCAGCTGGACACCTAAGTATGCAAAGGCAGGCTGGCTCGAACCACTGGAAGGTTGGCTCGGTGACGACGCCTTAGCTGATCTCGCACCAGGCGCTGAACTGGGCAACGCCTTTGGTGGCCATCTTTGGCGCTTCCCTCTCGTAGCGGATATGGGTCTGCTCTACTGGCGCACCGATCTAATGGACGCGCCCCCGCGGACCCCGATCGAGCTCGAGACGATCAGTCGCGATCTTCAGGCAGCCGGACTCGTGCCATGGGGCTACGTGTGGCAAGGCAAGCAATACGAAGGACTCAGTTGTGTCTATGTGGAGATGCTCAGCGGCTTCGGTGGCCGCTGGCTGGAGCAGGACCAGACCGAACTCAATAGCCATTCCGCCGTGCAAGCCACCGCCTGGCTGCGCCACCTTGTAGAGGCGGGCATTACGCCACCCAGCGTGGCCAACATGGCTGAACCGGAAGCGCTGCAGGCCTTCCAAGCCGGTGATGCAGCCTTCATGCGCAACTGGCCCTACGCCTGGGCAATGCTCAACAAATCCGATTCACCCTTGAAGGGGAAGGTGGCGATTACCACCATGGTGAGCGAAAGCGGTGAACCCCATGCGGCCACCCAGGGCAGCTGGGGGCTGTCGCTGCTCAAGGGCTCCCGCCACAAGAGGGCCGCCATTGAGGCCCTTCGCTACCTCACCAGCGTGGACGCCCAAAAGCAACTGAACCTGCGCTGGGGCTACACACCCACTCGTTTGAGTGTCTTCGATGATCCGGAGCTTTTGGCAGCCAACCCGGTGCTGGCCGATCTGAAAGTAGCCCTCGCAGATTCAGTACTACGGCCGCTCACACCGATCTACGCCCAGCTGAGCGATCTGCTTTACCGCGAACTCAACAACGTGATCACTGGCGGTATCAACCCTCAACCCGCCATGAGGCAGCTTCAAAGCAACAGCGAGCGGCTGCTAGTTACCGCTGGAGGCCAGGGCTGATGCGCTGGAAGCTGTGGCTTCTGATGGCGCCAGCACTGCTGTGGCTCGCCGCGATCTTTGCCGCGCCGATGCTGCATTACGCCTGGCTGAGCACGCAGGCCGAAACCGTGCTGACAGGGTTCCAGCCGAGACCCATCGGTACGGAACAGTGGCTGCGGCTATGGAACGACGCCCGTTTTTGGCAAGACACCTGGCAGACACTCCGGTTCAGCGCTGCCTCGGTGGGACTAGAAATGCTGCTGGGGCTCACGATGGCCCTGCTTCTGCATCAGCCACTGCGAGGGCGGGGCACACTCCGCACCATCAGCCTGTTGCCCTGGGCCCTGCCAACAACTGTGATGGCACTGGGCTGGCGCTGGATCTTCAACGATCCCTATGGGCCCATCAATCAAGCGATGGCCCAGCTTGGGCTGGGCTCAGTGCCGTTTCTCTCCGACCCAAACATCACCTGGCTTGCAGCCGTGTGGGCCGACACATGGAAAACAACGCCCTTTGTGGCCTTGCTGCTCCTGGCTGGCCTGCAGAACATTCCGGCCGATCTCTACGAAGCCGCAGCATTGGAAGGAGCAAGCCCCTGGCAAAACCTGCGCCGCATCACCCTGCCTTTGCTCACCCCTTATCTCTTGATTGCCTTGCTGTTCCGCTTAGCCCAGGCCCTAGGCGTGTTCGATCTGATTCAGGTGCTCACCGGCGGCGGCCCGGCCGGAAGCACTGAAAGCCTGGCTCTCTACGCCTACTTGAATGCCATGCGCTTTTTGGATTTTGGCTATAGCGCCACGGTGATGCTCGGGTCTTTTGTGGTGCTGCTGCTAGTGGCCGCCCTGGCAGGGCTGGGGCTTCGCGGGAGGTTGTTGCGCTGATGGCAAGGCTGGCTTTGTTGATCTGGAGCCTGGGTCCGATGCTCTGGCAGCTCTACACATCGTTCAGGCCCACTGAAGCCCTCACCGGTGGGTTGAATGGCCCGGCTGGCTGGACGCTCTCCCATTACCAGCAGCTCCTCCAGGGGGATCCGCCGTTTCTCACGTATCTGATCAACAGCACCGTGGTGGGCGCCAGCAGCACCGCACTCACCCTGGCCTTAGCTGTTCCGTGCGCCTACGGGCTGAGCCGTATCGGTCGCGCTGCATCGCGCAACCTTTCACTCCTGGTGGCTGCTGCGGCCGCCTTCCCGGCTGTGCTGCTGTTTCTGGCTCTGCTGGAGCTTGCAAGAGATTGGCATCTTGCCAACAACCTCCTGGCCTTAAGCCTCCCCTACGCAGGGCTCTGCCTGCCCCTCGCGATCCTGCTGCTGCAAGCCTCGTTCCGCGATATTCCCCTCGAATTGGAAGAAGCGGCGCTCATGGAAGGAATGGGCTTGTGGCAGCGTTTGCGCTGGGTGATGTTGCCGCTGATGACGCCGGCCATGGCCAGCGCTGCAGTCTTGATCTTTATTTTCTGCTGGAACGAGTATCCAATCGCGCTCACCTGGTTGAGCCAAAGCAACCTGCTCACCCTGGCTCCAGCGATGGCCCGCATCGCTGGATCTTCGGTGTTCACCATTCCCTATGGCGCTTTTGCTGCCGCCACCGTGCTCGGCAGCATGCCACTGATCCTGCTGATGCTGCTCTTCCAGCGCCAGATCATCAGTGGCCTCACCCAAGGAGCGATTAAAGGATGACCATGAGGCTCAACACCAGCTCATCCAGCAACGCCACCGGCTTGAGGTTGAAACATCTCAGCCGGCGCGTGCAGCAACAAACGCTGCTGGATCAGCTCACGCTCGAGGTCGCTCCTGGCGAGATCCTGGCCCTGCTCGGCCCGAGCGGCTGCGGCAAGAGCACAACGCTACGTCTGATCGCTGGCCTCGATCAGGCGAGCTCCGGCGAGATTGAGTTGGGCGGATCGCAGATCACCCAGTTGCCACCAGCGCAGCGGCACGTGGCCATGGTGTTTCAAAGCTATGCACTCTTCCCGCATTTAAGCGTCGAGCGCAATCTCAGCCTCGGCATGGAATTGCGGGGTGTGCCGAGAGCCGAGATTGTCCGTGATCTCGAACAAGTGCTGGCCCTGCTACAGCTTGAAGGGTTGCGACAGCGTCGACCTGCGGAGCTCTCCGGTGGCCAGCGCCAACGGGTTGCCCTCGCCAGGGCCCTGCTGCGCAAACCGGCGCTGTTCCTGCTGGATGAACCCATGAGCAACCTGGATGCTCAGCTGCGGGAAGACCTCCGCGGCGAACTGCGAACACTGCTGCGCAGCACAGGTGTTCCTGTGGTGTATGTAACCCATGATCAGCACGAAGCGATGGGTCTGGCAGACCGCATTGCCGTGCTGCGGGAGGGGCGACTGCAGCAGATCGGCACAGCAGAGGAGCTTTACAACTCACCTGCCAACCGCTTTGTAGCGAGCTTTCTCGGAAATCCCAGCATCAACATGATCGACACCCCAGATCGCCAACTGGGACTCAGACCAGAGCGGCTGCAGCTGGCCGAAGCAGGCAGCGAGCTGGAAACAGACTGGGCAGCTTTGGAGGGCACCATCAGCCATCGTGAATGGCTCGGTGACCGCGTGATCACCCATGTGGATTGCGGTCTCCAAGGCACGTTGAAAGTTGTGGGTGATGCAGGCCAGGGGGCCAGCGCCGTGCAGGTGCGATGGCGGCAACAGGATGCCTTGAGTTTCGAGCGAGAGAGCGGCACGCTGCTTCCTCTCACCATACATTCTCGATAACATTCATCGCCTGCAGATAGGCAGGTTGATCTTCGCTATTCACTGATTCATCGTCGACAAAACTATCACCGGTACCGGTTCGTCGAGCCAGATCAGCCACTACCGCACTGACCATCAGATCAAGAGCGGCAGGGTTCTCCAGATTTTGCAGTGCCTCGGCATAGCGACGGCTGTGGGTAGGCCGTACAGATTCCTGGCAGTAGTTACTAAGTTCACGGCTCTCAGTCATCACTGCAAAGGCCGTCTGCTTAGAACTCTGCCGACCAAAAATCGCCATATAGAGCAGATTGCCAAGCGATGCATCATGGATGGGGATCTCGTACTGACGAAGGATCTGCGGCCAATAGCGCAAAGAACGCAGGCCTTCAAGGCCGCCTTTCGCCAAACCTGCGGCCTCGCACCACTGCTCGAATTCCTCGAGGCTGTTGGGGCAACGGCCCAGCTCCCTCATCCTCTCAGCGAGTACAACACCGGCCTGAAAATTGCGGGTGGGACTGCCGGTGCTGGGCAACATCATGCTGCCGCGAACGTCGGCGACCATGGCTGTGAGTTGCGAGAAGGTATGGTCGCGGACCTTCTCCATATCTCCATCGCGCACCAAGGCCGCTTCAATGCGCTGCACGCCATAGCCCAACTCAGTTAGTGCGATGGGCTGGCGGTGGTACAGGCGCTGGCGATCGCTCCGGGCCATCGACACAGTGGCCGCCTGATCCAGGCTTTGCTCGAGAAGAAGGGTGAGCAATGTGGGCAGAACACCGGGATTTTCTCGGTGGTAAGTATAGCCAAACCCGGCAAAGATTGAGGCCATATTCTTGGCGGCCTTGATGTATTGACCCTCGATATTGTGAACACCAGGTGAAACCTGAATATTCGGTGACAGGCGATCGATCAACCGCGCACCCAACAGGGCTGTGAGTGCATTCGGGTGGCAGAAGTTGGCCGTGAAGCTATCCAGCGGGTTGCGCAGTGCCCCATGGCGATGGAAGCCGCTGAAGAAGGCCAGATTGGGTTGCTTCTGGCACAGCACATAGGCCTCGTTCGTGATCGGGTCATGACAGAACGAACCCGCTAAACAGGCCAGCACCACATGCTCTCGTCGCAGAACCTGACGCAGCTCCAGCGCTTCCTGAAGGTCTTCCTCCACGTGATTGCTGTTGGCGCTCAGCACCACCAGGTCGCAGCGTTCGATCAGATCACGGAGCGTGTTAGGAACCCGGCTTGTGCCCTGCAAATGGCTGCCCATTTGCTCCATCGTGGCCAGGTGTTCCGGATCCATTCCCGCCAAGTCGCCTGAGGAAAAGGCACCCAGCAGCTCGCGGCCTGGCCGCGGAGCCAGCAGCAGCCTCGAACCATCGGTCTGCATGGCGCAGTTGTAGGCCAGGGCAGCCGGATAGAGCCCCACGCTGTAGAAGCCCACCTTGCCCTGCTCGAGCGCGAGCAGCCGCTCACGAATCAGGGTGGGATCGAGGTTGAGCTCAAAGAATCCGTTCTGCAAAACCAGCCTGTCGGACGCACTTGTCCTGTCCATCTTGCGGGCTGAACCGGCAACCATGGGAGGGTGGAAGCCGCTCCTCACCCGTGGTGCATGCCGATGCAGCGTCTCAGCCTGCACGACCTGCTGGACGAGCTCGCCTCTGAGCAGGATCTACTGCTGGTACAAGACCTTGATGGCGTCTGCATGCCACTGGTCCGCGACCCACTCACCCGAACGCTCCCGTTGGGAACGATCCACGCTGTGGCACAGCTTGGGCACAGTTTGCGCGTGCTCACCAACGGTGAACACGGCGGCAAGCGTGGCGTAAACCGGTTGGTGGAACAGACCGTTCCAAAGGGGGTTGATCCAGCTGCTGAGGGCCTTTATCTGCCAGGGCTTGGGGCAGGCGGCGTGCAACTGCAAACGCGCCATGGCGAGCTCAGTCACCCGGGCGTGAGCGAGCGGGAATTGCAATTCCTGCAAAGCGTGCCGCAACGACTTCGAGAGGCCCTGGTGCCACTCCTGGAGCAGTTTCTACCCCAGAGCGACCAGGCCCTCCGCGCCCAGCTACTGGATCGGATCGTGCTGGATAACGCCGTTTCGCCCACCCTGAACATCAATCTGTTGATCGAACAGATGCAGGGAGAGACGCACCGAATCAGGCGGCTCCAGGAGCAATGCCTCAATCTGCTGCTGAGCCTGTTGGACCAAGCGAATCAAGAGGAGCTGGCAGACCGTTTTTTTGTCCATCTGGCCCCAAACCTCGGCCTAGAGGGAGAGCGGGAGCGGCTTCGGCCAGCAGCGGCAGATCAGCCCGGCACCACCGATTTCCAGTTCATGCTCCAGGGTGCAGTCAAGGAGGCTGGTTTACTCGTGTTGGTCAATGAGCACATCCGTCGCCGCACAGGCCAAGCGCCCCTCGGCGACCACTTCAACGTTCGCTCCGCACCACGCGAGCTCGACGCCCTCACAGCGCTCTGCGTGGAGCGGATCCCTGAACCCCTGATGCCGCTGCTGGTGGGGGTCGGCGACACCATCACCTCAGAGCCGGCTGAGGATGAAGGCGGCTGGCAGCGCGGAGGCAGTGACCGAGGCTTTCTCACACTGGTGCAAAAGCTGGGTCAGGCCTACGGACATAGCAACCGAGTGGTGCTCGTCGACAGCAGCGGTGGCGAACTGAAGCGGCCGAGCCACAACGATCCGCAGCTGCGGGGCCTCACGGATCCTGATGATCCGCTGCAGCTGGATGTGCTCGTACCGGGTGGACCCAGCGCCTATTGCAGCTGGCTTGAGCAACTCAGCCAGAAGCGTGGCTGCTGAACAGGGGCTGACAGCGGAGCCCAGGCGCCTTATCCCTGGATAAGGCGCTGACGAAGTTCATGCCGGCTCAAGCCGAAGCCAGCACTGCAACGGAGCATCCCTGGTGGGACGGCGCCGTGATCTATCAACTGATGCCGCGGAGTTTCAGCGATGCCAACGGTGATGGCATCGGAGATCTCCAAGGGCTGCAGAATCGGCTGCCATACCTGCGCTGGCTTGGGGTGGATGCCATCTGGCTGACCCCGATCTATCCCTCGCCCCTGCGTGATGGCGGATACGACATCACAGATTTCACTGACGTTCATCCGGAGCTCGGCGACCTCGCCTCCCTGCATCGCCTGATCGAGGCGGCCCACGGGCACGGCATCAAAGTGATTCTCGACCTGGTGCTCAATCACACCAGCCAGCTTCACCCATGGTTTCAACGGGCACGATTCGCCGCTCCGGGTAGCTCTGAGCGGGAGTTTTATGTGTGGAGCGACAGCACCGAGCGCTACAGCAGTGCGCCAGTGCTCTTCAGGCATTTCGAGCGCTCCAACTGGCAGTGGGATCCACAGGCTGGCCAGTTTTATCTGCACCGCTTCCTGCACCACCAGCCTGACCTCAACTACGACAACCCCGAGGTGCAGGAGGCCATGCTCCAGGTGGTGGAGTTTTGGCTCGAGCGCGGCGTCGATGGCTTTCGCCTCGATGCCATCCCGTTTCTGTTTGAGCGGGAAGGGACACGCTGTGAGGGCCTGGTGGAAACCCATGCCTTTCTGAGGAGGTTGCGCCAGCGGGTGCAGCAGCACAGCCAACGCCGAGGCAAACCGGAAGTGTTGCTGCTTGCCGAGGCGATTCAGCCGATGGATGAGGCCATGCCCTATCTGGCGGAGGGAGAGCTACATGCCGCCTTCAACTTCGCCCTCACGGCCCATCTGTTTGCAGCCGTGGCGTATGGCCAGGCCGCCGACCTCGTGCGTTTCCTCAACGACCTCAGCGAAGCCGATGTGGGGCGGGGCTGGGCGCTGCCCTTGCGCAACCACGACGAGCTGTGGCTGGGAGATGGCCACCTTGTGCCACAGGACGTGATCCAGAGGATTCGCAACGGCATCCCTGCAGCCCGAGGGCACTGGCTCAATTGGGGCATCAATCGCCGGCTAGCACCACTGCTCAACGGCGATTCCAAGCCCAACATGGCCTTGCACGCCCTGCTTTACAGCCTGCCGGGCATGCCGTGCATCTACTACGGCGATGAGCTCGGTATGGGCGACTGGCCGGGACTGCGGGACCGCGATGCCAACCGCACCCCCATGGCCTGGACGCCCCAACGCAACGGCGGCTTCTCCTCAGCCCCCGACCCCCTGCTGGTGCTGCCACCGATCACGACACCGGGTTACGACTACCGCGTGGTGAATGTTGAGGTCCAGAAATCCCTCAATGGCTCATTACTCAACTGGCACCGCCGCATGTTGATGAGCCGAAAGCTGTTGCCTGCCTTGCGTCATGGCGATTTCCGCATGCTGCCGAGCGGACACCCCGGCATCGTGAGTTACGTGCGTCAGAGCCCCGAGATGACGGTGCTCGTGGCGGTGAATCTGAGTGGTACCGGCGCTTCCACTCAACTGAATCTGGAACCTTGGCAAGGCGAACGGGTGCGCGAATTGCTCTGGGGCTGTGAGTTTCCTGAAGCCACCAAGCAGTGGTTCA
This sequence comes from Synechococcus sp. LA31, assembly GCF_018502385.1. Lineage (NCBI taxonomy): Bacteria > Bacillati > Cyanobacteriota > Cyanophyceae > Synechococcales > Synechococcaceae > Synechococcus > Synechococcus sp. LA31. Next base: position 864,257 of record NZ_CP075523.1, read on the forward strand.
TCTATCTACCGGCCTATGGATTCGGTTGGTGGCTGCTGGGTGATGCGGAGCTCAGTTCCTCAAGCCAAGTTGCCGCTGGAGCAGAAAGGCGCTCTGCCTCCCCTTGATCGAGGAAGCCGATGCGGGAACGTCGATCCAGCAAATCGGCGCTGTTGCGGGCTAGCTCATGGCGATGGTTAAAGCGCCACTCGGCCCTACTCACAGGGATGACAGCGCTGAGCGGCTCCAGCTCGCTGCACTGCTGTGCTTCCTCCACCAACTGCTGGGCGCGAAGGCCGTAGCTGGTGATCAGATGCTCCGCTTGTGAAGCACCCCCGGGTAAAGCAAGCGTCAGCGTCTCACGCAGCGCTTGCAAGGCAGTGTGTGTCTCCTGCCATGAATTGGCAGCCCCCAGCAGGGGTAGTGGCTGTTCACGGGGTGGCTGGTGGTTGATCAGCTGCAGGGCATCAAGGGCAAGCCGGCGGCAGGTGGTCCACTTACCGCCCAGCAGGCTGATCAGTCCGCAGGGGAGTTGTTCCACCTCGTGTTCGCGCACCACGCTGCTGCTGTTGGTGCCACCAGCGGGCTGGATCAAGGGGCGCCCACCGGCCCAACGCGATGTGATCGACGCGGCGCTGAAGCTGGGGAACCACTGCTGCAGATGCTCGATCAGGTAATCGGTTTCCGCTGGCGTGACCTGCGTGGCCTGCTCCAGTGGACAGGCTTGATCGGTGGTGCCCACCAATGTGCGCCCGAGGAAGGGCAGCACAAACAGCACGCGCCCATCGCGGGTGCGCGGAATCAACAAGCCAACGCCACCTGGGCAGAGCTGCTCGCTCAACACGAGGTGAATCCCACGGCTGACTAGCAGACGTGATGGAGCATCGGGTTGGGCTTGTTGCCGTAGGCCATCGGCGGCGATGCCCGTGGCATTCACAAACTGATGGGCCAGCCAACGCTGCTGCTGCCCATCGGGCCCCTGGCTGATCGCGGCCTGAAGCCGGCCGTTGACCTGTTCAAATCCGACCACACGGCAATCGCGCTGCACCGTGGCACCAGCAGCTTGGGCGGTGAGCACCAGCAGCAAATTGAGGCGAGCATCATCAAACTGACCATCGCTGTAGAGCAGCCCGCTGCTCACGCTGCCGCCTAGCCCTGGCAGCAGCTCTCTCAGCTCCGCCCCGCCCAGGCCCTGGGTGGGCTCAAGGCCAGCAGCGCCAGCCAACAGGTCATACATCCCAAGCCCAACGCGGTAGTAGAGCTGCTCGAGACCATGGCGCGTGGGTAGAGCGATGCGCAGCTCATGGGCGAGGAAGGGGGCCTGCTCGATCCAATAGCGGCGTTCAGCCAGGGCCTCGCGCACCAACTTGAACTGAGCGGGATCGGCTTTCTTGAAAGCCAGTTCGAGATAGCGCACCCCGCCGTGCAGCAGCTTGGTGCTGCGGGAGCTCGTACCGATCCCTGGATCACCGGCCTCCAGCAGAGCTACACGCAACCCGCGCCGCACCGCCTCAAGGGCCAAGCTGGCGCCGCTGCTGCCAGCGCCGATCACCACCAGATCAAACGGTTGCATCACCATGCCAGTGCAAACAACGACGGACCGCCTCCTGCCAGCGGCGGCGCCAAGCCTGGCGATCGCTAACGGAGAGCTGAGGTTCAAACCGGGTACAGCCCGCCAGGAGCCGTTCGCGGATTGGCTCAAGATCGCTCACGACACCGGCTTCCTGACCAGCCATCAACGCCACACCACGGGCTGTGGATTCCAGATGAGCAGGGCGACGAACGGCAAGCGCAATGCTGTCGGCCTGGGCCTGCATCAACACATTGGAGGCGGCAGCGCCGCCATCCACCGCGAGCTCGAGTAAGCCATGCCCGAGGGCGGTTTCAGCCGTCTCCACCAGGGTGCTGACCGCCAGTGCAATGCCATCAAGGGCGGCACGGGCGAGATGCCCCGCGCTCGTGTCGCGGGTGATCCCGATCAGCAGGCCTCGGGCGTCTGGATCCCAGTGGGGCGTGCCCCAGCCTGTGAAGGCCGGCACCAGCATCAGTTCGCCAGCGTCGGGCACCGAGGCAGCCAGGGCATCCACCTTCGCCGAGGCATCGATCAGCCCCAAACCGTCACGCAACCACTGCACCACGGTGCCAGCGTTGAACAGGCTCCCCTCCAAGCAATAGGTGATACGGCCAGCGGCGTCGCTCCACCCCACGGTGCTGAGCAGACCACCCTCCGCCCGCACTGGCTGATCCCCGCAGGTCACCACCAGAAAAGCACCCGTTCCATAGGTGCACTTGGCTTGCCCCGGCATCACACACAGCTGCCCATAGGTAGCGGCCTGCTGATCGCCCAGCACCGCCGTGATGGGCACTCCTGCGAAGGGAAGGCCAGCGGCAATCGTGCCAAACGAACCGCGGCTCGGTAGCAGCTGTGGAAGCTCCTCGCCTGAAAGGCCAACGATGTCGAGGGCCTGCGGCAGCCACTGGCATTGCTCTAGATCCAGCAACAGCGTGCGGCTTGCATTGCTGTGATCAGTGGCATGGAAGCGCCCGCCACTGAGCTGCCAAAGCAGCCAGCTATCCACAGTGCCGATACAGAGATCACCGCGGCTTTGGGCGGCGGCAGCCTCGGGGTGGTGATCGAGCAGCCAGCGGATTTTGCTGGCGCTGAAATAGGGATCGAGCACCAAACCGGTGCGGTGCTGCCAGGCCGCTGCCTCCGGGAGCTGCTGCCAGCTGCGGCAGACCGCGCTGGTGCGCCGGTCTTGCCACACCAGAGCAGGACCGAGCGGTGTTCCATTGCCGCGCTTCCAGAACAGGGTTGTTTCCCGCTGGTTGGTCACACCGCACGCACACACAGCCCGGCGTTGCTCCTCGTTTAACTGGCGATCCAACGCCTGCATCGCCTGCATCTGGCTCTCCCAGATCGCCAGGGGCTGCTGTTCCACCCAGCCATCGGCGGGATAGGCAATCGCCAGGGGGACCTGGGCCGAGGCCACCGGTTCTCCCTGAAGGTTGAACAGCACTGCTCTGGAGCTGCTGGTGCCCTGGTCGAGCGCCAGTAGAAGAGGTTCTGTCATCGGCAGATCCCTTTACCGACACTGTTAGGTCGCATTAGCCCAGCTGTCAGGCGACAGTGGCCAAGAGCCCATCCCGCATGTGATGCCCTTCGACCTGGGAACCTTCCTGCCTGCCCTGCTGACCCTGGTGGGCGGCGGATTTCTCTCGATCCTGTTGGCGCGGGTGCTCACGCTGATACTGGGGCGCGCGGTGCGACGCACACGCAGCCGCGCCGATGACTTCATCCTGCAGGTGTTGGGAGACACGATTCCCCCCGCCGGCTGGGTGATCAGCGCCGCTCTGGCTTGGCAAATCATTCCCACCAGCGCTAGCGGTGATCGGGTGGCCTTCGGGCTGGCGAAGCTGATCCTGGTGGCGCTGTTGGTGCGCTTGGTCAACCGCGTCAGCATCCGCGTACTGCGAGGCTGGGCCGGACGGCAGAGCGACGATGCAGTCGCCACGATGATCAGCTCTCTGGCACCGCTGATGCGGGCTCTGGTGTGGACCGTGGGCGCGCTGTTTTACCTACAAAACATCGGCGTCCAGATGGCTGCGATCTGGGCTCTGCTCAGTGCCGGCGGTATCGGCGCTGGCTTGGCCCTACGCGAACCCGTGGCCGAATTCTTCGAGTACATCACGATTTTGCTCGACAAACCCTTCGTGAGCGGACAGTTCATCAACGTGGGGGATGTCTGGGCCACGGTGGAGCGTGTGGGCGTGCGCAGCACACGTCTTCGCAGCATCAATGGTGAGGCGATTGTGATGAGCAACAGTGAGCTCACCGGATCGGTAGTGGCCAACTACGGCTCGATGGAGAGGCGGCGCTTGATCTACCGCCTCGGGGTGACCTACGACACCAGCCACAGCACGCTGGAGCGGATTCCAGCTCTGCTCCAGGAGATCGTGGAAAGTGGAGGTGATGCAGAGTTTGACCGCTGCCACTTTGTGTCTTTCAACGACAGCAGCCTTGATTTCGAACTGGTGTATTTCGTGCCAACCAGCGATTTTGGCCAGGCGATGACTGTGCAACAGCGCATCAATCTGGAGATCGTGAAGCGATTTGCCGAGCAAAGCATCGACTTCGCCTTCCCAACCCGCACGGTGCAGATGATCCAGCCAACGGTCGACTGATAGGATCTCAGCTGGCTCCGCTTGGAGTCATGTCGTCATTATTCCCTCAGAAGGTCGGTCATGTCCCGGGTCTGCCAGCTCACAGGCAAGCGCGCCAACAACGGCATGGCCGTGTCCCACTCCCACGTTCGGACGAAAAAGCTTCAGCAGGTGAACCTTCAGGAACGTCGCCTGTGGTGGTCTGAAGGCAATCGTTTCGTGAAGCTGCGCGTTTCAACACGTGCTCTGAAGACCATCCAGAAGAAGGGTCTTGGTGCCTACGCCAAAGAGCTGGGCATCAATCTGGCCAAGATCTGAGTCGGCTCTTCAACGATGCAGCGCCGCCAACTTCTGCGCGGACTCGCCATCACCTCTGTGAGCCTGCTGGGTTTCTCTCGGCAGGCTCTTGCTTTGGGTGGCGTGCTTCCAGCCGAAGGCGAACCAGCCCCGGCCTTTCAACTCCATGGCGTGGTGCCGGGATCCGATGGATCCGCCATGGAAGCCGATCGCAGCCTGGCCGACTTTGCTGGCCGCTGGCTGGTGCTGTATTTCTATCCCCGCGATTTCACCGAGGGCTGCACGATCGAAGCCCGCGGTTTTCAGCGCGACCTGGATGCCTTTCACCGGGCTGGCGCTGAGGTCGTGGGTGTGAGTGCAGACAGCGCGGAATCCCATGCCGAGTTCTGCGGCAGCGAGGCCTTGGCTTATCCGCTGCTCTCCGATCCGGGTGGTCAAGTGAGCAAGGCCTACGGGAGTTGGATCCCTCCTTTTTCGCAACGCCACACCTTTTTGATCGATCCCGATGGGGTGTTACGGCAGATTTGGGTAGCCGTGCGGCCCAGTGGGCATAGCCAGGATGTGCTGGGCAGTCTCAAGCGCCAGGCGGCAGACCATCCGAGCGCCTAAAGCTCATGCACCAACCGCTGCCCGGGCCCTCCACCTCCCATCGCGGCAGCCAGTGGCGCCAGCTGTAGGGCACGTTGTGGCCACCTGAGCCCACCCGTACATAGCCACCGTTGATGTTGTCGAGTTCTCCGTAGGGGTCGTTGAACACCCCGGCGCCGGGTTCAAACCCAATGGCAAGAATCCAGTGGCCACCTCCCCGGGGTGCAGACGAGGAGCCGTGGTGAAGAAAACCGGTCCCAACCGGGTACCCGGCTTTCAACTCCTCCTCCAGCAGGCGGCGATCGCCCGTGGTTCGATAACGCGCCAGCACGCCGTAGTCAGCGCAAGCCTGAATCTGGGCTTGCGCCGAGGTGGTGTCGCCGTAGCGGCGCAGGGTGTGCAGATAGGTGTCGTCGGCGTTGGAGCCCTTCAACGCATCCGGCCTCAGGTATTTCACGGCCATCGCGCAGGTGCTGGAAAAACACATGCGATAGGCCTGGCCGGGAATACGGCTGTCGGTCTGAACGTAGTACTGACGCACGGGCAGCAACAAACGCTGACCGGTCGAGAGAGTCATGCCCTTCAGGCCGCTTCCCTCCTGGTAGCACGCTCCATCCGATTGAGGTGCGCCATGCCCACATGCAAGCTGTCGCAGTAGAGGCAGGTGCCTTGGAAACACACCTGAAACAGCTCACCACCACTGGCTTTTAGCTGATGGATTCTGCCGCCACTGGCACCGATTAACACCGGTTGAGAGGTCATGCTGCACACCGAGTCATCAACGGCCAGAGGGTGGCGTGGCCCGCATGCGGGCACCATCGGTAGAAAGACCGCTCCTGGGGGCTAATTCGCGGATTAGCCCCTCACCAAGCTGGCCAGCAGATCGGCGTGCACAGCCGTGGCTTGGCGCATCGCTTCAAGTGCCTCCGTTGCGGGGGGGTGCTCTAGGGCATCACGCCAAATGATGCCAAGTTCCGATGCACTGATCGGGCCGTCAGCAAGGTCGATGGCACTGCAGCCCAACTGTTGCGCGCAGGCCTGCACCTTGGGGTCATAGCTCAAGGCACTGACTGCACTGCCTGAGAGGGCAGCCAGCACGAGGGCATGCAAACGCATGGCAAGCACCAGGGATGCGCCTCGAAACAAGGCCATGGCCTCGGAAGGCGATGAAGCCTGAACCACACGGCTTCGGTGCAGCAGGCTCTGACCCACCAACCCCTGGGCGGTGAGCTGCTCCAGCAGAGGTGTGTCCTGCTCGCGGTGGAAGGGAAGCCAGATCACCTCACGATCACAACGCTCCGCCAACTGTTCGAGGGCCTGCAGATAAGGCCTCCAGGCTTCACCCTGAAGATGCGCTGTTGGGCGCCAGCACACCACAACCGGTCCGCCTCTCCCCAGCCAGTGCTGACGGGGCAGACTCCACACTGCATCGCTGCCGTGCGGGGCGTGCAGACCGAGGTCTTGGGCAAGCCTCGCGGAGGCTGGATCACGCCAAGTAACACCTGAAACCAGCGACAACAGACCACGAACCAGAGCGCGGCTACGGCGGCGCTTTAACGGGCCAAGACCCTGGGCATAGAGCAGCACAGGCTTGTGTTGCAACCGGGCCGTCGTGATCAGTGCGGCGTAATAGAGAAGGCTGCGAAAGCTGGTGGCGTCTTGCAGCAGGCTGCCACCACCAAGAACGAGAGCTTGGCAGCGGCCCATGGCCGCCCACACATCCCTGAGGCTGCGCCGTTGCACCGTGTTGACCCGGTGGCGTGACTGCACATCCAGCTGATCAAAGGCGGTCACAAGCGGGGTGACACTTAGCGGCAACTGGTTGAGCAACACCTCGAGCAGGGCGTCATCCCCGAGGTTGTGCTCGCCGTAGTAGCCGCACAGCAGCACGGGTTGCGTCACGCCGGTTGGATCAAATTCGGCCCAGCTTGACATCGAAGTGCCTTCGATCAGGCTGAGGCCGCCAGACGTTGACGCAGCAGCTGAATCTGCTCATCGATCAACTGACGCGCCCCACCAAGGCTGGCGGCGCGGCCGACAACCGCACCGCTGCTGTGTTGAATCAGGTAAGCGCCGTCACAGCGTGGATAGCCGATCAATTGAATACGGCAACCGCGGTGCAGCCAGCAAGGAGGCGATGAAAAGGCCATCATGATGGCGAGCAGCTCTGTGGGCACTGGAGCGCAAGCATGAGCAAAAACAACAGGTCCTGTGCCCATCGAGCAGCTGTCAGCAGCGGCAATCAACGCTGACCCAGGAGGTCCAGCCAGCTGAGTGAGTCAGAGACAGGCAGGGCCTCAGACGCGGACGTGCACGGAATACTGAACACACACTCGCCTTGAAAATCAGGCTGGCGGCCTGTCTGAGGAGACGAACAATCAGTGGTCACCACAACGGGCATCGGGACGTTTGAACGGGCCGTCATGAACATCAGGATCACAAGGCCATGCTGCTGTGATTGAGCCGTTGAGCTGGCGTTGTGGAACGCGGCGGCAGGTGCTCCAGACCACAGCTGAGCTGCTCACACCTTTCACCCCATCGGCACGCCAGCATTAAGCCGCTCCGCCAACGACAACGCCTCGCTGGCGAGCCTTTGTTCATGGGCGACCCGATCGCTCACATCACGCTGCACAGACACCCAGTGGGTGTACCAGCCATTGGTATCAGCCATGGGAGCCACCTTGAGGTCGATCCAGCAGGTCTGGCCATCGCGCCGGTAATTGAGCACCTGCATGCGGGAAGGCTGCCATTGATCCATGGCCCGACGCAGCCGAGCCGTGGTCTCGCGGCATGTCTTGAGCCCCTGAAACAGTCTTGGGCTGCGGCCGAGCAACTCATGCAGTTGATAACCGGTCTGATCGAGCAGCGATTGGTTGGCAAACAAGATCAGGGGTCCAGGTGCGTCCAACGGCTCCGCCAAGGTCACCAACACAGCATCTTGTGCCGTATCCAAGACGGCCTCCAACAAACGCCGATAGGTGTCTTCGGGGCTGCCGGAGTCGAGATCATCAAAGCGCTGGGCCCGGCGGCGCAGAATCCCGATCCCAAACCCGCAGTCGGTGCGGAACAGGCGCACCCGTGTGGCCAGCTCCACAGGCGTGGGCTGGGCCAGGGCCACCACGTGATCACGCGGACCCACGTGCAGCCGATCTCGCTCCTGAATGATGAGCTCTGAGAGGGCTGGCCAGCATTGCTTCAAAGGCTGTGAAAGCCACGTTTCTGTGTGGCGACCCAAGCGGTGGGTCGCCGTGCGATCCACATGGCTGATGACCCCATCAGGACCACAGAGCAGGAGTCCGTCGCCAGGTTCCAGCAGGAAATAGGGACGCACAGAACAACCAAAACGTGCTGGACCCTAGACAGACCCGCTGCACTGGTGAAAGCCTTGCAACACGCTGTCGCAGCGCCGCAGCGTTGGTCAAAAAAAACAGCCCCTGAGGAGCTGTGTGAGGAGGCTTCGCCCGAAGCAAAGCGCTAGAGGTGGAGCAAGGCCATGGGGATCAATACTCAACGAGCCTGCACGTTGCCCGTGACATCGGCCATCGGCTTCGCTGTGCTGCCCCAGGGGCCTGGTGGCAGCAGCGGCGGTGCTCCAAGCGAGGGCTGTGCAGCCGCACCGGCCGCGAAGGAACGGTTCGTCCACTCCACGAGCAGCGGGGCCAACACACCGCCGTCAGGCGCTTGCCCCGCCCGCAGGTTGAAGTGATCCCCTCCCTGCACCAGCACTAACTGATTGCCTTTGGGCGTCGCCGCACCAAAGGGCACCACCGCTTCAGGATCCGGCGGCACCACCCAGTCGCGGGTGCCGCTCACCAGCAACACCCGCGCGGAGAGCTGCTGAGCGGCACCCCGCGGAAACAGAAGCGACACCGGTGGACTAACGGCCGCCACCGCAATCACGCGCGGATCGTCGATCGCGGCCTGGTCAACCCCACTGATCCAGCTGCATTGCAGCGTCCAGCTGAGATTGCGATCGGGATCCTGGATGTCATCACAGCGAGCTTTGAGCGAGGCAGTTTCCGGCTTCATCCCGGCCAACTGCAGCGCGGTGGTGGCGCCCCAGGAATGGCCAATCACCACCACACGCTCGGCATCAACGCCCATCACCCCCGGCAGTGAGCCAGTGGCCACGGCATCGTTGATGGCGCTCACATCCCTCGCCCTTAGACCGAGTTCTGAGGGAGAGGGAGGCGATGCCTTGCCCGTCAACACCATGTGTTGCTGTTCGTTGTCGCTGCCTGGGTGGCGCGGCAACACCACGGTGTAGCCCTGCGCCGCCAACTGCTCCCCCCACCCCTCGAAATTGGCAGGGCTGTCCCACAGGCCGTGCGAGATCACCACAAGGCGACCATTGGCCTGGCCCTGGGGCTGAATCACCACAAGTTCCAGCGGCTCGGGCCTGTGAGGAACGACCAGGCTCTGACGGCTCAACCGCACGCTGGCTGGGGACGCAGCGGTAACAGGGGAAGAAGCGGGCGTTGCAGCGGCCATGAGCTGATCAGCCCGGCGCCGTTGGCGCAACATGCGCGCAAGCACCATCTGCGCCTGGCTCAGATTGAGGCGCACTCGCTCACCGGGGATGGCCTGCATCAGCTGCAACAAGGTGGGCTGTCCGTCTGGCGATGCGGCGGCAGCCTTGTCGAGCGCTTCTTTGAGCCTCTCTCCGCTCAAATCTGCGCTCTGCCCCTCCACCGTGCCAAACGACGACACCAGCAGCAGCGTCTGTTGCAACAAGGGCGTACCCACAGCGCTGTCGGTGAGTTGGCGGAAACTCACCGGCACCGGCTGGTTCAGCAAGTTGAGCAGCTTTCGGCCTAGCTCACCATCACTGGCGCGATCCAGCTCTGCCAAATCGCTTGTGCCTCGCAACAGCGCTTCAGGGCTGCTCAGCTCGCTGAGATTCACCTTGAGGGTGTTCTGCAGAAGAGGCAGCTCAACAATCACCTCTTCGATCGCGATGGCTGCAGTGGTCTGCGACAGCAATGCAGCGAGCGCTAAAGCAGACCCAATCCTGGTGCGCATCTGCCGTCGGCAACAAGCGGCAGAAGGTTAGGCGTGTTCCACAGCATCGATCCGGTAGTACTCCCGCTCATCGGAGCAGCAGAGATCGGCGTAGTAGCGCTCGAGCACGGCGTAGGCCTCGTCGTAGGTAGCGAAGGCCTGGCCAGCGATGGCGTCGGTGACGCCGTCATCGCGGCGGATCACAAAGCGATCAGTCATGGCGCTCAGGCGGAGACCGTTGTGGCCCATGGGGCGATGGCAGCAGGAAGCTGCTCAAGCGCAAGGCCTTCGCCGCGAGATCTGAGCAAAGCCTGCAACCCAATGCTGCGGCGATCTGGGTGCAACTGAAAAGACGGGACTAACCAGAACGACCACTGAACGGGATCGAGCGGATCCTCGCCCTGCTCCCCAGCTTGGAGCAGGCCAAACAGCAGGGCTTCTGATCGGCACTCGGCCATTCGAAACGTGGTGGGTTCGTCCTGATCGAAGCGGGCGGAACTGAGCAGTAGCGGCTGCGCAAGGCCCGGCAGGCAGAGTTCGCTCACGTGGCCGCGATCGGGTGCTGCATGCCCAGCCGGATCGAGATCCAGCACATTCAGAACCTGCCACATCCAGCAGCACTGGAGCAGGCGCGGCTCCAGCAGGTCTGGATGACTCCAGCGCAAAAAAGCATCCACCCCTGCAGTGTGGCAGCGCTCAGCGCAACAACAGCCAAACCACCAACGCCACCAGTGGCACCAGCAGGATCAAAGCTGCAGCGGCAAGCCCAAGAAGTAGGCGCCTTGTGGTCTGCGGCCAGCCAAGCAGACCAATCCAGATCGGCGTTAGCAGCCACAGCGGCGGCAGCAGCAATGAAACGGCCAACAGCAGCAGCAACGTTCGGCGCCGGTGAGCCCGGCGTAAGGCGAGTGCCTGCAGCTGGTCGCGCTCGTCATCACTGAGCCAGCGCCCGTGGATTCGTGCGAGCTCCAGCTCATCGTGGAGCTGGCTCTGCTGGCGAGCATCAGGTGAGGCCAGCTCGCGCGCGGCATCGACAACCCCCGCACCCGCTTCTCGAAGCAACCAGGCCGCATTCAGCACGCCACGGCGTACACCATCGCGCAGCGGAACCATGGATCACGCGAACAGAGGGCAATCAACGATGGCTGCTGACAGCCACAGCTGGCGACATCAAAAAAAGCCCCGGTGTAACCCAGGGCTGAGATGCCATCGAGGCAGGGTTCACCAGAGTCCGCGCACCGGTGCGGAGGCAGGGGCAGCGGTCTGAGTCACCTGGGTGTAAGCCGCGATGCAAGCAGGAGTGTTCACGTACCAGCTGAGCAGCGAGGTCTTGCGCTCCATGTTGCTGGCATCCACGTTGCAGACGTTCATCGCACCCTGCAGGCGCTCATCAACGGGCAACTGGTTCATCATGCCGAATCCGGAGAGCTGACCATCCACGGAATCGAGAATGATGGCGCTGCGCACAGCCTGCAGTGCGAACTGCTGGCTGTAGTAAGGGGTGTAGTTGTTCTGGCCGATGCTGTCCTGGAGGAACTGAACGCCCTTGTCGCTGTAGAGGAAGTCGGCAACGGCTACCACATCCACGGAGTAGTTCTTGGAGAGGCCGGCCTCCAGCTCATCGTTGGTGTAGCCAGAGCGGGCGATTAGGCCACCCGGTACGGGCGTGTCATTGGTGCCGCTCAGGGGATTGAGAACGTCGGAGCGGGGGCCGATGCAGTTGACGCATACGGTGCGTGCGGTGAGGGGGATGGCCTGCGCTGCACCGGCAAACACAACGCCAGCGCCGGCGGCGGCCGCAAGAAGCTTGAGCATGGGGACAAAAGAGGGCTCGTTTTTCTTCTAGCGAGAAATTATTGCTTTGGCAGCAAGACCAATGCATCCCGTAAAAATGCATCCCGTAAACGAGGGCAAACAAGACAAGTCGATCGCCCTCAAGCCGCACACCGCAAGGTGCGCACGCACACCGACGCGTTGCGAGAGCCAATGCTGGAGTGATGGGAGCTTGCGGGACAGTTCATGATTCCAGCTACTTTTCTGATCCTGGTGAAGACTCTGCCCAGGATTGCGCTGGTAGCCCTGCTCTTCGCCGCCCTCGCCGTGGGAACGGAATCGATGCTGGTTTCACCTCAGCACTGAACCAGCGGCAGATCCAGCCCCACTTCTGTGAAGAGTTCCGAAGCCAGAAGCGCAACGCCGCGCAACAGCCGGGAAACCGCTCGTGCGCGCTTAAGGTTTTCTACAGGTTGAAACGAACTCGATGAACGAAAACAACCCTGTGCTCCATGCCATGCGTCAGGAGCTTCAGGAGCTCACGGGCCGCTACCGCCGCCACCCCAGCGACTTCAATCGTTACCAGCTCGTACGCCACGAACAGCGCCTGGCCCAGTGGGTACCCTCGGAGCTACTCAGCGCCTAAGGATCAAATGAGAGCCTTGCCTGTTCATCTGGAAGCCGGAGCTGATCTGCGCGCCAGCCTTGAACAGATTGCCAGGCATGAGCAGGCCTCGGGTTTTGTGTTGAGCGTGGTGGGCAACATGCGTCAGGCGTGCTTCGCATGCCCCGGTCAGGGCGCTCCCACCGTGCTGCAGGGGGAGCTGGAAATCATCACTCTCCAGGGCACGCTCTCTCCAGAGGGCGTTCACCTGCACCTGAGCTTTTCGGATCCAACCTGCCAAATGTGGGGTGGCCACCTCGAACACGGCAGTGAGGTGCTCAAAGGCGCCGACCTCCTCATCGGTTGGATCCAGGAATCGCCCCTGAATCCAGTCACCTCCGCCCACGCCAACAGTCCCCACATTCAGGTAGCCCTGGCCGAGGGCTGTGCCTGGTCACGTCGCACCGAGCGCTTGTTGAACGGCCAAGGCCTCGCCTACGAGGTGATCCCCGCCGGCTCCGGTTCCCTTCCTCAGATCAGCATCGATGGCCGCCTAATCGGTGGTTACAGCGAGCTCGAAGCGCTGCATACCAGCGGGGCACTCAATGCTCTGATCCATGGCTGAAGCTCGCCTGGACACCCTCGCCGGCTGTGAGCTGGTGATCGGCGCTTATCCACGGTTTCGTTACAACGCTCTCGGTGGCTCAGCCCGCGGTGACGTGGGCTTGGCTCCCGATGGTTTCCAGAAAGTGGGGTTCCCCGCAGACGCGATCACGATTCCCGATCTCAACTGGCGAACCACCCGCTTTCTAGGGCTGCCGCTGCCGCCGGGCCTCAGCATTGCCATTCATCCAGAGATCTTGACGGGCCATGTTGAGCGCAACACTGGCCAGGTTGACTTGCAGTTCCGCTCGCGCTTTCGTTTTCATCTGGGGGCCTTGGGCGGCATGAGCATCACAGCACCTGATCTGGTGGTGGACACGAAGCTCACCACCGAGGCGATCCAAAGCACCCGCCACCGCGTGCAGGGCCAGCGTCTCGATCAGAGCTGTCGCGGTGTGCTCGTTGGAGCGGCGCTCATCGAGCCCACGGGTGCAGCTTGGTTGGATGGCTTTCTGGGCCTGCCCGATGAGGCTCTTGCTGTCTTGGAGTGCCGTTTAGGGATCTGATGGGTGCAAGCCTCGGCCAACGCCTCGATCGCAGCCTGGCTCGCTTGGGCACCAACCTGCTGATCCCACCGCTGATCCTGCTGATCCCATGGACGCAGGAAGTGATTGATCAGCTGCTGTTTCGGGGTGGCTGGAATCTTCCGATGGAGCCCCGGGGGCCATTCATCGGGGTGTTCACCGCGCCATTCAGCCACAGCGGCTTTGGCCATCTGCTGGCCAACAGCCTGATGTTTTTGCCCCTCTCTTGGCTAGTCCTCACGCAAGGACGTCGCGACTATCTAGCGGTGTGGCTGGGTGTCTACGCCACAGCCATCCCGGTGTGGTTGTTCTGGCCCACCGCCAGCCATGGACTCTCCGGTGTTGTTTATGGCCTGCTCGGCTACCTACTGCTGATTGGTTGGCTGGAGAGACGACCGCTGTCGCTGCTGCTCTCGGTGCTGTGCCTGATCAGTTATGGCGGCGTGCTGCCGAGCCTGATTCCCCTCTTTTCCCCGGCGGGAGTGAGTTGGATTGGCCATGCCAGCGGCTTCGCCGGCGGAATGCTGGCCGCCTGGGGCATGCACCGCACCACTCAACCCTCAGATACCAGCAAGCGATAAGACTCAACCAGGCGATCCGGTCGCAGCATGCTCCAACGCACCCTTCACCGACTGCCTGCTGCGCTTCTGCTCCTCCTGCTGAGCGATCGATCGGCGCTGAAAGCCCAACCCTGGGCCCCCGGCCAAGGGCCTCTGCCCGGTTTGCATCTGCCTTCAGCTGAGGAGGCCCGCAGCCTCGAACAGCTCCGACGCACGGGCACGGGCCAGAAGCTGCGCGAGCGCTATTTGCGCTCAGCTCATGACCTACTAAATCGCTTCTGGGCGAGCGAACAACAGCCCACCCTGTTGTTCGCCGGCGATCAAGCCAAAGGATGTGGCATTAAACGTGTAGCGCACCCGATGGCTTACTACTGCCCGCCGAGCCGAGAATTGGCCATGGCGCTCAACCTCAAGCGCAGCGTTCGCAGTGCCCGGGGGAAGAGTGAGCAAACCTTGCTGCTGCTTGATCTGGCCGTGCTGGCTCATGAATGGGGTCATCACGTCAATCAGGAGCAAGGTCGCGGCCCTTTCAAGAGGGGCATGAATCTCACTGTCAAACAAGAGGAGCTCGCCGCCGACTGGCGCACCGGCGTGTTCCTGGGGTGGATGCTGAACCAAGGTGCGATCGACGTCGACGAATTCACCCAAACGGCGAATCTGCTCTTTGAAATGGGTGACTACGAGCGGCTGGCTCAGCAGCATCACGGCTACCCCAAAGATCGCTTCATGGCCCTCACCAAGGGCGTCGCTAGCCAACTGAATCCAGGCCAACAACTTGGGGATTGGCGCGTTGACACCCAGGAAACCTTCAGTCGGCCGCTGCCCGCCACAGCAGAGGATCGCCGACTGGATCGCAGGCGTTATGAAGTTCGCCGTTTCGAGATCGAGCGAGGTCAACAGATCGCCACCAACCTGGTAGGTGGTTTGCTCGGGGCCGCCAGCTGTCTGTGGGGAAGCCAACAGCAGTGCATCGGCATGGCAGCGCAGCAGGGCAAGGGACGCGCCGATGGGGCCTACAACCAGCAGGAGCTCACACTCCACTGCGGCAGCAGCAGCTTTGATGTGAGCGATGACGACTACGGTCCCCAACCGATCAACCGCGATGGCAAAGGCCAAGCGGCCGTGCTGCGAGATCGCGATTGCGCCAAGCAGCGGAAACCTAAGGGTTGATCGGCGTGCGGCGAGCCTCAAGCAAGGCCTGGAGGAAACGGCGGCGCTGGAACCGGGTCCAAAGATCCGCCTGGCTGAAGGCGGGCCGCTGCTGAACCCGCTGCCACCAGCCCTGCAGATCCGGACGCTGTAGCAATGGGAGTTCCCCGGCCATGGCCAGGCGGGAGCAGAGCACTGCTACCACCACATCAGCGCTGCTGATCCGGCTGCCGAACAACCATCCCCCGGCCACGATGGGCGGCAGGCCGGCGAGGTAGGCCGCCACCACTGCTCGCTGCTCTCTCAGCACCTCAGGCGCCGGACGATCGCGGAACACGGCCAAGCGTTGCCGATTCTGCTCTTGCTTAGCCCTCAGCAATGGCGCCTGATCGGGGAAACGGCGCTCATCGCGCTCTAAGGAGCGATTGATGCCGCTGATCATGGGCACCAACACCCTTTTGAACCAGGGCTGGCTGGCCAACAATTTGCTGAAGGTCAGGGTCTCAATCGAAATGGCGTAGTGGCCCGCCACGGCAACGGAGATGCCGGCCTGACGCGCCGGGTCGGCATCGGCCCAAGGCGAAACGGCATGCGTAGCCGCGTACGCCAGGATCTGAGCACTGTCTGTGAGGAGCAGATCCGGGCCCCGCAGGGTGGGCACGGTCATGTTGGGATTGAGACGCCGATAGGCAGGGCTGAGTTGCTGTTTGGCGATGTGGATGTCCAGCAGCCTGCTGATGCTGAGGATGCCGGCTTCGGCCAAGGCCAGCCGCGCCACCATTGAGTAATACGACGGGGCGGCGTGAAACAGCTCAAGCATGGATGGCATCAGGCGAGATGGAGCAGCAGCTCCAGCTGCAGCTTGTCGGCTAAGGAGGCGTCAATAGCCCGGAACTGGGCCAGGGCACGGAGGCGTTGCCGCGGCTGAAGCTGGCGCAGATCGGCCAGAGCTAACTCCAGGCAGCGTTGATCGAGCTCGCGGTTCACAGGGTGATCTCAGCGACCGGATCACATCAGCCACAGCATCGGCCAGCCAGTGAGGAGGGCCAGATCGGCATCCTGCCTGCGGCGGGTTGCCGGCGTTTTTGCAACGAGCTGTTGCCGCATCCTGCGCAGGGGGGCAGCCATCTCCTATCAACGGTGTTACCGCGGTCCGGCGGATGGGCTTCTTCGTTCAACTCACCGAAGCCATCGCCGAGCGCCAGTCGCTGCTGGTGACGGGTCTCGATCCAAACCCCGAGATGCTGCAGAGCTGGGCCCTGCGTCACGGCATGGGCAATCGCTCTTTTCTGAGTCAGGCCCGGCACTGGATCAAAGCCGTGGTAGAGGCTACGAGTCCGCACGTGTGTGCGATCAAAGCGAGCCTTGGCTTCTACCAGGCGCTGGGGCCACTTGGCTTGGAGCTGCTGCTGGAAGTGCGCGATCTCGTGCCGCGAGATCTGCCACTGATCATCGATGCAAAGCACGGTGATCTCAATTCCTCCACGGCGCTGGCTCACTACCTCTTCAGGGATTTAGCCGTGGATGCGGTGACCCTCTCACCCCTGGCCGGCCAAGACATCGCGGCGCCCTTTTTGCTGTACGCCGATAAGGCTGTGGTGATCACCTGCCGCAGTTCCAACCCCGCCGCCAAACGCATCCAATACCACCCCAGCGAGACGGATCCGCTGTTTTTGCAGATCGTGCGCGAAAGCCAGCTCTGGGGCACGCCTGAACAACTGTTGCTGGAGGTGGGCACCAGTGATCCAGCCGTGCTGGCCCTGGTGCGCAGGGCCGCCCCTGAGCGTGTGTTGATGCTGCGGAGCATCTGGAGCGAAGAAGAACGCCTCGATGGCCTGCTCGAGGCCGGCCTTAACGAAGCTGCCGATGGCCTGCTGCTTCCCCTGCCCCAAAACCTGCTGGTGGAAGACGACCTGAGTGATCAAGCCGCCGCCTTGAAGGCCCTGATTAACCAGAGACGCCAGCACTGGCTCGATCAGCATCCGGAACAGAGGGCCAGCAGCTGTGAGCTCTGGCTCGCGAACCCGAAAAGCGATCAGCCTTCCAGCGATGTGGATGTTGACCCTTTGGCCGAACTGATCATCGACCTTTTCGATATCGGCTGTCTGCTCTTCGGCGAGTATGTGCAGGCCTCAGGTGCGGTGTTCAACTACTACGTTGACTTACGGCAAATCATCTCCGACCCCAACTTGTTCCATCGGGTGCTGCATAGCTACAGCGGCCTGCTGGAGCAGCTGAACTTTGACCGTATCGCCGGGATTCCCTACGGCTCCCTGCCGACAGCCACAGGGCTATCTCTGGCGTTGCACAAGCCGCTGATTTATCCACGCAAAGAAGTAAAAGCCCATGGAGCACGCCGCTTGATTGAAGGTGACTTCAATGAAGGTGACCAGGTGGTAGTGGTGGACGACATCTTGATCACCGGTGGCAGTGTGCTGGAGGGCATCGCCAAGCTGGAAAGTTCGGGGCTTGTGGTGAAGGATGTGGTGGTGTTCATCGACCACGGGGGCCAGCGTGATCGTCGAGCCCGACAACGACTCGAGGACCAGGGCTACCGGGTTCACGCCGTGTTGGACATTCCCCGCATCACCCAGGAGCTGCTCCAGGCGGGGCGTCTGAGTGAAGAACAGGCCACAATGCTGATGTGAGGAATACGAAGATTCAGCGGCTGCTCACCGATCGCCGCCGCTCGGCAGCGGGATTGATCGGCGTCACCCTGCTGCTGGCCCTGACGGGATGCAACCAGTGGCGCAAGCCCACTGCACCGCAACCCACGCCCGCTCAGCCCACGGTTGAGCCCTCAAAACCTCCGGCCCAATCCGGGGAGGCTGAGCAGCAACAAAACGAAGCAGAGGCCCGAGCGGCGGATCTGTTCAATCGCGGTGAAAACGATCTGGCCTGCGAGCAGGTAGAGCGCGCTTTAGCGCTTCGGGCCCGTGCGCCGATCAGCGAACAGCTCGAGCGTTTCCAGCAGGCCTGCACGCCCAACTGATGCCCATTGTTCAGGCGCAGGAGCTGAGTAAGCAGTTCCGGGTGGCCGATAAGCAACCAGGACTGGCCGGCACCCTGCGCCACGTGCTGCGGCGGCGCTACCGAGAGGTGGAGGCTGTACGCAAGCTCAGCTTCTCCATCGAAGCCGGTGAGATGGTGGGCTTTCTAGGACCCAATGGAGCGGGCAAAACCACGACCCTGAAAATGCTCAGTGGGTTGATCCATCCATCGGGCGGCCAATTAGCAGTCGCAGGCTGCCTGCCTCAGCGCCGCCAAGAACGCTTTTTGCAGCAGATCACCCTGGTCATGGGCAATCGCCAGCAACTGATCTGGGACCTGCCGCCCATGGATTCCCTACAGGTGAATGCCGCGGTGTACGGCATCGATCCAAGCGAGGCCAAGCGTCGTATCCATGCGCTAGCAGAGATGCTCGAACTTGGGGAAGAACTGCACCGTCCGGTGAGAAAGCTTTCGCTTGGGCAGCGGATGAAAGCAGAATTGCTGGCGGCACTGCTGCATCGCCCCGCGGTGCTGTTTCTCGATGAACCCACCCTTGGCTTGGATGTGAATGCCCAAGTGCGGGTGCGTGAGTTCCTCGCGGACTACAACCAGCGCTACGGCGCCACTGTTCTGCTCACAAGCCACTACATGGGAGACATCACAGCCCTATGTGAACGGGTGCTGTTGATCCATCAGGGGCAACTCTTCCACGATGGCCCGCTTGATGCCCTCACCACAAGGCTTGCTCCGGAGCGCCAGGTGCGCCTTGAGCTACGGGATGCCTACCCGGCGGAAACATTCCGGAATTTCGGTCGCTTGGAAGAACTGCAGGAACGGCATGTGATGTTGCTGATACCGCGCGAACAGCTCACCGAACGGGTCGCTGCCTTACTGGACAGGTTTGATGTGGTTGATCTGGAAGTGAACGACCCGCCCATTGAAGATCTGATCGGCGGGCTCTACACCCGAGCGGCGGAGGACAGCCAGGCCGATGGCTGAGCGTTTGCGGGCTCGGCTGAAGCAGAAGACGCGGATGGCGCGGGTGTTGCTCTCCACCCATTACGCCACCATGCTCGAATACCGAGCCGAAATTGCCTTGTGGGCCCTTTCAGGGGTGCTTCCCCTGATCATGCTCGGTGTCTGGCAGGGATCCGGCGCAGCGGCAGCAGCGGGAATCAGTGCCAGCAGCCTCAATCACTACTTCCTAGCGACGTTTGTGGTGCGGCAATTCACCGTGGTGTGGATGATCTACGAGTTTGAGCGTGATGCTCTTGAAGGGCGACTCTCTCCCTTTTTGCTGCAACCACTGCACCCCCTCTGGCGCTACGTGGCTGCGCACCTCGCCGAGCAAGCCACCCGGGTGCCGTTCGTGGCGCTGATGCTGACGGTGATCGCGCTGGTGGCGCCCGATTTGCTCTGGTGGCCAGAGCCCAGCAGGGTGCTGCTTGCTGTTGTCGCGATGCTGGCAGCTTTCAGCCTGAGGTTTCTGCTGCAAACGATCGTGGCAATGCTCTGTTTCTGGAGCGAACGCGCAGCGGCGCTCGATCGCCTTTTGCTGATTCCGTATCTGTTTCTCTCTGGAATGGTAGCCCCGCTCGACACCTATCCACCCGGTGTGCGACGACTGGCGGACCTCACACCCTTCCCTTCCATGGTGAACTTTCCGGCCCGGCTGTTGGCCGGTGAATCAGTGGATGTAGCGGGTGGATTTGCGGTCATGGCCCTGTGGTGTGCCCTGTTGCTGCCACCGTGCCTGCTGCTCTGGCGCGCGGGCGTGCGCCGCTACTCAGCCATGGGGGCCTAATGCAGAGCCGCTCCAGGCGCTATTGGCTCAGTTTGTGCAGCTTCTGGGGCAGTTCGCTGGAGGCGGAACTCGAGTATCAGCTCAATGCAATGGTGGAGCTGCTCTCGGTGCTGGGCAACCTGGCCGGGAGCGTGTTCGTGCTCGGGCTGTTAGCCGGCCCACAGCGACAAATCGGTGGCTGGAGCTGGGAAGGTGCACTGTTGGTGCTTGGGATTTACACCGTGCTCGATGGTGTGAGCAGTTGCGTGTTGCAACCCAACCTGAGCCGGATCGTGAATCACGTGCAAAACGGCACACTCGATTATGTGCTGCTGAAACCGATCGATAGTCAGTTCTGGCTCTCCACACGTAACTTGTCTCCCTGGGGGTTGCCAGGTGTGGTGGCGGGCTTGGCCTTGATGGCGTGGGCCATGCTTCAACAGGGCATCAAGGTGAGTGCAGCCAACGTGCTGCTCACAGGAACACTGCTGCTGGCATCGATGCTGATCCTTTACAGCCTCTGGTTTCTACTGGCGAGTCTCTCAATCTGGTTCGTGAAGATCTGGAATGCCACCGAAGTGCTGCGCTACGTGCTGGTGGCTGGGCGTTATCCAGTTCAGGCCTACCCGCCGGGCTTACGCATCCTGTTCACCTTTGTGCTGCCGGTGGCCTTTCTCACCACCGTGCCCGCCCAGGCGCTACTCGGCGAGGCCTCATGGACCTGGTCGCTGGGATCGCTTGCTGTTGCGGCCGTTTCTCTACTGGGCACGCGCCTGTTCTGGCAATTCGCCTTGCGTCACTACACCTCCGCGTCCAGCTGAACAGCGCCAAAGTTGTGAACTCCGGTGAACAGCGCTTGCTGCAGCGGCTGATGGCATCGAGCCTGAAGGAAATGCTGGGGTTCGAGCCATGCACACTGCCGAAGCCTTACGGGATCGATACCTGCAGGGAACCAGTGGCCCCGGCGAGATCAACGCCATCGCGCGGATCTACGCACAGCTGCGCGCCATTCCATTTGATCAGGCCCTGGTGGATGTGCACGATGGGCTGGGCTACGAACTCACCTGCAGTGATACGGAGCCCAGCAAAGCGTTCCCATGGGCTGAGGTGAGCCGCTCGATCGTGCCCCTTGGCCGCCAATGGATCAACGGTTTGTGATGAATCGGATCAGGGGCACGAGGATCAACCTTTGGTGCGTGGTGCATCTGTGAGTGGCGAGCTTGAGTTCGCCACCTTCAAGCTCAACACTCGGATGCTGATCGGAGAGCTGAGTAGAGCAACCGTTGCAGCCCTGGGTCGGAAGACAGATCAATCCGACAAGCCTGATGCAGGTTCAGGACACCCCTCTCCACCTACGCAATCAGCTCGCCACCGTGACAGCCGCGCTAGCCAGCCTCGCTGGTACCGGTTTCGGGATCGATCTGGGGCGTGTGGGCCAGGGGTTGGTCTTCCTGCGGGCGGCCTTCCCCATCGGCTTTGGGCCGGCGTGCAGCTGTGGCTATGAAGAAATCACCTGAGGATGGGTGCGCAGTGCTACAGCAGAGCTTGCTTTGACCGAGGAGGGCCCCCAGCTCGCGTACGGTGAGACAACCGCAACGCCGGGCAGGTCTGCAGATGAGCGACAGCCAAGGACTCACCATCGCTGAACTGGAGGCCAAATACTTCCTTTACCGCAAAGCACTCAAACAGCTGTTGCTGGAGGGAAGGCCCGCTGCCCGGATTGAGAAAACCCTGTGCTGGAGCCGGCTTGAAACCCTCCACAACTGTCTGCCCCGCCAATACAAATCGCCCGATCACATCCGACATCAGCTCAGACGCGAGATCGAGCGCGAGCAGGGTGACAGCTTGCAGCGCAGCCCAGTCTCGAGCTGATTCCAATGAAGATTCTGGCCCCGTGAAGGGCTGATCATTGTCGAGAACTGTCAGGTTATTTGCAGAAACCGCAGTTTTCATTGGCCGCACAGACCGACAACCATCTGATCACCATTGCTGAGGCATTCGAAGGAGTATCGGCTGTTGCGGCAGTTGAACCGCTTGGCAATGGCAATATCAATGACACCTACAAAGTATTGAGCAGCCGAGGCACCACCGTGCTGCAGCGGCTTAACTCGCGCGTGTTCACCCGGCCAGACCTGGTGATGCACAACATCCAGGTGCTCGGCGAGCACGTTGAAGCCAAGCTCGCGAACACTCCGCAGCCATGGCACATGCCACGGGTCGTACCCACCTGCGACAGGCGAGGGGCTCTACACACCACCGATTCCGGCGATGTGTGGCGCATGATCACGTTTGTACCCGAGTCCCACAGCGTTGATGTGGTCGTGGATGCCCAGCAGGCCCGTGAACTCGGCATCGGCCTAGGGGTGTTTCACCAGCTCATCAACGATCTGTCGCCCTCTCGCCTGACGGACACGCTCGAGGGTTTTCATATCACCCCCAGCTATCTGCCGGCCTATCGCAAAGCTCTGGTGAACACCACTGTTGAGCCATGCGAGGCCAGTGAGTATTGCCTGGCCTTCATCCGTGATCGCGAAGGCGACTGCGATGTGCTGGAGCGAGCCAAAGAGCGAGGCGAGCTGCCATTACGGCCGATTCACGGTGATCCAAAGATCAACAACGTGATGCTGGATCGCCACAGCGGCAAGGCTATTGCCCTGATCGACCTTGACACCGTGAAACCGGGACTGGTGCACTACGACATCGGTGATTGCCTGCGCTCCTGCTGCAACCGGCTTGGTGAAGAAACTAGGGATCACCAGAACGTGGAATTTGATCTGGAGCTGGCTGACGCAATCCTGGCTGGCTACCTCAGCGTGGCTGGGAGCTTCCTGAGCGCCGCTGAACGCCGCTACATCCCCGACGCCGCCCGCCTGATCAGCTTTGAGCTGGGATTGCGCTTCTTCAGCGATTATCTGCAGGGCAACACCTACTTCCAGGTCAACGACCCCCAACACAACCTGCGCCGGGCCATGGTGCAGTTTCAGCTCACGGCCAGCATCGAAGCCCAGTTACCCCAGATCCGGCACCTTGTGGATCGCCATGCAAAGGCTGTATCCATTTGAGCCCCAACCCTGGCTGGCCGGCGTCCAGCTGCGTGGCAGTGCCCATTGGCAAGGCGGGATCCTATCGGTGTGTTTTGCACTCCAAGCACCGCATGCTGCGCTGAAGCGCCCAGGCGGCTGTGGTGAGCTCTATCGGCGCGATGGGTTATGGCAAAGCACCTGCTTCGAAACCTTTCTGGCGGCCCCGGGCCAAGAGGCCTACTGGGAGATCAATCTCTCCCCGAACGGCGACTGGAACGTGTATGCCCTCTCGGCCTACCGGCAGAACCTCAAACCCGCAGCTGGGATCAAGGCCCTGCCTTACTGCCTGCGAGCTCTTGATGAGGAACTGCAGATCAGCTTCCAGCTCAACCTGTGCTCGCTGTTGAACCCGGCGGCCCCCCTGGAGCTCTGCCTCACTGCCGTGCTCGATGATCCTGAGCATGGCTGCAGCTACTGGGCCTGGCGGCACGGCGGAGCAGAACCAGATTTCCACCGCCGCGCCTCGTTCCAGCTCTTGGAGCCTTCAGCCTGAGCTTCACGCTTTGATCCCAAAGCGGAAATGAAACAGCGGATTCCGACAGGTCTCAGCTGGTTCCGTAGCGTGAAACACATCAACACCTTCAGCCTTGCGCGTTACCCACTGCGGCGAAGAGCATCTGCTTCAGCTCTCCAGCGATGAGGCGGCAACCCTGGTGGATGCCTGCGCCCTGCTGTTGCTGGCTTCCAATAGTGCCCCGGGCTGCCAGCTCAACGGCAGCATGAGCGGGCTGCTGCAAACCTTGTTCGAGCAGTTCAGCAGCCACAGCGTGTAGAACCAAGGGCATGCATGCCCTGTCACTGCCCACCTGGTGGATTCATCTGGCCTCGGTGATCGAGTGGGGGTTGGCGATGTGGGCCATCCAGCGTTGGGGCGAGGAACACCGGCAGCGTGAGTGGAGCTGGTTGGCCTTGGCCATGACCCCGGCGTTGATCAGCGCGATGGCGGCCTGTACCTGGCATCTGTTTGATAACGCCGCAGCGTTACAGGGGCTGGTCGTGCTGCAAGCCGCGTGCACCGCCCTGGGCAACACAGCGATGGCGGGTGCCGCCTGGAATCTCGCTCGGAGGGCGCGATGAGCATCACCGCCCAGGCCCTGTTGGAGACGCTGGCGGGGGTCGATCCAGCCCCCTTTTTTGGGCTGTCACTGCTTCCCTATTTAGCCTTTCTCTGGTGGAGCTGGCGCTCGGGGCGCATGCCACGCCTGGCCCTCTTGGGTTTCTCCCTCACCCTGCTGTTTGTGCTCGTCACAATCGCTGCGGCGATCACCGCTGAGGGGGTCTACGGCCGCCAACTGGCTGATGTGGATCCTCTGCATGGCGGGGCGGAAGTGTTTCTCACCCTGAGCAATGTGCTGGTGCTGCTGGGTTTCAGAGGTTCCCGCCAGGATCAGCAGCAGTGAATAAGTCTTAAGCGGGGCGTGCGCGGAGGCTCTGTCGCTCAGAAGATGAAGCGTCGCCTGAAACTTCGATGCTCGCTCCCCTGCTGGCCATCGCCCCCGCATCTGTGTCCTGGTCACCCAAGGTGGGCCTGGTGATGATCGTTGCCAACGTGATCGCCATTGGCATCGGCAAGGCCACCATTAAGTACCCCAACGAAGGCGCTCAGCTGCCAAACGCCGCCCTGTTCGGTGGCATGAGCCATGCCTCACTGCTGGCCACCACATCCTTCGGCCACGTCCTCGGGATGGGCGCCATTCTTGGCCTGGCTGCCCGCGGTGTGATCTGAGCAGGCTCAGCGCCAGCCCAAGAGATACGGCAGGGCTTTAACGCCATAACGCTCAAAGCGATAGTGAAACAGCAGTGTCGAGAGATCCTCGGCACTGCTACCAGCCTCCAAGCCCTGCAGCAATCGCTGCAAACGTCGATCACCTGAAGCGCTGTTCAGACCCAGCCACGTGCGGCGGGCCAGACGGCCGCTCAGCGACCAGCGCCAGCCCAGCCGCCGTCTCAACCGCGGTGCATAACTGGCCAGGGCTTGCAGATCCCCCGCCAAGGCTTGCAGCAACAGAGGAGCTAGCTCCTCACTGCTGGCCATGGCATGGCGAATTCCCTCACCGCCGAGCAGATTACCGGTGCTCACGGCATCCCCGAGACCAAGAAGCGGGCCCTGTTGATGAGCTTCACGGCGGCGAATCGTGCTGCGAATCAGACCGCCATGGCGATCCAGAACAGTGGACGCCTCAAGCTCGAGCCGTCGGCGCAGGTTTGTGATCAACGCATGTAGTGGCGGCTGCCGGTGGCGGTGATCATGCAAACGGCACACACCCAGTTTGAGCTGGCCTGGGGCCATCGGGAACACCCAGCCATACCCCTGGGGCACCCACGCACTGCCCAACATGAAACTGAGGCGCTCGGCCCAGTGATGCCAAAGCAATGGCGGCACCTGAAGGAGCCACTCCACGCCCTCGCCTGTGACCAAACCACCGGCTTTCGCAGATGGCTCACCGATCAGGGCTCGTCGCTGGCCGGTGGCATCCACCAGCCAACGACAACGACTCTCGCGTTGGGCGCCAGCAGGTCCCCGCAAGCGCACAAGTGCACCATCACCGATGGCCTTCCAGCCCTGCACGCGCCACCCCAGCTGCAGCTGCACCCCTTGATCCGACGCAACACGGGCAAGCCATTGGCGCAGTGCACCGAAATCCAACACGGCCCCAAGGGGCTGCTCGCTCAACCATTCACGGGCTTCGCGTTGACCAGGGCCCAACAACTGCCACCCCCGCCAGGGTGCTGCCTGAACCTGAGCGGGCAACCGAAAATGCTGAATAGCCTCCTGGGGAAGGGCCGCGCTACTGAAGGCTGCATGGCTGAGATCCCGCAGCGGATCCACCACCAGCACCGACACGCCGGATTGAGCGAGCAGCCGAGCCAGTAGGAGGCCGGAGGGGCCAGCGCCGGCGATCAGCACATCGCAGGCTTGAACTGGCTCTGAGAAGGCTGTATCAGACACCCACAGCCTGGCGGCGTAGGGAGGCGAAGCGCTTCATGATGCCGTCCGCCATCTGGGGCGGAGTAAGCCCAAGCGCCTGCTTGCTTTGAGCGGGAGTGGCGTGATCCACCAGCTGATCGGGGATACCAATGCGATACACGGGCACCAACACGTCGTGGTCGTTGAGCGTTTCAACCACAGCAGCACCGAAGCCACCAGGCAGGCACCCCTCCTCCATGGTCACCACCCGCCCGATGCGCTTGGCCATGGGAAGGATCAAGGCTTGGTCAAGGGGGCGCAGGAAACGGGCATTGATCACGGCCGCCCGAACACCTTGCTCCTGCAGCAGGCCAGCAGTAGCCATTGCCGGGTACACCATGGCGCCATAGGCCACGATCAAAAGATCGTCGCCATCGGCCAGCAGCTCACCGCGGCCGATGTCGAGTGGTTCCCAGCCCTCCTCCATCAAGACGGCACCTTCGCCCTCACCACGGGGGATGCGCAGGGCTGTAGGTCCACTGTGCTGAAGACAGGTCACCATCATGCGCTGCAGCTCGGCTTCATCCTTCGGTGCCATCACTGTGAAGTTGGGCACAGAGCGCAGGTAGCTGATGTCGTATTGGCCCTGGTGGGTCGGGCCATCGGCGCCCACGATGCCGGCGCGATCCAGCACAAAGGTCACGGGCAGATTTTGAATGCCCACGTCGTGGATGAGTTGGTCGTATGCACGCTGGAGAAAGGTGCTGTAGATGGCACAGATCGGGCGCAGACCCTCACAGGCCATCCCTGCAGCCATGGTGACGGCGTGCTGCTCAGCAATGCCCACATCGAAATACTGATGGGGCCGTGCTTTCTCCAGCAAATCCAGACCAGTGCCAGTGGCCATGGCCGCCGTGATGCCGACCACACGGGGGTCCTGCTCGCAGATCTTCACGAGCGTCTGGCCAAACACCTTGCTGTAACTGGGAGGCTTCGGCTTACTGGAGGGATAGGCCTTGCCCGTGGCGAGATCGAACGCACTCTGGGCGTGGTAGCCAACCTGATCCTCCTCGGCGTAGGCATAGCCCTTGCCCTTGGTGGTGGCGACATGGACCAGCACTGGGCCCTCGTGGGCATGGGCCTGCTGGAACACATCGATCATGCCTGCGATGTCGTGGCCATCGACAGGCCCCATGTAGGTGAAGCCCAGCTCCTCGAACACGGCACCCAACTTGGGAACCGCCAGACGCTTCATGCTCTCCTTGAGGTTCTTCAGCTCGGTCGGCAGCTCTCCGTGGAGGAATGGCAGGTGCTTGATCGCCTCCTCAGCGTTGTCCTGGAGAAACTGAAGTGGCTTGCTGTGCCGCATTCGATTCAGGTGGGTGCTCAGGGCCCCAACTGGTGGGCTGATCGACATGTCGTTGTCGTTGAGCACGACCAACAGACGCGTACTGGGCAAGTGACCGGCATGGTTGATGGCCTCAAGCGCCATGCCACCAGTGAGGGACCCATCACCGATCACCGCCACACACTTGAAATCCTCGCCGCGCTGATCGCGGGCTAGGGCCATCCCGAGGGCCGCCGAGATCGACGTGCTGGCATGCCCGGCACCGAAGTGGTCGAAGGAGCTCTCGGAACGCTTGAGATAGCCCGCCACACCATCCTTCTGGCGGAGGGTGTGGAAATCGTTGTAGCGGCCAGTGATCAGTTTGTGGGGATACGCCTGGTGGCCCACATCCCACACCACACGGTCGTGATCGAGATCGAGGGTTTGGTACAGCGCCAGGGTGAGCTCCACCACACCGAGGCCAGGACCGAGGTGACCACCACTGGTGCTCACCACTTCCAAGTGGCGCTCACGAATCTGGCGAGCGATGCCCTCGAGTTCAGCGAGGCTTAGGCCATGCAGCTGATTCGGATGCGTCAGCTCGCTGAGATGCATGCCTTGGGCCTTGATTGCGATTAAGCCTACGGTCTCTGCTCTTGCGATTGGCCCGGTCGTGCGACAAACCAAGGCCGATCTCGCACGCTTGTCACACTGGTAGGCATGGATGAGTCTGGGCTGATGAGCGCTACCGGCACGGTGCCGATGCTGCAGCGCATCCTGCGGGCCCGCGTCTACGACGTGGCCATTGAATCGCCCCTCGATCCAGCGCCGAACCTCTCACGACGCCTGGAGAACACGGTTCTGCTGAAACGGGAAGACCTGCAGCCGGTGTTCAGTTTCAAACTGCGGGGTGCTTACAACAAGATGGCCGGCCTCAGCCGCGCAGAACTGGAGCGCGGTGTGATCGCTGCCAGTGCGGGCAACCACGCCCAGGGCGTGGCCCTCGGAGCGCAGAAGCTGGGCTGCAGGGCTGTGATCGTGATGCCGGTCACCACACCAGAGATGAAGGTGCGTGCCGTGGCCGCCCGAGGCGCTGAGGTGGTGCTGCACGGAGACAACTACGACGCGGCGTGCAGCGAGGCCTATCGCCTCGCCGCCGAACGGGGCCTCAGCTTCATCCACCCCTTTGACGATCCAGACGTGATTGCCGGTCAGGGCACCATCGGCCTGGAAATCCTGCGGCAGTGCTCCGCGCCGCCCGATGCGATTTACGTCGCCGTGGGAGGGGGTGGGCTGATCGCCGGGATCGCCACCTATGTGAAGGCGCTATGGCCCCAGGTGGAGGTGATCGGCGTCGAGCCCGTGGATGCCGACGCCATGACACGCTCGCTTGCCCTAGGGGAGCGAGTGAAGCTTGAGCAGGTGGGCTTGTTTGCCGACGGTGTGGCCGTGCGGGAGGTCGGTGAGCAAACGTTCGAGCTGGCTCGCCGCCATGTGGACGCGATGGTCACGGTGGACACCGATGCCATCTGTGCCGCCATCAAGGATGTGTTTGAAGACACCCGCTCGATCTTGGAGCCAGCTGGTGCCCTAGCCGTGGCCGGTATGAAGGCAGATGTGAGCCGACGAGGACTCAAGGGGCGCACGTTGGTGGCGGTGGCCTGCGGCGCCAACATGAACTTTGATCGACTGCGCTTTGTGGCTGAGCGCACGGAGATCAGCGAAGACCGAGAAGCCATGCTGGCGGTAGAGATCCCTGAACGGGCGGGCAGCCTGCGCGAGTTCTGCATCCTGCTGGGAGACCGCAACCTCACCGAATTCAGCTACCGACTGGCCGATCCAGGGCGTGCCCACATCTTCGTGGGCGTACAAACCAGCGGCAGCCGCGATGAACAGGATCTGATCCATGACCTCCAGGCCGCCGGCTTCCCCTGCCTCGACCTTTCCAACGACGAACTCTCCAAACTGCATCTGCGTCATATGGTGGGCGGCCGCATGCCCGCTGCCGCTGCTGAGGCCTGCAGCCTCACCAGAGAGCTGCTCTATCGCTTCGAGTTTCCCGAGCGACCCGGGGCGCTGATGCGCTTTCTGACGAGCCTGCACCCCAACTGGAATATCAGCATCTTTCACTACCGCAACCACGGCGCTGATGTAGGGCGCATCGTGGTGGGTGTGCAGGTGCCACCCCAAGAACTCAACGACTGGCAGCGTTTCCTTGACGGTCTGGGCTACCAATACGTGGATGAAACCGAGAACCCCGCCTACCGCCTGTTCCTAGGCGAGGTGGCCGGCACCGTGGGGGTGGGATAACTTGCGGCTGCGGCTGGGGACGTGATGGACGACACAACCCAGAACCAGCAGGACCTCTCCCTGCCTGCCCGCCTAGAGGCGATCCTCTATCTCAAGGGTCGCTCGATGACGCTGGGCGAGCTGGCTGAGATCGCCGCGATCAGCCGCGATCAGGTGGAGATTGGCCTCATCACCCTGATGGCGGATTACGCCCATCGCGATACCGCCCTGGAGATCCGCCAGGAGGGTCAGCGCTACAGCCTGCAGCTCCGTGATGGTCTGGGCGAGCTTGTGCAGAACCTGCTGCCGGTGGATCTCTCCACCGCTGCCCTGCGCACCCTGGCCACCATTGCCCTCAAGAAACGCATCCTCCAGTCGGATCTGGTGGAGCTACGGGGCTCGGGTGCGTACGACCACATCAAAGAGCTGCTGGCGCAGAACTTCATCGAACGCAAACGCCAAAGTGAAGGCCGTTCCTACTGGCTGAGCCTCAGCGAGAAGTTCCATCGCACCTTCTCGATCAAAACCGATGAGCTCAAGCCAAGGCCCAAGCCCGTGGAGGTGGAGCTGAAGGTTGATCAGGCCGCTTGATACCGGCAACTCGCCGGTTGGCTCCATAAACTCACTACACCGCAGCACCTCCTATGGCACCACTGGTCGGAGATCTGATCGGCGTTCTTGCGCAGACCCTCTCCATCTACACCTTGATCCTTTTGGTACGGGTGCTGCTGAGTTGGTTTCCCAACCTCGATTGGGGCAATCCAGTGCTCTCCACGGTGAGTGCCGTCACCGATCCGTATCTAAACGCCTTCCGCGGCCTCATTCCCCCACTTGGGGGCCTCGATCTCTCGGCGATCCTGGCCTTCCTGGCCCTGCAACTGATCCAGAGCTTGCTTGAGCAAAGCCGCGGCTTCTTCTACCCAGGTTTTTACTGAACCTCGTCAGCCACCGCTTGCTCCAGAGGCAGCAGGTCGTCGAACTCGCCGACGCGTGTGCGCACCGGAGCACTGAACCCCCGGGCCTTCACGTTGGAGAAGGTGAAGGGGCCAGGGGTTCCTGCCGGCACCGCCAGCCGCAAGGCAAAGCTTGAATCGCCGGGGGGGACATCACCGATGGACCCCACGCGGGATCGGTTCTGCAGCACCGGCTCGCCGCTGGCATCAAGGATCTGTGCAAACACATCGGTATCCACCACAGGCTTACGACCGGGGTTACTCACCGTGCCGCGCAGCACAAAGCAGCTGGCGCCGCTAGGGCGACGCAGCTGGGGCTGAGCGCCGATATCACCCGTGGGGCAGGGATCCAGGCTCACGTCACGAACGCTGAGGTTGGCAGCGAAGACCGGCGCTACCCCGGGGCCGGCCAGCAGAAGAGCGATGAGCGCCAGCCCGGCGAGCAAGGAGCGCAGTGAGGAAACAAACAGCCTTAAAGGCACGGGCAATGGGGCGGATGGATCCGGCAGCGCAGAGCCGTTTAGCGATGGTCGCCGCTACCACCAATCACGTTACGGGCGGCGCGGCTAGCCAGCTTGTTGAGATTGGCCTCTGCGATCTCTGAGAGCTCAAAGCCCAGCTCAGACGACAACTGGGCCATATACCACAGCACATCGCCCAATTCCAATTTGAGCGCTTCGCGCACCTCCGCGTTGAAGGCGCCCCCCTGATCCCGCAGCACCTTCTTCACCTTGTCAGCCACCTCGCCTGCCTCCCCGCACAACCCCAGGGTTGGGTAGATGGGATTGGAGCCAACATCTGGATAACGGGCTGTGTGGCGGGCACCCTGCTGATAGGCGTTGAGATCCATTGGCAGAGCAGGGTTGGTGGGCTTCGATGATAGTGTCGATCTCAACTTTGGCCCTGCCGAATGGCCCTGCCCGATCTCACGCGTCGCACCAAGATCGTGGCCACCATCGGCCCTGCCACCGAGTCACCGGAGCAGTTGCGGCGTCTGATCGAAGCTGGCGCCACCACCTTCCGGCTCAACTTCTCGCACGGCGATCACAGCGAACACGCAGCACGTATTCGCACGATCCGCCAGGTCGCTGAAGAGATGGGTGCACACATCGGCATCCTTCAAGACCTACAAGGTCCCAAGATCCGTTTGGGCCGCTTCAGCGCCGGGCCGATCACTGTGGCCCAGGGTGATCGCTTCACCCTCACCTCGCGCGATGTGGCGTGTGGCCAGGAGATCGCCACCGTTACCTACGACAGGCTCGCCGACGAGGTGCTCAGCGGCAGCCGCATCCTGCTCGACGACGGCCGGGTGGAGATGGTGGTCGACCGGGTCGACAAGAGCGATCAGACCCTCTATTGCACGGTCACCGTGGGGGGGGTGCTCTCCAACAACAAAGGGGTGAACTTCCCCGATGTGCAGCTCTCGATCCGTGCCCTTACCGACAAAGACCGCACGGATCTGGCGTTCGGTCTGGAGCAAAACGTGGACTGGGTGGCCCTGAGTTTCGTGCGGAATCCCTCCGACATGGAGGAGATCAAGGCTCTGATCGCCTCCCATGGCCACAACACGCCGGTGGTGGCGAAAATCGAGAAGTTCGAAGCCATCGATCAGATCGACGCGATCCTGCCCTTATGCGATGGGGTGATGGTGGCCCGTGGCGACTTGGGCGTGGAGATGCCGGCCGAGGAAGTGCCGTTGCTCCAGAAGGAACTGATCCGCAAATGCAACGGCCTGGGCATTCCAGTGATCACCGCCACCCAGATGCTGGACTCGATGGTGAGCTGCCCCCGTCCCACCCGCGCTGAGGTGAGCGATGTGGCCAATGCCATCCTCGATGGCACCGATGCGGTGATGCTGTCGAACGAGAGCGCCGTGGGGGACTTCCCGGTGGAAGCCGTGGCCACCATGAGCCAGATCGCCCGCCGCATCGAGCGTGACTATCCACGCCGGGCCAACGACGGCCAACTGGCCTCAACGATTCCCAACGCCATCAGCCACGCGGTGAGCTCGATCGCACGTCAGCTCGAGGCTGCAGCGATCTTGCCGCTCACCAAAAGCGGAGCCACCGCTCGCAACGTGAGCAAGTTTCGCCCCAGCACGCCGATCCTGGCGATCACCAGTGAAAAGAAGGTGGCCTCACAGCTGCAACTCGTTTGGGGTGTCCACCCGCTCCTGGTGGACGATGCCGACAGCGCTACCGCCAGCTTCAACCGTGCCATGGAAATGGCAGCCGATCAGGCACTGCTGCGCGAGGGCGACCTGGTGATTCAGACCGCCGGTACGGTGGCCGACGTGAGCGGCTCCACCGATCTTGTGAAAGTGAGCATCGTGGGCAAAGGCACCGTGCTCGATCCCACCATCATGTAGCCCATGGCCGCAAAGCTCGCCATGGGCGAAACCGTTGGAATGGCTCTGGCCACCCTGCGGTCTAATCGGTTGCGCTCCCTGCTCACGATGCTGGGCATCGTGATTGGAAATGCATCAGTGATCACCCTGGTGGGCGTAGGCCGGGGAGCGCAGAACCTGGCCGAGGGCCAACTCAACACCCTCGGCGCCAATGTGTTGTTCGTGGTGCCAGGCAACAACGACAGCCGCCGCCAGGGAATCGACTTTCCCAAAACTCTGGTGTTGGAAGACGCAGAGGCGATTGCCGAGCAGGTGCCCAGCGTGAAGCGCGTGGTGCCTCAGATCACCCTCAGCGCCGTGCTGCAGGCAGGCTCGAAGAGTTCGAGCGCAACCGTTTCGGGTGTTACTCCGGATTTCCTCGCCGTGCGCCGCTTTGAGGTTGCCCGAGGCCGATTCATCGATCAGCGCGATCTCGATGGCGCCCGCAACGTGGTGGTGGTGGGGCCTGACCTGCGCGACAAGCTGCTGCCGATCGGGCCCGCCGTGGGGCAGCAGATCCGTATCCGAGATCAGAGCTTCGAGGTGATCGGCGTGATGGCCCCCAAAGGCGCAGTGTTTGGCCAAAACCAGGATGAAGCTGCCTACATCCCGCTTTCCACGATGGTGAGCAAGCTGTCTGGCCGTGATCCCACCTACGGCGTGAGCCTCAATTTCATCAGTGTGGAAGCGAAGGATGAAGCCAGCACCGGCGCCGCGAAGTTTCAGATCACCAACTTGCTGCGGCAGCGGCACAACATCCTGCGGGAAGACGACTTCGCAGTGCGCTCCCAGAAAGATGCACTCTCCATTGTGGGCACGATCACCGGTGGCCTCACCCTGATGCTGGGGGCCATCGGGGCGATTTCCCTGCTGGTGGGTGGCATCGGGATCATGAACATCATGTTGGTGTCTGTGAGTGAGCGCACCTCAGAGATCGGCCTGCGCAAGGCCATCGGTGCCCGCAGCAGCGATGTGCTGACGCAGTTTCTGGTGGAGGCTCTGGTGCTCTCCAGCCTCGGCGGTGTGATTGGCAGTGCGCTGGGTCTCTCGGCCGTTGCGGCGGTGGCTACCTTCACTCCTCTGCCTGCCGCCATCGGCGGTGTGAGCGTGCTGATCACCGTGGGGCTTTCGGGTTCAATCGGGCTCGTGTTTGGTGTGCTGCCGGCCCGGCGGGCCTCACGCCTCGATCCGATCACGGCCCTGCGCAGCCTGTGATCCCTGCAGGCAAAAAGAAAGAAATCCCAAAGAAGCGTCCGCCGTTAGCAAACGGTTTCAACTGCGACCAACCGCTAGGCCACTGAATGGCTTGATAAAGGTCCCTTTCGGTCACCTTCCCTTGGCGCAGCTCACCTGTGGCTATCGCAACAGCAGCGATCGGATGGTGATCGTGCGCTGCATTGGTCGTGAGGAGTTCTTCCTCGAGCGCGTGGTGTTTCCGTTTGAGCTGCTGAGTTTTATGGCACCGGCTGAGTCGATGGTGCAGATCTGGACCCATGGTCTCGGCGGCCCCGAGCTACGTGAGAGCATCCCGGTGGAAGAGCTATGCGTGGAAACGCCCGAGCCGATGGACGTTCCCCGATCGATCTCAGGGCTGACTGGGTCGGTGCAGGAATGGCAGCAAGCCTCCTGAATGAGAGAAGCTCAGGCCTGAAATCGACAGCAGCGGCAGGGACCGCTTTACACTTGTTAAACATCAAGAGTTGCTTGAAGCGGCCATGAATCAACGCTGGCGCACGATCGCTCTTTGGGTTCTTCCCATCGGCGTAGCCCTGTTTCTGGGCTGGCAGGTGCTAGGCGGCGGCGGCAACCGGCTCAGCGCTCCCAACGGCCCCACGGTGGCACCACGCAATGCCGCTGTTGCCCGGATGAGCTACGGCCGCTTTCTCGATTATGTGGACGCAGGTCGCGTCACAGCCGTCGACATCTTCGATGGAGGCCGCACTGCTGTGGTTGAGGCGGTAGACCCTGACCTCGACAATCGTGTGCAGCGTCTGCGCGTTGATCTGCCCGGCCTAGCACCGGAGCTGGTCAACAATCTCAAGGAGCAGGGCATCAGCTTCGACATCCACCCGCCGCGTCAAGCTCCACCGGCCCTCGGCCTGCTGGGCAACCTGCTGTTCCCGCTGCTCCTGATCGGCGTCCTGGTGTTCCTGGCCCGCCGCGGCAATGGCATGCCCGGGGGCCCCGGCCAGGCCATGCAATTCGGCAAAACCAAGGCACGTTTTGCCATGGAGGCCGAAACCGGGGTGAAATTTGACGACGTTGCCGGTGTTGAGGAAGCCAAGCAAGACCTCCAGGAAGTGGTGACCTTCCTCAAAACTCCGGAGCGATTCACCTCCGTGGGCGCCAAAATCCCCAAGGGCGTTTTGCTTGTTGGACCTCCTGGCACCGGTAAAACCCTGCTCGCCAAAGCGATTGCTGGCGAAGCCGGCGTTCCCTTCTTCTCGCTCTCCGGCTCGGAGTTCGTGGAGATGTTCGTAGGCGTAGGCGCGAGCCGCGTACGCGATCTCTTCAAACGGGCCAAGGAAAACAGCCCTTGTTTGATCTTCATCGACGAGATCGATGCGGTGGGCCGTCAGCGCGGTGCAGGTGTAGGCGGCGGCAACGACGAGCGCGAGCAAACCCTCAACCAGCTCCTCACCGAGATGGATGGTTTCGAGGGCAACAGCGGCATCATCATCATTGCGGCCACCAACAGGGCCGATGTGCTCGATTCGGCGCTGCTGCGACCAGGCCGTTTCGACCGGCAGGTCCAGGTCGACGTGCCCGACATCAAAGGGCGGCTTTCTGTGCTCAAGGTGCACTCCCGCGACAAGAAGCTGGCTGATGACGTGAGCCTTGAGGCCATCGCTCGCCGAACCCCAGGCTTCTCTGGTGCTGACTTAGCGAACCTGCTGAATGAAGCAGCCATCCTTACGGCCCGCCGTCGCAAGGAGGCCACCAGCCTGGCTGAGATCGACGACGCTGTGGATCGCATCATCGCCGGCATGGAAGGCAAACCCCTCACCGACGGCCGTAGCAAGCGCTTGATCGCGTACCACGAAGTGGGGCACGCCCTCGTCGGCACCCTGGTGAAGGCCCACGACCCTGTGCAGAAAGTAACCCTGATCCCTCGTGGCCAGGCTCAGGGTCTGACGTGGTTCTCCCCTGATGAGGAGCAGATGCTGGTGAGCCGTGCTCAGCTGCGCGCACGCATCATGGGAGCCCTTGGCGGCCGTGCTGCTGAGGATGTGGTGTTCGGCCACGCAGAAGTGACCACAGGCGCCGGCGGCGATATCCAACAGGTTGCCTCCATCTCCCGCCAGATGGTGACTCGTTTTGGCATGAGCGAAGTGGGTCAGCTTTCGCTCGAGGCTGGCAACCAGGAAGTTTTCCTTGGCCGTGATCTGATGACCCGCAGCGATGGCTCTGATGCCTCCGCCGCCCGTGTGGATCTAGCCGTGCGCCAGATCGTGCAGAACTGCTACGAGGAAACGGTGAAGCTCGTCGCCGACAACCGCGCCTGCATGGATCGGGTTGTGGAGGTGCTGATCGAGAAGGAAAGCCTTGACGGTGATGAGTTCCGCGCGCTGGTGAGCGAGTTCGCCGTCATCCCAGAGAAGGAGCGTTTCTCTCCATTCATCAGTGATGGAGAGGTGGTCAGCGACAGCACGGCCGAGCCCGAAACCGCCCAGGCCTAATCAATCCACCACCGGATTCAGTTAAACAGCCCGTGCTTGAACGCACGGGCTGTTTTTGTGTGCCTCAGGTAAACACCACAGACACTGACGATCACCGACGCTTGCGGCAACGATCGGAGCAGTAGATCACCTCCTCCCAAACGGTTGCCCATTTCTTGCGCCATGAAAAAGGTCTGCCGCACACAGGGCAGACCTTGCTGGGCCGCTCCGACGGTGGCCGCCCCTTTCCCATCGGACGCTGCTTAGACGGCACGCACCGGACGCTTATCGATCACCTTGTCGATCAGGCCGTACTCCGCTGCTTCAGCGGGAGACATGAAGAAGTCACGGTCGGTATCTTCCTCGATGCGGCTCAGAGGCTGACCAGTGCGATCGGCAAGCTCTTGGTTGAGCTTTTTCTTGAGATACAGAATCTCGTCGGCCTGGATGCGGATATCGCTGGCTTGACCGCGCGCACCACCGAGTGGCTGGTGGATCATGATGCGGGAGTGCGTGAGGCTGCTGCGTTTGCCCTTGGCGCCGGCGCACAACAAAAATGCACCCATCGAGGCGGCCAGACCCACGCACACGGTTTGCACATCAGGCTTGATGTGCTGCATCGTGTCGAAGATGCCCAGGCCGTCGTACACCGATCCACCAGGTGAATTGATGTAGAGGAAAATGTCCTTCTCAGGATCCTCCGCTTCAAGGAAGAGCAGCTGGGCCACGATCCGGTTCGCGGATTCTGAGGTCACGGGCTCACCCAGAAAGATGATCCGCTCGCGCAGGAGGCGTGAATAGATGTCAAACGCCCGCTCGCCCCGGCCCGACTCTTCGATCACGATCGGGATCATCGACACAGAGGGCTTAGCAGCTGGCGCGATCCTACTGAGCTTCGGTCGAGTTCAGCGATGCTCGCGAGCTAGGGTCCAACCACTTCAAGGGATACGAGCGTGGGCGTGAGCCTCACCGTTGCCGACAGCAAGCGTGCTTTCCACAGCGCCTTCCCCTATGTGATCGCGCCGATCTACCGCCGTTTGGTGGATGAGCTGCTGGTGGAACTACACCTGCTCAGCCATCAGAAGGGCTTTCAACCCGATGGGCTGTTTGCGGTGGGGCTCACACAGGTGTTTGACAGCTTCTCAAGCGGGTACCGACCGGAGAACCAGCGTGAGCCCTTGTTCCTGTCCCTGTGCAGCGCCAACGGCTTCGATGGTGCCGCCCTGCGCAGTCAGGCTGAGCAAGCCCGCCAACAGGTGGGGCATCACAGCCTCGAGGAGATCAAGGGGTGGCTCTCCAGCCAGGGCCAGGGAGCTCCTGAGCTGATCGCCTCCTTATTGAAGAGCGTGCAACGCGAAGACTTCCACTACTCACGCCTGGTGGCCGTGGGTCTGCTCAGCTTGCTGCAAAGCGCTCAGGGTGCCGATGCCCTCGATCCCCAGGCCCTGCGCAACGCCGCCCACGAGATCGGTGAAGCCATGGGATTGATCAAGGATCGTGTGGACAAAGATCTCGGCCTCTACTCCACCAACATCGAGAAGATGAGTCAGGCGGTCGAGCTGATGGAAGAAA
The DNA here is from genome assembly GCF_018502385.1 of Synechococcus sp. LA31. Taxonomy (NCBI): domain Bacteria; kingdom Bacillati; phylum Cyanobacteriota; class Cyanophyceae; order Synechococcales; family Synechococcaceae; genus Synechococcus; species Synechococcus sp. LA31. The sequence goes on from NZ_CP075523.1 coordinate 902,510, forward strand.
CCTTGGCCGCTGAACGCCGCCGCCGCGAACGGGCCACCGAAGGCAGCCCTACCTGAGATCAAGGCGTCCAGCCAGGGCTGTGCCGACCGCACCGCGGCCATGCAGCACCAGCTGCGTTGCCCGCTTCACCACCACTGGAAGACCTGGAGGCAGGAGCTGCTCGTTGTCGAGCTTCTGAGGCTGCATGAGCAATTGCCAGTCGGCTCCTGAGGGCGGCTGAAGCTGCGGGGCCTGTGTGGGGCTGGGTCCGAGGAACAGCAGCAATTGATCGGCGCTCAACCAGCGCCAGCCACCGGCTGGTTCACCGTTCTCTCTGCTCCACAGCTGCAGGGCCGGGGTTGGCTCTGAGCGGCTCAACCCTTGATCCTCCAGCGCCCGGGCAAGATCGATCAACCAACGATCCCAAAACTGCCGCTCTCCGGGCAGACGCACCAGCAACTGCAGCCCAGCGCGGTATGGGCCCTGGGGCTGCTCCAGCAGCCGCAGGGCGAAACCGGCATCCTGCAACCGGCGCAATTGTTCAGCTCCCAGCCCGTAGCGCTCCGCCAGAGCTGTGCGCAATAAGGCCGTGGAGAGTAGACCGCGCAACAGCAGCTCGAGCCTGCGCCCGCGCAGTTCAAGCAGTGGGGTCGTAGCGGTTGCTGCGGGAAGTGAGGGCACCATCAGACCCGAGGGCGCCGCCTGCAGAGAGTCAGAGCTGGCATCGGCTTCGCCCTGCCAGAGCAGGGCGGAGCCTTCGCTGCGCAGGCTCAGGCAACCCTGCTGCAAACCCATCGCCAAAGGCGCAATGGGACCCAACATCTGAGCAAGGGCAGCAGGGTTCCAATGCACGGCCTCCTGTTGCAGCAACTGCTCACTACAGCGTTGATTAAGGCCCCGAGGTAAGCGACGCTGCACCTGCAGCTGGTCCTGCAGCAACTGGTGGGCCAGTGGGTTGGGGGCAACCACGATCAGATCGTCGAGGCGTATGCCATTGGCCGGCACTGGGGACGAAGCAGGGGCAGCAAACACGAGGTAGGCCCCTGCATCGCCATGGGGCCCCCAAAACTGCCACCAGAAACGCCGTTGCGCGCGCCAATAGCGCTCTGCAAGGTCTGGGCCCAGCCGCTGCTGCCAAAGGGCCGGTACCGGTTGCGTCGGCCGCGCGGCGAAGCTCTGAAGCAGCGCGGTATCGGGCATGAGCCGATCGAGACCGCTCGCCAACTTGCGAGGCACCAACAGCAGCAAGGCTGTAGGCACCACCAGCAACACAGCCGTGCTGAGGGCCGTGAATCGCAAGGGGAACGTTGGGAAGCGCGGAGGGCTCAGGCGCACGCCGGCACAGCGGTGTAGAGGGTGGTGCGCTCGCGCACGGGCCGCTGCAAAGACACCGCGGCGCGGCGCAGCGCTTCTGGAGTCTGGGCGGTGCCGCCCAGAGCACCGGCAGCGCTGGTGATGCTCTCTTCCATCAAGGTGCCCCCCAAATCGTTACACCCCCAGCGGAGCGCTTCGGTTGCACCAGCAAGGGTGAGCTTCACCCAACTGGGCTGATGGTTGGGGAACCAAGCCCCCAACAGCAGGCGTGCCTGGGCCGTAAGAGCGAGCATGGAGCCCTGATCAGGCTGGTCGCGCCCTACCCGCTGACGCAGGGCGGCTGGAGCCTGCGCGCCGATGAAGGGAAGCAGCACGAACTCACTGAAACCACTGTGTTGATGCTGCCAGGCCGCTTGCTGCAAAGCCACCAAGGTGAGTAGGTGGGCAGCTCGATCGGCTGTGGATTCGAGATGACCGGCCATCAGGGTTGCCGTACTGGGCAAACCACTACGGTGCACCTGCAACACCACGGCACACCATTGCCGCGCTGAGAGCTTCTCCGGGCAGAGCCGAGCACGCACCGATTCGCTCAGCACTTCGGCCGCCGTGCCAGGAATCGAGCCAAGGCCAGAGGCTTTTAAGCCATCAATCACGGTCTGCAGAGGAATCTGATCCTGCTCCGCGATAAACAGCAATTCCTGAGGAGAAAAGGCATGCAAATGCAGTCCCGGAGCCGCCTCACTTAGCGCTTCCAGGAGGGCTTGGTAGTAGTGCAGTGCAGAACCATCTAGCCGAGCCTCCGGATTCAATCCGCCTTGGATGCACAATTCGGTCGCACCGAGAGCGCGGGCCTCTTCGGCGCGAGCCTGCAGGGTCTCGAAGCTGTGCCAGTAGGCACCACTGGCGCCTGGATCCCGGCGAAACGCGCAGAAGCTGCAGTGCTGCAGACAGTGATTGGTGTAATTGAGATTGCGATTCACCACGTAGGTGACGGTCTCACCCACAAGTTCACGACGCAACTGGTCGGCTTGCTCACGCAAGAGTCCACTGGCTGGCAGTGACAGCAGCCGATGAGCCAACGCAAAGGAGCGATCGCTGGATGGTGAAGCGCTGAGCAGCTCTTGAAGATCCTGCTGTTGGTGCAGATCCCAGAGGGAGTGCTCAGGCGCTCCGTCACGTGGTCGGTCCGGGGAAACCAGAACCGTTTCAGAGGCCTGCCACGCCGAAGCTTCGAGCCAAGCCCAGGGCTCGCTCACCGAAGGGCTTTGGACTTGGTCTTAGGCCGTGGTTTCGGCGCCGCAGACAGTTGCTGGCGGCGACGCCGATCACGCCATTCGACGGTGGAGAGGTAGATCACCCCACCACTGACGAACACAAGCAGCGAGGCTGCGAGGATGGCCAACACGTTGTTGAGCGTGAGGCCGGCAACAACAATGTCGCTCACGCTCAGAAGTTGATGGTGCCGTCGCCGTTACGACCCCAAACCACCATGGCGATCGAGAAGGTGAAGACGGCGCAGAGAGCTGCCCAACCTGCGGTGATCAACATGATGCTGTTGCAACTGTGGAAAGAGTGTAGCCAGCGTCGGGGGGCAGACTGAGCTGGAAGAGCGGCTTGTGATCCGATGGCACAGCAGGCGGTACAAGAGCGGCAGCGCGTGGAAGCTCGCTATCCCGAGGGCCGCGTGATCGTGCTCGACGACGACCGCAACACCTTCCAGCACGTGGTGGAGGTTCTCGTGCGTTACATCCCAGGCATGAATCCTGATCGAGCCTGGGAGCTGGCCCACCAGATCGACGGCCAGGGATCGGCTGTGGTCTGGAGCGGGCCTCTAGAGCAGGCGGAGCTCTACCACCAGCAGCTCGCTGCTCAAGGTCTAACGATGGCACCCGTGGAGCGATGCTGATCAGCGCCGGCTGCGCTCTAACAACTGAAATAAAGGCCTGGTCCGCAGCCTGTTCGACTCGGCGTCGAGCACAAAACTGAGGATCCGGCCCGAGCACACGGCCAAGCCACGCACCTGATGGCGGCCGCGCTGCTCAAGGCTGATGACCTGGGACGACGAACCCAGTTGCCGCAGCACTTCTTGCCGGAACAACTCGCGTTTTTCAGGCTTCGCCCGGGCAGCCATGGCGGCAGAAGAACGGCATCAAGATCTAGCAGGGATCTCTAGGGTTGACGACCACACGCGGCAACGATGGGGCGGCTGGTGATCACGCACAGCACCTACCTGGAGGGTCTGATCCCTCTGCTCAAGTGCCTTGTGCGCGATCCAGCCATCGACACGATCACCCCAGCCGTCATTGCCAGGGTGCGCGGCAGAGCGCCGGAACTGCGTTTGCGGGTGTCCACACCGATCACCGGCGGCTGGAAGCTCGTGGCCCGACGAGGCAGCAGTGCTCAGGAGGTGTTTGTGGTGACCGGGCTCACAAGTGAAGACCTCCAAGCCAAAATTCAGCAAGCACTGAGCCGCTGAAACCACAAACCTCCGGGATTGTTTAGGCCTTGATGCCTTCGCTCAGCACGCAACCCGCCGAAAATTACAATCAGTTTCTTTTAGCCATAACGATAACTGCGGCGACCACGCACACCTGGACTCAAAGAGAAGATGCCACCTTCTTGAGGATTAGCAGCAAGGTGTTGTGAATCCATCGTAAAGCGTGCGGAGGTGACATACAGCACGTCAAGATCTGGACCGCCAAATGTGCAGCTTGTCGGCCACGAGCAGGGAAGATCGATCACGCAGTCGACCGTTCCATCAGGCGCAAAGCGAACAACACAAGACCCACCAACAACGCGGCAATTCCAAAGAAAACCGTCCTGATCAAGACATGAACCGTCGGGAAGCCCCCTTGGAAAAGATTCAGCAAATGGTTGGGGATCCGTGAGTTCACCGAGAGACGTCAGTCGATAGGAACGAATCTCGTTCAAGGTTGTATCAGCGGTTAAAAACCTACCGTCATCTGTCCACACCATCGTATTCGGGATGCCATGGGCATTCGGGAGAAGGCGGCTGACCAGGCCTGAGGCGGAGACGCGGTAATAGGCACCTGTGCATGCGTTGGTGGCAACGGGCGTTCCGTCGGGAAGAAAGTTGTTGCACATCGTGCCGACCCAAAAGGAGCCATCCGGCGCAACACAGCCCTCGTTGAGGCGATTCTTGGGCATATGAGGCTCCGGAATTGCCAAGGCAACCCAGGTGGAATTGAAATCCCAGAGCTGAATATCGCGGAGCAGCCCCACGATGGCTCCCCCATTCTTGCAAAGACCAATCGACGTAGGGAAATCGGGCGGTCGCCATGATTCGAGCGTGCCGGAAGCGGGGTCGAATCTGTGGATGCGTTGGCCGAGGATGTCGATCCACACAAGGCGGTGGGATCGATCGTCCCAGACGATGCTCTCGCCCACGATGTTGCCAGCCTCACACAGCAGCTTGACATTGCAAGAACGAGCGGATGTCATCGGCTTAGGCGAGGGGCATCTGGCTCATCTCAAGAGCCCATAGTCGCCTGAAGGCTGATGGCACAGAGGCCCGCCGTCAACAGGCCTGCCGCCGACTCAGCTCCAACTGGCGCTCAAGCCAGTTGGCTGCCGTACTGGAGAGGGAGTCATTCTGTGCATGACTGAGATCTAGCAGGGCTTGATAAGTCGAGCAGGGCAAAGCAATCGTGATCCGCCGAGGCTTGCGTCCGACGACCCGACAACAAGCAAAAGAAGACGTCTGTGGATGGCGTGAAGCAGAACGGGTGACATCAAGCCAGCCAAAGCAACAACGGCCGAAAGACAAGCATTCCCTGGATAGCTCGACCAGTCAAGCAGGGGAGAAAGGTCGTCACGCCAACAATACAGTCTGCGAAGCAAGCGACATAGATCCCTGCAAAACCCCTGCGCTGCAGGCACTCTCAGAGGAGCTATGAGTCGTTTACGGATCTAGATATGCCGCAGACGTGCATCACGACACGCATCAGTTACCTTGCAAGATTCGTTTGAAGTACTGCGCGTTGCTGCAGCAGTTGGAACTAAATCTCCGGAAACAAGCCGGCGTGCAGGAGGTGGATCGCGTTGAGCAGCACAGTGAATCCCACGGCCCAGGTCAGTGCGACGGCCCAACCTCGACCACCATGATCCTGGGCGCCCTTCCACATCGCACCTTGAACTGTGAAGGCGATAAATAGGGCAAACACCTGCAAGGCCCTAAGGAGTGGGGCGTAGATCTGCATCACAATGCTGCGCTTTGCAGCTCACCATCCCGCATCGGCTGGGACTGTGGCTTGCACCAAGCAGGGTGGATTTCACCACCTCAATGCCAGAGCTGCAGCTTGATCTGGGTTTCTGAGAACCGCGCCAACTCCTTCGATGGGTGAGGGCCTGGAATCAGAGCGGTACTCGTTGGGCTTGAAAAGGGTGAACCGCTGTGCCGTTCCGCCCCAGATTCCGACCTGGATAAACCAGAAGGGGAGTCAAAGCGAAGATTCGTTTCCGGCTACGAGGCCGGTCTACGGCACTGTCGCGACAGACGCCCCAAGTCGAAAAGGGAGTCAGATCAGAAAACTGTAGAAGGCAGTCACCAACACAGCAGTCCTCTGGAATCCTAAGACGACTAAGCCGTTTTCGGCTCTTGAGGCAAGGGCCAGATCTGCCGCACCTGCTCTAGGCGCTGCATCGCTTCCTGGCGCCGAGCCTGGGGGTCGTGCTGCTGCAACAGCACAGTCACATGACCAAGCTTGCGGCCCGGAGAAGAGCCAGCTTTGCCATACCAGTGCAGATGAACGTCTGGGAGGTCTGCAAGGGCTTGGCGCTGCTGGTCGTAGCTGCAGTGGGGATCATCAGCACTGCGTTGCTCAAACCCGAGCAGGTTCACCATCAAGGCTCCAGGCATCAGGAGCTGGGGCTCTGTGACCGGCTCACCGGCCACACAGAGCAGCTGCAGATCGAACTGGCTTTGGTCGCAAGCCTCGATCGAGTAATGACCTGAGTTGTGAGTGCGGGGCGCGAGCTCGTTGATGATCAGCCCACGAGGGCCATAGAAAAACTCGATTGAAAGCACCCCCACGTAGTTGAGGGCTGTCAGCAGCGAAGCGGCCATGTTGCGCGCAGCCTGTTGCAAGGCATGGCTGGTCTCAAATGGCGCCAACACCCAATCGCACACCTGATGGTGCTGATGGGTCTGCACCACCGGCAGGCACACCACATCACCGAACTGATCACGGGCCGCCACCACAGCCAGCTCAAGCTCAAAGCTCACGAACTCCTCAACGATCCAGCCGTTGGAGTCGACCCGCTCGAGCAAGGCCTCTAGATCGGTATCACTGCGGAGCACAACCGTGCCTTTGCCGTCATAACCACCACTGCTGGCCTTAGCCATCAAGGGATACGCAAAGCCTTGAGGCAGCATCGGGCCCAGATCCTGCGGAGACTGTTGAGGCCGTTGCCCCTCAGGCACTGGGGACGTGGGTTCGGGTTCAGGGCGTTCATGCACTTGAGCCAGGGGGAACCAGGCCGGGGAGGGCAGGTTGAAGCGGTTGAGCAGCTCGCGCTGGCTGCGTTTGCACACCAGCGGCCGTAGTGCCTGGAGATCGGGCAGGAAGCACGCACCCTCGGCGGCCAACGGGGCTAAGCCATCGAGATCCACCCACTCGTTTTCAAAGCTGATCGCCCTGCACCGCCGCGCCAACTCCCGGGTGGCCGCCACATCGCGCACATCCGCCTGCACCACACTCGTAGCCAAGGGCACAGCAGGGTCGTTGGCTCCGGGCGTCTGAACATGCAGCTCCACACCGCGATGGCGAGCCGCTTCGGCCAGCATCCAGGCCAGCTGACCGCCTCCCACGATTCCAACCGACCTAGCAGCGCCCATGCGCAGGAATGCTCAATCAATCAATTTCGCATCCCCTGGGCCGGAGCTGCTGCGATGAGCCTCAGCTGAAACCTTTGTCGCCAGCGAAGGCGAAGCGCACCAAGCTAAGCAATAAAACGATCACAAACAAAGCCAGACCCACTGTGCAGGCGTAACTGATCTCCAGTTCAGCGAACGCTTGGTCGTACACGTAGTAAACGAGGGTTTTGGTGGCGTCAGCCGGCCCGCCCTGGGTCATGAGATACACCTCCTCAAACACCTTGGTGGCGGCGATTGCTGAAATCACCGCCACCAAGGTCACGTAGGGGCGTAGCAGCGGCAGGGTGATGTCGAGGTGTTTGCGCCATCCCTCGCTGCCATCCAGCTCCGCCGCCTCATAAAGATCGGCGCTGATGCCTTGCAGGCCGGCGAGGAAAATCACCATGTAGTAACCGAGGCCTTTCCAGAGGGTTACCACCATCACTGAGGGCAATGCCAGCAACGGATTGGTGAGGAAGCCAATCGGCTTGAACCCACCCGGAACCAGGGCGCTGAGCCATCCGTTGATCAGGCCGGTTTCGGCATAGAGCCAGCGAAAGGCGATCGCCGCCACCACAATCGACACCAGCACCGGCGTGTAGAAAGCAGCTCGAAACCAGTGAATGCCAGGGAGCTGGCGGTTCACCAGCACCGCCAGGGCCAGCGAGCCGAGCACCACCGGGGGAACCACACCCACCAGGTAAAGCAGGGTTGTGCCGAGCACTTTGAAGAACATCGGGTCGCTGAGCAGGCGGCGGATGTTCGCCAGACCCACGAACTGCAGCGGCTCGCTCACATCCAGGCCGCTCTGGGTGAAGCTCATCACCAAAGCCATGGCCGCCGGAATCAACACCGAGAGGCAGATGAGAACTAGGCCCGGGGTCAGAAAGCCCCAGGCGGTTGCGGAGGACGCACCGATGCGGGGGGAACGCTCAGCCATGCAACCAGCCGTGATCGCGCCATTGTGGGAGATCTCTTCCGATCAGCCAGTCGCACCATGCTGAGCAGCCCGGCCCCGCGGACCAGCGATCCGCTGGAGGTGCTGCAGCGGGTGTTCGGTTACGCCAGCTTCCGCGGCCCGCAGGAAGCCATCGTGCGGCACGTGATTGGCGGTGGATCAGGCCTGGTGCTGATGCCCACCGGCGGCGGCAAATCGCTCTGCTATCAAGTGCCGGCGCTGTGCCGCCCTGGGCTGGCGGTGGTGATCTCGCCACTGATCGCCCTGATGCAAGACCAAGTGGAGGCCCTGCAGCAGCTCGGGATTGCTGCCGCCGCCCTGCATTCCGGCCTGGAGACAGGCGAAAGCCAACAGGTGTGGCGGCAGCTGAGCGACGGGCAGCTGGATCTGCTTTACGTGTCGCCGGAGCGGCTGCTGAGCGGTGATTTGCTGGAGCGGCTGGGATCCGCACCGCTGGCCCTGTTCGCCATCGATGAAGCCCATTGCGTGTCGCAGTGGGGGCACGACTTCCGGCCTGAATACCGACAACTCGATCAACTAGCGCAGCGCTTTCCCCAAGTGCCGCGGCTAGCCCTCACCGCCACCGCCGACCCGCGCACCCAGGTCGACATTCGCGAGCGGCTGCAACTGCAGCAGGGCGAGATCTTCCTCGCGAGCTTCGATCGACCGAACATCCGCTATCTGCTGCGGCACAAACAAAGCGGCAACGCGCAGCTGCTGCAGTTTCTGGCGGAGCACCGCGGCGAATCAGGGATCGTGTACGCCCGCTCCCGCAGCCGGGTGGATCGCGTGGCTGCGGAACTCAAGGCCGCTGGCTACGACGCCATCGGCTACCACGCCGGGATGGACTCTGAAACGCGGCGCCAGGCGCTGCAACGCTTCCGACTGGGCAGCGGCGTGGTGGTGGTGGCCACGATCGCCTTCGGCATGGGCATCGACAAACCCGACGTGCGCTTTGTGGCCCATGTGGATCTGCCCAAGAGCCTTGAGGCTTATTACCAGGAGACAGGCCGGGCGGGCCGTGATGGCTTGCCGGCGGTGGCCTGGATGGCCCATGGCGCCGGCGATATCCCCCAGCTGCGCCGCTTCATCGACGACTCCGGCGCCAGTGAGGAGCAGAAACGGATCGAGCACGGCAAGCTCGAGGCCCTGATCGCCTACAGCGAAGCCAGCGGCTGCCGGCGCCAGGTGCTGCTGCGCCACTTCGGCGAAACCCTGGCCGAACCCTGCAACAACTGCGATGGCTGCCTGGAACCCCAGCAGCGCAGCGACTGCCGCGTGGCCACTCAAAAAGCACTATCGGCGGTGTATCGCACCGGCCAACGCTTCGGAGCGGCCCATGTGGTGGACGTGCTGCTCGGCGGCAACACCGAGCGCATCCGCACGCTCGGGCACGACCAGCTGAGCGTGTACGGGATCGGCAAGGAGCTGGACCGAGGCCAGTGGCGTGCCCTGCTGCGGCAGCTGGTGAGCCTCGGGGCCTTGCTCTCGCCGGCGGAAGCCAAGGGTGGGTTGTGTTTCGGTGCGCCCGAGCTGGTGCAACCGCTGCTGAAAGGCGAGCGGGAGCTGGAGCTAGTGCTGCCGCCACCAGCGAAGGAACAACGCCGCCGCGGAGCCAGCAGCGGATTCGTTACCGATGTGGCCGTGGCTGCCGACGATCCCCTGTTGACCGCCCTCAAAACCTGGCGACGCGACCAGGCGCGCGAGCAGGGCGTGCCGCCCTATGTGGTGTTCCACGACCGCACCTTGGTGGAGCTGGCGGTGATCCGTCCCGGCTCTCTCAGCGAACTCGGCGGCGTGAGCGGCATCGGCAGCGCCAAGCTGGAGCGCTATGGCGCAGCACTGCTGGAGGTGTTGGAAGCAGGTCGTTGAACGGCCGTGTCTCCAAGGCTGGATATCCATGGATATCCAGCCTTGGAGAGGGTTTGACCAACAGCACTCGGCGAAGAGCGCCCAGCGGGCATCGCCGAGTGCCAACGGCTGGTGACCGATAGCCTCAGACGACAGCAGCGTTGTTCCATGAGCGCCACGGCCGCCGCGATCCGCACCATCGAGGTAGCACTCAGCGCCAATCCGTATCCGGTGGTGATCGGCCGGGGAGCGCTGCCGGCCCTCGGCGAGCAGATCCTGGGGCAGGGCATCAAAGCCAGCACCAAGGTGCTGATCGTGACCAACCCAGTAGTGAACGAGCACTACGGTGCCAAAGCCTTAGCGAGCCTGGAGTCCGCTGGCTTCAACGCCAGCCTTCTGGTGATCGAGGCCGGGGAAGACCAGAAAACTCCCGCCACGGTGGGGCTGATCCACGACGCTGCCTTTGCGCGCAAGCTGGAGCGCGGCTCGCTGATCGTGGCCCTCGGTGGCGGTGTGGTGGGCGACATGGCGGGATTTGCTGCGGCCAGCTGGCTGCGGGGCATCGCCGTGGTGCAGGTGCCGACCACCCTGCTGGCGATGGTGGACGCCTCCATCGGCGGCAAAACCGGTGTGAACCATCCCGGCGGCAAGAACCTGATCGGCGCCTTCCACCAACCCCGCCTGGTGCTGATCGATCCCGACACCCTCGCCACCCTGCCGGAGCGGGAATTCCGCGCTGGCATGGCGGAAGTGATCAAGTACGGGGTGATCGGTGATCCCGAGCTATTCCGCGAGCTGGAAGCAGCCGGGGAGCGGCTGGCCTCGATGGACACCCTCCCGGCCGCCTTGCTGCAGAGCGTGCTGGAGCGCTCAGCCGCTGCCAAGTCCAAGGTGGTGGCGGCGGATGAAAAGGAGGGGGGCCTGCGGGCGATCCTCAATTACGGCCACACCCTCGGGCATGTGGTGGAAGCCCTCTGCGGCTATGGCACCTATCTGCACGGGGAAGCCGTAGCCATCGGCATGGTGGCCGCCGGCGAGTTGGCGCTGGAGCTGGGCCTCTGGAGCCCCGATGATCAAGCCCGCCAGCGGGCGGTGATCGCCGCCGCCGGGCTGCCTGGTCGCTGGCCGGAACTCAACAACGCAGCCGTGCTGCAGTGCCTGCAGGGGGATAAGAAGGTGCGCGATGGCTGCGTGCGCTTCGTGCTGCCCACCAGCCTCGGCCGCGTGGAGATCCGCAGCGACGTGAGCGGCGAGCAGGTGTTGGCGGCACTGGCACGTTGCAGCTGAGCGCACGCTGACCTGTGCTCGAGGCGGTTCGTTCAGGCCAGCGGGGGATCCTGCAGAAACAAGGCATCGCTCAGGCCCTGATCACCAGAGGCTGCTGAGCGAGCAAACGCGGCCCAGCGGAAATCGCCGAGGGTGTGGGGATCCACCAGACGCAGCAGTGCTTCGCGGCGTGCCAGCAAGGCATCGAGGCCCACGCCGCGCTGTTGCTGCAGCCCATGCAGGCGCTGCGCCAACCCCAGCGCCAAGAGAGCCTCGCCCTGACGGCGCTGGCCCAGGGGCTGCCAGCCTGTGGCCAGCGCCGCCTGCTCCAGGGTTTCCAGGCAGAGGTGGGCGGTGAGATCCCAATAACCGGGCTCCTGCAGCGGATCGGGGCTGGCCTGTTGTTGCCGGTAGGCCATCAAAGTGCCGTTGCTGCGGTGGGGGGCGTAATAGCGCCAGGCTTCATGGGCGTAATCAATCACCAACAGCACACCGGAGCCCAGCGCTGCGGCAGCGGCCTGGAGCCAGGGGTCCTGCTCGGGATGGAGCTCCGTGCACCAGCCGGGCGGGCGCTGGGAGCCGGGCTGCAGGAGGCTAAGGGTTTCGAGCTGGGCGAGCTCCTGCGGCACCAGGGGGTCGCCGGGCTCAAGCCGTAGCAAGGGCTGGGCGTCCGGCATCTCGTGCAGGGCCAGCTGCTGGCGGCGCCAGAGGGTGCCGTCCCACACGATCCTCTCTACCGCCAGGGCATCGAGCACTTCGTGGGCCAGCAGCACACCCCGCACGGGCTGAGCCGCCAGCTCCGCGAAGCTCTGCCAGCGGCAGGGAAGCGGACACTCGCGCAGACGCGCGCGCTGCCGCTCGGCCATGCCGGCATTCGGTTCAATCAGCACCAGCGTGGTGCGCACCGCCAGCTCAGGCCAGCCGGCCGCCAGCTCCTGGGCCAGTTGCAGCGCCAGATCCCCTTCGCCGGGACCAGCTTCCAGCAAGACCAAGGGTTGATCAGCAGGCTGCTGCTCAAGCCACTGGGCGATCTGGGGGGCTAGCAGGGCAGCGAAGTCTGGGCCGAGTGAGGGGGAGGTAGCGAAATCGCCGCGGGGGCCTACCTGCAGCCGGCCACTGCCGTAGGCGCCGTGCTCGGGATCGTGCAAGGCCCACTGCATATAGGTGCGGAAGGGCACGGCGCCGCCGGCCTCCCGCAGGCGCTCCGCCAGCCAGGCGGGAGCGGGATGGAAAGGCGCAGCGACAGAACTCACGCGGAGGTGGCGGACTCAGGGAGAATGCTCGCCACTGAAGCAGGCGCGATGGATCGAGTGATGAGCTGGCTCACGAGCGCGATCCTCAGCCTGATGCTGGTGCTGGGCCTGGCGGCTGCTCCGGCCCTGGCCTACGACAATCCCGACCTCCTGCCCGATCACCCCACCCCCGTGATCGACCTGGCCAAGATCCTCACCGATCCCCAGCGCGCTGCGCTGGAAGCCGAACTCAACGATTTTGAGCAGGTGAGCGGCTGGAAGCTGCGGGTGCTCACCCAGTACGACCGCACGCCGGGCTTAGCGGTGAAGGAGTTCTGGGGGCTCGATGAGCGCAGCCTGTTGTTGATTGCCGATGAGCGCGGCGGCAACCTGCTCAACTTCAATGTGGGCGATGCACTGTTTGCCCTGATGCCGCGCACCTACTGGGTGGAGCTGCAAACGCGTTTCGGTAACCAGTACTACGTGCGTGACAACGGTCAGGACGCAGCCATTGTTGATTCGCTTCACACCGTGAAGGGCTGCCTAGAAATCGGCGGTTGCCAAGTGGTGCCGGGCTTGCCGCAGGAGCAGTGGCTGCTCACCTTGGTGACCTCAATGCTGGGTGGACTGATCGTGGGCTTCGCGGCCTATCCCCGCAAACCCGAACACACAGTGGAATGGGCCTGGGTGCTGCTGCTCTCGCCCCTTTGGGTGATTCTGTTTGGCGTGTTTGGCGTGGCTCCGATCGTGACCCGCACACCCGATCTCCTTCCCTTGCTGCGCAATGCCCTTGGATTCGTGGGAGCGATCGTTGCGGCGTACCTCATCGCTCAGAACACGGTGGGCAAACAGCGCCTCAAAGACAGCGAGAGCTGAATTTGGCGGGGTCCTCAGCCTCAGCCGCCCTGGGCGATTGAACGAGGACCGAGGCGATCGAGCCGCTCGAGCCGGCAACGGATTGAATCGGCAGGTTCACAGGCTGGCTCGACGGCCACAGGTTCCACTGGGCCGATTGAGGCACGCAACTGTTGAAGGTTGCTCTCGTAAAACGCTTTGAGAGCTGCATAGCGCTTCACGGGCTGCCCGTAGTAGCTGCGGCCGGCCAGAGTGGGAAACGAGGCCCATTCTGGTGCCAGCTTGGCGGCCAGATCCGGTGAGAACAGGCCCTGATCGGCGAGGTGCAAAGCACCGCGGCGCTGAATCAGAAACAGAGCTGCCTGATCCTGCACCTCAGGCCCAAACCCCTGCAAACGCAAAACACGACTCGCCATGGCCCAGGTGAAGGGCATGAACTGATAAGCACCGGCAGCAGCACTGGCATAGCGGCCGGTGGAGATCACACGGTCGGGATGGCGATCAAGACCAGGCATCAATCCACCGCCAAACATGATGCGATAACCGACATCTTCACCGCGGGCCCACGTGCCTTCGGCGAAACGAATGGTGTTCAGCAACGCACGCCGCTCAGGGGTGAGGGCATAACGGAAGAACCGCTCAACGGCTGAGGGCCCATCGCTCACATTGAGCATGGCCAATTGGGAGCGGGGGCGGCCCGGATTCACGAGCCCCATGGGCCGCGCCGCCATCAGCGGGGGAGGGGTAGGGGCTGAGAGTCTCAGAGGCTCGATCAAGCGAGAGGAGGCGCTTTCAGCTGCGGCTGGCGCCTGACAGCCGATGGCCAAGGCGACACCACCAAGAGCCAGAGCCAAAACGCGCGCAGAACGACGCTGAGAAACGTTCGAAGTCAAATCAAGCCAAAAGAGGAACAACAAACCCTTGATGCGACAAACAACGCATCAAGAGATCAGGTGTTGTTGTGCAGCCCCTGATCTAGGATCAGAAACGATCTCAGAGCCTAAAAGACTGAAGCGAGAGCTACAAACAACCAGTCGAGCAGAAGCTTTCGAAGAGAAGTGGCTGGTGCGACTAGCATTTGAATGCGTTTAGTTTGCATCACCAACAGGAGCACGAGAAATACTTTAGTGCCAGCACAAAAACCGTCTACAGCCAACATCAACCGTGAAGAGGCATTCAAATCAGGCAGCCTCACAGGGTTTTTAAACGCTACGACTCAAACAATTCCTGATGCGACATGGCTGCATTCTTCTGCATTGCAGTAGCAATCAGCACGCCTGCCGCTTGATCAGCTCCATCGCTGGGGAGCGCGTCGGCCAGGGGAGCATTCAAGGGCTGATCCAGCTGCCAGTCGCCCTGCTCCAGCTGGGACCTACTCAGAAAACGGTGCCATCCATGGCGCTGCAGGGCTGCTTCCAGCACCGGGGCTTCTGCAAACCCTTCCCGCCGCACCAGGTGGATGCCAAGGCCCGCCGCAAGAGCCTCACAGAACGTGCTGTAGCCAGGTTTGGTGAGGATGCGGCTGCAGAGGGGCATCAGCTCCAGCGGCCTCAGATCAGGTGGGATCAGGCTGGCGTTCGCAGCTGCCGCGGCGAGCGAGGCATCGTTGACCAAAAAATGATGTTGCGGCCAGCCCCGCAACAACTGCGGGGCAAGATCAAGCCCTAGACCCCCGAAGCCCACCAGCACGGTGCGATCAACCGGGGCGCTCAGCTGCAGGCGATGGCGGAGCTGGGTTGGACGATGGCGTGGCCGGCCCGGCGTCAGGCCCACGGCCGTGCTGGGCAGCCCCCACTCCATCGGCATCGAGAAGGGGCAGCGAATCAGGGCATCGCCCTGGCGATAGGCCTCCAGGGCCCGGTTGGCCCAAGGCTCAAAGGCCTCGCCCATGGGGCGGTAAATCGCATCCCAGCCGAAATTGGCCATCCACACCAAGGGTGCGCCGATAGCTCGGGCCAGCGCAGCCGCCGCCGGTGCTACATCTCCCAACACCAGCACGGGTTCGTGCTGCGCGCGGATCCAGCGGGCCTCGGCATCGATCTGAGCGGGCAACTGCCGATCCAATTGCTGCAGCGCCGCCAGAGTGGCCTTGGCATCGGCGCCGAGCGCATCCGCCTGGATCACACCCACATCCCAACGGCAAGGCCGCTGCTCAAAAGAAGCAGACCCGAAGGCCAGCTGCAGAAAAGCCGGGGCCAGAGGGGTGGAAAGCACGAGCCGCCAGCTGGGCTTCTGTTGATGCAAGGCGGTGAGCACGGCCGCCACACGAGAGCCATGGCCGAAGCCGTGGCCGCTCACGCAGGCATAAATCAGCACGCCTGAAGCTCCTCCATGCGCATCAGGGTCTGGCGATAACGCAGGCCACCATCGGGGCCATACCAGCGATGGCTGATCTCACTCAACTGGCCATCGCGCAGCTCCACCCAACTGAAATGGCGCAGGGCTTGTCCCTGCTCATCGTGGCTGTGCCGCGGAACAAAGGCCGTATTGAGGTAAGCGGTGCCGGCCCGATCCTGATAAAAGCTGAGCCGTTCACCTTGGCCGCGCTTAAGGCGATGGTGCATGTGCCCGAACACCACCAGGGGCAGCGGCCGCCGCTGGCGAATCTGATCGATGGCCAGGGCGAGATCCTGATCGCCCCAGTCGCAGGCCGGTGGTTTCCAGTCACGCCCGCAGGGATCACCGGCATGGCTGCCGAGACCACTCGGGCCGCAATGGGCCAGAAGAATGAGCGGAAGGGCTGGATCCGCCGCCAGAGCCGCCGCCGTGATGCGGGCGGCTGAATCCTGGAGGCTCACCGGACCGAAGACCGACTGAGCCGCTTGGTTCATGTGAAAGCCACCGCCGGCGCTGGCCGGACGGCCACCCACCACAGCCAGGCCTGGAGGATGAAGTTCGCGCAATGCCCAGCCGCAGTGGCGATCACCAAGTGCATCGAGCTGACGTTGCAGGGTGCGGCCGCTGGCATCCCGGCCGGTGTCATGGTTGCCGAGGATGCAGGCCAGGGGCATCCGTAACCGCGCCAGACGCGCCGGGATGAGGGGCTGGCCGTCGCTGAGGTCGCCGACCACCAGCAGTGCGTCGGGTGCTAACAGCTCAAGCAGCTGCTCATCCACGTTGTCCCATTGCCCATGCAGATCTCCGGCGACGGCGATGCGGAGCTCTGCCAAACGGATGCCTAGGCTTCCGCCATCCTGCATCAGGTAGGGCCGGACCCTTGGTTTTCGCGGCAGCCCAGAACACCACCGGCGGTTGCCCGCCCCACGCCGAGCTGCCTGCAGCCATTGCCGAGCTGAAGCGGCAACGCAAGGCCGTGATCCTTGCGCACTATTACCAGGATCCTGAGATCCAGGACATCGCTGATTTCATCGGCGATTCGCTCGAACTATCCCGCAAGGCCGCCGCCACCGACGCCGAGGTGATCGTGTTCTGCGGCGTGCACTTCATGGCGGAGGTGGCCAAGATCCTCAGCCCGGACAAAACAGTGCTGTTACCGGATCTGGAGGCCGGCTGCACCCTGGCGGATGCCTGCCCAGCCGATGCTTTTGCGTCCTTTCGCGCTGAACACCCCGACCACCTGGTGGTGAGCTACATCAACTGCTCAGCAGCGGTGAAAGCCCAGAGCGATCTGATCTGCACCAGCAGCAACGCGGTGGATCTGGTGCAGCAGCTGCCCGCCGATCGCCCGATCCTGTTCGCACCCGATCAAAATCTGGGCCGTTGGGTGCAGCGCCAGAGCGGCCGAGAACTCACCCTCTGGCCCGGTAGCTGCATCGTTCATGAAACCTTCAGTGAGCAGGCGCTGCTGCAGCTGAAGCTCGAGCACCCCGGCGCTGAAGTGCTCGCCCACCCCGAGTGCCAACAGCATCTGCTGGATCACGCTGATTTCATCGGATCCACCAGCGCCCTGCTGCGCCGCTCCGAGGCCAGTGAGGCGAGCAGCTTCATCGTGCTCACCGAGCCTGGAATCCTGCACCAGATGCGCAAGGCGGTGCCTGGAAAGCAGTTTTTCGAAGTGCCTGGCGCCGATGGCTGCAGCTGCAATGCCTGCCCCTACATGCGCCTGAACACGCTCGAAAAACTGTGGGAGTGCCTCACGCAGATGGCACCGGCAATCGAACTGGATGAAGCGATGCGCCAGCGGGCCCTGGCGCCGATCCAGAAGATGCTTGAGATGAGCCGCTAGTAGCTGTAATTCGCCACAAACAGGCTGGCGTCTTCCGATGGCTCTGAGCCGGGTTCGTAATGGCCGCTGCTGGCCGCACCATTGGCGCGGGCTCTGGCCAGCAGAGCCGCCTGGCCGGCCGCTGCATCCTTCCCCCCCCAGTGCTGCAGACAGGAATGCTGAAGAGCACGGCCGTAGGAAAACCCCAGATGCCAGGGCGCATAGCCCTGCGCTGCGACTTGGTTAATGGCATTGAGGCAAAGGCTCGCGTCTTCCTCACTGAGTCCACCACTGAGAAACAAAATTGCCGGAACCGCTGCTGGCACGGTGCGGCTGAGGGTCCGCAGGGTGAATGCGCCCACCTCTTCGGCGCTGGCGCTCTGGGGGCAAGCGGCGCCCGCGCAGGTCATCGAAGGTTTCAGCAGGCTGCCTTCCAGGAACACACCATTGATCGCCAGGGCCTCATAGGTGGTGCGCAGCACCCACTCCTGCACCGAAGCGGTTGTGGTGATGTCGTGGTCGCCATCCATCAGGATCTCGGGCTCCACAATCGGCACCAGGCCGTGTTCCTGCACCGTTCGGGCATAGCGGGCCAGGCCCCAGGCGTTCTCGCGCACGGCCAGCTCCGAAGGCGCGCCATGGCCACTGATCTGAAGCACGGCTCGCCATTTGGCGAAGCGTGCACCGCGGGCGTAGTAGCGCGCTGCGCGTTCGCCAAGACCCTTGAGCCCGGTGCACCAGCTCTCGCCTGGCACCCCGCCAGCCAACGGTTCGCCCCCCTGATCCACCTTGATGCCGGGCACGATGCCCTGTTTCTGGAATAACTCCACGATGGGAGCACCGCCGGCCTCGGCAGTGCTGTCTTGAAAGAGCGTTTCCTCGTAAAGGATCACGCCGGAGATGTGCTCACTCAGACCGTCGGTGGTGGCCAGCAAGGTGCGGTAGGCGCGCCGGTGCTCTTCGGTGTTCTCCAACCCGATCGCATCAAAGCGCTTGCCAATGGTGCCGGTGGATTCATCCGCCGCCAGCAGGCCCGTGCCCGGGGCTGCCAGGGCAGCGGCAGTGGCAGCGAGCTCATCGCGGTAGTCGTTGAGCGCCATGGCAGCAGGCCAGCGGGTGTACCCCCTGGCTAGGGACGCCGGAGGGTGGCGTCAACCGCATGACGCAGAGGCGTGGCATGGCTGGTGATGATTGAGCGCTCATCTCGCTCCCTCAGGAGCAGCGCCGATGCCCCTTGCCCCAGGCGGCCTGCTGCAGCTCAGTCCGGAAGGGCTTTATTGCCCTGCAGCGCAGGCCTGGCTTGATCCATGGCGGCCGGTGCCGCGAGCCCTGATCACCCATGCCCATGCCGATCACGCCAGGCCGGGCTGCGGGGAGTACTGGGCCGTGGGCAGCAGTGAAGGGATCCTGCGGGAACGCCTCGGAGCTGAGATCAACCTGCTGCCGGTGGACTACGGCCAGCTGCACCGCATCGGAGACGCACGGGTGTCGTTTCACGCTGCAGGGCATGTGCTGGGCAGCGCCCAGATCCGGCTGGAGGCTGGGGGTGAGAGCTGGCTGGTGAGCGGCGATTACAAACGCTGCACCGATCCCAGCTGCGCAGCGTTTGAGCCAGTGCAGGCCGATGTGCTGATCAGTGAAGCCACCTTTGGCCTACCGATCTACCGCTGGCAGAGCGGCGCGGCCGTGGCCGCCGAGATCGTGGCCTGGTGGCGCAGCGCCCCTGACCGCCCGTCCGTGCTGTTCTGCTACGCCTTCGGCAAGGCTCAGCGGGTGCTGGCGGAGTTGCACCAGCTGGGCGTGAGGGATGAAGTGCTGTTGCATGGTGCGGTGGATCGGCTCATGCCGCCATACCGAGAGGCGGGCGTGGCGATGCCGCCCACGTGCCCGCTGGCGCAGCTCGAGCGCGGCGCTGACCTAGCCGGGCGTTTGCTGATCGCACCACCGGCGGCCCACCGCAGTCGCGGACTGGGACGGTTCAGCAAAGGCCAAAACGGCTTCGTGAGCGGCTGGATGGCCGTTCGTGGAGCTCGCCGGCGGCGGGGCTACGGCCGTGGCTTCGTGATGAGCGACCACGCCGATTGGCCCGGCTTGGTGCAGAGCGTGAAAGGCAGCGGGGCCAGCCAGGTGTACGTCACCCACGGGCAGAGCACCGTGCTGGCGCGCTATCTAAGCGAGGTGGAAGGCATCAGCGCTGAACCTCTGGAAGGCCACTTCGAAGCCGAACGGTTCGATGAGGAGGAGCCCTCCACCCCTGAGGCTGCAGCACAACAAACGGGGAGCTGATGCAAGCCTTCGCCACCCTGTTTTGCGAGCTGGATGCCACCGGTAGCACCAGCGCCAAACTCGAGGCCCTGGAGAGCTACTTCCGCCAGAGCCCACCTGCCGATGCGGCCTGGGCCCTCGCTCTGCTGTTGGGCAAACGCCGCCGCAGACTGATCACCGGACGCCGGCTGCGGGAGATTTGCCTGGCCGCCACCGGGCTACCGGAGTGGTTGTTCGAGGCCTGCCATGCCCAGGTGGGCGATTCAGCCGAAACAGTGGCACTGCTCTGGCAGCAGCGGCCCCAAGCGAGTACTCCTGTCGCCCATGGCGCCGGGCAGGAGCCCCTGGCCGACTGGATGGCGGAGCGATTGCCGGCCCTCGCGGCGCTTGAGGGAGACGAGCAGGCTGCTGCCGTGCAGGCCTGCTGGCGCAGCCTGCCGCCCGATCAGCTGCTGCTGGTGAACAAACTGCTCAGCGGCGGATTCCGGGTTGGCGTGTCCACCGGTCTGGTGACGCGGGCCCTGGCCCGCAGCGCAGCGCTTGATGAAGCACTGGTGGCGCATCGGTTGATGGGGGGATTGACCCCGAGCGCCGAATCCTTCCAAAGGCTCACAGCAGCGGCAGACCATGGGGATGATCTGGCCGCACGGCCGTATCCCTTCTTTCTGGCGAGTCCGCTGGAGGCGGCTCAGCTGGAACACACCCCAGCGCAACGTTGGCAAGTGGAATGGAAATGGGATGGCATCCGCGGGCAGCTGATCCACCGCGCCGGTGGTTGCAGCCTGTGGAGCCGCGGCGAAGAGCTGATCAATGAAGCGTTTCCAGAGCTGATTGCCCTGGCCGAAGCGCTGCCTGAAGGCACCGCCCTCGATGGAGAGGTGATCGTGTGGGAGTCAGGAGCCCAGCAGCCCGAGCCCTTTGCCAGCCTGCAGCGGCGGCTGGGGCGCAAGGCGCCAAGCCGGGCCCTGCAGAAGGAGTGCCCGGCAGCCTTTGTGGCCTACGACCTGCTGGAGCATGAAGGGATTGATCAGCGAGAGCAACCGCTGCAAGCGCGTCGCCGTCAACTGGAAAAGCTGCATCAGCAATGGCTGAGCAACGCCGCTGCACCCATTGCAGAGCGGCTGCGCTTGCCCGCAATCCAGAGGCTGGAGAGCTGGCAGGAGCTCGATGGCCTGCGCGATCAGGCCCGCGATCACCGCGCCGAAGGGCTGATGCTCAAGGCGCTGGATTCGCCCTATCTGGTGGGACGTAAGCGGGGGTTTTGGTGGAAACACAAACTGGAGCCGCTGCGGCTGGATGCCGTACTGCTTTATGCCCAGGCGGGTAGCGGTAAGCGAGCCAACCTCTACACCGATTACAGCTTTGGCCTTTGGAACGGCGAAGGAGATTTAGTGACCTTCGCCAAGGCCTACTCCGGCCTCGACAATGGCGAGATTCGCGAGCTGGATCGCTGGATCCGCGCCCACACCACTGAGCGGTTCGGGCCGGTGCGAGCGGTGGAACCCCTGCAAGTGTTTGAGCTGGCCTTTGAGGGCATCCAACCCTCCAAACGGCATAAGTGCGGGTTTGCCGTGCGCTTCCCACGCATCAGCCGTTGGCGCACCGACAAACCGGCGAGCGAAGCCGACAGCCTGGCCAATGCTCGGGCCTTGATGGATGAGCAGCGATGAGCGATCCCCTCGCGCCAATCCACGCCTGGTTTGCCGAGCAGGGCTGGACGCCCATGGCCTTCCAAGAGCAGTGCTGGCAGGCCTACCTAGCCGGCGAGAGCGGCCTGCTCCAGGTGCCCACCGGCTCCGGTAAGACGTACGCCGCCGTGATGGGGCCGATAGCCGAGATGCTTGCGGCTGCACCCGCCCGCGGCCTGCGCTTACTGGTGATCACGCCGCTGCGGGCCCTTAGCAGGGATCTGGCCTTGGCCATTGAAGAACCCATCCAGGCCATGGGCTGGCCGCTACGGGTGGCGATCCGCAACGGCGATACCAGCACCTACGAGCGCAGCAAGCAGCTCCGCACTCCGCCCGAGATCCTCATCACCACACCGGAATCCTTGAGCGTGCTTCTGGCGAATGCCAAGGCACCCCAGCTATTTGGCCAGCTGGAGGCGGTGGTGCTGGATGAATGGCACGAGCTGATGGGCAGCAAGCGCGGAAGCCAGTGTGAGCTCTGCCTGAGCTGGCTGCGCAGCCAACGCCCAGCCCTGCGCACCTGGGCGATCAGCGCCACCATCGGCAACCTCGAAGAAGCAGCCGTGGCCGCGCTGGGAGTCGGCCCCGCAGGGCCGCGCATCATCACCAGCGACATCCAACGGGCCACGGCCATCCGAAGCCTCCTGCCAGAGACGATTGATGGTTTTCCCTGGGGCGGCCATCTGGGGCTTCGGATGTACGAGGAGCTGGTGGCTGGGCTGGAGCCGGGCGTGAGCACGCTGCTCTTCACCAACACCCGCAACCAAGCCGAACGCTGGCATCAGTGTTTGCGCTTTGCCTGCCCAGAGATGGATGGCGCCCTGGCGCTGCACCACAGCGCCATCGACCGGGCTGAGCGCGAGGCGATCGAGGCCCGTGTGAAAGCAGGCGATCTGCGCTGGGTGGTGTGCACCAGCTCGCTGGATCTGGGGGTGGATTTCCAACCGGTGGAGCGGGTGGTGCAGATCGGATCTGCCAAAAACCTGGCCCGCCTGTTGCAACGGGCTGGCCGTAGCGCCCATAACCCGGGCGGGACCTCTCAGGTGCTGTTCATGCCCACCAACGCCCTGGAGCTACTGGAGGTGAGCGCCATGCGGCGCGGGTTGGAGAACGGTCTGGTGGAACACCGCCGCCCGCCCCAGCTGCCGCTCGATGTACTGCTGCAACACCTCACCACCCTGGCCTGCGGGCCTGGCTTCGTGCCCGAGCAGGCGTTGGCAACCGTGCGCAGCTGCTGGAGTTTCCGTCAGCTCAGCGATGCCCAATGGCAGTGGTGCCTTGCCTTCCTGGAGCACGGCGGTGACTGCCTAACGGCCTACCCCCGCTACCGCAAACTCGTGCGCTGCCAACTGCACACCGATGAGCCGCCCACCGAGGCTGAGCCCTGGCGGTTCCGCGTGCTCGACAAAACAATCGCCCGGCTGCATCGCTTCAACATCGGCACGATCACAGCCGACCGTTCGGTCACGGTTCGCTTCGTGCGCGGCGCCGTGATCGGCCATGTGGAGGAGGCCTTCATCGGGCGGCTCAAACCCGGAGATGTGTTCTTTTTTGCTGGGCGGCAGTTGGAATTCGTGCGGCTGCGGGAGATGACAGCCCAGGTGAAAGCCACCAGTAAAAAGAGCTCCACGGTGCCGGCCTGGGCCGGAGGGCAGATGGCGCTCTCCGATCTGCTTAGCGCCCACCTGCGGCAGGAAGTGGATCGCTGCGCCCGCGCTCTTGATGGTGAAGCAACACTGGATACGCCCGAACTCAAGGCCCTGGAGGCGCTGCTGCAGCGGCAAGCCAACCTGTCTGGGCTGCCCCGCAGCGATCAGCTGCTGGTGGAGCTGTGCCGCAGCCGTGAAGGCAGCCATCTGTTCGTGTACCCCTTCGAGGGTCGCTTCGTGCATGAGGGGATTGGCTTTCTCTGGGCCTGGCGGTTGGCGCGGCATCGGGCCAGCACGATCACCGTGTCGGTGAACGACTACGGCTTTGAGCTCTTGGCTCCCAAGACGTATCCGTTCGAAGAACTGCTGGATCTTCATGGCGACGATCTACTCGATCAGGCGAATCTCGAACGGGATCTCGAGCAAGCCCTGAATGTCTCCGAGCTCTGCCGGCGGCGCTTCCGCGCCATTGCTCAAGTGAGCGGCCTGATCAGCCAGGCGATGCCCGGGCAAAACAAAACGGGGGGGCAGTTGCAGATCAGTGCAGCGCTGCTCTTTGATGTGTTCCAGAAACACGAACCAGGCAGCCTGCTGCTCGAGCAGGCCCGGCGAGAGGTGATCGAGGAGCAACTCGAAGCCGAACGGCTGCAGTCGGCCCTGGAACGAATGGCGTCGTGCACCTGGCGGGTGGAGCGCATGGCGCGGCCCGGGCCGCTGGCATTCCCGCTCCTAGTGGAGCGACTCAATAGCCGCCTCAGCAACGAATCGCTGCTGGATCGGGTGCAGCGCTTAATCTCCGAGGCCACACGAGCTGAGCAGTGATGGGGCAGAAGCGATGATCAGCGCGCTGCTCAATGTCTTGTGGGTGGTGCTCGGCGGCCTGGTAATGGCCCTGGGCTGGTGGCTGGCAGGCCTGGTGTGCGCCATCACAATTGTGGGGCTGCCCTGGGCGCGCTCCTGTTTTGTGATCGGCTCTTTTTCGCTGTGGCCATTCGGGCAGGAAGCCATGAGTCGTCGCGAACTGCAGGGGCGAAGTGATCTGGGCACAGGGCCCCTGGGCCTACTGGGCAACGTGATCTGGTTTCTGCTGGCGGGTTGGTGGCTAGCCATCGGCCATCTCACCTCGGCCTTGGCCTGTTTCGTCACCATCGTTGGCATCCCCTTTGGGGTCCAGCACATCAAGCTGGCGCTCATCGCCTTGGCTCCAGTGGGCATGACGGTGGTGCCCGTGCGCCGATAACCAGGATTGGTCTTGATGAAGTTTCCGCAGGAAACCCTTCAGGCAAAGCCAACTGGATAAAGCTGGCGGCATGAGCCTGATGCACTGTCCTCTTTGCCTTGGTCTGGCGGTGTTATCCGTTGGCCGAGCTCTGGCACATCTGAGCCTTGTGGTGCTGACTCCCTTGAAGCTGCTGAGCTAAACGTGGAGATGGAGGATGAACCGCATGGCCCAGGTGGATGAGACGCGCGTGGTGGTGCGAACACCGCGGGGATCAAGCATCGAAGCTCTGGAGGGTGGTCTCTACCGCGTATGCACGCCGGAGGGGCAATGCCAGACCGTGACAGGCCTGCACCGAGCCAACGACCTCATGTATTGGAAGGAAAGCCAGCGCGGACACGATCAGCAGAGCTGATTGCGAGAGTGTGAGGATCGATCGA
The DNA here is from genome assembly GCF_018502385.1 of Synechococcus sp. LA31. Lineage (NCBI taxonomy): Bacteria > Bacillati > Cyanobacteriota > Cyanophyceae > Synechococcales > Synechococcaceae > Synechococcus > Synechococcus sp. LA31. The sequence continues at coordinate 927,266 of NZ_CP075523.1, forward strand.
GGCCGCGGTGCTCACACTCAACTGGCAAGATTTTGAGCGAGCCGTGGAGGCGATCGTGGAACGCTGCCGCGGTCGCCAGTTCTGCGGCGTGCACGGCATACCCCGCGGAGGGTTGGTGCTGGCAGTGACCCTGAGCCACAGGCTGGATCTACCTCTGCTCAGCAGCGCAGAACCAGGCTGCCTGTTGGTGGACGATGTGTATGAAACCGGTCTCACCCTCGAGCCTTATCGACACCTGGAGAACAGCACAACGGTGGTTTGGATGAGCAAGGTGGAGCCGCTGTGGTGGCAGGCCGTGGATGTGACGCAGACCCATGAATGGATTGTGTTTCCCTGGGAGAACGCAGCCGCTGCAGAGCTGGATGAACAGCTGTATCGCGCCTCCCGCTGATGGGTCAGCTCAGGTTGTATCTGGCCTCGCCATACGGCTTTTCGCGCCATTGGCGGGAGCGCCTGTTGCCGGATTTCATCACGGCCTTGGAGCAGCTGGGTCTGGAGGTGTGGGAACCATTCAGCCGGAATGGTCAGGTCGATCTCGCCGAGCCGGGATGGGCTTGGCGAGTGGCACAGGCGGATCTGCAGGATGTGCGTGACGCCGATGGTCTCTTGGCGATCGTGAACGGAACACCGCCGGATGAAGGGGTGATGTTGGAACTAGGGGCTGCGATCGCTCTTGGAAAGCCCGTGTTTCTCTACCGCGATGACTTCCGCCGCTGCAGCGACTCAGAGGATTACCCGCTCAACCTGATGGTCTTCAGCGGGTTGCCGCAGGATGGCTGGCAGGAATGGTTCTATGGATCGATCGAGGAGCTCAGCAATCCCAGCAAAGCGTTGATGCGCTGGATCAATGGGAACTGAGCTGGTCAGTCGTCGAAGTCTTGGTCGTGCTTGTTCATAGCCTCCACCACAAGCCCCTTGAGCATCGTGCGGGTTTCATTGCGGCTGTGATGACCAGCCGTGCGTTGAATCGTGTAGTACACGATCAGCAGAATCGGCAGGATCGAGGTGCAGGCGATCAGAAACATAGGGGATGCGGTGATGAGGGGATGGCGAAGGTCTCACCGAGCGTTATTGTTCGCTTGATTCAATTCTCACCCATGCTCACCGGCTCTGAACTGCTGGCCAAGGTCAAAGAACTTGGCGACGTGTCCAAATCTGATCTGGTGCGCAGCTGCGGCTATGTGAGCACCAAGAAAGACGGTGGTGAGCGCCTGAACTTCACCGCCTTCTATGAAGCACTGCTCGAGGCCAAGGGTCTGAGCCTCGGCAATGATGGCGTCGGCCGCGGCAAGGGTGGTCGCAAGCTGAGCTACACCGCCACGGTGCAAGGCAATGGCAACCTGCTGATCGGCAAGGCTTACACCGCCATGCTCGACCTCAAACCCGGCGACGAGTTTGAAATCAAACTCGGGCGCAAGCAGATCAAGCTCATCCCCGTCGGTGGCGAAGAAGAGTGAGCAACCTCCAGGCTCCAACCTGGACTTGATCACAACGACCCCGGCGAGAGCCGGGGTTTTTTATTGACCATCTGCTGGCGTCCGCAATCGACGCCAACAGCTCGTTAACATGTTGTTACATTGCCAGGGCGTCGTGGATCAACTTCCTCTCAGCCGTCAGTTTGCGATTGCGATGCACGAACGCTCCATCGACAGCTGCGACGACATCGAGCAACTGCGCAGTGTGGCCAAAACCCTATTGCGGGCTTGGCAACTGCAGGCCTCATTCAGCGAAGACTATGCGGCTCAGCTCATGGGCATCAAGCCATAAAAAAGCCGCTCCCGAAGGAGCGGCTGCACGAACTGAAGACGCGGGTCACCAACGACCGCCACCACCGCCGGAAGCGGGGCGGGGCTCAGCTTTGTTGACGCGAATCATCCGGCCCATCCACTCCACGTTCTGGAGATCATCAATGGCCTTTTGCTCATCGCCTTCTGTGGCCATCTCCACAAAAGCGAATCCGCGCTTGCGGCCTGTGTCGCGGTCGAGGGGCAGGCTGCACTTACGCACAGCGCCGTACTCGGCGAACAGGCTCTGAAGGTCCTCCACTTCGGCATCGAAGGAGAGGTTGCCTACGTAAATCGTCATGTAATCCGGAAAGGTATGAACCTGATTCGTTGAATGCCCTGAAGAAAGTTGCTGGCCGAGAGGTGAAATCCTTGGAACCCGCCGCCTGGTGAAGAAACCCGCTGAAGAGTGATCGTTGAATCTTCACCATCATAGACCATGGCGGTGGACGGTATGGCAATCGCCCCACCTCAGGGGCCTCAGGCAGCTAGCAGGCTGGGATGGCGCAGGGTGCGCCATCCACCCGCGCGAGTGCTCACTTCGACCCCAATGGCCCGTTGAGAGGACGAAGCCTGCTCTCCCAGCCAGGCTGTTGCATCACTGAGGGCGTCTTCCAGGGAGTCGTAGATGGAATCAAGCTGGGGATGCGCCTCAAAACTGGCATTGATCAGCCGATAGCGCTTGGCAATGGGCTCACGCAACTGAGCAATAAGCGTCCGATGTGCCATCAACGGTCGTTCGAGTCTGATGAACCGTTGCAGAAATGTCAGACATGGATCTGTGTCAAGGGACACCCTGCAGGCATGTGATCGAACGCCCCCCCACCGCGTGTGATCAAGCCATGCGGCTCAGCTGGTAGTGGGCAGCACATGCAACCTGACCCCACACGCGCAACATTGAACCCAATGCCCTCAACCACTCATGGCCACCTACACGATCACACTGGAAGCCGGCATAAGCTTCAGCTGCGCCGATGACGCCTACATCCTCGATGCAGCGGATGAACAGGGAATCGACCTTCCATATTCTTGCCGCGCTGGAGCCTGCAGCAGCTGCGCAGGCAAATTGATCAGCGGCAAGGTGGATCAGCGCGACCAGTCTTACCTCGACGACGATCAGATCAGCCAGGGCTACGCGCTGTTGTGTGTGAGCTACCCACTGGGCGACTGCACCATTCGCCCCAATGCCGAAGAAGAGCTGATCTGAACAACACACGCTTCTGTAACGGTTGCTACGAGCGTTGGGATTAGTCGCTCCATAGGGTCAGTTTCATGCAGACACCCAAGGAACGCTCCCCGGCAGCCTTACCGCGGAGCATCGCCGTCGAAGTGGCACAGTTCATGCAGGCAACGGCCGAGGGGGAGGCCGCGATACGGCTACCGCAGCGGCGAACACACGACCCAAGCTTCGTGGGCTACCGCACAACCAGCTGGTAAGAGGCTGATCAGATTGCAAAGGGCAGCGCTCATCGCAGCAGGATTTAGCGCTCCAATCGACTTCAGTTGCACAAACACGCTGAGCTCGGTGCTAAAGCCAAAGGTCATCAGCACAGCGGTATCGAGCATGGTCATCACTGACGGCTCAGGCTTGACCGTTTGCTGAGCCAGTGCGGAGGAAATCTCCTTGAGCAAACCTTGAGCGTTGTCCACTGATGGACGTGACATGCATACGGTGATCAGAGGCATCGGAGCGAGGTTCTCTTGCTAAAGCTGCTATGAATCAACCGTTGCAGACGCTATTGGGTGTGATGTTGTTGGGCTGGGCACTCCCTCTACGGGCCGACAGCACGCAGGCCTACTGCCAGCTCAGCCGCCACGACCACACGCTCACGGTAGAAGCCGGCCCATGCAATTTCAGCCAGCGGCAAGGCAACGCATCGGTGATGTTGAACGGGATCACCTATCACTTTGCCTCCGATGTGCAAGGCAAAACCTACCAGCGGAGTGCAAGCACAGAAGGCATCCGCTTTAACCGCGAAGGGGAGTACACCCTGACTGTTCTGTGGCGGATCGGCTATGCCTGTGGTGAAGCGATCCAGAAACCTGTATCCGCGGTCTTTTTGAACAACACCCAACCCCCGCGCGTTGATCTAGCCGTGGGCGATCAGCATGTGTTGCTGTTGCGGGCGCTCTCTGGCAGCGGCGCCCGCTATACCGGCCAAGGGGTTGAACTCTGGGAGCACCAGGGCAGCACCCAGATTAACTGGTTTGGAACCAAACTCACCTGCACCAACTAGCAAGCTGGATTGGTGGTTCCTAGACGATTTACAAGGTGAATTCACCTCCCATGGCGAGGATGCTATCAACTGATCGGTCGCCGATGAACTCGAGGTGAGCCATGAACAACGATCCGGTTACCACGGAGTCAACGCCTTCCAGGTAAAGGAGATCTTCAGTGCCATAGAACTGCTGCAACCCCTTTGATGGTCTCGAAAGTTTGTAGTTAGCATCTGGCAGTAGCTCCAGTCGATCGCGTTGACCTGATCCAAAGTCAATCAGGCCATCGCCAGCAAAACTGCCCTGAATGGTGCACACATCAGCGCCCGCACCCAGGTCAATCCGGCCATCGTTACGCACTGCCAGAGCACCTGCAGGTGCCGCTGCTAATAGTTGATCACCCCCACCATTGAGATCGATACGACCGTTTTTCCGATTGATCAGACCGACGACATCAGCATCCGCTTGGTGCATGGAAGCCAACCCATCGCGCATCGCATCGATAAAGCTGCCATACCCAGGAAGGAATGAGAGGCCAGTGAGCTGAAGCTCCGTTGCTTCTGCGTTCGCCTGCAAGGCAGAGGCGATCAGTTGATCAGCGCTGTTGTTCCTGCTGATCAGCCTGCCGCGTTGATCCACTCCAACACGTCCGCCGGCTCCCCACACCAGCAAGCCATCACCAGCACTGCCATTGGAGTGAATCAAGCCTGTATTGAGCAGGCCGGTGACACCCGCAAAAGCCACCACTCGATCATCGACACCAGATCCCATGCTTATCCGACCACCGTTCTGAATGCCGACGCCACCAGCCAGGCCATACTGGCCGTCCGATCCGCCGTTATGACGAACAGAACCAGAAGCCGCTTGCACAAGGCCTGCGACATCGCCAAGGTCGATATAAATCTGGTTGCCATCACCTTCGCTAACCGAGCCACGGTTGAAAGCACCGACCAAAGGCGACTGTTGGGCAAGGGTGGTGCCAATCAAGTTGCCTTCTCCACCATTCAGTCGAAAAGACCTTGGATTGCGAACACCGAACTGAGGATGCTGGCTGTAAAGCTCAGTGGCATAGAGCACACCCAGACGATCAACGCTGCGGGGACTATTTGGATCTGCGTAATACTGGCGAAACTCCTCTGCACCTGCTGAAGCTGGTTGAAATGGCAGCTTGGCTGTCTTCAATCGACCGCCTGCAACTTTGAGTAACGGCATGACGGCAGGAGGCATGAGGTCATCTCAGTTAAGCAGCCGCAGACCGGTCCGGCACACCGGTGAATCTCACCTGGCTCTCCGCTCTGGCACAGGCTGAGTGGCTGAAGCTCAGTTAATCAAGCCGCGAAGCGCGAAATCTGACCAACCACCACCGCAGCGGCTAGCCAAGCCTGAAGCTGTTCAAGGCAATGCACAGCAATGGCTCAGATCCTTGTGGAGTGATGCACCGGTACGCCCCGCTTTTGGATGGATTCATGAGCGATCGCTTCAATCCAGAAGTGGCGTGTTGGCGGGGATGTGAACAGCGGCGGCCAGACTTGGGACAACTGGCCGCGTTCATCCGCGCAGCGAAACGGGTTCTTCAAGATGATGGGAGCAGCACCAGGGCCGAGCCCAATGCCAGCGCAAGCCACCACCAGCTTTGAAGCCTTCACGCAGCGGGTGGATTACTCGTTGCTGGAGTCACTTCGGCAAGATCCCCAAGCCACCACCGACGGCAACGATCACCAGCCTCGCCAGGTGTTCTCGGGCCACTACGTGCCGGTCACTCCCACCCCGCTGCCCGAGCCTGAATATGTCGCCCACAGCAGCAGTCTGTTCGCCGAGCTCGGCCTGAGCGACGACCTGGCCCATGACGAGGCCTTCCAACGCCTGTTTTCAGGTGACAGCACGGCTGCGTCTGGACCCATGCGGCCCTACGGCTGGGCTACCGGTTACGCCCTCTCGATTTATGGCACGGAATACATCCAACAGTGCCCGTTCCGCACCGGCAACGGCTATGGCGATGGACGCGCCATCTCGATCTTCGAGGGGGTGCTCAACGAGCAGCGGTGGGAAATGCAGCTCAAGGGCGGAGGGCCAACGCCCTATTGCCGAGGCGCCGATGGCCGTGCTGTGTTGCGCTCCAGCGTGCGTGAGTTCCTGGCGCAGGAGCTGATGCAGGCCCTGGGAGTGCCGACCTCCCGCTCACTCACGCTCTATATGTCGCGGGCCGAGGGAGTGATGCGGCCTTGGTACAGCGAAGGATCCCGCTCCTTTGATCCCGATGTGATGGTGAGCAACCCCGCGGCGATCACCACACGGGTGGCGCCGTCGTTTCTGCGGGTAGGCCAGCTGGAGCTGTTTGCGCGCCGGACCAGAAGCAACGCCCATGCCGGTGCGAAGCGCGAACTGCAGATGATCGTTGAGCATCTGATCGAGCGAAACTACCGATCCGAGATCAGTGCCGCACTGCCCTTCACTGACCAGGTGCTGGAGCTGGCACGCCTCTTTCGCGGCCGGCTCACATCGTTGGTGGCCCACTGGATGCGCGTGGGCTACTGCCAGGGCAACTTCAACAGCGATAACTGCGCCGCTGGCGGCTACACGCTCGACTATGGCCCCTTCGGCTTCTGCGAGCTGTTTGATCCACGCTTCCAGCCGTGGACCGGTGGTGGCGAACACTTCTGCTTCTTCAACCAGCCAGCGGCAGCAGAAGTGAATTACGGGATGTTCTGGCGATCGCTGCAAACGCTGCTGGAAAGCAACAGCGATGCCCTCGAGCAACTCAATGCCATCAAGGATCACTTTGCTGGGGCGATGGCTGAGGAGCTGGAAACGATGTGGAGCAGCAAGCTCGGGCTTCGCAGTTACGACGCGGAGCTGATGCAGGAGCTGCTGCAACTGCTGGTGAGTTCCAGAGCTGATTACACGATCTTTTTCCGGCGGCTCTCAACCATTCCCCAGAGCGTGGATGATCTTAAAACCAGCTTTTATCTACCGAGCTCCGAAGAGCTGGATCAGCGGTGGCAGGCCTGGCTGCAACGCTGGCGCCAGCAAATCACCAACCCAGCGGAAACAGCGGCGGCCATGCAGCGTGTCAATCCAGCGGTCACCTGGCGTGAATGGATGATTGCTCCGGCATACGAACAAGCAGCCGAAGGTAACTTCAGCCTGATCCGCGAATTGCAGACACTATTCCGCGATCCCTACAACACCCCAGCAGCTGACCTAGCAACCAAATACGACCGTTTGAAGCCGAGGGAATTTTTTAACGCCGGTGGGGTGTCACATTACAGCTGTTCCTCATGAGCAGATTTAGCCTGTGATGGCAGAACTGCTGCTCCGCGGACTTTTCTCATTGCGACTGACCCAATCGGGGACGTTCGAGTTAACGTCTTGGGTCCTGAGGTTAAGGCGAGCGCATAAGATCATCATTGATCTTAGAATCGGCTGTGGTTTTTAATCGCTCTCAAACCAGTTGAGCTGCCCTTGCACGAGCTTTGCGGGCTTCTCTAAACGCGTTGGCCAGATCAGGCTCTTTTCAAGACACGCAAAACCACCAGCAGAAGAACAGCACCAATCGTGGCCACAAGGATGCTGCCAATCAGCCCGCCGCCAAACAGGCTTCCGCCTATCAGCATGCCTCCGATCAAGGCTCCCAGGATGCCCACCACAAGATCACCGATCAGCCCGAAGCCAGCACCTTTAACCAGAAGGCCAGCTAACCATCCGGCGATCACACCAACAACGAGAAACCAGATCACATTCATTGGTGCACCTCTTGATCTTGAAACCATAGGAAGCTCGGGACACCTTGGCAACGAGAACAGCGCGGCTGTGCCAGTCACGATCGCAGCCGATCCGATCAAATAACTGACGCAACCAACAGCACACAAAGCAGCGAGGGTTGGCAATGGCTTCATCGCGCGAACTGACGTTGGCAAGGAGGCTCGAGAGATTCGACGCATCACCGGTTGCCATCACCAGACTCCCGCAGCAGCTGGACGAGAGGGATGGCGACGCAGCTGACCAAGCAGGGCTGAGGATCGCGTGCACCACAAGACGAGCGCGCACTCCTCTGGCTAGGCCGATCAAGACCCTGGAAACCAGGAGCCACAGGCCTCCACCCGACAGGCCCATAATGTTACGAATCCGTTACACAGCTCTCATGACACTGGGTGAGGTCTTTCTGGAATCCCTGACCACAGGGGTGATCACTGAACGGGAAATCGCCTGGATCGCGTCCCGGCAGGATGCCTTTGCACGCCATGAAGAAGCCGTGGCGATCCGGCTTGGGCGCCTCGTGGATGAGGGTGCGATCAACCTCGGCTGCCGACTCCCCACCCGTTTGAGTCGCCAGGGCCAGCAGTTGGCCGTGTGCATTTGAGCGAAACCCTGGAGAATGGAACGGCCTCACACGCCGGCTATGGATCATTCCCTGGTGTTTGTGGTGGCACCAGCCGCATGCCTTCCGGAAGCCAAGGCCACGTGGGAGGAACTCGCTGTAGCCCAGCGCCAGGGACCCGCCGGAGCCTTCGGCTTGCGCATTTACACGGCAGCCACCACAGCAGCGGGCGATCTGGCCAATCTCCCCTGGATCGGCCAGTTAGAGCCCGCAGCTGGTGTTCCAACGCGACGCTGCATTTGCGATGCAGTGATTCCGCAATTTGATCCCCGCAGCAACGCCATTGGCGTGTATCAAAGCGGGGCTGATCCCAACCTGTTCCATTGCCTGGATCGCTTCGAGCTCAGCGAGGCCAGCAACGAAACCTGCTGGTTTTACCCCACCCACGACGGCACCTTTCTGAGCTGGGAGCGTGCCCTCGCCATCGCGCTTGAGCCAGGCATGGTGCCGACAGACGCGCAAAGCCTGCTGCCCGGCTCCTATGAGCGCAACCAGCTCACGCTGCTCTGGAGTCTTCTAGCTGACGACGTAAGCCTCACCTGCGTTGGCCTCACCTACGGCGGACAACGCATCGAATGGCCCCAAGCCCAGAGCGAACCCGAACCCGTGGCCACTTGGAGCCTCTTTACGGTGGATACACAGGCTGATGTGAGCCTGACGGTGGAGGCAGCCCAATCGGTGTTTCCAAACGCATGAGCCAAGCTCCTGAGCATCAGCGTCTTGAGCTCCTGGAGCTGCTGCAACAGGAGCCGCGCGGCAGTGCCAATCGCCATCAAGAGCGGATCAAGACATTGATCTCCGCCCTCGAGCAGGCACAACCGGCGAATCTCTCCTCCACGGAGGACCTGATACGGCTGGAGGGAGTATGGGAGCTGCGCTGGAGCAGTAGCTCCCAGCCTTATCTGGCCGTGGCGCCTTGGCTGGAAAACCTGCAGTGCCTGGCTCCCTCCCAGGGGAGGGGCATGAATCTGTTGCGCCTGAGTGGCCCGATGGCCTCCCTGGCCGGGATCGCGGTAGAGGCGTCGATTGAGGTGATAGCAGCTGAGCAGACACCAACCCAACGGGTGCAAGTGTGCTTTAAACGCGGAGGCTGGCTGGGGCCGCCCTTGGGGGCCGGCCGTTTGCAATGGCTGCGCAGCGTGAACCAGAGCTTTCCTGCCTGGCTCGATATCACCGTGCTCGATCAGCACCTGCGCGTGTGCCGCGGCAATGCCGGCACGCTGTTTGCACTAACCCGCCGCAGCGACCTCAAGCTCGAGGAGCTCCTACTGCCCTGAAGCCGTGGGATCGAGCCGCTCAGCCACAGCAGCCACGGGAATCATCAACAGCATCGGCAGCGCACAAATGGCCAGGTGATGCAGGTCAAGTGGGCTCGTGCCAAAGAAGCTGTTCATCCAACCGCTCTGGCTGAACAGTGTTTGCACCAGCACGGTGGTGGCGATGCCAAGCGGTACCGCCGGGGCGGCCCGAAGGGCAGGCCAGTGCAGGCGGGTCTGGCGCCAGTGGCTGATTCGGCTGAGATACACAAGATGGGCGAGCACGAGCCCCTGCACCGCCATGGTGCGCGCCAGGGCCAGGTTGCCGTCGTGTTGGTTGCTCCAAAGGAATAGCCCAAAAATCACCGCCCAGTTGAACAGCGACACCACGGCCACACGACGGATCAAACCGGGGGTGAGCAAGGGCTGCTCCGGCGGCCGGGGCGGCTGGCGCATCAGGCTTGGATTCGGTGGCTCGAACGCCAACGCGATCGACATCGTGAGCGAGCAAATCATGTTGAGCCAAAGCACCTGCAGCGCCGTGACCGGCAGTGCGGTACCCAAGACGGCGCCGAGCAGGATCGTCATCGAAGCGCCGCCATTCACCGGCAGCACGAAGGCGAGCGTCTTGCGCAGATTCAGATACACAGTGCGGCCCTCTTCAACCGCCGCCTCGATCGTGGCGAAGTTGTCGTCGGTGAGGAGCATGTCGGCCGCTTGGCGTGCAACCTCCGTGCCGCCCTCACCCATCGCAATGCCGATATCGGCCTGCTTCAACGCTGGGGCATCGTTGACGCCATCCCCCGTCATCGCGACCACCTCGCCATTGGCCTGAAGCGCCTGCACCAGTTGCAACTTCTGAGCCGGTGCCACCCGAGCGAACACATCCACTTGGCCCACCAACGCAGCCACCGCGTCAGGGTTCAGCGCCGCCAGCTGCCGACCATCCACCCCCTGCGGCTCCGCTGAACCGATGCCCATCTGGCGAGCAATCGCCAGGGCCGTTTCCAGATGGTCGCCGGTAATCACCTTCACCTGAATCCCGGCAGCCCTACAGGCCGCCACGGCACGAATCGCCTCGGGTCTTGGTGGGTCCTGCATGCCTTGCAGGCCGATGAAACTGAGCGTTCCGGCGAGATGCTGAGGATCGAGCCGCTGTTGGTCTTCAGCGGCCTGGCCGATGGCAAACGCAAGCACCCGCTCTCCCTGCTCCGCCATCGCAGACACCGCGTGCTCAATGGCCTCACGATCCAAAGGCTGGGGCTGCCCTTGGGCATCCAAGGCGCTGCTGCAGCGCTGCAGCACTGCTTCCACCGATCCCTTCAGCAGAATCCGCTGGCTGCCATGCAAGGTGGCCATGAACTGCTGCTCGGACTCAAACGGAATCGCATCCCGGCGGGGATGTTGTTCATGCAAAGAGCGGTGATCTAGGCCCACCGAATGGGCTGCAGCAAGCAAAGCCGTTTCCGTGGGATCACCCACCAAGCCTTCCTGATCGCTGTGGCTGGCGTCATTGCAAAGCAGGCCCGCCAGGAGGGTTTCCTCCAGAGCAAGCGTCCAGCTAGCGCCAGCGCCGTTAGCAGGCCAGAGATCCTCCAGAGCGAGCATCGAGCCCGCGGCATAGAGGTGCTTCACCGTCATCCGGTTCTGGGTGAGGGTGCCGGTTTTGTCTGAACAGATCACCGTGGTACTACCAAGGGCTTCCACCGCTGGCAGCCGGCGGATGATGGCCCGCCGCCGTGCCATGCGATGCACTCCGATGGCAAGCGTGATGGTCACGATGGCGGGCAACTCTTCAGGAATCGCTCCCACCGCCAGTGCCACGGCTCCATCGAACATCTCTTCCACACCGCGGCCGCGGACCAGACCAACCGCAAAGGTGAGGCCCGCCAGTGCCACCACCACCTGCAGCAGCGTGCGGCTGAAGCGCGAAAACTTGCGCGTCAGCGGCGTGGAGAGTGTGGTCTGCTCCTGCAGCGAACTGGAGATCTGGCCGATTTCCGTGGCGTCAGCCGTGGCCACCACCACACCAAAGCCCTGACCCGCCGTCACGAACGTGCCCGCGTAGGCCATCCCGATGCGCTCAGCAAGCGGAGCATCGGCCTCAACCGCCGTGGTGCCCTTCGCCACCGGCAGAGATTCCCCGGTGAGGGCCGCCTCATCGATATGCAAGTTGCGCCCGCTGATCAAACGCAAATCAGCCGGAACCTTGGCGCCAGCCTCCAAGCGCACCAGATCACCGGGCACCAACGCCGTTGACGACAGGCGGTGCAGCACACCACCACGGATCACATCCACCTCGGTGCGCACGCTTTGAGCCAAGGCCGCAATCGCCTGCTCTGCCTTGCTCTCCTGCAGCGTGCCGATCACGGCATTGATCACGGTGACGCTGATGATCACCAGTGCGTCGCGGGGATACCCCAGCCCCGCTTTCACCGCACCCACCACCAACAGAGTGATGAGCAGCGGATTATTGAACTGCTGCAAAAAACGCAACGCCAACGGCAAACCCGGCTGCTCCTGAAGGCGGTTAAGGCCGTAGAGCTCCAACCGTTGGCGCGTCTGCAGCTCTGTGAGGCCAGAGGTCGCATCGCTCTCCAGCGCGCTCAACACCTGGGTAACGCCCTGGGTGTGAGCGGGGATGCGCAAAGGCTGCATGGCCTCAGATCTGGCGGGATCTGTTGATGGTGACGCAGGAATCAGGGCGTGCAGGGCCCATTGGCGGTGATCACCACTTCATCGCCCATTTTGACGGAGCTGAGCAGTGTTTTCAGCACCGGCTCCACCACATTCACGCAGCCACCCGTTACTTTCTTCCCAACACGCGCATCATTATTACTGCCGTGGATAGCAAAGCTATACCAACGGAATTTGCCGTCGTAAGTGTTAAACGCAAAGGGCTGCTTCACGCTGTTGAGCGGTGCCAGGCTCACATAGCCGATGCCATATTCACCAACTTCACCATCACCACTGAAGTCAATTGCGTTCATGTTGCTAAAGAGCATTGCCTTGAGCTCGGCTTCGCTCTTGCCGGATTGCTTAACCAGAGCCGGATCCATCTCGAAGCGATTCTTGCTGAGAATGGCATTCACCTTGAACGTGCCCAATGGCGTGTAGCCCTCTTCAAAGCGGCTGCCGGCGCAAGTGACGCCATAGCGGCCGAAGCCCACCTTGAAGATGGTGCGATCGTTGCCGCGGGGCAACACACCGAAGCTCCTGGATGGATCGTTCAGATCCAGCTCAATCTTGATCGGCCCGGTGATCCTGGAGGGGTCTTGACCCACAGGCTTTTTCGCCGTGCAACTGCTCAACAGCAGGCCAACACTCACCAGGGCAAGCAACGGCAGGCGGCGCATTGAGGCTGAGCAGAGTTGTACCCATGATGCCGAGATCTTCAGCGGTGGCCAGGTCAAGCACCACCTGCTGGAAAAGACCCACAGCCATGAGCCGGATTTTCAGCTCAGCGAGCGCCTGGCCGAGGCACACCCGCTCACCACCGCCAAAGGGCAACAGCGTGAGCCCCTCTCCGCCCTCGAGATGGCGTTCAGGACGCAGGCATCCAAATCAGTGGCTCCGCTACCGCAGCACCACAGCATCCAGTCGTGGGGTGGCTGGAGAGCCAGACGGAGGCCAGGCGAGCCTCAAAATCTCCACCCTCAAGGCCGAGCACTACGGAGGCAATCACGGCAAAGGCGAAACGGCGCATGCGATCCACCAACCGCACAGGATCTCGGGCCGCAAGCAACTCCGCGGCCAGCTGATGCACAATTTCAGGGCTGTAGCGACGCAGGGCCGCCGCGGACAAGAGCTACCCCGCCACCCAGCGCCGAGCCCGGTGATCGGCACCATTGCGATTGGCCAGCGAACGACTGCCCAACAACTGACGCACACTCCGAGGCCACGAGCCCTCGGTGGCATCGCTGCTACCGAGAAGATCGGTCATCGCCCGCTCACCGCGGATGAACACCAGTTGCTGCCTTAGCAGCTTGGTTTCGAACACATCGCCCAGCCGCTCGAACCGCCGCCGCGCACACTCGGGATCAAAAAAATGCCAGGGCCTCCGGCACCCCGCTTAAGGCTCCGCTGCTCGGCAACGGAGGCCCAACAGCAACGGTGAATCTGCCGCCATGGCACTGACCCTAAATGGGGGTAGTGGTAGCGAATGGCTTCAAGGGAGAGTGCACCCACAAGGAAAGGAGGGCCAGGCGATGACCTGCCTCAAACCGGAACATGCCAGAGCCAAATATCGCCAAACATGCCTGGGCTCCACCTGCATGAAGTGGGCGCCAAGCGGCGAACTCTCCGACGTGGACCTCAACATGATCCTCGAGAAGCTCGCCCGCGTGGATCCCAACCTTTCCGGCTCAAAAGATGCCGAGGGTCTTTTTCTTGCAGTAGCCAGCGCCGATATTCATCCAGCCTGATGGGCAAGCCTCACCATCCGTGGGCTGCACCTGGTAGTAGATCGGCGAGTAGCAGCTCTGCTTAAGATCGTTGACGTATCCAAGTGGACACTGGTCATAACCAGGCAGTTTGGGGATCCGGTTCTGCGCCATTGCCGACCCCATCGCGAGGAAAGGCATCGCCAGCCCAGCGGACACCGCAGCAAAAGAGAGTGCGTTCACAAGCGATCATGCAACTGAGTGAACCTTAAGCAGACATGCCGCACAGACCACCATTGCTGACATGAGTTTCAGCGTTTACAGCCATGACGCCTGGGGGACTGCCCATGTCGGTGAGTTCGCCACGCTGGAGCAGGCGCGAGAGGTGTTTACCGCGCTGTGCAGCGATCGGTGGTTTCTCGCCGATGGCACGGTGAAGGGCCTCTCCATCGTGGACAGCAGCAGCAGCGGAGAAGGCCGCACCGTTGAGCGGTTCAGCTTCGGCTCAAGTTAAAGAAGTCTGAAGCAATCCTTAAAACAGTTGGATCGAACACGGCCTTGGTCCAGTTGCTCAGCTGAACATGGCCATCTAGACGATGTTGAGGAGATGGCGATGCAACGGGCCTACAGACTGATCGACGCCTGTTTTGAACCGCATCGCCAGCTCGACGACTGCTACGCCAGCTTGGATGATGCAATCGGAGACGCGGTCGCCTGGTTGGAGCACACCGGCTCCGAGCCACAGCAGCAGTTGATCGGTGTGGAAGTTTGTGCAGCGAATGGAGACTGGCGCACCTACCGCCTGCCAATGCCGCTGCTTTGCCCTCTGCCCCACGAATCGAATCAGGCGGCATCGCTCTTGGTCCAGTAGCGGTAGAGCCACACACCGCCACCACCCCAAATCACTGTCCACACCACAAAAGTGGTTGCGGTGCCCAGCTGGCCTGTTTCTAATGAGTAGAGGCCTGCGTTGATCAGGCCGGCATCGATCAGGGAGCCACCGATGCCCCAACCCAGCACCCAGGTGAGCAGAAAACCGATCGCTTGTACGTTGCCGGTCATGCTGCAGCGTCGTAGCGACGGTTCACTTCGTTCCAGTTCACGAGATCCCACCAGGCCGTGATGTAGTCGGGCCGACGGTTCTGGTACTTGAGGTAGTAGGCGTGCTCCCAGACGTCAAGCCCAAGCAAGGGGGCGCCCCGCTCAACACCAGGCAGATCCATCAGAGGGTTGTCTTGATTCGCCGTGCTGGTGATGGCCAGAGCACCGTCATCGGTGCGGATCAGCCAGGCCCAACCTGAGCCAAAGCGAGCGGCAGCCGCCTGGCCGAACTGGGTCTGCATCGCCTGCAGCGAGCCGAAGCTGGCCTCGATCGCTGCCAACAGTGCAGCCGATGGCTCGCCGCCCTCGCCTGCCGGTGCCATCACTGCCCAGAACTGGGTGTGATTCCAGTGGCCGCCACCGTTGTTGCGCACCGCCACGGGAAAGCGTGAAATCTGCCCCTGAAGCGCGTCAAGGCTGAGCTTGGCTAGCGGCGGATTGCCCTTGATCTGGCCGTTGAGATTGGCCACGTAGGCGCCGTGGTGCTTGTCGTGGTGGATCGTCATCGTGGTGGCATCAATGACCGGCTCGAGCGCATCAGGGGCGTAGGGCAGCGGCGGCAACACGAATTCAGCCCAAGCCGGCACGGCAGAACCGAAGAGAAGCAACACGGTCGCCAGGACGCTGCACAGCAGACGCAGCATGGATGATCCAATCAAGTGGTCCCAGCCTGGCAGCCATCCGCAACCCGCCGCCAACTTCGACAGAGTGAAGAGGCAGACTCTGCGGCCATGCTTCTTCTGAATCCGTTTTGTCCGATCAGCGCAGCGAAGATCGCTGGCCTCAAAGCCACCGTGATGCTTCTGCTGGTGATGTTGATCAAATCCAAGCTGTTGCGCGTGAAGATGTCGCTGCTGGGCTCGTTGATCGGGCTGCTGCTGCTCACTGGCTTCCTGCTCAGCACCGGCATCCTCACGGTGGTGGCCGGAGGGGCCGTGCTCTACGCCGCCAACCAGAAACGCGCATGAGCAACCCCTCTCCCACTCCCCAGCAGATCCTGGCCTCCTCCGCCGGCTGGGTGGCAGCGCTGCTGAATGTGGTGCCCGGGCTGGGTGCCGGCTACCTCTATCAACGCCGCTGGAAGGCTTACTGGATCACATCGGCCCTCGCGACGGCCTGGTTTGTGGCCGGCGCCGCCCTAGGCCAGAACGCCGATGCCGAAACCGCAGTGCAAAACCAGCTGGTGGGCCTGATAGGGCTACTGGTGCTGTCCGCCGTGACCGCAACTGAAGCGGGACTGGCGGTGAAGCGGGTGCGCGAGGAGCGCTGAGCCCAGTCAGGGCTCATGCGCGCGCAGCGCTTCAGCTGGGAGTGTCTCCAACAGCTCAACCCCGCTGATGCCATGGGCCCACACATCAATGCGGCTGCCTGTGGGGCAATCGAAACACCAGCTCTCAAACGGAAAGATTACTTTTTCCTGGAAATGCTGATCAGCTCCCACGCAACGCAGCACCACAAGGCTTTCGCGGCAGTTGCGGTACTGACAGGTGGTCATGAAAACGGAGCCTGCGAAAGGTCCACACTCAACCTGCGGGCGACGCGGCA
Organism: Synechococcus sp. LA31; assembly: GCF_018502385.1. Taxonomy (NCBI): domain Bacteria; kingdom Bacillati; phylum Cyanobacteriota; class Cyanophyceae; order Synechococcales; family Synechococcaceae; genus Synechococcus; species Synechococcus sp. LA31. The sequence continues at coordinate 943,929 of NZ_CP075523.1, forward strand.
TGGTCTCCGTTGCAACAGGTGAGCGCATTTCCGCCAAAGGGGATGCACAACAGCGCGCTAGGACAGTGACTCCTGCAAATCGCCGTGCTTCCCCCGATTTCCGGCCGGGAGGCCGAGCTGCTGGCCGTGATGCAACGCCCTCCAGTCACCGCAGGCCCGGAGCCTGGCTGGAGGCTCGAGGAGATCAACTCCTGCTTCTGCTGTGCGCTGCATATGCATCAGCCCACCATCCCTGCAGGCGGGGACGGTGGGTTGATCTCCCATCTGCAATACATGGTTGAACATCCCGGTGAGGGGGATAACCACAACGCTGAACCATTCGCCCACTGCTACAAACGCATGGCGGCGTTGATTCCGCAACTGATTCAAGATGGCTGTAGGCCGCGCATCATGCTGGATTACTCCGGCACTCTGCTCTGGGGATTCGAGCAGATGGGCCGGCGCGACATCCTTGATGCCCTGCGCTATCTGACCTGCGATGCAGTGATGCAGCGCCATGTGGAGTGGCTCGGGAGCTTCTGGGGTCATGCCGTGGCGCCCTCCACCCCCATTCCTGATCTCAAGCTACAGATCCAGGCCTGGCAACACCAATTTTCCGCCTTATTCGGCAGCGAAGCCCTCAGCCGCGTGCGGGGATTTTCCCCACCGGAAATGCATCTGCCCAACCACCCCGACACCCTTTATGCCTTCGTGAAGGCCCTGAAGGAGTGCGGTTACCAGTGGCTGCTCGTGCAGGAGCACAGCGTGGAAAACCTCGATGGTTCAGCCCTAAGCCACCAGCAGCGCTACCTCCCCAATCAGCTCGTGGCTCGCAACAGCGATGGGGAGCAGGTGAGCATCACCGCCTTGATCAAAACCCAGGGATCCGACACCAAATTGGTTGGTCAGATGCAACCCTGCTACGAAGCTTTGGGCATGGCCCCTCTGCCCTTGGCCGATCAGATGGTGCCGCCGCTGGTGGCACAGATTGCCGATGGAGAAAACGGAGGCGTGATGATGAATGAATTCCCATCAGCCTTCATCCAGGCCCATCACACGCTGCGCGATCAGCCGCTCACCGTTGCGATGAACGGCAGCGAGTATCTGGAGCTGTTGAACAATTCAGAAAGACACTGGCCTTCGATTCAGGCGGTGCGTCAGCATCAGCTCTGGCAGCAGTTGGAAGGGCGCCAAGGGGCGGCGGCAGTCGAAGCAGCAATCAAAACCTGTACCGCCGCCGACGCAGGCTTTTCCATGGAAGGTGCCTCCTGGACCAACAACCTCAGCTGGGTGGAGGGTTATGACAATGTGCTTGGGCCGATGCAGCAGCTCAGCGCTGCTTTTCATCAAAAATTTGATTCACTGGTCGCCGAGGACGCATCGATAACCCAAACACCCGCATACCAAGAAGCACTGCTACATCTCATGTTGCTAGAAACCAGCTGTTTCCGCTACTGGGGGCAGGGGGTTTGGACCGAGTACGCCCACGAACTTGATCAACGTGGCAGGCTCGCGTTAAGGCAATAGATTATTCACCACCGCCCAGAACCAAGCAATCGAGAGGACGTTTGCGGAAGCGCATTAAGCCCCAGCTGAGCCGGCCCGATTCCCCACCATCAATCCAATGCTGCAGACCAGCGGCCATGCGCTGCATGTAGTCGATGCTGATCACAACCTTCAGCTCAGACGTTCTGCGCAGAAGCTCTTCATGCACCCGTGTGTAATGACGAACCAGCATGGCGGTTTGTTCATCCCACACCTCCCTCTCCAATCCCACCGAAGCACCCCAGCTGCAGTAGCGATCCGGTGATCCCAGATCAGCCAGATGAATCCGCTGCAGAATGGCGGATAAATCCGTTGTGGTCACGCCATCGGCAGCCATCGGATCGGTGAAGACGAGCACCCCCCCCGGCTTGAGTAAGCGTGCAGCTTCACGGAGTACTTGCTGGCGATCCCCAGCATGAAGAATCGCATCCTGACTCCACACCACATCAGCGCAGCCATTCGGCAAAGGAACCGCTTCAAAGGAGGCGTCATGAACTCTAATGAGGCCTTGTAAGCCACTCCTGTGATTAAGCGTTCGGTGGCGATCATTTTCTACCGAGGAGATATTCACAGCTTCCACACGAAGCTGGTGTGTAGATGCCAAATAACGGGCTGCACCGCCATAACCAGATCCCAGATCCACGACCACACTGCCTGGCTCTAGCGGACCGATCAGCCTCGCAAGGGCCTCAACCGTGCGACGACTGGCCGCTGCAATGCACTCATGATCTCCCTCGTAGAGACCGATATGGATGTCCTCACCACCCCAAACGTGGGCATAGAACTGATCAGCATCATCGCTGTTGTAATAGGTGGCAGCTGTTTGCTCAGCCGCCGTGAGATCTGCTGCATCCAACATTCAAATCACCGTTGTGTCACCATCAAAGCGGTACTCCTTCTCAGCCACATGCACGTAGAAGTCTGGATCATCGTTTCCCAGCTGATAGTCTCCATAGCTCGTGATGCGCTGAAAACCAACTTCTCGCATCAGCCTTCTCACATAGCCGTAGCGCAAAGGGAACATATTTAAGTGATAGATACTTCCATCACTGAAGGAATAACGGAAACGCGCCAAACCTTCATCAACACAATCTGGGACAACGCACACATCTTCCCCACAGTAGACATTCCCTTTACCCTGGCGAACCGCAACGCCATTCTCAAGTAAGCGGTCATAATTACGGTGATCGATGATCAGCAAACCATTGTGCTTGAGCACTGCGTAGTACTCAGCAAGCGCCTTGCGCCGATCCCGCTCTCGAAATAAGTGGGTAAACGAATTACCCAAACAGATCACCGCATCAAAGGTGCCATGAATGTCCCTATTGAGAAATCGCCAGTCCGCCTGGGCTGTTCGCAGTAACTGATCACGCTGTCGTGCATTACGAAAGGCACGGGCCAACATGTTGGGGCTGCCGTCAGCACTCACCACATCAAAGCCTTCACTCAGCAAACGAACCGAGTGAAAACCGGTTCCCGTAGCCACATCAAGCACCGATTGAGCCCCATGCTCATGGAGCAGCCGAATAAAAAAGTCGCCTTCCGCCTCAGCCCTGGCTTCCCAATCGATTAATCGATCCCAGCGCTCAGCGAATTGCTCGACATACTCCTGTTGATAGTGGTCGGTCTCCCGCACACTCTCCGGAGCATCACCGAACTTCTGAATATCGCGCTGAGATGGCTGAGTGGATGTCATACATGAGCCCATTGATGCCAACCCTAGTCAGCAGAGCCAAAACGTCATCTCAGCGCCAACCACTATGGCTGCAAGCACATTTACCCAAGCAGCCACATCCAAATGAGAGCAACGGATCGAAGCAGATATATCAAAAACATAAAGCTTCTGATGTGCAACCAACTGCGCATGGCCAGTTCTCACCAACAGAAAGAGCGCTAGCTTGAGCTCAGATGAGACGCTTGCAGGTGAGTGCTGAGATCACACTCCAGGCGGTCTCCAAGGTGTTCCCGGGGGGCAACGCGGCTGTTCGCGAGGTTTCTCTCCAGATCGAAGCCGGTGAGGTCTTCGTGGTGATGGGGCTTTCCGGATCTGGCAAGTCCACGCTTTTGCGGATGATCAATGGTCTGATCCGTCCCAGCTCGGGTGCGGTGGTGGTGCGCGAGCAACCTCTAGATCAACTCTCATCACGCAACCTGCAGAAGCTGCGCCGTTCTGCGATGGCCATGGTGTTCCAGTCGTTTGCCCTATTCCCAAACCGCAACGTGCTCGACAACGCAGCCTTTGGACTGGAAGTGGCCGGCGTACCTCGGCAGGAACGGCAGGCCAAGGCGAAACAGGCGCTCGAGCGAGTGGGACTGGGCGATCAGCACGAGCGCTGGCCCCAACAACTTTCCGGTGGGATGCAACAGCGGGTAGGGCTAGCGAGAGCTCTTGCTTTAGACCCTCCGATCCTGCTGATGGATGAGGCTTTTTCAGCGCTCGATCCACTGATCCGCCGCGACATGCAGACCCTGCTACTCGAGCTGCAAAGCGAGCAACAGCGCACGATTGTCTTCATCTCCCACGACCTTGATGAGGCCATTCGCATCGGCGATCGCATCGCCCTGATGAAAGACGGACAGCTGCTGCAGTGCGGCACTGCCCAAGATCTGCTGCAACAGCCGGCCAATCCTCAGGTGCGTCACTTTTTTCAAGATGTTGATGCAGCCTCCGTGCTGCCAGTGGAACTGATCGTTGATCCAACTCCGCCGACACTGGCACTGCCAGAGGGGGCCAGTAGACCCGATGTGCAAGCCATCCCCAAGCTCAGCTATGTAGTGGATGGTCAGCGCAGATTCCACGGAGTGATCGCAGCTGAAGGTGGATGGATCCCAGCTTCACAGGCGGTCCATCTCCTGGAGGGAACATTGATTCGAGAGGCGATGGATCAGGTTGCCCAGACTCCCTACCCCACCCCTGTGCTGGACAGGGATCAGCGATTGCTTGGCGTGATCACTCCCAGACGATTACTCCAAGCACTCCAACAAGGTTGCCCATGTTGAGCACCCTTGCGGCTGTAAATCAGGCAGGCCCTCTGGGCTTGGCCGTAGATGCGATTGTTGCGTGGCTACTGGAACATGGACAGTGGTTCTTTGGTCTAGTTCAACTCACGGTTGAGCTGCTGGCATCGCTGTTCGAATCCGTACTGAGCCTGCCGCCCGCATGGGTGTTGGCTCCTGTGATCGCGCTGATCGGTTGGCGACTCGTGGGAGGCGGCTTCAGTTTGTTTGCTCTGCTGGGTCTCAACCTGGTTCTAGCCCTAGGGCTCTGGCAGCCCATGATCGCCACTCTGGCACTGGTACTCGCCTCAGCCCTGCTCGCCTTGTTGATCGGCTTACCGCTGGGAATTCTCTCGGCCCGCTTTCCAATGGTGTGGAGCGTGGTGAGGCCCGGCCTTGATCTGATGCAGACGATGCCGGCCTTTGTGTATCTCATTCCGGCGGTGATGCTGTTCAGCACAGGCGCCGTGCCCTCGATCATCGCGACGCTGATCTTCTCCATGCCCCCTGTGGTGCGCCTAACGCATCTCGGCATCACCCAGGTACCAGCAGATCTGATCGAAGCAGGACGCTCCTTTGGCTGCAGTGAACACCAGATGCTGTGGCTAGTGCAAATGCCGAATGCTCTGCCAACGGTGATGACCGGCGTGAATCAAACAATCATGCTGGCCCTTTCCATGGTGGTGATCGCCTCAATGATCGGTGGTGGCGGACTTGGCGATGTGGTGTTAAGAGGCATTCAGCAGCTGGATGTAGGCCTGGGATTTGAAGGTGGGATTGCGGTAGTGATCCTCGCAGTGATCCTCGATCGACTCACCCAAGGCCTCTCGAAAACCCCGCAAAGGAGAACTCGATGAGCAACGACAAACGCTGGAGCCGGCGTGCCGCACTGGTTGGGGGGCTGAGTCTGGCCGGTGCATCGATGGCCAGCATGGTGCAGCTGAGCCAGAAAGACCGGCGTGGTCGATCACAGGAGAACGATCACGGCATCGGTGGCCGCCCCAACGCCATGGGTACGCAAACGAACGACTCGATCCAAACCTTGCGACTCGGCTGGTCACCCTGGGCGGATGCGGATGTGATCAGCCTCATGGCCAAAGAACTGATCGAAACCCAGCTCGAACAACCCGTGCAGCGGGTCATGGCCGACATCGGAATCCAGTACGCCTCTGTCGCACGGGGCGATCTCGACCTCATGCTGATGGCATGGTTACCGCTCACCCATCGCGATTACTGGAAACGGGTTCGGGATCGAGTGGTGGATTTCGGGCCCATGTACTCAGGTCAGCTGGGATGGGTGGTGCCGGATTACGTCGATACCGACGCGGTAAAAAGCATCACCGACCTGCAGCGACCGGAGATCGCCGCACGGTTCAACAATCAGGTGCAGGGCATCGATCCTGGTTCTGGCCTGAACCAGTTATCGGAGGTCGCCCTGCGCGACTACACACTCAACGACATCAAATTGGTGGCCTCCAGCAGTGCGGCGATGACAGCTGTGCTCGATCAAGCGATCCGTGAGCGTCGCTGGATTGTTGTGACCAGCTGGATGCCGCATTGGATGTTTGCGCGCTACAACCTGCGCTTCCTCGATGATCCGCTGTTGGTCTTCGGAGGTGTCGAATGGATCCACGCGCTGGGGCGCAGTGGCCTCAGCAGCGCAGCCCCAAATGTGGCGAACTTTCTCACCCGTTTTCGAATTCCAGACGAGGAACTCACAGCTGTGCTGCTGCAAGCCCATCGCAGCACAGCTGAAGAAGCGGTGCAGACCTATCTCAACAGTCATGCAGAACGTGTGAAGTACTGGACAACGGGCTCAATCTCAGCAGGCTGAGGGGTAGCGAACGCCAGTGCCCAACCATGACCGAGCTCGGGAAGTGCCCCTTCAGCGGCCACAACGCTGCGCCCATGCCCGTGGCCGGCCGTGGGCCTTCAGCCCGCGACTGGTGGCCGCAACAAGTGAACCTGGCGATCCTGCATCAGCACAATCCGTCCGCCAGTCCCCTCGGCGATACGTTCAACTATCGCCAGGCTTTTCAGCAGCTCGACTACCAGGGCCTCAAGCAGGATCTGCTCGCCTTGATGACCGACTCCCAGGAGTGGTGGCCAGCCGACTGGGGCCATTACGGCGGCTTGTTCATCCGCATGGCCTGGCATAGCGCCGGTACCTATCGCACTGCCGATGGCCGTGGTGGTGGTGGCACCGGCAATCAACGCTTTGCCCCGCTCAACAGTTGGCCCGACAACGGCAATCTTGACAAAGCTCGCCGCCTGCTCTGGCCGATCAAGCAGAAGTACGGCAACCGCATTTCCTGGGCCGATCTGATGATCCTGGCCGGCACGTGCGCCCTCGAATCGATGGGCCTACCCACCTTTGGCTTCGCCGGTGGCCGCGCCGACATCTGGCAGCCGGAGGAAGACATCTACTGGGGCAACGAAACCACCTGGCTTGGCGATGAGCGCTACAGCGGCGATCGCCAGCTCGAGAACCCGCTGGCCGCTGTGCAGATGGGCCTCATCTATGTGAACCCTGAAGGCCCCAACGGCGAGCCCGACCCAGTGGCATCCGGCCGCGATGTGCGCGAAACCTTCGCACGCATGGCCATGAATGACGAAGAAACTGTGGCACTCACGGCCGGCGGCCACACCTTCGGCAAGGCCCATGGCGCCGGTCCTGAGGATCTGGTGGGTCCGGCGCCGGAGGGGGCTCCGATGGAGGAGATGGGCCTTGGTTGGCACAACCGCCATGGCAGCGGCAAAGGGGCCGACACCACCACCAGCGGCATCGAGGGGGCCTGGAAGCCCAACCCCACCCGCTGGGACATGGGCTATTTCGACATGCTCTTCGGCTACGAGTGGGAGCTAATCAAGAGCCCCACCGGCGCCTGGCAGTGGCAAGCCAAAGATTGCCGCGAAGAACACATGATCCCCGATGCCCACCGCCCGGGCATCAAGCATCCGCCGATGATGACCACAGCGGACTTGTCGCTGCGTTTCGATCCGATCTACGAGCCGATCTCGCGCCATTTCCATCAGAACCCCGAGGCCTTCGCCGAAGCCTTCTCGCGCGCCTGGTTCAAGCTCACCCATCGCGACATGGGCCCTCGCAGCCTCTACCTAGGGCCCGAGGCGCCCTCCGAGGAGCTGATCTGGCAGGACCCAATCTCCGCCCTCGATCACCCCGTGGTGGATGAGGCAGGCATCGCTGATCTCAAGCAGCGGATCCAGCGCAGCGGCCTGAGCCTGACAGAACTGGTGAGCACCGCTTGGGCCTCCGCTTCAACCTTCCGCGGCTCCGACAAACGCGGTGGTGCCAATGGTGCCAGGGTGCGCCTGGCACCGCAGAGCGCCTGGGCTGTGAACCAGCCACAGCAGCTTCACAAGGTGATCGGCTACCTCGAGAGCATCCAGCAGGCATTCAATGCCTCCTGCAAGGGAGGCATGCGTGTTTCGCTGGCCGACCTGATCGTGCTTGCCGGTGGTGTGGGCGTTGAAATGGCCGCCGCAGCCGCGGGCCATCCCGTGCTGGTGCCCTTCACAGCAGGGCGGATGGATGCCAGCCAGGAGCAGACCGACATCGCCTCCTTCGCCGTGATGGAGCCCCAGGCCGATGGCTTCCGCAACTGGCAGACAGGGCCAATGAGCGTGACCGCTGAGCACCTCCTGATCGACCGAGCCCAGCTGCTCGGCCTCAGTGCGCCGGAGATGACTGTGCTGGTGGGCGGTCTAAGAGTGCTGGGAGGCAACACCGATGGCGTTCGCCATGGCGTTTTCACGGAGCGGATTGGCGTGCTGAGCAACGACTTCTTTGTGAACTTGCTCGATATGGGCACCACCTGGGCACCCAGCGATGAGCACGGTGAGCTGTTTGAAGGGCGACGACGCAGCGATGGCAGCAAGCGCTGGACGGCCACACGCGCCGATCTGGTGTTTGGCTCGAACTCGCAGCTCCGAGCGATCGCCGAGGTGTACGCCCAAAGCGATGGGACTGGGCGATTTGTGGCCGACTTCACAGCAGCGTGGGTGAAGGTGATGAACGCCGATCGCTTTGATCTGTGCACCCCTTGAAGGCATGAACACACCGTTCGGGGTGTGGCTGCCGCAGGTCACGATCGTGCGCTGCCTCACCCTGGCCGATGCCCAACAAGCCGTGGAGGCCGTGCGTGCGCGGCATTGCGTGGTGCTGCAGCTGGAGCAAGTGGACCCAGCGGAAGCTCAGCGGGTGATTGACTTTCTGGCCGGTGCCACCAGCGCCCTTGATGGATCGATCGATCGCATCGGTGACCAGACCTACCTCTGCGCGCCCATGGGCGTGAGCGTGAGCCAGGGTTAAGTCCCAACCCAGCGCACAACACGTTCCTTAACGAGTGCGCAATCTTTCGTTACACTGCGGAAGTTGCTGCCGGGGATGCGTGGTCGCCTTCGTTGTGATCGATGTCGCCAGCCTCCTGTTTGGTTTGCCGCTGCGTCAGCTAGCCACAGGGATGAGGCTGATCACGTCGCTGGTGAGCGCTCCAAGCTTGGACCAGCTCATCCCTGGCTGAAGGCCCCTACGAGTGCCATCACCAGCAGAGCGATCGAACAGAGAAAACTGATCCCAAAACCAGGGCCGCGCTTGTTGGGCGCCAGCCGATAGCCCACGCCGTAGGCCACTCGGCCGCCTACCCAGATAAATCCCAACAACGCTGCCCATGTTTCGCTGCTCATCAGAGCCGCCAACCAGAACACCGGCAAGAAGAACACCAACTGTTCCAGCGTGTTCTGCTGAACCCGCAGTGCGCATTCAAACGGCTCCGGGCCCGTCATCGCCGGGGGCAACACCTTGTGCTTCACCCGCGCCTGACCCACTGCCATCGCTGTGCCCTGGTAGGTGATCAGCGCCACGAGGCTCACCACAGCTGGCAGTGCAGGAACGCTCATCAAGCTTCAGGTTGCAATCCCCCACGTCATAGCGCAGGTGCGATAGGGCTACGGTTTCTGGATCGATCCATTGGTTGTGTTGCTTAGAGCATCCGGCTTTGCCTTGTTGCTGCTGCTGGCTGGGGTGCTTCCGGCAGAAGCTGATATCGATCCTGAACTGCACAAACGGTGCATGGACGCCCGCGACTACGCCGGGTGCATTGAGATCCAACAGCGCCAGGGTTCAGCGCTGCTCAACGCATGTCCCGCAGGTCATGCCTACTCAGGGGCGGGCTACTGCACACGCGTGATCTGCCAATCCCCAAGCGGCGGTGTGCTCACCCGGATGATCCTCAGCTCCGACGGCCATGAACGAGATCTGGCTGGCAAAGGCAACAAGTGCCCCCGCACTGGTCTGTTCTCACGCACAGGATCGCTGCGCTGGGGAACAGATACCGTGCCTGCCTCTCATGATCCGGCTTGCCCCAACGAAAGCCTGGAGGTGGGGTGGCAGAACACCTGCCTGATGAGCTCAAACAACGTCACACCAGCAGCAACGAGCAATCAATAGGTCAAGTGGGATCCATCAGCGAGCGCAGGTCATGCGCATCTCTTGCCAGGCCTCTGTGGCCGTCTGTGGCTGGCGTGAAGTGGAACTGGCCGCGATCATCTCGGCCTCGGCCCCAAGCACGGCGGTGTAGCAACGCCACAGCTTGCGGGCCTCCGCCCAGTTTTTGAGCCGATGGGATTGATCGAGAGCGGCACGGCACGCCGCCGCGCCGCCCGTGTCACGGCATCGTTGCGCCTGCTGGGCAAAGCCAGAGAGGTCTTGTGCCGAGGCCGCAGAGCCAAGCAACAGCACACCCAACACAAGCAGCCGCATCGGCAACACACACGTGGCTAACCCCTAGGACAGAGCTCGAGGAAACACAACAAAGCCCGGAGCGTGCGCCCCGGGCTTTGTCTGCTCAGCTGATGGGCCCGCAGATGTGGGGCCAGCGTTGCGTGAATGATGCGATGAGAACAACCGTGATCCTTGGATCCGGTCTTCACTCTTCAGTTGTAGGGCGGAGCTGCCGGCGCTGGCACCTGGGGCCAGGTGTCGATGGGGACGTCCCACTGAATCCGGGGCACCTGAAACGGCGCGGTGGATGGCGCGAATCAATCGCGCACGGGGGGCGTCAGAGATCCGTTGAGAGTGTTGGAGCAGGGGCCGGATCGTCAGCGCGCTCCTAATTGGTGCTCAGGGGGGGTGTCGTCCATCAATGGCGCCTCCGAATCCCGTTGCCATCACGATGGATCGGCAAAAGGCCAGCGGCAAGGGGCAGCCGCGGATCGACATCGCTCTTCACCCAGCGCAATCGCTGTTCATGAAGTGAGCTTCATCTCGCTCAACCGATACACATCGCCTCGGCGCTGGAGGCTGGTGGGAATGGCCCGGCGCGCCAGGCCCACCTGGCTGAGATCCAGCTCGGCATCGAGCAGCTGCTCTCCCTCTCCAGCTTCAGCAATCACCGTTCCCCATGGATCCACCACCAGGGAATGGCCATAGCTGGGATAGCCATCACCAGCTGGCCTTGCACTGGAGCAGGCCATCACAAAGCACTGGGTATCCACTGCGCGGGCACGCATCACCAGATGCCAGTGGCGGGGGCCCGTGGTGGTGTTAAACGCAGCTGGAACAGCCAAAAGCGAGCAACCATGCCTCTGCTGCATCAGCAGAGCCAGCTCAGGGAAGCGGATGTCGTAACAGATCAGCAGCCCGAGAGCGGGCGGCTCCTCCACGCCGGTGCCAAGCGGATCGCCGCTGCCGCTGAGCACCGTGAGGGCATGCCCTGCCGTAAGGCTGTCGGATTCACGGAAGCAGATCCCGCCCGGCACATCCACATCAAAGAGGTGCAGCTTGCGGTGTTTGGCCAGCAACACACCCTGGGGGTTGATCAGCGTGGCCGTGTTGTAGATCCGCCCGTGCGATCCCTGCTCAGGAATCGAGCCGGCAATCACCGCCACCCCGTGACGCCGGGCGATGCGCGCTACCAGTGCGAGGGAGGGCGACGGGCTCTCCACCAGGTTGGCACCGGGCTGTGGAATCGGCTCGGCATAGGCCTCGAAGCGATCGGCCGCATAGGGCGCGTTCCACACCTCAGGCAGCATCACCAATCGTGGCTTCACGCGGCCTGGGGCGGGCTGCATGGCCCGCTCCAGCCACACTTCGGCTTGGCGGCGATTCAGCTCCGCATCCTCGGTGGCACAGAGCTGCACCAATGCCACCGGCAGGCCCATGTCAGCAACGCTCACGACTGATCCTCCAGCAGCGTCCGTAGGTAGGTGGTCAGGCGAAACGATGGTGCATTGGGGTAGATGATGTCGGCGATACGCCAACCAGCGCTGGGCGATTGGCGAAACACGTAGTGCAGCTGCATCGGCCGCTCAGCCCTGCGACCTACCAGCCCCGCCTGCACAGCCACGCGCGCAGAAAGCAGGTCTACCTGCTCTTGGCGGCACCCCTGCAAGGTGGCGCTGAAGGTGGTCACCTGGGAGCCGCTGAAAAGGTCGAAATCAACAAACCGACCATCGGCGGGCGTGAGGTCATAGGCACGCTGTAGCAGTCGGTAGAGCTGCGGCGTGAAGCGCTGGCGCTGGCTGAAGATCTGGATCGGGCCCGACTGCTGCTGGCGCTCAAGCTGCCAGCGATACAGCGCATCAATCTGGAAGCGAACCTGCTCTGGACATTCAGCGCCTTGTGCAGCCTCTGCCGTCGGCATCGGAAGGGCAACGCTGAACAGCGCCAGGCCTAAAAGCACGGTTGCCGATCCCTTGATCGCGGCGGAACCATTCATAGTGGAGATCTGAACGCTGCCGCCCGTGAAAGAGATCAGCCTGATGGAACTGGTGCTGCGCATGGCAGGTCGGGTGGCGGCCGTGTCCGGCGTGATCGCCCTGCTGGTGTGGCTCACCTGGGTGATGCTCGATTTCAAGAGCATGCAGTCGGGTTTCACCCTGCCCTACTGAGCCTCCTGCTCCAGCTGCTGGTGCTCTTGCCAGGCACGCTGAAGATCAGTGCGGGTGATCTGATAACCAAGGCGCCTAGCCGCCAGGATCAATTGCTTGCGCGACCGGCAGTGCCTAAGGGCCCGCCTACGCCTCTAACACCAGTCGTCCAGCTCAGACCAGCTCATGGGAACCAACGCCAGGGCCTCCCACCATGCCAAGAGCAAACGCCCTGCACCAAGTTCTGCAGAGCACATTCGCCCTGATCCAGCGCCACGCTGCAGGCATGAAGAAGGGGGCACTGGGTTCGCCCCCGTGCCCCTGACGACAGCTGGGATCGAACGCATCAGGCGCTAGATCCGTTGAATGGTTCAGCCCTCGAATGGCAACGAGGAGTGATGCAACACGATCCTGATCGAGCCATCAGGCTCCTTCATGAAGGCCCAGGTTTTATCCACTGTGGTGGTTTTGCCAGCGACATCCTTGAAGCTCACATTGCCCATGGTGTTGGCATAGCTCCCATTCAGTTGGATCACCTGATTGGTGACCTCGCAGGAGCGCCAGGGCTTGATTGCGAAACCCTTGTCGCCAGGGAAATCCGGATTGCCCCCTACGAAATAGGCCAGGGCGCCAGCGCGGGTCGCGCGGAAGGTGTGCGCTCCTGAAGCAAGGGTGGGCTTGAACGCCACAGGACCGAATTGGTAGGCATAGGCCTGATCGATTACAGCCTCTGCAGTGGCTTTAGCCTGGCTGAATCCACCGCTGGCATAGGCAGCACTAATCTTCAATAGGGCCTGGCACCAGCCCTTCTGGGCAGCCACCACTTCGGCCTGCGTGATGTTGCCATTGAGCACTTGAACCGTGGGGGCAGCCTGACCTTGAAGGCTCAGACCAAGCACCAAAGCGGGCGCAGCCTGAAGGAATCTGGAACGCAAAACGGTAACGCAGTTAACCCACCACACACTGAGCCCGCCTGGGTAGGCGGGCAACCAAGCCGCAAAACACCGTCATACCAGTACACTTGTACTTCGGCGCGAATGGCGAATGGATGACCCGCGATTTCTAGCGGTCCGTGTGGGCGATCTGGTTGCCGTGCGCAACACAGGCGACTGGTGGGCGGGCCAGGTGATCCACGCCGAGGGAGGCGCGCGCTGCAGCGCCAACTCGCTGTTTCAGATCGCCTGCGTCGATAGCGGAGCGATCCGCACCGTGAATGCCGACGCCGTGATCGACATCCTTTGTCCGCGCGAACAGCAGAGCTCAGGACCGCTCAAGACGGCGCACAATCACGGCCATCAAGCCGAGCGAACCGGCCAACGCGATCAGAAGAGCAATCGTCATGGAGCGAGCCGGAAACAGCGCTGATTCTGACGCCTTGGTGTTCGTGTACGGCAGCCTCAAACGCCACATGGCCAACCACCGTGAACTACAGGGTGCTGCCTGGCTCTGCGAGGCCCGCATAGAGGGCTTAACGCTGCACGACCTGGGCCCCTTCCCCATGGCGATCCGCAGCAGCGAAGCAGGCTGCACGATTACTGGTGAGGTCTACCGGGTGGGCCCGAAGCTCCTCGCGCACTTGGACCGCTTCGAAGGCGTGCCGAGGCTCTACGAGCGGCAGCTTCACCATCTGACCGATGGCATCGAGGCGTGGGTGTACGTGGGCCACGCGCGGCAGGTGCGTCACAGCCGCCGAATCGCATCAGGGGTGTGGAACGGTCCCGGAAACCGCTTCAAACGTACAACAACACAATCTGTGAAGTCGTCAGAGGATGATTGACAAAGCCCTGGGACATGAGAAAGCTATGGAGAGAAGCTGTCAGCCCCATGCCCAACACCCAATTGCGCGGGAACATCGGCGATGCAGGCATGCAGATCAAACCTTCCAAGGACGTGAAATCGGTCTATAAGCTGCTCCAACAAAAGCAGAGCAAGCTTAACGATCAGGATCTACTCCTAACAAAGGATTATATCAGTGTCGCCAAAGATATCGGCATTAAAACGCTTGATAGCAAAAAGGATATTCGCAGAGCTGCCCGCTCCATTCATCAATCCGAGGAGGCAACAGACCAGCCACAAAACCTTGTGATTTTCATCAGAGATCAGGTCAAACCAGAAGACCTATGGCTGCCGCGCAATTGGGCCAAGGAGAACCTGCCCACACGGCAATGGCTACTCGACAATGGCCTCTCATTCGAAAACTCCTTCACCAATACGGCGATGTGCTCGTCGGCGAGGGCGACTTTCTTTACAGGCAAATATCCAGCTCAGCACGAGCTTGACCTGCTGTTGAGCGATATAGAGAATCCAATTCTAGATTCTGAGGTTCAGCTGAATCCAGACCTACCAACACTCGGCACGGTTCTGGGTGACCTCGGTTATGACGTGTCATTCTTTGGCAAGACACATCTCAGCAAAACATTCACGACGGTTGACGACGAAGTCGTCTACCAGGACATGACTGAGTACGACTTTGAGGGCTGGCAAGGCCCCGATGCCGGGCAAGACATGGATCCGAAGAACGCTGGCGGCGGCTATGCCGATAACGACACGCGTTTCATCAGCGAAGCAACAAGCTGGCTCGATAACCGAATCAACTCTGGCAACACGAAACCGTTTGCCATGGTGGTGTCTCTTGTCAACCCGCACGACGTGCTCTCATACCCACTCAGCTGGGGTGAAGGAGATCCAGAGACCTATTTTGGCTACTCGGAAGACATCATCGAAGGAGATATCAACATCCTACCGCCAACAGTGGATGAACCGATCAGAGGATCAATGAGTGCTAACGGGTACGACTTTTCAGGCAACTACAAACCACAGATTCAGCGAGAGTGGCTGCTTGCTCAAGCGGGAGGGCAACCACTTCCTACCGACGAGCTGAAGCTCAACTATCTAAATTTCTACGGTAATCTGATGAAGATTGCCGACAGTCAGATGGGAGAAGTAATCAATACACTTGCCAAGCAAGGCGAAGTCAACAATACGATGTTTGTAAGCACTGCCGACCATGGCGAGATGGGGATGTCTCACGGCGGCATGGTGCAGAAGATGTTCAACGCCTATGAGGAGTCGATCCGGGTGCCCATGATCTGGTCCAATCCTCGTTATTTCAAAGGTGGGCAGAAATCGAAAGCACTAGTCTCGCTGGTCGATTTTCTGCCAACCGTAGCCAACTTCTACGGATCCAGCGAGGATCAGATCAACAATTATCAGCTGAGTGGCGTCGACTACTCATCCATTCTGAAGCGAGCATCCAGACGATCAAAACTCGATCATGAAGCCAAGGATGTTCAGTCGTCTGTTCTCTACACATACGACGATATTTATGCAGGGCAAGACCCTCGCAACTCCATCCCCCAAGGAGCCTGGGACCACGGACTCCTACCAGGCCCCAACAGACTGCAGGCCGTGCGCACCAAAGACTTTAAGTACGCTAGATATTACTCAGAAGACAAGACTTACGAACCCAAGAACTGGCAAGGGGAGCTTTATGACTTGCGCCCTGGTGGCGGCGACTACTACCCAAACATCGATCCGATTACAGGACAACTGAACCCCTTCAAAGCAGCTCCACTAGAGCTGAAGAATCTGGATCCAAAGGCAGAAGCCTTACGGGTGCTGCAAGGCGAAGAACCCATTGCAACGAGGCGACAGAAAAGGGCGTACAAACAGATGTCCAACCTGCTGGACAGCGAGATCAACGAGAAACTCCAACCGCTGTTGCCGCAAGAATCCAAGGAGCCAACCTTCTTCCGCTATCGCGGCGGTTCATCCCAGAATTCAGCCTACGACTTGGGAGATCCGATCATCAGGCTGATTCCAGCTACCAACGGCAGCCAGAATCTTGAAGTGGCGTTCAACACAAGGGCAGGACAGAGCTACAACATCGTGTCGATCGAACAAGCACTCAACAACGGCGCCGTGACGATTCAGGACACAGGCACGCTTCTCTCGAACATTGTTGGAACCAATGGCCCCACATACCACTACCTAACAGGACTCTCGGGCGATCTCAGCCTCGCGAATTTTGCCATTGAATGGATTGGCGGCTATGTGCCACTGGAGACGATCGGATGAGCGGAGAGGAACAACTCAGGCAGTTCATCACACGATCCAAACAAGATCCTGTGATCAGCCAAGAATTAGCCGATTGCGCCGTTGAGAAATGGGGAGATGCCCATTTACCCCTGGACATTGATCTCAACAAGGTGATTCAGCTAGCCGACCGGTATGGCTATCGCTTCGATCGCTCAGATGTGATCCGCAGTCAATGCCAGCACCTACAGGAGTTTTCCCTGTTCGAAATGAACAATGCATTTGTCGCGAGGCGCTACCTGGCAAGAATTCAATGCACAGTTGAACCAGCCAGCACACGCTGGGCTGCGATCGACTACTACCGGAGCTAGGCGAAGCGGGTCGATACTGGGCCGTTGCGCTGTCTTTCCTCGGATCCATGGCCCTCACCCTGTACGGCGGTGCCCGCAGCCGCGCCTCGATGCCGCGCTGGTACATGGAGGAAAAAGGGATTGCCTACAACTGGCAGCTGCTCGACATGGAAGCCGGAGAGCACCGCCAGGAAGCCTTCACAGCCATCAATCCCTTCGGCAAGGTGCCGGCCCTGGTCGACGACGACCCCGCCCTTCCCGGCGGCCGCCTGCAGCTGTTTGAAAGCGGAGCGATCCTGCTGTATCTGGCCGAGCGCTATGGCGGCGAATGCCAGAACGCGGCTGAGCGGGGGCTAGCGCAGCAGTGGGTGCTGTTTGCCAATGCCACCTTGGCCACGGCGCTGTTCGTGCCCTCCAACCGCGAGCGCGAATTTCCGCGGCTGATGGAGGTGCTGGATCGCAAGCTCGGCGAGGGGCCGCTGATGGGCAACAGCTGGAGCGTGGCCGACTGTGCCGTGAACGCCTACCTCGCCTACCTGCCGATCTTCTTCCCCCAGATCGACCTCAGCCCCTTCCCCCAGGTGCAGGCCACGATCGCGGCCACCCAGCAGCGCCCCGCGTACCAACACGTGATGGGTCAGCGCTGATGCAGCCCACAAGGCTGCACTGGCAAACCTCTGAGCTCGAGCTGTTGCCCCAGCGGGCGCTGTGGCAGGCCGCCACCGGCCTGCTGCTGGTGGCGGATCTGCATCTGGGCAAAGCCGAGAGCTTTCAGGCCAGCGGTATCCCGCTGCCCAGCGACGGAGACCTGAGCAATCTCAACCAACTGCTCGATCTGGCGGCGCAGCTGCAACCGCAGCGGGTGGTGGTGCTAGGGGATCTGATCCACAGCCGGCTGGGGCTCACCGCGGAATTGCGCAGCAAGATCCGGGCCCTACCGGAGTTGCTGGGCTGCCCGCTGGAGCTGATCGGCGGCAACCACGATCAGGGCAGCTGGCTGGAAGGGCTTGCGGCAGGGCCGCCGCGGCGCTGCGGCGATCTCTGGCTGAGCCACGAACCCTGCACCCCGCCGGAGGCCGACCTGCTGAATGTGGCGGGCCATGTGCATCCGGTGGCCGTGCTCGGCCAAGGGAGTGATCGCCTGCGCTTGCCCTGTTTCGCGTTGGAGCGCCAGCAGCGCCAGCTGTTGCTTCCCGCCTTCGGAAGCCTCACCGGCGGCTATGCCGTGTCGCCGGCTTACCAACGCTGGGTGATCGCCGATGCCCAGGTGCTGGCGGTGCCCTGAGGCCTGATCCGGCAACGGCCCGTAGATTTGCAGCAACGGGCCGCAAAACCTGGACACTGCTTCCACGCCACCTTCAGCCGCCCGTCGCAAGGACCCGCGGCCGCAGTGGCAGCGCAAGCGTTGGCTCACGATCGGCGTGCCACTGGCCGGGCTGGCGTTTCTGGTGGCCATTGCGCCGCCGCTGCCCGAACCCCAGCAAGGCTCCGAGATCAGCGTGCCCGCCTCTAGTGGCGAGGCCTTCCGCTACCTACCCAACGACGAGGTTTACGCCCTCGATGTCGATCCCCGCCAGGTGCAGCTCGACCTGCTGGAAGGCTGGGACCGCGAGCAGGACGCCTTTGAAGACAGCGCCGCCCTGGCCTACGTGTCGGGCCCGATGTACGAGCGGCACGTCAACGACAACGGCCAGGAGATCACCGTTCCACTGGGTGACATCAAGCTCGGCGCCCGTGTGTGGCGCGGGCGCAACCGCACCGCTGCCCGCCAGCGGGCGTTCATCGGCATCCGCCGCAACGGCCAGGTGGACTTCGGCTACGGCGAGCTGACCCCTGAACGCGCAGCTGAGTACGACAGCTTCATCGGCGGCCTGCACAGCATCTACAACGACCTCGAAGCCCCCCCCGCCAGCTACCGCGGTGCCTACAGCATCTCGATGGGGCAACAGATTCGCTACTACCTCCCCCGCATCCGCATGGTGATGGGGCTGCGGCGCGATGGACGGCTGGAGGTGTTGATGAGCCGCGATGGGCTCACCCTCGAACAAACCAAAGCGCTGGCGCGGCGGCGTGGCCTGCAGGCCGCCTACCTGCCCGATCATGCCTCTAAGAGCCGCCTGATCATCCCCGGGGTGAAGGGCTTCACCGAGGACGACGCCAACTGGATCAGCGGCGGCGCCACCAGTTTTGTGCACGTGCCCTACCTGCTGCGCATCAGCAAGCGCGCCATGCCGCTGCAGGGCAACCTGATGGAAGCGATCGCCAGCCGCAGCGCCAAACGCAGCTGCGGGAATCCGCTGGAGTGCGGCCAATCGCTGGGTACCCAAATCTTCGATCGCGCCCTGGCGGGCTTCAACCGCCTGATGGAACAGGGCGTCGAGCCCCTGGCGCGTTTGATCTGGGAACCGAAGGGCCAGCGCTCACCCAAACGCGACGGCCTGCAATCGCCGCTGCGGGAACCACCGATCACCGCCGATCCGATGGCACTGCGGCTTCAGGAGAACAACCCCGAAACCATCGCCCCCGACGACAGCGCTCCACTGGCACCCGATCTACCGCCGCCCCTGCTGCTGCAAGACGGCCAGGAACTCCCTGCCGATCCCGATGCCACCACCGCCGACCCCGCGCTGGTCCCCGCCCAGCCGCAGGCCGACGCACTCAACCCAGGGGTGAATCAACCGCCAGGTGCGATGCCCCAGGGGGCACCACCGCCCCCACCGTTACTGCCACCGCTGATGCCGCCGCCAGCGGCACCACCTCCGCTGCCTTAAGCGGCCGCGAGGGCACGCACCACATCCCCGCGGGTGAGCACGCCCACGGGCTTGTTCGCGGCATCGAGAACAAACAGCCGTTGGGTGCTGCGGTCGTGCAGCTGGCGCGCAGCTGCCGGCAGCTGCGTGTCGGGGCTGCAGTGGTGCGGGTGCTTGCTCATCAGCTCGCCCACGGTGCTGCCAAGCACCTGATGCACTTCCTTATCCCAGTTGAGGGGGTTGCGCAGGTAGATCACCGCATCAAGCAGCATCACGTAGGGGCCGGCATCAAAGCCGCTCTCGCGAACCATCAGGTCCTGCTCGGTGAGCTCGCCCACCAGGGCTCCGCTCTCATCCACCACGGGCAAACCACTGATGTGGTGCTCACTCATCAGTTGCACCGCCTCCTGAAGCGGTGTGGTGGTGGAGACACTGCGCACCGGCGTGGTCATCACTTCGGAGACGCGGCGTTCAACGACCATGGCAGGCTCGGGACTGGCGCCATTGTGACCCGCCATGAACGCAGCACAGAGCCGTCGCCTGGCGGATGGCCTCACCGTGGGTCGCGCCGCGATCGGCCTGCCGCTCATCGTGGCCCTCAGCCTTGGCCAGCCGGCCCTGGCCTGGTGGCTGCTGCTTGTGGGTGGCCTGAGCGACGCCGCCGATGGCTGGCTGGCCCGCCGCGCCGGTGGCGGCTCGGTGTGGGGCGCCCGGCTCGATCCCCTCACTGACAAGATCCTGATCCTGGCGCCGCTGCTCTGGCTGGGGGCGGCCGAAAGCCTGCCGCTGTGGGCCATCTGGTTGCTGCTGGCCCGCGAGCTGCTGATCTCCGGCTGGCGGGCAGGCCAGGGCAGCGGCGGGCCTGCCTCCTGGAGCGGCAAAGCGAAAACGATCCTGCAGTTCGCCTCGCTGCTGCTGTTGCTCTGGCCCGATGGCTGGGGTCCCGCCGGCGCAGTGGCTGCACTGCACCTGGCGGGGTTCGGGCTGTTCTGGCCCTCGCTGCTGCTGGCCCTGAGCTCCGCCTGGGGCTATTTGCGCAAGGCCTGAAGAGGCTCAGCCGATCAGGGCCTCATCGCCTGAGAAATCAGGGCTGGTGGGCATCTGCTTGGCGTAATCGTTGCTGTAGCTATCTACCAGGGCCTGCTCCACGCTGTAAGTGGGTGTCCAGGCCAGTTCGCGCTGCACACGGGTCACATCGGTGAGGAAGTGGGCTTGGCGCAGGGGGAAGGCTTTGCGGGCCTTCTTATCGAGCCCGGCGGGATCGAAGCTGCGAATCTCCACCGAGCCGGGATCTTTACCGCAGGCGCGAGCGGCGGCAGCCACCAGCCCTTTAAAGGTGATGCCCTGCACGCTGCTGCAGTTGTAGATGCGGTTGGCGGCGGCATCCACGCCCAGGCTCAAGGCCATGGCCGTGGCCAGGTCGTTCACATGGCCGAGCTGGGTGATCGTGCTGCCATCGCCGGGCAGGGGCACCGGCCGGCCGTGCACGATCCGATCGAAGAACCAGCTCTCCACAGGGTTGTAGTTGCCGGCGCCCACGATGTAGGTGGGGCGGAAACTGGTGAAGGGGATCTTCTCGGCCGTGAGCCAGGCCTCGGTGTCGAGCTTGCCGCTGTGGCGGCTCTGGGGATCGGTGGGGGAGTCTTCGTTGAGGGGCCAGAGCTCGCTATCGGCGTAAACGCCGGCGGAGCTCACATACAGAAAGCGGTGGCTGGGGGCACCGGTGCGCTCGATCACAGCGCGGGTGTCGTCGAGCGTGCGGCCCGAGCTATCCACGATCACATCGAAGCTGCGGCCCTGTAGGGCGGCCAGGCCTTCGGCGGTGCTGCGGTCACCGCAGAGGTGTTCCACACCAGCGGGCACGGGCTTGTTGCCGCGGGTGAACAGGGTGAGCGCATGACCCTCGCTCAGCAGCTGAGCCACCAGGGGCTTACCCACAAAGCGGGTGCCGCCCATCACGAGGATCTTCACGCGCGAACCGTTGAAACTGGCGGCCATTCAAAGCCTTGCCAGCCCACACTGGGGGCCTGGGATAGGGGCGGCCATGGGACGGTTCAACGAGGTGCTGCGGGCGCTCAACAACCTCAAACTGCTGGCCGCCATCGGCCGCAGCGGCGGCGACCTGGCCAGCATCGCTGACCTGGTGGACAGCTTCATCGACAGCCCCCAGATGGCCGATTGCATCCGCCGCTTCCGCGCCACCCCCGGCGGTGCTGAGTTGATGGATCAGCGCTATCCGCCCCTGCAGCCCGACATCGCGCGGCTCAGCCAACTACCCAGCGGCAGCCTCGGGGAGCGCTACGCACGCCTGATCACCAGCCTCGGCTACGACCCGGAGTTCTTCCGCCCGCGGCCCACCGACAGCGAAGCCCAATGGCTCACCCAGCGCATCGCCACCACCCACGACATCCATCACGTGGTGTGCGGGTTCGGCACGGAGCGCCAGGGTGAAAACGGCGTGCTGGCTGTGACCGCCGCCCAGATCGGCTTCCCGGCCTACGTGTTGCTCACCAGCGCTGGGCAACTGGCCAGCTTTCGGTTCCAAATCGAGCGCTTCGAGGCCATCAGTGATGCCGTCTGCCACGGCCAAGCCATCGCCCGCCAGGCCGCCTGCCTGGCGGCCGCCCGTTGGGAAGAGGGCTGGGAGAAACCCGTGAGCCAGTGGCGCAGCGAGCTGGGCATTCGCGATCCAGCCGATGCGAAGGCCTATGGCCTTGCCGCCCAGCTGCCATGAAGCTGCCCCAACGCTGGACCGCCCAACCCGCCAGCCTCGGCCTCACCCAGGGCTACCGCCATTTCCAGCTGCTGGGGGAGCAGGGCAAAGGGGTTGAGCGTGCCGCCCGGCTGGAGGCGGTGCTCGAGCGCAGCTGCCGCCTGCTGATCCCCCTGCGCCAGCTGCGCGATCGGGGCCTCTGGCAGCCTGGCTGGCAATCGTTGAGCCGCCCGGCCGCCATGCAGATCATCCCCGCCATCGACCTGCTCGACGGCCACTGCGTGCGCCTGCACCAGGGCGACTACGACCAGGTGACCCGCTTCAACAATGACCCCGTGGCCCAGGCGCTCGACTGGCAACGCCAGGGGGCCCAGCGGCTGCACCTGGTGGATCTCGATGGAGCCAAAACCGGCCAACCGGTGAACGATCAGGCGGTGAAGGCGATCACCGCAGCGCTCTCCATCCCGGTGCAACTCGGTGGAGGTGTGCGCAGCGCCGAGCGAGCCGAAGAGCTGTTGGCCTGCGGCCTCGACCGGGTGATCCTCGGCACCGTGGCGATCGAGAAGCCCGAGCTGGTGAAGGAGCTGGCAGCGCGGCACCTCGGCAAGGTGGTGGTGGGCATCGACGCCAAGGACGGCCTGGTGGCCACCCGCGGCTGGATTGAAACCAGCACGGTGAAGGCCACCGAGCTGGCCAAAAGCTTCGAGGGCTGCGGCGTGGCGGCGATCATCAGCACCGACATCGCCACCGATGGAACCCTGGCTGGTCCGAACCTGGAAGCCCTGCGGGCCATGGCGGAAGCCAGCTCGATTCCGGTGATTGCCTCAGGAGGCATCGGCAGGCTCGAAGACATCCTGTCGCTGCTCTCGATTGCACCCCTCGGCGTGGAAGGGGTGATCGTGGGCCGAGCCCTCTATGACGGCGCGGTGGATCTGGCCGAAGCGCTTGAAGCAATTGGTCCGGAACGCTTACAAGACGCACCCACTTCGCCTACGGGTTCTATAACGGTTTAAGCAACACACGCCTGTCTTGGCGGCGACAACCACGATTGAGTTAGGCCTTGACGGTGCGATCGCGCGCTGCCGCGATCTCGGCATGCGCTTGTCGCGCCAGCGTCGCATGGTGCTTGAGCTGCTCTGGGACGTGAAAGATCACCTCAGCGCCCGCGACATTTTCGAGAAGCTCAATGCCCGTGGCCGCAACATCGGCCACACCTCGGTGTATCAGAACCTCGAGGCCCTGCAGAGCGCCGGGGTAATCGAATGCCTCGATCGAGCCAGTGGCCGGCTCTACGGCTATCGCAGCGATCCCCACAGCCACATCACCTGCCTCAAAACCGGCGCAATTCAGGATCTGGATGTGGAGCTTCCCCCTGAGCTACTCCAGCGCATCGAGGAGCACACCGGCTACGCAATCGAGAGCTACACCCTCCATCTGAGCGGGCGCCCGCGCTGAGCTGGAGAAGCCTGGCCAGGCCCGTTAACGTGCGCCAAATTGCATCACCTGGCGCACGTGCCTGAGGCCAAGGCCGCACCCCAACTGCTGATCCTGGCCGAGCCATTGCTTCGCGAAGGTCTGATCCGCCTGCTCGAGCCCCAGCACCGCATCGCCACCCAGCCTGAGCAGTTCCAAGGCCGCCTTGGTTTGGTGATCTGGAGCTGCAGCGCAGACCTGCCGCTGGCCAACCTGCAAGGCGAACTCGAGCAACTGCAGGAGCGTTGGCAACCGGCACCGATCCTGCTGCTGCTCCCGGGACAAACTCCATACACCAGCGAAGATCTGCTGCGCTTGCCCTGCGACGGCGTGCTGCAGCAAGCCGAACCCGAAGAGATTCCAGCGGCGGTGGCCACGCTGCTCAGCGGCGGCCGGGTGTTTGAGCTCCGTCCGCTCAGCGCCTCGCTGCCCGCACCAGAGCCCATCGGATTCGGCCAGTGGCTCTTGCGCAGTGGCCTCAGCCAGATCCAGGCCGAACAGAAGCGCTGCCGCTTCTGGCTGGAGCAAAACCCCGGCGGCCTCAGCAGGCTGTTCCTGCTGGGACGGCTCAACGAACTCGCAGCGGCCCGCCGGTTGTTGCTCTGGTTGTGGGGCCCCATCTGCATGGCCCTCGTTGAAGCCAGCCCGCCGGCTGCACCACCACAAAGCACCCATCTCGCCATCACCCTGCGTCAGCGCACGGCCGAAGGGGTATGGCACGCGATCCAGGCGCGACTCACCGCTGCCATCGATTCTGGTGTCACCAACCAGAGCGGCCAGCTGCTGGCCCTTGAGGGCCTCACAGCAGTGCATCGCCGCGATCTGCTTCTGGCGCTGATCAGCCAGCTCGATCTCCTGGTGATCCGCCTCCGCCATGAACAGCTGCGGGGTGAGGCCCTGGAAGAGCGCTGGCTGCAACAGCAGCCCGAACTGCGACGATTGTCTTTGTGCGCCATGGCTGGCGATTACGTGCAATTGCCGCAGCAGGGAGGCTTGCTGCCGGTGGCTGAAAGCTTGAGCAGCGCCTGCCAGCTCAGCGGCTTCGACCCCGACTTACCAGCGGCGCTGCCGATGTTGGCAGCCCTGGTGCAGGCGCAACCTCTGTTGGTGGATGGCCGGCTGCTTGCGCCGGATGAACCCCAAGCTCTGCTCCATCTCGAGAGGCTGATCAGCAACTGGCTGATTCGCAGCGCCGAGCTGATCAGCGCCGAGGTTCTCAGCTGCTGCAGCAGCTGGCCAGAGCTACGCCGCTACCTGCTCAGACCTGATCTCCTAGCCACCCGCAATCTCGAGCGACTTCGCAATCAGCTCAATTCCCAGCAACGCTGGGGCAGCCTGTTTGAACGGCCAGTTCAGCTCTATGAAAGCCGCCGGCTGCTCTACAGCTTCACCGATGGTGCGATCACACCACTGCTGCTCACCGAGCCCCGTGATCAGGAGCTCCGCCAGCTGAGCTGGAGCCAGCAGCTGATCACCCTCAGCCTCGAAGCCCGCGATGCCCTGGCACCTCAAGTGCAGAGCTTTGTGAGCCGACTCGGGGATCTGGTGGTGGTCGTACTCACGCAGGTGATCGGCCGTGCCATCGGTCTGATTGGGCGGGGCATCCTGCAGGGCTTGGGCCGTTCGGTGAGTCGCGGCTGAGCTGGGCCTGAACGGCCGGGGCCGCGGGCCACAATGGCTTCAACCAATTCCCCTTCTGAATGCCCGGCCCCCTGGCCCGGTTGCTGAAACCCTTGGCAGCCCTGGTTCTCATCGCATGGCTGGCGCTCGGCCTGGCACCCGGTGCGGCCTTTGCGGCCCGCGACACCAACAGCTACGACGGCAACATCTATGCCCTTTACGCCGGCAACGGCTCCCTGGTGCCGCCGCGCAGCACCCTTGCCGATGCGATGGCCAACCATCGGCCGATCGTGCTGGGTTATTTCCTCGACGACAGCGCCGCCAGCAAGCAGTACGCCGTTGTGTTCAACGAATTGCAGCGCCTCTGGGGCCGCAGCGTGGAACTGATCCTGCTGTCCACCGATCCGCTCCAGAATCGAGAGACCCACGGCCCCAGCGATCCCGCCAGCTACTGGAAAGGCGTGGTTCCTCAAGTGGTGGTGTTCAACACCGAGGGCCAACCTGTGCTGGATGAGGGCGGCCCCGTGAGCATCGATGCGATCAATGCTGCGCTCACAGAGGTGACGGGCCTCAAGCCCCAGGGCGACGTGACCTTGAGCCTCAGCCGCGATGTGAACGAGCTGAACAGCGAAATCGTGGCCTCACGCTGATCCATCCCACACCGCGCCGCCGATGAGCACCCGCCAGGAAACCGACAGCATGGGCGCCATTGCGGTGCCCGCCGAGCGCTACTGGGGTGCCCAGACCCAGCGCTCGATCAGCAACTTCCCCTTCGGCCAGCGCATGCCTCTGGCGATCGTGCACGCCTTCGGGCAACTGAAGGCGGCCTGCGCGGAAGCGAACCGCGATCTGGGCAAGCTCGATCCACATCTCTGTGGCGCCATCGTGGCGGCGGCGGAGCAGGTGGCTGGCGGTGAGCTGGATGCGGAGTTCCCACTGAAGGTGTGGCAGACGGGCTCGGGCACCCAGAGCAACATGAACGCCAATGAGGTGATCGCTAATCGCGCGGTGGAAGCCCTAGGCGGTGAGCTCGGCAGCAAGAGCCCGGTTCACCCCAACGATCATGTGAACCTCAGCCAGTCGAGCAACGACACCTTCCCGGCGTCGATGCATGTGGCGGTGGTGCTCGAGGTGGAGCAACAGCTCCTGCCGGCGGTGGAGCAGCTCACCGCCGCACTGCAGGCCAAGGCCACCAGCTACGCCGGCCTGGTGAAGATCGGCCGCACCCATTTGCAGGATGCGGTGCCGTTGAGCCTGGGGCAGGAATTCGGCGGCTACGTGGCGCAGCTGCAGCTGGCGCTGGAGGCGATCCGCCAGAGCTTGCCGCGGGTGCGCGAACTCGCCATCGGCGGCACCGCGGTGGGCACCGGCCTCAATGCCCCGAAGGGCTTTGGAGAGGCGGTGGCCACACGGTTGAGCGAACGGCTGGGCACAGCCTTCAGCAGCGCCCCCAACAAATTCCAGGCCCTGGCCGGCCACGAAGCGCTGGCTTCAGCCCATGGCGCGCTCACGGTGCTGGCCGGCAGCCTGATGAAGATCGCCAATGACATCCGCTGGCTGGGCAGCGGCCCCCGCTGCGGCCTGGGCGAACTGGTGCTACCGGAAAACGAACCCGGCAGCTCGATCATGCCGGGCAAGGTGAACCCCACCCAGTGCGAAAGCCTCACGATGGTGGCCGTTCAGGTGATGGGCAACAACACCGCCGTGCAGATAGCGGCCAGCCAAGGCAATTTTGAACTCAACGTGTTCAAACCGCTGATCGCCCACAACGTGCTCGAGAGCATCGAACTGCTGGCCGGCGCCTGCAGGAGCTTCCGTGAGCACTGCATCGAAGGCCTCCGGGCCAACGAACAGCGCATCGAGCGCCTGCTCAACCAGAGCCTGATGCTGGTCACAGCGCTCACCCCCGCCATCGGCTATGACCGCGCCAGCGGCATCGCCAAACACGCCCACAAGCACGGCCTCAGCCTGCGGGAAGCCGCACTGGTGCTGGGCGAAATCAGCGGCGAAGAGTTCGACCAGTGGGTGCGGCCTGAGCGGATGGTGTGAGCCGCTCAAAGCAAGTTCGCCGCCAGCTCCGCCAGCTCGCTTCGCTCACCGCGGATCAAGGTCACGTGGCCGGCAAGGCGTTGCCCTTTAAAGCGCTCCACCAGCCAAGTGAGGCCGTTGCTCTCGGCATCCACATAGGGATTGTCGATCTGATAAGGGTCACCGGTGAACACGATCTTGGTGCCTTCGCCCACCCGGGTCACGATTGTTTTCACCTCATGGGGGGTGAGGTTCTGGGCCTCATCCACCACCATGAACTGCCGCGGAATCGATCGGCCGCGGATGTAGCTGATCGCTTCCACTTCCAGTAAGCCCATGCCCTTGAGGTCGGTCCAGTTGCTGCGGTTGCCACGCTGCGCCCCGGGGCGATTGCTGCCCCCGCTGGGTCGTGGCGAGCGTCCCTCATCGGCATCAGCACCACCAAGCAGGAAATCGAGGTTGTCGATGATCGGCTGCATCCAGGGGCCCATCTTTTCCTCGAGGCTTCCGGGCAGGAAGCCGATCTCTTTGCCCAGGGAAATCACCGGGCGTGTCACCAGCAGGCGCTCGTAGAGATGCTCATCGGCCACCTGGTGCAATCCGGCCGCCAGGGCGAGCAAGGTTTTGCCGGTGCCGGCCTTGCCCACCAGCGTGAGCAACTGCACCGAAGGATCCAGCAGTAAATCGAGGGCGAAGGTTTGCTCGCGGTTGCGGGCGCTCACCTTGCCGAGCCGCACTTTGCCGGCGCGCTGCAGGGGCAATAGGCGAGCACTTCCAGCGTCGAAACGGGCGAGCAGAGTGTGATTGGGCTGGGCTTGATCCACGAGGGTGACCCCCTCATTCGCCTGGAGAGCTGCCCCTTGCGCAGAGGGCAGCTCAACAAGCGCCAGCCCCCCCTCCCCCTTGAGCTGCTCCATCGCCGCAGCGCTGGCCATCAACTCGCACACCCCGGGGTAGAGGTCGGCGATATCGACCTTGTCGGTGGTGTAGTCCTGCGCCGTGAGGCCCACCGCATCGGCCTTGATGCGCAGGTTGGTGTCCTTCGTCACCAGCACCACCGGCGGCTGGTCGCTGATCAGGCCGGAGCGGAGCTGCTCGAGCGCCACCGCCAGGATGTTGTTGTCGCCATTGCCGCCCTTCAGTTCAGGCGGCAACTGAGCCAGGGTTTCACTGCGGCAGAACACCACCTGCAGGGTGCCGCCGCTGGCGTCGTCGATTGGCACGCCATCGGCCAGGTTCCCCTTCTCCCGCAGCGCATCCAGCAGCCGGGAGATCTGGCGGGCATTACGGCCCTTCTCGGAGGGGTCACGCTTGAAGCGGTCGATCTCCTCCACCACCTCGATGGGGATCACCACCGCATTGTCTTCAAAGCGGGTGAGCGCCTGCGGGTCGTGGAGCAACACATTCGTATCGAGAACGAAGGTCTTGCGCATCACGGCCCTCCCATGGAGATGCGCGCACGCTAAGCGGCTTTTTCAGCTGCAAGCTCTACGCTCCCGCAGAACTCAAAGCACTGGCGTTGTCTGCACTGTTGGCTGTCTTGTTGATCGCCGCCCTGGTTTTCGGGCTGGCACTGCTGTGGCTTGAGGCACGCCATCGGCTGCGGCCGGCCTCTCCACTGCGGCTGAGCAGCGCCAATTGGAGCGTGAAGCGCAAGGGCGACGAGCGCCTGGAGGTGAAAGGCACGATCGCGATCCGCAATCCCCATGCCCGCATGGAGGTGTTCGTGCCGGAGATCGAGCTCAAACCCACCCTGCTGGGGCGCGCCGATCTGGCCGATGTGCAGGTGACAACCAGCCTCAAGCCGCAGCACCCGGATGAAGAGGCCAGGGCCGATGGCTACTGGTTCGCCTACATCGTGAAAGGGCACAAAACCACCCAGGCCGAGGTGCGCATCAGCATCAGCGGCCCGGCTGGCTGTGATCTGCGCATGCTGGTTGACACCCTCTGGCTGGAGATCCTCTGGACCAACTACGGCCCCTTCGGCCGGCTCCAGAAGCGTGATGGCGTGCTGATCCCGCTGCGCCGCCCCGCAGCCGCCCAGCCAGATACCGCCAACTGGCGCCAGGGTGATCGCTGCTCGGTGTTGCCGATCCGCACCCATCTGCTCGGCACCCTCGACGATCCCGCCGAGGTGCTGCGCCACTACGCCGGCGCCGTGCTCCAACCGGGTGATGTGCTCACCATCGGCGAAACCCCTCTGGCGGTGATGCAGGGCCGCTACAACCACCCGGCGAATCTGCAGCCTTCGAGCCTGGCGCGGCTGCTCTGCCGGGTGTTCCACCCCACCAGCTCCCTGGCCACCGCCTGCGGCCTGCAAACCCTGATCGACAACGTGGGGCCCGCCCGCGTGCTCTGCGCCTGGCTGCTGGGTACGGCCCTGAAGCTCGTGGGCTCGAAGGGCTGGTTCTACCGCCTGGCGGGCGAACAGGCTCGCCTGATCGACGATGTGACCGGTACCACCCCGCCCTACGACCAGACCATCGTGCTCGGCCCTGCCGACAGTGCTGCCGTATGCAGCCAACTGGCAGCCGAGCTGGGAGTGGCCGTTGCCGTGGTGGATGTCAACGACCTTGGCCGCGTGAAGGTGCTGGCCTCCAGCCCCGGCTGCGATGAAGAGCTGCTGATGCGCGCCCTCAAGCCCAACCCCGCCGGCAATGCCAACGAGCGCACACCGCTGGTGCTGGTACGCCCATAACATTGAGACAGGCCCTGCTCAGGCCGAGCGCCGTGTCTCCAGCCGCCCCAGCCCAGCGATCCGCCCAGGCCAACTCCCTGCACGTACTTCCCCTGCGCGGCTGGCACCTACCGCTGCTGCAAGACCCTTGCTTCAGCGACTTGCTGCCCCTGTTGCAGCGGGCTGTGCTGTTGCAGGGGCCTGAACTGCTGCTCAGCACGCTTACGGCCCGACCGCCCCTCGCTCCTGATGTGCTGCTTGCCTATCGGGAACCCCATCTACCGCTGGGTCTGCTGATCAGCCAGCGGCTCAATCGCAGTGGCACGTGCTGGCAGCTGCTCCAGCTACGCAGCAGCGCGGCGTGTCTGGCCTCAGGAGAAGCAGGGCGGATGGCCATCGAAGCCGCCCTGGTGCGCGAGGCCATCCAACGCAGTCGTGGTGCCGCCAGCTGGATGGCCACCGCCTCCACGAACGACAGCGACCGGCTGGCCTTGCTACGCCAGCAGGGATTCCAGCCACTACGCCGGGAAACCATCTGGCACTGGGAACCCAGCCACGTCACCGCCAACAGAGAGCTCCCGGCCGATCTGCAGCTGCGCCCACTCAACCGGCGCACCGCAGCAGCGATGTGGCAGCTAGAGCAGGCGACCTTGCCGGCCCAGCTGCGCCAACTGCTCGATCGGCGCGTCGACGATCTGCTTGACCAAAGTGAGCAGCCCAGCCTGATGTTGTTTGACAGCAATCGACAGCAGGCGGTGGCCGGTGCGCGACGCCTCAGGCCGAGCAGCCGTGATCTGCCTGAGATCGAATTGAGTGTTCACCCTGGCTGGACGCATCTGCTCGGCGAACCGCTCCAGCTACTGCTCGAGCGCAGCGCCGCTAACTCCAGCGAACTGCTGGTACGCAGTGATGTGCTCGATGGTGAGCGCAGCGCCTGGCTGCAGAGCCTTGGCATGGCTCCCGAGGGCGAGGAGGTGGTGATGGCAAGAAGTGTGTGGCGGCGTCATGCCACCCAGCAAACGGCCCAAGTGGCGCAGCGCATCGAGGCAGTGCTTGGGCGCCTACAACCCGGCCAGCGGCCGATGCCCACCCCGCTTGGCCGCTGAGTGAGAGGTCCAACACCTCGCTCAGTGCTGGCCTTGGACGTCGGCCGCAAGCGCATCGGCCTGGCAGGCTGTGATGCCCTCGGGCTCACGGTGACCCCGCTCACGGCCCTGCGGCGCGGTCGCTATGCGGCGGATCTGGAGCAGCTGCGCACGGTGGTGGTTCAGCGGCGCATCACCGCGCTGGTGGTGGGGCTACCCCTCGATGCTCAGCAGCAGCCCACAGAGCAGGCTGAGCACTGCCGCCGCTACGGCGAACGACTGGCCAGGCACCTCAACCTGCCGCTCGCTCTGGTCAACGAATACGCCAGCAGCTGGGCGGCGGCCGAACGCCATGGCCTGCAAGGCGACCGCAGCGGTGCTCTCGACAGTGCCGCTGCAGCACTGCTGCTGGAGCAATGGTTACAGGAGGGGCCGGAACCGGCGCCGGTGAGCGCGCAGGACCCTGGTCTTGGCTCAGGGTCCGGTTCCCAGGCATCCTGAAAGCAACCAGGATTCACCCATGAGCTCAGACGGTCCCAGCGTGAACGGCGCCGGAGAAGTTCCCACCGTGCTGGTGCGCGACGGAGAGGGTCGTCAGCTGCTTTGTTTCCTCGAGCAGCTCATCCCGCTCGATGGCAACGACTACGCCCTGCTCACCCCTGTCGACACCCCGGTGTGCCTGGTGAAGATCGCCGCCGATGACGACAGCGACGATGAGGTGATCGATGAGCTCGATGGGGCTGAGCCGATCCTCTCGGTCGCGGAGGTGGTGCTGCAGGAGCACGACCTCACCCTGGTGCGCTCCGCCGTGACCCTCACCGTGAGCGGTGAACTGGAAGAGCCCGATCCTGAGGAGCTCGAAGAAGAGATCGCCGAAGAGATCGCCGAGGAGGCAGAAGACGACGAAAGCGACCTCTACGAAATGCTGATCCAGTTCCGCGCAGAAGGACAGGAATACGGCTTGTTCATCCCTCTGGATCCCTTCTTCGTGGTGGCACGCATGCAAAACGGCGAGGGAATCCTGGTGGAAGGTGAGGAATTCGAACGGGTGCAGCCCCGCATCGAAGCGGAACTCGACGAGCGCGAGCTCGGCGAAAGCTGAGCAGCTCCCCTGACCCCTGTGAGCAATCTCTCCTTCCCGAAACTGCTGCAGCCCGATCTGGTCGCTAACGGCACCCTGGCTGATCTGCCCTTGCACCAACTACTGGCCCAGGGCATTCGCGCCCTGGTGCTGGATGTGGATCGCACACTGCTGCCCCGACGCGGCAGCGAGTTGCCGCCCGCCGTGGAGACCTGGCTGCGTCGGGCTCAGCAGACCCTGCCGCTCCACCTGTTCAGCAACAACCCCTCCCGCAGCCGGATCGGGGGGGTAGCGGCTCAGCTCGGGGTTGACTTCACCACCAGCGCCGGCAAACCGCGCCGCGGGCCCCTGCGCAAGGTGGTGGAGCAGCTCGATTTGCCCCACAGCCAGGTGGCGATCGTGGGCGACCGGGTGTTTACCGATGTACTGGCCGGCAACCGCCTTGGCCTCTACACCGTGCTGGTGAAACCCGTGAATCCCCAGGGTGAGCCTTGCAGCCACGACCATTGGCAGCGACTAGAGGTGCACCTGGCCCGTTTAGCGGGAGCAACGCTGCGCTGAGATGACGATGCGGCGCGTGATCAAGGTGGGCACCAGCGTGCTGCGGGGCGATGGTGCCCGCTGCACCGAGCAGGTGATCGGAGATCTGGCCGCCAGCCTTTGCAACCTCTGGGCACGCCAAGAGCCAGTGGCACTGGTCACCAGTGGAGCCGTCGGTCTGGGGTGCACCGCCCTTGGGCAGCACCAGCGCCCAACTGAACTGGAGGGGCTGCAGGCAGCAGCAGCCGTAGGTCAGGGGCGGCTGATGACGCTCTACGACCAAGCTTTTGCCCGTGATGAGCGTTGCGTGGCCCAGGTCCTGCTCACCCGCGGTGATCTGGCGTCCCGCCGCCGCTATCAGAACGCCTGCCGCACCCTCGAGCAGCTGCTGGCTTGGGGTGTGACACCGATCATCAACGAAAACGACACCCTCGCCACCGACGAACTGCGCTTCGGCGACAACGACACCCTCTCCGCACTGGTGGCGGTAGCAGTGCAGGCCGATGAGCTGGTGCTCCTCACCGACATCGACAGCCTCTATTCCGGTGATCCACGCAGCGACGCTGACGCCCAGCCCATTTCCGAGGTGAACAACCTGGCGGAACTGGAAGCCCTCAGCGGCGTGGCCAAAGGCGGCGGCCGCTGGGGCACCGGCGGCATGACCACCAAGCTCTCGGCCGCGCGGATCGCCACCGCCAGCGGCATTCAGGTACGCCTGGCTGATGGCCGCGATCCTGCGGTGCTCAACGCCGTGCTCGCTGGCGAGCCCCGCGGAACCCTGTTCCGCCCCAGCACCACCCCCCTGAGCGATCGCAAGGGTTGGCTGGCCCACGCTCTGCTGCCCCAAGGCAGCATCACGGTGGATGCCGGGGCGGAGCGGGCTCTGCTGGTGCAGGGAGCATCGCTGTTAGCCGTGGGGGTGAAGTCTGTGGACGGCACCTTCTCGCGGCGGGATGCTGTGCGGCTGCTCAGCCTCGATGGACGAGAACTGGCCCGCGGCCTAACGGCCATGGACAGCCAAGAGCTACAGCAATGCAAAGGCCAGCGCGGTTTAGTGGTGCACCGCGACCACCTGGTGATCACCCCTGGAGCCGCCTCCAGCTGATCCACCTACGATCCGCGCGTTCCCGGTGTGTGCGGCTCCCATGCGCTTCAGCCAACTGCTCAGCAACCTGAGCGAAGTGCAAGCCGCAGGCGGCCTCCAGGGCCTCAGCCACCACCTGGCCGCAGATCCTGAACTCCTCGGCGCGGCGGCCCTTGATCAATCCGGCAGCGGCCAACTGAGCTTCTTAGAGCCTGGCAATGCCTTGGCAGCAGCCCTAGATGCCAGCGGTGCCAGCGCTGTGTTGCTGCCCGCCAAAGGAGATGAAGCCGAAGCCCTGCAGCAGCAGGCCAGCCAACGGGGCCAGGCCTGGATTGCCCTGAAGGATCCGCGCCTCGCCTTCGCGGAGTCGCTCGATGCCCTGCATCCGCGCCAGCCCAAACCCCCGGGAATCCATGCCAGTGCCGTGGTGGATCCGGAGGCCGTGGTGGGCATGGGCAGCCATGTGGGCGCCCATGTGGTGATCGGTGCCCAGGTGCAAATCGGCGCCAGCTGCACGATCCACCCCAACGTGGTGATCTACGACGACGTGCAGATTGGCGATGGCTGCGAACTGCATGCCGGAGCGGTGCTGCATCCCGGCTCTCGCCTCGGCCGCGCCTGCGTGGTGCACTCCAACGCCGTGGTTGGCAGCGAGGGCTTCGGCTTCGTGCCGACAGCCAGCGGCTGGCGCAAGATGCCCCAAACCGGCCTGGTGGTGCTCGAAGACGCCGTGGAAGTGGGCTGCGGCAGCACGATCGACCGCCCGTCGGTGGGCGAAACCCGTATCGGTGCCGGCACCAAGATCGACAACCTGGTGCATATCGGCCATGGCGTAACCACCGGCAAAGGTTGCGCCCTGGCGGCCCAGGTGGGCATCGCCGGCGGCGCCCGCCTCGGCAACGGCGTGATCCTGGCGGGCCAGGTGGGCCTGGCCAATAAAGCTGTGATGGGAGATCGCTCGATCGCCTCGTCCAAATCCGGCATCCATGGCGAGGTGGCTGCCGGCGAGGTAGTAAGCGGCTACCCGGCCATCCCCAACCGCCTCTGGCTGCGCTGCTCCGCCGCCTTTAACAAGCTGCCCGAGCTCACTAAGGCGATTCGCAGCCTTGAGAGACAAGCCAAGCCGTAGCCTCGCGCCCAGCACCAGCGCGGCCATGACCTCCAGCTACCGGATCACCCTGCTCCCCGGCGACGGCATCGGCCCGGAGATCACGGCCGTGGCCCGCCAGATGCTGGATGCCGTGAGCCGCAAGCACGGCTTTGAGCTCGTGTACAACGAGCAGCCGATGGGCGGAGCCGCCATCGATGCCACCGGTGAGCCCCTACCTGCCAGCACGCTCGAGGCCTGTAAGGCAGCCGATGCCGTGCTGCTGGCCGCCATCGGTTCCCCCCAATACGACACGCTGCCTCGCGAGAAGCGTCCCGAAACCGGGCTGCTGGGGCTGCGGGCCGGCATGGGCCTCTTCGCCAATCTGCGCCCGGTGAAGATCATCCCGGCCCTGATCGATGCCTCCACTCTCAAGCGCGAGGTCATCGAAGGGGTGGATCTGATGGTGGTGCGCGAGCTCACCGGCGGCGTGTACTTCGGCACACCCAAGGGCCGAGTGGAAGCTGAGGGCCGCGTGCGCGGCTTCAACACCATGGCCTACTTCGACGATGAGATCGATCGCATCGCCAAGGTGGGCTTCGATCTGGCCCAACAGCGCAACGGCCGCCTCTGCAGCGTTGACAAAGCCAACGTGCTCGATGTGAGCCAGCTCTGGCGCGACCAGGTGGAAGCTCTGCACGCCGCCAGCTATCCAGGCATTGAGCTCAGCCACATGTATGTGGATAACGCCGCGATGCAGCTGGTGCGCAACCCCCGCCAATTCGACGTGCTGCTCACCAGCAACCTCTTCGGCGACATCCTCAGCGACGAAGCCGCCATGCTCAGCGGTTCAATCGGGATGCTGCCATCGGCATCCTTGGGTGAAAGCGGCCCTGGCCTGTTTGAGCCCATCCATGGGTCTGCTCCCGACATCGCCCGCCAGGACAAAGCCAACCCAATGGCGATGGTGCTCAGCGCCGCGATGATGCTGCGGGTGGGCCTCGAGCAGGACGCCGCCGCCACAGACCTGGAGCAGGCGGTGGACCAGGTGCTCGCCGGCGGCTACCGCACCGGTGATCTGATGGCCGAAGGCTGCACCCAGCTGGGCTGCAAGGCCATGGGCGATCAGCTGATGGCCGCCCTTGAAGGCTGAACCAAACAAGCGCTGATCACGATTCCGGGGAGTTGGCACCACGACCTGCCAAACTCCCCCCAGTTCTGCTGTTCTCGCGCATGTCGAAGCGTCACCCGGTCGTGTCGGTCACCGGTTCCTCCGGCGCGGGAACCAGCACCGTGAAGCGCGCCTTCGAGCACATCTTTAAGCGCGAAGGCATTACCCCGGCCGTGGTGGAGGGCGACAGCTACCACCGCTACGAGCGTGGCCCCATGAAGGTGGCCATGGCCGATGCCATGGCGAAGGGCGAGAACTTCAGCCATTTCGGCCCTGAAGCCAACCTGTTCGACAAACTCGCCGCACTGTTCAAGAGCTACGGCGAAACCGGCAGCGGCGAGAAGCGCTACTACCTGCATTCCGTCGAGGAAGCCGCCGAGCACAACGCCCGCCTGGGCACCAACCTTGAGCCTGGTCAGTTCACCCCCTGGGAGCCCATCCCTGCCGGCACCGACCTGCTCTTCTACGAAGGCCTGCACGGCGGTGTGAAGGGTGACGGCTACGACGTGGCCGGCCTGGCCGACCTACTGGTGGGTGTGGTGCCGATCGTGAACCTGGAGTGGATCCAGAAGATCGCCCGCGACAACAAAGAACGCGGCTATTCGGCTGAGGCCACCGTGGACACAATCCTGCGCCGCATGCCGGATTACATCAACCACATCTGCCCGCAGTTCAGCCAGACGGACATCAACTTCCAGCGTATCCCCACTGTGGATACCTCGAACCCATTCATGATCCGCGACATCCCCACCCCGGATGAATCGTTCGTGATCATCCACTTCCGCAAGGGCGCCCGCGAGAAGTGGGGGATCGACTTCACCTACCTGCTGGACATGATCCACGACTCCTTCATGTCGAGCCCGACATCGATCGTGGTGGACGGCGGCAAGATGGGCTTCGCCATGGAGCTGATCCTCACGCCGATCATTCACCGGATGATCGAAGAGAAGAAACGACTGGCCTGAGCTTCTGCTCCACCTAGGCTGGATCGCAATTGGCGGACAAGGTCCTCCCATTTCGGTTGCTTCTCAGCCCAGCAACAACCCACCGGGCTCCCCATCCTTTGTGATCAAGGGGGCGGTGGGTTCTTCTGTGCCAGCGTCTAGCCAGCAACCGCGTTGGGACCGCATCAACAGCGCAGTGGTGATTGCCCAGGCCCGGCAGATCTACTTCCACTTCCTCGCACGATGCGCTAGCCAGAACGATCCTCTGGGCGTGGTGATCACCGAGCCGCGCAGCGGTCAAGGCCGGGTGGTGTTCGAACTGCCAGTGCTGCTACCTGAGGAACAGTTCATCCCCTTGGAGCTGGTGCGGGGCCGCTCCGGCCGCAGCCGCTCCGCACGCTCGCCCTACCGCGGCTGATGCTCACACCTCTCCAACCCCACCTGGCGCTACTGGCAGCCCTGCTCGGTGCCTGTGTGGGCAGTTTTCTCAACGTGGTGGCCTGGCGTCTACCGCGCCAGGAATCCATCGTGCGGCCCCGCAGCCACTGCCCCCGCTGCGGCACCACCCTGGCCTGGTTTGACAACCTGCCCGTGCTCAGCTGGCTCGTGCTGCGCGGCCGTTGTCGCCATTGCGGCGCAGCCATCAGCGGCCGCTATCCCGCTGTGGAACTGCTCTGCTCAGGGCTGTTCGTGGCAGCCCTCGCAGCACCGGGGTCCAGCCTGCCCGGTGCGCCGACCCTGCTGGTGGTCGTGGGCGGTTGGCTGTTGATCAGCCTGTTGCTGCCCATGGTGCTCATTGATCTCGATCAGCTCTGGCTGCCCGAACCCCTCTGCCGCTGGGGTGTGGTGTGCGGCATCGCGATCACTGTTGCCTCGGGATTCAGCCAGGGCGAAGGCATTGGCCGAGAGCTGCTGCTTTGGCACCTGCTGGCGGCCAGCGCCGGCCTGCTTGGCTTTGAAGCCACCAGCGCCATCGGCCAGAAAGCACTTGGCAAGCCCGCCCTGGGTCTGGGTGACGCGAAGCTGGCGGCCCTGCTGGGCGCCTGGCTGGGCCTCACAGGTCTGGGGCTCAGCGTGATGCTTGCGGTGTTTGGCGGTGCCCTGTTTGGGTTGATCGGCTTGCTGAGCGGCCGTCTCAAACGCGGCCAACCGTTCCCGTTTGGCCCTTACCTGGCCGGCGGTGGGCTGGCCGTGTGGTGCGCCGGCAATGGCTTCTGGCTGCAACGCTTCAGCGACTGGCTGGGCTGGGGCGCCCTTTAATGGATTGATGTGTAGTTGCGGACACCGCTGACTCGATGTCGCTGTTCGACTGGTTCGCCGACCGCCGCAAAACCGCACCGACGGTGCGGGTGGCCCAGGAGGTCAGCGAAGACGACGGCCTCTGGAGTAAGTGCCCAGAGTGCGGCTTGGTGGTGTATCGCAAGGATCTGGCCGCCAACGCCAGCGTGTGCAGCGGCTGTGGCTATCACCACCGCATCTTCAGTGAGGAGCGCATCCGACTGATCGCTGATGAAGGCAGCTTCGAAGCCCTCGACAGCGACCTCAGCCCCACCGACCCGTTGGCGTTCAAAGACCGCCGCAGCTACGCCGATCGCATCCGCGATACACAGCGGAGCACAGGCCTCAAAGATGGTGTGATCACTGGGCTCTGCCGGGTGGAGGGCCTGCCCCTCGCGCTGGGGGTCATGGATTTCCGCTTCATGGGCGGCTCCATGGGCTCGGTGGTGGGCGAGAAGCTGGCCCGTCTGATCGAGGAGGCCACCGCGCGTCGCTACCCGGTGATGGTCGTGTGTGCCTCGGGAGGTGCCCGCATGCAGGAAGGCATGCTCTCGCTGATGCAAATGGCCAAGATCTCCGGCGCCTTGGAGCGCCACCGCGAGGCAGAGTTGCTCTACCTACCGCTGCTTACCCACCCCACCACCGGTGGGGTCACGGCCAGCTTCGCGATGCTGGGCGATCTGATCCTGGCTGAGCCCAAGGCACTCATAGGCTTCGCCGGCCGTCGCGTGATTGAGCAGACCCTGCGCGAGAAGCTGCCCGACGATTTCCAGACCGCCGAATACCTGCGCGACCACGGGTTTGTGGATCACATCGTGCCCCGCACCAGGCTGCGCAGCACCCTGGTGAGCCTGCTCAAGATGCATGGCTGCACCAAAGCGGTGGCGGCTTGAACACCTCAACGCGATGACACGCTTCCTTCAAACAGCTCTCAGCGCCGCCATCGGCTTGTTGATCCTGCTCGGAGGAGCTGCCCCTCCCGCAGCCTGGGCTGGTCCCGTGGACTGGCATGAAGTGCAGGCCAGCAGCGATGGCCGCCAGTGGTGGGATTCGGGCAGCCTGCGGGTGAACCGCAACGGCAACCTCACCGTGCTCAGCCGCTTCCAGCCTGCGCCGCCGGCCGATCAGCAGCTGAACGCCGATGGCAGCGAGCCGCGCCCACCCGCCAGCGACCTTTACGTGATGGAGATCGACTGCGGGCAAAACCTTTACCGCGACACCTCGATTAACGGAATCCCGCAGTGGGGCAGTAGCTGGCAAGCGGCCAGCGGCGACGATCTGATCAGCTCCACCATCACGGAAGCCTGCTCAGCCGGGGAGGCTCTGCTGGCAGGCTTCTGAGGCATCACCAACCGCCCGTGACGGCAGCCCCCGCATCGCAACGTCCCCTTGGCGTGGCCCTGGTGGGCCTCGGCTTTGGCGAAAAGGTTCATTTGCCGGCCCTGCGCGACTGCCCCCTCACCGAACCGGTGGCCCTGTGGCACCACCGGCAGGAGCGGCTTGAGCAAGCCTGCGCCGCTACGGGGTTACCGGGCTTCAACAGCTTTGAAACGCTGCTGGCCGATCCCCGCATTGAGGCCCTGGTGATCGCCACACCGCCCGAACCACGCTTCGCACTGGCCCAGGCCGCGATTGCTGCTGGCAAGCACCTACTGCTGGAGAAACCAGTCGCCCTCGAGGCCCCGCAGATTGAGGAGCTGCAACGGCAGGCGCTCAGCGCTGGGGTGTGCGTTGGCGTGGATTTTGAATACCGCGCAGTGCCGGCCTTCATGCAGCTGGCGGCACTGCTTCAGCACGGTGCCATCGGCACGCCGTGGCTGGTGAAGCTTGATTGGCTAATGGGGAGCCGCGCCGATTCCAGCCGCCCATGGAACTGGTATTCCCAACGGGCTGCCGGCGGCGGCGTGCTCGGCTCCCTCGGCACCCACGCCTTCGACACCCTGCACTGGCTCTTGGGCCCCGCCCGCCAGGTGAGCTGCCTACGCAGCATGGCCATCCCCCATCGCCCGCTGGCCGACGGCAGGGGGCGGTTGGCCGCGGTAGACGCTGAAGACATCGCCCTGCTGCAGCTGGAGCTGGAAACCGCCCAGGGCCAGAGCGTTCCAGCCCAAGTGAGCCTGGCCTCGGTGACCCGGCAAGGGCGGGGCTATTGGATTGAGGTCTACGGCAGTGAAGGAACTCTGGTGCTGGGCTCGAGCAACCAGAGCGACTATGTGCATGGCTTCCAGCTGTGGCGCTCTAGCCAGGGGGGGCCGCTCGAAGAGATCGCACCCGATCCGCAGCTGGCCTTCAGTCACACGTGGCCCGATGGCCGGCTCGCACCGGTGAAGCGCCTGATCGGGTGGTGGGCACAGGCAGCGCGCGAAGGCCGGCCGATGCATCCGGGGCTCTTCGAAGCCATGCACAGCCAGCTGATCTGCGACCGGGCTCTGCAGGCTGCCGACAGCGGGATCCGCCAGTCGATTTAGGCGAAAAAGGGGCCAGTTAGGATCGCCGGCATTCACTCTCCCGGTGTCCCCATGGCGCTCGTCCCGCTTCGGCTGCTGCTCGACCATGCCGCTGAAAACGGCTACGGCATCCCTGCTTTCAACGTGAACAACCTGGAGCAGGTGCAGTCGATCATGGAGGCGGCTCACGAGACCGACTCCCCGGTGATCCTGCAGGCCTCCCGCGGCGCCCGTCAGTACGCCGGTGAGAACTTCCTGCGCCACCTGATCCTGGCCGCTGTCGAGACCTACCCCGACATCCCGGTGGTGATGCACCAGGACCACGGCAACAGCCCCGCCACCTGCTTCGGTGCTGCCGCTAACGGTTTCACCTCGGTGATGATGGACGGCTCGCTGATGGCCGACGCCAAGAGCCCCGCCAGCTACGAGTACAACGTGGCTGTCACCAAAGAAGTGGTGGACGTGGCCCACGCCATCGGCGTGAGCGTGGAAGGCGAGCTCGGTTGCCTGGGCTCCCTGGAGACCGGCATGGGTGAGGCTGAGGACGGCCACGGTTTCGAGGGCAAGCTCGACCACAGCCAGCTGCTCACCGATCCCGCTGAGGCTGCCGACTTCGTCGCCAAGACCAAAGTTGACGCCCTGGCCATCGCCATCGGCACCAGCCACGGCGCTTACAAGTTCACCCGCAAGCCCACCGGCGAAGTGCTGGCCATCAGCCGTATCGCTGAGATCCACAAGGCCATCCCCAACACCCACCTGGTGATGCACGGCTCCTCCTCCGTGCCCCAGGAGTGGCTGGACATGATCAACAAGTACGGCGGTGCCATCCCTGAGACCTACGGCGTGCCCGTGGAAGAAATCCAGGAAGGCATCCGCAATGGCGTGCGCAAGGTGAACATCGACACCGACAACCGCCTCGCCTTCACCGCCGCTGTGCGTGAAGCCGCCGCCAAGGATCCCGCCAACTTTGATCCCCGCCACTTCAACAAGCCCGCCCGGGCCTACATGAAGCAGGTGTGCCTGGATCGTTACCAGCAGTTCTGGTGCGCCGGCAACGCCAGCAAGATCAAGCAGCGCGACATCAACTACTACGCCGGTCTCTACGCCAAGGGCGAGCTCGACCCCAAGACCGCTGTGGCCGCCTGATTAGCACCAAACGCTCACAATCCCAGGGGCCATTCGGCCCCTTTTTTATTGGCCGCACGCCGCTGCTGCTCCGATCAGGGCAATGGAACTGCTGCTGCAGGATCAGGCAGGGTGAGGGCCTGAGGCAAAGGCCGGGGCCGAGCCGCTACCAGCTGCTCTAGCGCTGCATCAAGGTTGCGCTCCATCACGAAGCGGCGCCCATCAGTAACCACCACTCGCACCAGCGTGGGCAGTCCGTTGTTGTTGCTCTGGAGGTAGATAGGCTCCACATAGAGCAATCCCTTGCCCACCGGCATCACGAGCAAATTGCCGCGGATCAGCTTGGAACCATCGCGGTTCCAGAGGCCAAACTGATAGCTAATCGCCGGATCCTGCTCAATCAGGGCCGACACCTGTTGCGGACCCAACAGCAGGCGCTGCTGCGGGAAGCGTGCCAGCAGCAGCTCGCCGTAATTCGGCGTGTCGTTGCGGGCTGCCAGCCAGCCCACCATGTTGGCGCGGCGCAGCGGCGTGAACGGCAGCAGCAGCACGAACTCCGGTCGTGCTTCCCCGGGCAGCTGCATCGTCACGTGATAGGGCCGCACCGGCGCGGTGCTGTCGCCGTAAATCTCCTGAGGGATAGCCCACACGTCGTCACCGTTGTAGAAGGTGCGCACATCGGTGACGTGGTAGCGGAGCAAGCGCTCCGCCTGCACCTGAAACTGGCTCTGGGGCACCTGAATGTGAGCAAGCAGCTCCGGGGGCATCGCCGACAGCGGCTTGAACAGGTCCGGGAAGGCCCGCTTCCAAGTACGCAGCACCGGGTCGCTTGGATCGCTTACGTAGAGCCACACATGGCCGTTGTACGCATCCACGACCGCCTTCACCGGGTTACGGAAATAGCGGATACCACTGGGATTGGGGTCGGAGTAGGGATAACTGCGGCTCACTGTGAAACCATCCAGCAGCCAGTACTGGTGATGGTCGTTTTGAAAGCCCGGCACGTTGTTCACCCTGGCGGTGACCAGGTAGGGCTTGCTCTCGAAGCGCAGGAACGGAGCCAGAGCTGTAAGCCGTTCGTTCACCTGCCGGCGCATCAGCAGCCGTGAGGAGGTGGTGAGGGAGCCGGTGAACAGCAGCCTCGGTTCCCACAGATAGATCGCCGCCATCACCCGATCGATGGGGCCATGGATCGGCACACCGGCCAGGCCGTCGTAGTGGGAGTACACGTTCAGATCACCCTCCGGGTAATCGAATTCGCGCACCTGGGTGGGCGCGATCGCATAAGGCGCCCGGTCGGAAGCGAAGTAGAGCTTGGGGCGACCCACCGGCAAAGCCCGTTGGGCCTGCTCATTGCTGATGCCCAGTTGCGGAATGCCCTGCACCCTGCCGCTGCGGCCTAGGTCCTTCACGAAATACAGCGGCAAACCATCCGGCCCGGAGGCATTCACCGTCGACACGGTGAAGCCGTAGCCGTGGGTGAACACCAGGTGGCGGTTCAACCAGGTGCGGGAATTCTTGGCCAGAGCCGAGGTATCAAGCTCTCGGGCGGCGATCAACACCTGCTGCTTTCCCTGGCGCTCGGGGTCGTCATTGAGCGGGTAGCGATCCACTGCCGCCGAGGGAAAGCGGTAGTAGAGGCGCAGCTGCTGCAACTGACGATTCGCCTCCAGTAGCGGGCCGCTGTCCCAGAGACGCACATTGGCCAGGGTGCCGGGCGCCGCTTTGAGATCGTTGGGCGTGAGCTCCTGCCGCGGCTCCAGATCCACCTCACGCACAGCCTCCAGACCGAAGGCACGGCGGGTCGCCGCAATGGTTCGGCGCAGATAGGGGGTTTCAAGGGCAAGCTCGCGCGGTTGCACCCAAATGCGCTGCACCACCGGTGCCACCACCCATTCGGTGAACGGCACCAGCAAGGTGGTGGACAGCAGCGGCAGCAGAGCACCGCGGTGAAGCCAACGGCGGGGGATCGGCACCAGCAGGCCGATGCCCGTGAGCAAGAGCAACAGAGCCAGCAGCAGGCGCAGAGGAAGCCGCACATGCAGATCGACAAAGCCCGCACCGGCCGCCACCCCGCTGCCGTGCAGCATCAGGTTGAAGGGGGCAAGAGCA
Organism: Synechococcus sp. LA31; assembly: GCF_018502385.1. Taxonomy (NCBI): domain Bacteria; kingdom Bacillati; phylum Cyanobacteriota; class Cyanophyceae; order Synechococcales; family Synechococcaceae; genus Synechococcus; species Synechococcus sp. LA31. The sequence continues at coordinate 987,940 of NZ_CP075523.1, forward strand.
TTGCTGAGGGATCCCGTCAGAGCCAGCACCGCCAACTGGGGCTGCAGCACCCGCTGCTGCTCACGGTTGAGCCCCGGGAAGCGAAGCTCCGAAAGGCTGTTGCCCTCACTAAAGGTGAGCCAGAGGCAGCCGGCCAAACCCACCAGGCCTTGCACCAACACCACACTCACCAGCAGGTGCAACGCCGGAAGCCGCAGTACCGTAAAACTCAAATCGAAGCCGGTGAGGGGATCGCGCTCACCGAATGGCACCGCCAGCAGAGCGGGCAACCAGAGGCTCCAACCACGAGCCACAGCGGTGGCCGACCCTGCCAAGGCTGCCGCCAAGGCCACCTGGAGGCTGGTGTAAGGCCAAATCAACAGCAGGGGCAGCAGCGCCACCGCCAACCCCAGAAACAACCAAGGCGGCAGATCCGCCAGCACCGGAATCCCTGTGATCACATCACCGCTGAACGGCTCAGCGATCAGATCACTGGCCTGAACCATCAAATAGGTGAGGCCACCGGCCAGCAAAATCAGCAGCGCCGCCAGCAATGCCAATAACAAGGGCGGGCCAAGCGGCACCAGCGGGTCAGCCGGCAGGGTTTTACGCGCGGCCCGCTGGCGCAGGCGCCAGCAGCGCTGGAGCTGATGCAACTGCAGGGGCACACCAAGGCCAAACACGAGGGCAAAGGCCACCAACTGCAAAGCCCAACGGCGCAACACCACCGATTGGCTGTTGAACTGCCCAAACCACTGGGCCTCGATCACCAGGCGGGGCACCAGCACCAGCACCCCCATGCCGATGGCCAGCCAACCCAGCCAGCGCAAAGCCCGCTTCAGGGCAGGAACGGAAAGCCGCAAGGAGTGAACCGAGCACTGGCCGAGGCTAAGCAGCCGCAACCCCCGGTCAAGCCGCAGAGGGCGCCCGCAACGCGACAAGCCAATACCCGAGCCAATAGATCGGCTTTTATCAAGCGATCTGAATTGCGCTGCTAGCGTCAGTCCACCTTGACGGTGTGAACGTGACAGCCACCCTCTCCCGCTCCACCCTGGGCCCCACCTTCACGGGCTTGAAGTGCAAGGAATGCGGCCATCCCTATGAAGCGGGCGCCCGCCACGTGTGCGAAGACGTCTGCTTCGGTCCGCTTGAGGTGGTCTACGACTATGAAGCGATCAAGAGCCGTGTCAGCCGCGCCACGATCGAAGCCGGCCCCGCCTCCATCTGGCGTTACCGCGAATTTCTGCCCATTGCGGGCGACCCCATCGATGTGGGTACTGGCTTTACCCCGTTGCTGAAGGCCAACAACCTGGCCAAGCGCCTGGGGCTGAAGAGCCTCTACATCAAGAACGACGGCGTGAACATGCCGACGCTCTCCTTCAAAGACCGGGTGGTGAGCGTGGCCCTCACCCGCGCCCGCGAGCTGGGCTTCACCACGGTGAGCTGCGCTTCCACTGGCAACCTGGCGAACTCCACAGCCGCCATTGCTGCCCACGCCGGATTGGAGTGCTGCGTCTTCATCCCCAGCGATCTGGAGCTGGGCAAGGTGCTCGGCACGCTGATTTACAACCCCACCCTGATGGCGGTGAAGGGCAACTACGACCAGGTGAACCGCCTGTGCTCGGAGGTAGCCAACACCTACGGCTGGGGCTTCGTGAACATCAACCTGCGCCCCTACTACTCCGAAGGCTCCAAGACCCTCGGCTATGAGGTGATCGAGCAGCTGGGCTGGGAGCTGCCCGATCACATCGTGGCGCCCCTGGCCTCCGGTTCCTTGTTCACCAAGATCCGCAAAGGTTTCGATGAATTCATCAAATGCGGCCTGGTGGAAGAGAAAGCCGTGCGCTTCAGTGGCGCGCAGGCCGAGGGCTGCAACCCCATCGCCACCGCCTTCCGCGAAGGTCGTGACTTCATTACACCGGTGAAACCCAACACCGTTGCCAAGTCGATCGCGATCGGCAATCCGGCCGATGGCCCCTATGCCATCGACATCGCCAACCGCACCGGCGGCAGCATCGCCGATGTGACGGATGCCGAAATCATCGATGGCATCAAGCTCCTGGCGGAAACGGAAGGTGTATTCACCGAAACCGCTGGCGGCACCACGATTGCGGTGCTGAAGAAGCTGGTGGAGCAGGGCAAAATCAACCCTGATGAGCGCACCGTGGCTTACATCACTGGCAATGGCCTCAAAACCACCGAGGCCGTGGCGGACGCCATCGGCAAGCCCTACACGATCGAAGCGCAACTCGACAGCTTCAACGCCGCGTGGCAGCAGGCTCAAGCCCCTGCCTGAGCCTGAGCACCCCATAGGTGCCTGCTCGTTCTCTGTTCAGTTTCGATCCATCCACGACCCATGCCCGTTCAGGTTCTGATCCCCACTCCCCTTCAGAAGTTCACCAACGACGAAGCCAGCGTTGCGCTCGACGCCACCAGCGTGGACAGCCTGATCGATGCCCTCGAAGGTCGCTATCCCGGCCTCAAAGCCCGCCTTTGCGACGAGGCCGGCAAGCTGCGCCGTTTTCTCAATGTGTATGTGAACAGCGAGGACATCCGCTTCCTCGACAACCAAGCCACCGCCCTCAACGACGGTGATGAAGTGAGCATCGTTCCTGCCGTAGCCGGCGGCTGAACATCCGCGTCTGTAGCCGATCCGGCAGTCGCCGCACCCACCACCCCGCCAGAGTGGTTCCATGACCCAGGCTCCTGAGCGCCAGCGCCAAGACGAGCAGTTGGCAGGCAAAGCGCTGCTGTTTGACTACCGCCAGGCAGCAAATCCCGTTCGATCTGGGCTCACCGAACCGATCCCTTACCGCTGCTGGGGACCTGAACTCCACAGCCAAGGACCAACGGCCGTTCTGCCGCTCGATCTCAGTGCTGAACTCGGGGTGAAGGGGCCAGCCACCAGCCCTGGACTGGCCGCCCATTTCATCCGGATCGCCGCAGAAGAAGGCGTTCGGGCTGCCGCAAACGCCACCAGTTCGCTGTTCTTCGTGCTCTCCGGCTCGGGCGTCTGCCGCTCCCGCCACTCCGGTGGAAGCGACCGCGAGATCCTGTGGCAGCAAGGCGATCTGTTTGTGTTGCCAGCCGGTGGCACACCTCTGCTGGAGGCCCACACCAACAGCGCTCTGTACTGGGTGCACGATGCACCCCTGCTGGATTACCTGGGCGTTACGCCTTCGGCGCCTCGCTTCCAGGCCACCCACTACGATGCCGCCTGGCTACAGGCCGAGCTCCTGGAGCTAGCCAACCAACCCGGCAGCAGCAACAGCAACCGGATCAGCCTGCTGCTGGCCAACCGGGATCTTCCCAGCACACGCACGGTGACCCACGTGCTCTGGGCGATGTTCGGCATCGTGCCTGCCGGCAGCACCCAGGCACCCCACCGCCATCAATCGGTCGCGCTCGATTTGATCATCACGTGTCAACCAGGGGTTTACACCCTTGTGGGCACTGAGCTCAATGCGGAGGGCGATATCCGCAACCCGAAACGCATCGACTGGCAATCAGGTGGAGCCTTCATCACACCCCCCGGCCACTGGCATTCCCACGTGAATGAGAGCGGGGAACCAGCATGGTTACTGCCCATCCAAGATGCCGGCTTGCAGACCTACCTGCGCAGCCTCGACATCCGCTTCACCTGATGTTCAGGACGTCACAGCCGTAACTGAGATCTCTGTTGCTGAGCTCTCAGTCGTTGGCTCGCTGCGTTCAACCAGTGCAGCAAACTCGGCACCTTCAATGGTTTCGCGCGCGATCAGCAGGTTGACAAGCTCATCCATCAACGCACGGCGGGGCTGGAGCAGCGCCACAGCTTGAGCGAGAGAGGCGCGAGCCAACTGCTGCACCTGGGCATCAATGCGATTACCCGTTTCCTGGGAATAGTGCGGCTCCGAGCGCAACCAGTCGCGCCCGAGGAACACTTCATGGCCTTCACCCTCAAGTGATACAGGGCCCAGTGATGAAAAGCCGTAGCGCGTCACCATCTCGCGGCCGATACGGCTCACCATCTCCAGATCACCAGCGGCACCCTGGGTGATCTCGCTTGGGCCGAACACCACAAGCTCAGCAGCTCGGCCCCCCATCGCCACCACCAGGCGCGCCTGCAGGTAAGCCTTGCTGATCAGCCCTGAATCAAGCACTTCCTCATCGGGCATGGTGCGCGCAAATCCACCCACACCGCCGGCTCGGGGCAGCAGGGTCACTTTGTCGAGCCGATCGGCCGCCGGCAGCAAGGTGGTGATCAAGGCGTGACCGATTTCGTGATAAGCAATCAGGCGTTTCTTGGCGCTGTCTTGCAGGGGAGCCGCCGTGAGCCCCATGGTGATGCGCTCCAGGGCGTCACCGAGGGCGGCGTCATCAATGCAGGAACGATCACGACGGGCGGTGAGAATGGCCGCCTCGTTGAGAAGATTCGAGAGATCAGCGCCAGAGAAGCCTGGGGTGCGGCTAGCCCAGTCGGCCAGGCACACCTTAGGATCCAGGGGCCGGCTGCGGGCATGCACCGCCAGGATGGCTTCGCGGCCGCGGCGATCAGGCAGATCCACGTGGATGCGCCGGTCGAAGCGGCCCGGACGCATCAGCGCCGTATCCAACACATCAGCGCGATTGGTGGCAGCGAGCAAGATCACGCCCGAATTCTCGGCAAAGCCATCCATCTCGGTGAGCAGCTGATTGAGGGTCTGCTCCCGCTCGTCGTTGCCACCACCGATGCCGGCACCGCGCTGCCGGCCCACTGCATCGATCTCGTCGATGAACACGATGCAGGGAGACTTCTCTTTGGCCTGCCGGAACAGATCACGCACACGGCTGGCACCAACACCAACAAACAGCTCCACAAACTCAGAGGCCGCCATCGAGAAAAACGGCACCCCGGCTTCTCCGGCAATCGCCTTGGCCAGCAGCGTCTTGCCGGTTCCCGGCGGGCCAACCAGCAGCACACCCTTGGGAATCCTTGCACCAACAGCGGTGAAACGCTCCGGTTCCTTCAGGAAGGCCACCACTTCCTGCAGCTCTTCCTTCGCCTCTTGAATGCCAGCCACATCCTCGAATCGCACCGACACGGCCGCTTCCGGTTGCACCATGCGGGCCTTACTGCGCCCGAAACCCATGGCACGGTTGGCCACCTGAGCCGAGCGGCGCAGCAAGAGAACAAGACCCCCGAAGAGCAGGAGCAACAGCAGACCGTTCGAGACCAGGCTGGCGGTGGCCTGGTCTTGGCGCTCATCACGCACGGTGAGAGGAACGCGCGCCTCCTGTGCGGTGCGTAGCAGCACCTGGTCGTTGCTGAAGACCGGAACGTTGACCCGCTTGCCATCGGCGTAGGTGACCTTCACCTCCCGCTGACCGGGCGAGAGCACCAGCTCTTTCACTTTGCCGGCGCGAAGCTGTTCCAGCAGTCGGCTGTAACTGGGCTGCGGAGCTCGGGCCAGCCCCAGATTTGCCGGCAGATCAGAGGATTCGCTGCTGCTCACACGGGCCTGAAGCTTGCAATCACCTTAGCGATTTGACGAAAGGGAAGGCGGCAATGGAAACTCTTGGTTTGGCTGAAACGAAGCGGGATGGCTGTTCCCAAGAAGAAAACCTCCAAGGGCAAGCGCAACCAGCGCCATGCCACCTGGAAAGGCAAGGCTGCCGTTGCCGCTCAGAAGGCTCTGTCGATTGGTAAGGCTGTCCTCAGCGGCCGCGCACAGGGCTTTGTGTACCCCGTGGCTGAAGACGAGGCCGATCAAGGCTGATCCAACCAGGCTGGGGCAGCACTGCCGCTGCCCTCCCACAGCGCGCGGCGCCTGCCGTCAAGCACCCGCACCCAGTTGGCCTTGGCCAGCACCGGGCGCTGGAACACCTCGGGTGGAAGCGAGTTCAAGCTGGCTCTCACGAGCTGTCTCACCTCAGCTGGAGCCATCCACCCGCCACCTGTGCGGCGCTGACGCGCCTCCGCTTGGATCCGCCACCGCAGCGGGTGGCTCCAACGCAGCGGCCAAAGCATCACCAAGCAATCAAGGGCCGCCCAGAGAGGCTGATAAGCCTCAAGCGCCTTGTTGCAACGCAGCATCCAGGCCTGCTCGGCGGCCTTGAGATCTCGACATGGCGCCAGACGTTGGATGCTTGTGAGATCCGCAATGGGCTGGCAACCCACCAGCCACCCCTCCAGGAGTAAAGCGTCTGCATCACCGCTCCAACCCGCCACGCGATCACCGACGCCCTGGTGAAGCGTCTTATCGAAGCGCGGCAGGTGCAGATGTCCCTCGGCGTTCCCGCGCCAGGCCCTGATCGGCTTGAGCAAAGCCTGCGGGTCATGGCTACCGGGCGGAACTCGGCTGACACCGAAGGGATTACCAGCCATGGCCTCGAGCCGTGCCTGCCAGGGCAGGTAGGCGTCATCGATGGAGGCCACAGCCAGCTTTAGGTCCGCCGCAGCGGCACGCTGCTGCAGCTGCAGCGCAAGGGTGCTCTTGCCCGCTCCCACGGGACCATTCAGACCAATCACCGGCCTGCTGCCAAGCCGACGCTGCTGATCCAGCCAAACGAGCAGATCGTCCTCGAAGCTCATGAACCGAGCTTGAAGGCTTCCAGAACAACCGCATACACCACACCAAGGCGCAGGTTGTCGGCCATCAACCAAGCCAAAGTCGGGCGCTCACCCACGAATCGGGTGCGCAACCGCACCAACAACTCAAGCCCAAGCACCATCACAAGCACCACCACCGGGCGCATCCCAACCTGCTCGAGCCACAGCGCTGTGAGGTTCTCGCCCGCATAGAACCCCAGCAGCAAAGCCAGCACCGAAAGGCTCCGCCGCCGCCAGCTTCCGCGAAAGCCTCCGAGCAGTTGCGTTCCCAAACGGCGCTGCACGCCATCGAGCCGCGTGCGCTGAAGCGGAAGACGCGTCATCAAGCCGGCAGCTGCTGCTGCAGATAGGACAGCGTGACCTGACCCTCAGGGCAAGCGGCACCGCGATGAACCTGCAACGGTCGATCGACATCGCCAAGGTGGTCGACCTCGGCAGCGGCAGCCGCGAAAGCCTCGGGGGGCTCGGTGGCACTGCAACCACTCCGGGTCACCACCGTGGTGATGCCAGCTCCGACGGCAGCCGCCAGGCCATTGGCGGAATCCTCAAGAGCCACCACGTGCTGCGGTGGTAGCGCCAGGCGTTCCAGAGCCAGCCGGTAAGCGGCAGGGTTGGGCTTCTTGCACTGCACATCCTCACCACACACCCAGAACAAAAAGCAGCTCTCGTGCTGCGGGAGCAACTGATCCAACAAGGCACGCACCGCCTGCCTGCCGCTGGTGGTCACGATCACCTGCGTGACACCGGCGGCAGCAGCGCTGCCAATCAAGCGCTCGACACCGGGCCGGAGCTGCAGACCACCGTTGGCCACGAGGTTGCGGTAATGGCACTGCTTGGCAGCCTGCAGACGCTCCACCTGCTGCGGTTCAGGTGAGCTCCCTTCCACCTGCCGCAGAAAGTGGGCGATGCGCTCGCGGCCGCCGCTAATTCGCACCAACTGCTGATAAAGCGGCACATCCCAATGCCAGGGAAGCCCCGCATCAGCAAAAGCGCGGTTGAAGGCCAGGCGATGGCCATCCAGCTCTGTTTCAGCGAGGGTGCCATCCACATCCCAGAGCAGTGCCGCAAGGCCAGCTCCCATCCCATTCGCCTGTGTAGGGCTTGCACATTACGGAGTAGACGCCGCCCTGGCGCCCTCCACAATGAAGGCCTTGCGATCCGCCTGCGTTGCTCCCTCAACCCTCCGAGCAGCGCTGGCAATTGCCCGCCCCAGTTCAGATCAACCCCGAGCTGCGCAGCAGCGGGTTAAGCGATCCCCTGCTCTCTGCGCTGCAGCGGCGGGGTTATGAGGATCCCGAAGCGATTGCTGTGCTGCTGGAGCCACCGGATGCACCGGATGCACGGCGCCATTTTCCCGATCTCGGCAAGGCAGTGCAGAGGCTGCGCCAGGCCTGCAAAGACCATGAACCCTTGGCCATCTGCGGCGACTACGACGCCGACGGCATGACCAGCACCGCCCTGCTGGTTGGTGTACTCCGCTTGCTGGGAGCCCAGCCGCAGGCCGCTATCCCCAGCAGGCAGGAGGATGGCTACGGGCTCAACAGCGGCATGGTGGAGCGGCTGGCAGCCGACGGCATCCGTTTGCTGGTCACCGTGGACAACGGTGTGGCCGCCCGCGAAGCTCTACTGCGGGCCAAAGAGCTGCAGGTGGACGTGATCGTGACCGATCACCACACCCTGCCCGAAGAGCTGCCACCCCTTCTGGCTCTGCTGCACCCGGCCTGCACACCTGATCGCTCGCCTTACCGCGGTCTTGCGGGCGTGGGTCTGGCCTACGTGCTGGCCATCGCCCTGGCGCGGAACTGCCGCTCCGAACAAGGGCTGGCGATGGCCCGCGACCTGTTCTGCATCGGGACCATCGCTGATATGGCTCCCCTGCAGGGTGTCAACCGGCGCTGGCTGATGGATGGGCTACCTGCCCTCAAGCGCAGTGGCCTGGTGGGCCTGCAGGCGCTGCAACAGGTCGCAGGCATCGACGATGCCCCTATAGACGCCACGGCGGTGGGATTTCAGATCGCCCCGCGGATCAACGCCGTAGGCCGACTGGGCGATCCGCAGCTGGTGGTGGATCTACTCACCACCAACGACCGCGAGGAAGCCCTGGAGCTGGCGCGCCAGTGCGAACAGCTCAACCGCCAACGCCGCGACCTCTGCGATGCCATCGAAGCGGAGGCACGGGCTCTGGTGGAAGCCGACGGCGAGCAGCGCAGTCCGTTTCTGCTGTTGGCCCAGAGCCATTGGCACCACGGGGTGATCGGCATCGTGGCCGCACGCCTGGTGGATCATTTCGGCCTGCCAGTGGCCTTGCTGGCTGCCGAGGGAGAGGGGCGTCTGCGGGCTTCGGTGCGGGCTCCGCGGGGGTTCGCTGTGGATACAGCACTGCAGGCCTGCAGCGACCTGCTGGAGCGCCATGGCGGCCACCCGGCCGCCGGAGGCTTCACCGTGCGAGCAGAGCAGCTCACCGCCTTACATGAGCGGCTAAATCAGCGCGCCCGCAGCTGGCTTGAGGAGCAGGGGGGGGTGAGGCTGGTGGAGCCTGAAGCCCTAGTGAATCTGGAGCAACTCACCTCCAGCTTCTGGCGAGAGTTGCAGAGGCTGGAGCCCTTTGGCAGCGGCCACCCGGCACCGCTGTTTTGGAGCAGCCGCTGCTGCATCAGCCAGCAGCGGCTACTGCGCGGCGGCCATCTTCAGCTCACCCTGCGCCAGGGTGAGGCCACGATGCGAGCGATCGCTTGGCGCTGGGGGGGCGGCGAGACTCTGCCCAAGGAGGTGGATGTGGCGTTCCAGCTGCGGCTCAACCGCTGGAATGGCACCGAACAACTGCAACTGGAGCTCGCCGCGTTGCGGGCCAGCTCAGGCGACACAGTGCTGCTCGAGCGCAGCAACCGCCACTACTGGGTCAGCCGCGATGGCGACGCACTGGTGATCCGCAATGCCGCCGGCGATGAACTACGCGGACAGCCGGATCTAGCCACCTCAGGCGGCTTCTACAGCAACCATCCCAATAACGATCATCCTTACGTGCAGGCCCTACTTCAAGACGCCGCCATGGCCATGGGGCTGGCGGCCTGAGACCAGTCATGACAAAGCCCCAGGGCGCAATGACGACCTGGGGCTTTGAAAAAGAAGACCTTGAAATGCGGAGGCTCAGAGAGCGCCGCGCCGATAGAACAGGATGAAGATCACAGCGGGGCCCGCAACGGTGATCAGGAACAGGGCCGCAAAGTTGGCGATCAGATGGAAATCGATTCCCATGGGAGGGCGGCTCTGCAGGGTGAATGTTCAAATCCCACATTACGGTCTGCACCCCTGGCGTAGCGACGCTCCTGCAAGCTGCTGTGACGGGTTGTCACAGCGAGGGCGATGAGCGATCAACTGCACTGGCGTTGCATCAGCGGCTGCGGATCGTGCTGCCGGCTCGACCCGGGCGAGCGGAATGAAGCACTGGAAGCCCTCAGCGCAGAGCAACAGCAGCAGTATCTAGAGATGGTGGGGCCTGACGGCTGGTGCATCCATTACGACACCGGCTCCAGCAGCTGCCGCATCTACGACGACCGCCCCTTCTTTTGCCGGGTCAACAATCTTGCCGGCTTGTTTGGGGTCGCAGACGAGGAGGCGAACGACTTCGCCATCGCCTGCTGCCGCCAGCAGATCCGCTGTGAGCACGGCGGTCGTGGCATGGTGATGAAGCGCTTCGAACAGGCGATCCGCCAGCCGGCTCCCTGAGACCCGCACCTCCCTCCGCCGAGCTGATGGCCGACCCCAGCGAGATTCCCCAGGCCGACATCGCCACAGATCAGACCACTGCCCCAACCTCCACAGCGGCCACCGACAACGACAGCCCCTCCAACGGCAAAGCGGGCAGTTTCGGAGCGGTGTTCCTCACCACCTTCACCACGGTGTTCCTGGCGGAACTGGGGGACAAAACGCAGCTGGCAGCCCTGCTGCTGTCAGCGGAATCAGGCAGGCCAGTCCTGGTGTTCGTGGGCGCCTCCCTAGCCCTGATCAGCTCCAGCCTGGTGGGGGTGCTGCTGGGCCGCTGGCTCTCGCGGGTCCTGCCTCCGCAGCAACTGGAGCGTCTGGCCGGAATCCTGATGATCGGCTTAGGTCTCTGGTTGGGCCGGCAAGCGGCCATGAGCATGTTCCCTCTCACGTGATCTGATGCAGCTCCCCTTGCTGGCTTCCACGTTCGCCACCGTGTTTCTGGCGGAACTGGGCGATAAGACCCAGCTTGCAATCGTGACGATCAGCGGCACATCCAGCCGCAGCGGTGCTGTGTTTGCCGGTAGCTCGGCCGCGCTTGTGCTCGCCAGCCTGCTGGGGGCCGGAGCAGGCGGATCGCTGTCAGCGGTGATCCCACCCGATGCCCTGCAGCTGGCCGCATCGGTGGGCTTCCTGGTGATCGGAACGCGCCTGCTGCTGAAGGCGGGAGGTGATGCCCCTGAAGCCGCCGATGAACCCAGGGGCGGGGCCTGAAGACGAGCGGCCGTTCGCTGTTTAGATTGATTCCAATCGTGCAGTTCCGGGGGCGTTGGCCGTCTCCAGAACCAGGCACCAAAACCGTCGGGGCGTTCTGCGTCACCCGTATGGCGTCACCGATGCACCCTGAACACCATGAATTTCACGGTCGCCAACCTGATCGACCAGCTCCCCGCTCAGGAGCAGCTCAGCCTCAGCACCCTTGAAAAGGCCCTGGGGCTGGGCAGCCCAAGCGAGCAGCAACAACTGCGCATTGCCCTGACGGCCCTGGTGCGGGTGGGCGTGCTTCAGGAAACGGATCAAGGCATCAGCCGCGTTGAGGATGAAGACCTAATCGAGGCTCGCCTGCGCTGCAGCAGCAAGGGCTTCTGCTTCGCCCTGCGTGAAGACGGCGGCGAAGACATCTACATCCGGGACAATCAGCTCAACCACGCCTGGAACGGCGATCGCGTGCTCGTGCGCATTACCCGCGAGGGCGGCCGCCGCCGCTCCCCCGAAGGTGGTGTGCAGTGCATCCTCGAACGCAACACCACCAGCCTGCTGGCCCAGGTGGAGCAGCACAACGAACGCCTGCTAGCGGTGCCCCTCGACGACCGCCTGCTCACGAACATCGAGCTTCCTTCCACCGACAGCCAATACCTCAAACCGGCCGATGAAGCCGTGGTGGAGGTGAGGGTTGACCGCTACCCGGTGGGTCAGCTCCCCTCCCAGGGCCATGTAGCCCGCAGCCTGGCGGTGAACGCCGGCCCCGAAGCGGATCTCGATCTGCTGATCACCAAGCATGGCCTACGCGAACGTCCTGCGGCCCCGAGAGCCACGCTCAAGAGCCCGGAGAGCAAAGACCGTGAGGATCTCACGGCCCTGCCAACCTTTCTGCTGCAGCCTTGGAGCAGCGCCGATGCCCCAATCCTGCCGGCTGTTTCTCTGGAAAGCAGCGAAACCGGTCACAAGCTTTGGGTGCATGCACCGGCCGTGGCGGAGCGCCTCGGTTTCGCTGGCGCCCTCGATCTGCATCTTCGCGATCAAGCAGAAGCCCTCTGCCTGGGCCGCAAATGGATTCCCTTGCTGCCAGCCAATCTCACCAAAGCCGCCGCATTTAAGGCAGGCAGCGCCGAAGCCGCCCTGTCTGTGGTGTTGGAGCTCAGCCCTGAGGGCGATCTCCAGCACTATCGCTTCTGCCGAAGCACGATTAAGCCCGATGGGCTGGTAGATGCCAAGGCACTCACGGCCCTGGCAGAACGCAAACCCAAGGCCCGCACGACCCCAGCGGCCCTGAAAGCCCTCAAAGACCAGTTGCCGCTGCTCGAGCAGTTGATTGCCCTGGCTGAGGTGTTGCGCCAGAAACGCCTGGCCAGCGGTTCGATTGATCTCGACCTGGCCATGCCAGCCATCGAAGGGCTGGGCGATCTGGCCGTGCCAGAGCCAGATGAAAGCCGCCAGGGCTGGCTGGTTCAGTTGGATCCGGCAACGGAACCAGCGGGCCTGCTGCGTGAGCTGGTGCTTCCGGCCCACCGGGCCCTCGGCCGCCACCTCTGCGCCCTCGAGCTGCCGGCCATCTATGCCGTGAATCCCGCCCCAGAGGCCGAAGCCCTCAATGATGTGGCCAAGGCAGCTCTTGCCCTCGAGATCCCCCTAGAGCTCTCGGCCGACGGCAATGCCACGGCCCAGGAACTCGCCCAGGCCTTTGCCGGCAGCGATCGCTGCCGCGTGCTCCAGCAACAACTGCGGGATCCCCTCAAGCCCGTGAGCTTCAGCGCTGAAGCCGGTGCCAACGCCCTAGCCGGTGAAACCACAGCCTTGGCGCCCTGGTGTTGCCCAGGCCTGCACTATGCCGACCTCTGGAACCAGCACGTGCTGTCGCTGCTCCTCAGCGAAGGCAAAGACAGACCCTCCGTTCGCCACAAGACACGCGTCGACATCGCTGGTGATAGCAGCCATGGCCTGATCGACTGGCCACTGCTGCCTCCCAGCCAGATCCAACCCCTGGAGGAAGGCCGAAGCATTGCCCTGCTGCATCGCCTCAACGGCCGCTGCCGCTTCACCGCCGACCTTCAGGCTGATGCACTGGCGATGGCCCAGGCCCGTCAAGCCGAGCCGCTGGTGGGCCAAACCCTCACCGGTGTGATCAGCGGTGTGCAGAGCTATGGCTTCTTCGTGGAGGTACCGCCCTCCCAAGTGGAGGGGCTTGTGCATGTGAGCTCCCTCAAAGACGACTGGTACGAGTACCGATCGCGTCAGAACCGCCTGGTGGGCCGTAAAAATCGCCGCAGCTACATGCTCGGTGATGCTGTGGAGGTCACCATCCAGAAGGTGGATGTGCTGCGCCACCAGATCGATCTAGCCGTGGTGCTGCCGGAGGGCTACGAGGAATACACCCCTGATGGCGCCGAGCAGGACGGACCAGATGAATCTGGGGATGGCGAGCTGAACGGCGGCGAGGAATGAGCCTTTGAACTCCAGCGCGGCAAACGGACCAGTGGTTCTGGCCGTATCAGGCGCCAGTGCCCAGCCACTGGCTCAACGGGCCGTGCAACTGCTGCTGCAGGCTGGTGAGCAGGTGGAGCTGGTCGTCAGCCGCGGGGCGATCGGCGTGTGGCAGGCAGAACTGGGCGTGCGCGTCCCGAGCGAACCCGAGGCACAGGAAGTGTTCTGGAGGGAGCGCACAGAGTGCAGCAACGGCAGCCTGCGTTGTCACCGCTGGAACGATCAGGCCACGGGCATCGCCAGTGGCAGCTACCGCACCCGCGGCATGGTGATCCTGCCCTGCTCGATGGGGGCGGTGGGTCGGATCGCTTCAGGGGTGGCCACAGATCTACTGGAGCGCTGCGCTGATGTGCACCTCAAAGAAGGGCGCCCCCTGGTGATCTGCCCGCGGGAAACTCCTTGGAATCTGGTGCACCTACGCAATCTCACGGCCCTTGCGGAAGCCGGCGCCCGCATCGCACCACCCGTGCCGGCCTGGTATCACCAACCCAGCAGCATCGAAGAGATGGTGGATTTTCTGGTGATCCGGGTGTTCGATTGCCTGGGTTATGACCTGGGCAATCTGAAGCGCTGGAGCGGTCCGATCCAGCCCTGAGCCAACGATCCTCCGTGGTGCTGCAACGCCTTCTGCTCCTGCCGCTGCTTTCACCGCTCCTCGCGGTGTTGCTGGTGGCGGCCATCAACCCGAAGCCATGGGTCAAGGTGCGACTGCTCACCTGGAGTTCAGCCAGCTTGCCGGTGGGTGGCTGGATGGCCGCCGCCGCCACCGTTGGCGCTGTCCTCAGCGGCGCCGGCACCGCCTTGGCCCTGCAAGAGCAAGGGTCGGGGCTGCTACCGCGCCGGCAGGTACGGCGCAGCCGTGGTAGCGAGCCGCCGATGGGGAGCGATGGGAGCACAGCAGCTCCGCATCAGAACGAGGGTTGGGGAGAAGAACAAGCAAGGCCATCGGCATGGGCTGGTCCAGCCCGTCGCGCCGGCGAACCGGCTCCAACGGTCTCGGTGCCGTTCCGCGTGATCCGAAAGGGATCAGCAACCCAGCCAGCCCAATCAGCCCAAAAGGCTCCCGCAGAGCCCGCCAGCACAACAAGTGCAGACGATTGGGGAACCTCCCAGAGCGATGACTGGTGAACCAGGCGCTTGGGGCGGTCTTTAAAGTCCGGTTGCGTATTGCCCGAGGCCTGCGACGGTGACCGATTCCGCCCAGCCCGCCCAGGCCAAACCGGCCAAACCTCCAGCACTAGAAGAGAAGCCCTTCGCCGACTTTGTGCCCAACCTGCTGATCCCGGCGATCGCCAAGGAGATCGAGGTCTATGGCGGACCCGCCTGCAGCATCCGCTTTGAGCAGGGACCGATGCCCGTGGTGGGCAGCGACTGCTGGATGGTGATCGGTGAACTCCCTGGTGCACGCCGCTTCTGGCTGTGCTTCACCAGTGACGCGATCACCTCGCCAAAGACCGTCGCCCTGGCCGAGGCAGGAGCCGAGCCCAGCCTGCTGGAATCATTCCTGATCGATGAGAAGAAGATGACGCTGGCGCTGCTGGTGTCGCGCCTGGTGCAACGGCTTAACGGCCAAAAGTGGCTCGGTGCCAACTAAGAAAGCCCGGTTGTGTTGGGTAGCAGCTGATGAAGCGGGGCCTCGGCCTTGCCGCAAGCCCCCTACGATGGGCTCTCGTCCAGCTCAGCAACCCGATGGTGCCTCCAGCCGTTGCCACACCCAACGCCGCAACTGCCATCGGCACACCCGAAGCCCCGGCGATCAAAGATCCGGTCAAGGACACGATCCTGACGCCGCGCTTCTACACAACAGATTTCGAGGCCATGGCGGCCATGGACCTCAGCCCCAACGAGGCTGAGCTCGAAGCCATCTGCGAGGAATTCCGCAAGGACTACAACCGCCATCACTTTGTGCGCAACGAAGAGTTCGAAGGCGCCGCCGACAAGCTCGACCCCGACACCCGCCGGGTGTTCGTGGAGTTTCTTGAGCAGAGCTGCACCTCCGAGTTCTCCGGCTTCCTCCTCTACAAAGAACTAAGCCGCCGGATCAAGCAAAAGAACCCGTTGTTGGCCGAGTGCTTTGCCCACATGGCACGGGATGAAGCACGTCATGCCGGCTTCTTGAACAAGTCGATGAGCGATTTCGGCCTCCAGCTGGATCTCGGCTTCCTCACTGCCAGCAAGGCTTACACCTACTTCAAACCTGAATACATCTTCTACGCCACCTACCTGAGCGAAAAGATTGGCTATTGGCGCTACATCGCTATTTTCCGCCATCTCCAGAAGAACCCTGACAGCAAGATCTTCCCGATCTTCAACTTCTTCGAAAACTGGTGCCAAGACGAGAATCGTCATGGTGATTTCTTTGATGCCCTGATGAAGGCACAACCCAAGAGCGTGACAGGCCTCAAGGCCCGCCTCTGGTGCCGCTTCTTCCTGCTTGCGGTGTTCGCCACCATGTACGTGCGTGACGTGGCCCGTAAGGAGTTTTACGAAGCCCTTGGCCTCGACGCCCGCGAATACGATAAGTATGTCATCGCGAAGACCAACGAAACATCAGCCCGTGTGTTCCCGGTGGTTCTCAACGTGGACCATCCCAAGTTCTATGAGGGCCTCGAGCAACTGGTTCGCAACAACGCCAAGCTCGCCGCTGCCGATGAGGACAACGCCATCGCACCGGTGAAGCTGCTGCGCAAGCTGCCCTACTGGATTGCCAATGGCGCCGAGATGGCCAAGCTCTTCTTCATGAGCCCGATTCGCAGCGAGCAGTTCCAGCCTGCTGTGCGCTGAGTCACCAAACTCATCGGCACACAAGTCAGGCCCCGACTGCGGTTGGGGCCTTTTTGCTAGGAAAACCACAGCATCAGCCCCCTGAGGGCCTCACCCTTACCTCCCGCCATCGCGTGATCGCTACCGCTCCGCCTGACACCGGCCGCCTCGACCATCGCTGGACTACGGCCCTGGAGGATCTGCTGGCCTGCGGTCGTGGAGCCGGCGCCGATCTGGTGGAGGTGTTCTTGGAGCGCACAGACCATCTCGGCGTACTGGCCGAGCAGGACACGATCACGAGCGTGACACCGGCCTTCGGCATGGGTGCCGGCATTCGGGTGTTCCGTGGACACCGCGACGGGTTTGTCAGCACCAACGACCTCAGCCCCACCGGGTTGCGCCGGGCACTGGAGCAAGCCCTTGGCATGCTCGGACTTGAGCCCAGCCTGCACGCAACCAGTGGCTTTGATGGCTTGCCAACCCTCCGGGATTTCGCCGCCACCAAGAGCGACTGGCTGCAGCGCTGCCCAGAGTTGCAGGAGGCGACCGCCCGTCTGCTGGAAGGCACAGATCAATTGCAGCGCCAGGGCAGCCATCTACAGGCGCGTCGGGGCAGCTATGCCCGTGACTGGCAGGAAGTGCTGGTGGCTGCCAGCGATGGCACCTTCGGCCGCGACATCCGCCTGCACCAGTCGGTGGGATTAAACGTGCTCGCGGCTGACGGGGAACACAGGGCCGGCGTAGGACGCCGCTATGGCACCTCCGATCAGCCCGATGATTTGCGCCGCTGGGATGCCACCTCCTCCGCTGCCGAAGTGTGCGGTAGCGCGGGCACAATGCTCTACGCCGACTACGTGGAAGCCGGCCAGATGCCTGCCGTGCTGGCCAACCGCTTCGGCGGCGTGATCTTCCACGAGGCCTGCGGACACCTGCTGGAAACCACCCAGGTGGAGCGCGGCACCACCCCGTTCGCTGAACGTGTGGGCGAATCCATCGCCCATGAAGCGGTGACCGCCATCGACGAGGGGCTCACCGGCGGCGCCTTCGGCTCTCTCTCGATGGACGACGAGGGGATGGAAGCCCAGCGCACGGTATTGATCCAAAACGGCGTACTGCAACGCTTTATTAGCGACCGCGCCGGCGAACTCCGCACCGGCCACAGCCGCACCGGCAGCGGCCGCCGCCAAAGCCACACCTTTGCGGCCGCCAGCCGCATGCGCAACACCTACATCGATGCAGGGCCGCACACACCGGAGCAGCTGATTGCCTCGGTAGAGAAGGGGCTCTATTGCAAGTCGATGGGTGGCGGCAGCGTGGGCCCCACTGGCCAGTTCAACTTCGCGGTTGAGGAGGCTTACCTGATCGAAAACGGGCAGCTCACGAAGCCCGTGAAAGGTGCCACCTTGATTGGCGAGGCGAAAGAAGTGATGCCGCGCATCTCCATGTGCGCCAATGACCTCGAACTCGCTGCGGGCTTCTGCGGATCCGTGAGCGGCAGCATTTTCGTGACTGTGGGCCAACCTCACATCAAGGTGGATTCGATCACCGTGGGAGGCCGTTGATGATGGCGAACAACACCAACGGCAACAACGGTCTTAACGCGAACGCGCTGCGCGCCAGCCTCGAGCAGATCGCAGCAGCCAACGGCATCCGCCGTTGGGACTTGGGAGCCGCTTGCTCAACCGACATCTCTGTGCAGGTGGACCGCGGTGAGGCCAAACAGATGAAAGGTGCGCAACGCAGCTCCATCACCGTGCGCGTGTGGAATGACGAAGGCCTAGTGGGTGTGACCAGCACCTCCGACCTCACCGCCACAGGACTCGAGCGGGCCCTCAGCGGCGCCAAGGAAGCCAGCGCCTTCGGCAACCCTGACGACATCCCCGCATTCTCACCGCTGGCCACAGCCCCCCTCGCGGAGCTGGACCAACCCATCCATCCTCCCCAGGGAATCCTGCGGCTACTCGAGACGCTCAAGGAAGCTGAAAGCGATCTGCTCAGTCGCCATGCTGCGATCAGCACTGTGCCCTACAACGGACTTGCTGAGCGCAACAGCGAGCGGCTCTACCTCAACAGTGATGGTGCCTGCCGCCAGCAACAACTGAGCACAGCCAGCCTCTATCTCTACGCCCGAGCTGAGCAAACCGGCCGCAAACCCCGCAGTGCCGGAGCTGTGCGCCTGGCCTATGGAGCCAACGATCTCGACATCGGCGGCTGCATTAGCGAAGCGGCCGAGCGAACCATCAGCCACCTCAACTACGAACCGATCAACACTGGGCGATACACCTGCGTGTTCAGCCCTGAGGCGTTTCTTGATCTGGTGGGGGCCTTCAGCAACCTGTTCAACGCCCGGGCGGTTCTCGATGGCGTCAGCCTGAGCAACCGCAACTCCATCGGTGAAACGGTGGCTGTGCCCTTCCTCGACATTCACGACAACGGTCTGCACCCAGCCAACATCGGCGCCTCGGCCTTTGATGGCGAAGGCACCCCCACCAAGCGTCTGGCACTGCTAGAGGGCGGTGTGCTCCGTCATTTCCTCCATTCCGAAGCCACTGCCCGAGCCTTCGGCGTTGCGCCCACTGGGCATGCGGGTCTCGGGGCGAAGGTGTCGGTCGGACCGGACTGGTTTGAGATCGGCGCCACGCCAGGAAGCGGGGGCGGCCAGAGCGGTCTGGATCGCTTCAAGGCTGCCGAGCCGATCGTGTGGATCGACTCCCTTTCAGCGCTGCATGCCGGCGTGAAGGCCAGCCAAGGATCGTTCTCACTGCCTTTTGATGGTTGGTTGATCCAAAACGGCGAGCCCCGCTCGATTGAAGCCGCCACCGTTGCAGGAGACATCCGCCAGGTGCTTAAGGCGATCATTGGCTTCGAAGGCGACGCCAAAGTGACGCCCGACGGGCTCTGCCCGATGGTTTGGGTGGAGGGCCTCTCCATCACCGGCGAGGCGTAAGACAGAGCGGGCGCGATGGCACGTCTGGCATGGGTCAGCCTGAATGTGGGGACGACACCATCCCCGCAAATCCAGGGGATGGAGCTGAGCTCGTTTAGAGGGCTGCAGCCGCTGCTGGACCAGCCGCAGCTGTTTGATGTGGTTGTGCTGGATGGCCCGGCAGAAGCAATGGGAGAAGCGGCGCTGCACTTGCGCAGCGATCGCCGCTACCACTTGGAGATCGTCTACATCTCGCGGCCGGGCGACACCTGGTGCGCTGCACTCACCGATGGCGAAATACCCGGAGACGGAACTGCAATCGAATCCGCCTGGCAGCAATGGCACGAACGCAAGCTTCTATTCAACCGAGGACAGACACCAGAACAACTCGATCACACCCTGCTCTGCTGGCTGTGGCTGAGACCTGGCAGCACGATCAAGCAAGTCCGGGCACCGGGCGATCGCCACATCTATCGCTACCCCCTTGTGGACGCGATCGCGAGCGATCAAGGCCTCAGCAGCTACGGCTGGCTGCAACAGAAACGCCAGGAGAATCTGCTTGATGCTGCTGATCTAATCGACCGGATCCGCCAGTGCACCGCCTGCAGCTCAAGCCGGTTGAACTACGTGGATGTATGCCCCGAGTGCCACAGCATCGACATCGTGCGTCAGCCATCGCTCCATTGCTTTGTCTGCGGGCATGTGGCACCCCAGCAAGACTTCCTCAAAGGCGATGCACTGGTGTGCCCAAACTGTCTGAGTCAGCTACGCCATATCGGCAGTGATTACGACAGGCCGATGGAGAACTATCGCTGCCGCAGCTGCGCTGCTTTCTTTGTGGATGCGGATGTAGATGTCCACTGCATCGACTGCTGCAAGGTGAACCGCCCTGATGAGCTGCGGGTGCGCGAGATCCACAGCTTCAAGCTCAGTGAAGCCGGTGCACTCGCATGCCGGCAGGGCCTCAAAAACAACGGCGATATGAATAGCTACTTCCGGCAGCTGAAACTGATGGATAGGGGTGCTTTCATCGAAGCACTGAACTGGCAGATGGCCATTGCCAAGCGATATGGAAAGGCCGGCAACACCGATGCCATCAGCTCGCTGCTCGGTGTACGGATCGAAAACATCCAACAGGTCTTCGCCGCTGTCGGGGAAGCGCGTGCCAGCGCCATGCTCGAGGGCCTACTGGAGCGACTGCAGCAGATCATTCGCGACACCGACCGCTGTACGCGAGGCCGGGAGGATACCCTTTGGCTTTTGCTCCCACATACGCCAGCCAACGGGTTAGATCGCGTGCGGGAACGTCTGGTTGAAGGGCTAAAAACAATCAATTCAGACGGTAGAGCCGAGCTCAACCTCCGTTTTGTCGGCTGTGTGTTTCCGGAGCAGATCCAAAACGAGGAGGATGGGGCGCTCATCTTGGCGCGACTGGCAGGAGATCTGAGCTGACTCCAGTGCGAACGTGATGGAACAGATCCTAGAACAAGCGCTTGATCTGCCAACGTTATTCGAGCAGTTGCAGGGCGTAGATGGCCTTGCTCTTCTGCTACTTCGGCTGTTCCCGCTTTTCCTGGTGGTGGAACTTCCACTCACAATGCTGGTGGTCTTCGGAGTGCTGCGTTGGTGGATCCGTGAGCAAACGCTACCTCCACGCAGATCTCTCTACAGGCCTCGCGTGTCATGCGTGATCACCTGCTACAGCGAAGGAGCAGACGTGCGGCGCACTCTCGAAACTCTATGCGAACAAACCTATGCCGGTGATATCGAGCTGATTCCTGTGGTCGATGGGGCTGCTGTCAATCGCGACACGCTCCAAGCCGTACGTGGGTTTGAACTGCGCAATGAGTTGCGCCGTAACCGCCGTGTTCGACCAATTGCGAAGTGGCAACGAGGTGGGCGTGTGTCATCGCTCAATGCAGGTCTGTCGATGTGTACCGGGAGCATTGTGATGGCTCTCGATGGCGATACGTCATTCGACAACACGATGGTGAGCATGATCGTGCGGCATTTCGAGGATCCAAACGTGCCGGCGGTGGCCGGCAGTTTGCGGGTGCGGAACACCTGGAGCTCCTTTGCCACAGCCATTCAGGCCATTGAATATCTGATCTCAATCCAGATGGCGAAGACCGGCTTGAGCGAGTGGAACCTGGTCAACAACATCTCAGGAGCCTTCGGTGCATTCCGTAGGGAGGTCATCGAGCAGCTTGGTGGCTGGGATACCCACAGCGCCGAAGATCTAGACATCACACTCAGGATCAAGAGTTACTTTGGCCGTCACCGCCGTCTTCGTATCCCATTTGAGCCCAAAGCGATCGGCCACACCGACGCACCCACAAGCATGGTGGATCTGCTGAAGCAACGCATGCGGTGGGACGGCGACCTGCTATTTCTCTATGCCCGCAAACATTCAGGCAGTATCACGCCAAGGTTAATGGGCTGGCCCAATTTCCTGCTGACTGTCGTCAGCGGACTGTTTATCCAGGTTGTGCTGCCCTTCATCATTGTGGGCTACACAATCGCAATGATGTTCACGTTGCCTTGGCAGACGGTCTTGGGGTTGGCGCTACTGGTGGAGATCGTTTACTTCGTGATTCTGGCGCTACAGTTTCTTCTCATGCTGCTACTGGTCTCAGAGCGGCCACGGCAAGACATACGTTTGCTGCCTCTACTGCCGTTATTTCCATTGGCGATGTTTGTCATTCGCTGCTGGAGTGCCATAGCTATTCTCAATGAGCTGCTGCGACGCAGCCATGAGGAAACGTCAATGGCGCCGTGGTGGGTGTTGCGCAAGGCCACTCGCTTCTGATCACGATGCATCAGCACCGCACTGCAACTGCTCTCCTGGTAAGCCTGCTCCTCGCTGCCACACCAAACACAGGGTGTGCGAGGCAAACAAGCGTTCCTGTATGGAATCAGGGCGCCTACATCTGGGATAGCACTGCCTTGTTGAGCAGCCAACAACGATCGAAAGAACTTCAACGCCTCCAAGATCAACAGATGAGACATCTCTTGATCGGGCTCTCCGCCACACAAGTACGCAGTGCAGACAGCAGTGCAGCCCTGCGCGACCTGATCCGTGAAGCCCATGCGCGCGGGCAGCAGGTGCTGCTACTGCTCGGTGACCCTGCCTGGATCAATCCGACGGATCGCCCCCAACTGATGGCATTGATCAGGCGCTTTCAAAACGTGCCCTTCGATGGACTGCACCTTGACTTGGAGGTGGAACAACTGGGGTGGCCTGTTCCCGCAGCACGACTTCAGGATTGGCTCAACACCGTGAAGGAAGCGAAGACGAGGAGCCCTTGGCCGTTGAGCATCTCAGCACACCCACGCTGGTTTGAGCCCAACACGACAGATCAGCCAGGGAAGCCTTGCGTACCTTGTGGGCTAACAGGGTTAGCAGCTGTCAATCTGATGCTGTACTCACGCAATGCAGAGCGTGTCACAGAGCGAACCCTCTCAATCGCCCAGCGCTGGCCTGAACTGCAATTCCGGCTCGCTCAGAGCGTAGAGGCTGGCATGGAACCGGGCCTGAGCTGGAACGGCAGCACAGCTGGCGCATTGCAGATACAGATGAAACGCTGGCGCGCTGTACTAGAGCCTAACGGCATCCAAGGGCTTGACTGGCAGGACTGGGCTTCTTACCCCAAGGAGCCGTAGGCAATGAAGGTGCGCTTCGCAAGCAGCAAGGAGCAAGCCCCTGATCAAGACAACGGACTGCGGGTGCTCTATGGACCCAGCAAGCGGGCTGCCTACAAACTTCGGTGGTACCTGATCGTGGCGCTGGTCAGCTCGCCTTTCTTGTATCTGGCCGGGCGATTGCTATTTGAAGCCCTACGCCCTGAGTTACCTGCGCAGCTCTCGATCCCCATCATCGAACTAAGAGCCAATGTGAGCGGCACCGTGGGAAAACTACCAGTGAAGACTGGCGAGCGGATTCAGGAGGGTCAGCTGCTGATGCAGCTCGACAACCCAGAGTGGCGTTTGCGTCTTCAGCAACTCAAACCGGGCAATCTGCAACGCGATGATGAACTTGGTCGCTCAGCCGAGACGATCGCCAACAACACCATCGGCTTGCAAGAGCAGATGGTCAAGCTCTACCGGGGACTGCAAAGGGAAGGCGGGCTGAGCTCAGCCGAGCTGCTGAAGTCAGAAGTTGAGCTGAACGCTCAAAAGCTTGCCCTGCTTGAGCTTGAGCGCCGACTTCGCCAGGATGACTTTCCTTACAAAGGAGAGCCGATTCAAAACCTTCGTGATGCAAGGGAGAGGAACTGGATTGATGGTCGCCTGAAACTGCTCAACCTGAGGGCTCTCAGCGATGGACGTGTGGCGGACGTGCTGGTGAATCAGGGCGAAAACGTTGGTTCGGGCACCCTGCTGATGAGGATCGAAGAGGATGAAGAACCACTCGTGTGGGTCTATCTGCCACCAAAGCAGGCCCGCCAGGCCCGGGCCGGCCAAGAGCTGGAAGTGGAAATGCCTGATGGCAGCTGGCTTGAAGCAATCGTGATCGACCAAGCAGACATGGCCAGGCGTCTGCCGCCGGGTTTGAACGGCAGTCCCGGCGCCAACAACCTGGCTCTGCAGGTGCCCGTGCGGTTTGTTGAGCCGCTGCCATCGATGTGGCGGGTTGACCAGCTGCCTCTGAGAGTGCGCTTCCCACTGCGCTGGCCGAGGCTGTTTACTCGTTAAAAAGCCCATCGAAAGACTAAACACGGGGCTGAACCCGATCTGGCCTGCCGTTCGGTGAAGACGGCATTGGCCTCGAGAATGGCCGAATGAAGATCCTGTTCTGGGGCACGCCGGCCTACGCCGTGCCCAGCCTTGATGCACTGGTGGCCAGTGGTCACCGGCTTGTGGGCGTGGTAAGCCAACCCGATCGGCGCCGGGGCCGTGGGAAAGCGCTCGTGCCTTCGCCGGTGAAGGCACGAGCCTTGGAACTGGGTTTGCCGGTGTTCACACCTGAACGCATCCGCCGTGAGCCTGATTGCCAACAGCAACTCGCGGATCTTGGGGCAGATGTCTACGTGGTGGTGGCATTTGGCCAAATCCTGCCGCCTGAGGTGCTAGCTCAACCCCCACTGGGCTGCTGGAATGGCCATGGCTCACTGCTACCGCGATGGCGCGGTGCAGGCCCAATCCAGTGGAGCCTGATTGAAGGCGATGGCCACACGGGGGTGGGGATCATGGCCATGGAGGCCGGCCTCGACACCGGACCTGTGCTGCTGGAGCAGCGCATCGAGATCGGCATCAATGAGAACGCCCAGCAGCTGGCTCGCCGCTTGGCGACCCTCACCGGCGAATTACTGGTGGCGGCGATGCCGCTGATCGAGGCAGCAGGCCCTGGTTCCGAAGCCGAACGGCTGAAACGTCTCGGTGTTCGCCTCCAAACCGATGAGGGCATGACCTACGCCCGCATGCTCACCAAAGACGATTACCAGATCGATTGGAATCAATCAGCCCTCGCGATCCATCGGCGGGTGATGGGGCTCTACCCAGGTGCGACCAGCAGTTGGAACGGCAAACGGCTCAAGCTGCTAAACACCGAACCGTTGGTGCGACGCCTTGCCGATCAGCTCACGCCAGAAGCGGCGCCACTGGCAAAGCGCTGGGGGTTACCTCCAGGCGCAGCGGCAATAGGCGATGCCCCGGAGCCTGGCATGGTGCTTGAGGTGGTGCCTGGGCTGGGATTGGTGGTCGCCAGCAACGGTTGCCCCCTGCTGCTGCGCGAAGCTCAGCTGGAAGGCAAAGCGGCAGCCGCCGGCACCCAACTGCTCCAACAACTGCAAGCCAAACCAGGCGATCAGCTCGGAAAGCCAGTTGATTAAGCGATCAGCAACTGATAAGCGGCATTCACCCGCCGAAATACCGCCGCGTCGCCGCCCATGTCTGGGTGATGCTGCTTCACCAGACGGCGGTGGGCCTGCTTAATCGCCTCGCGCGTCGCCCCCCAGGTCAGGCCTAACTGCCGGTAAGCCTCGGCTCGGCTGGGATCGTTCCATGCCTCTGCACCGCTGGTGTCACGCTCGGTACTGCGTCGATCAGTACTGCGTCGATCACTGCGGGTGCGGCGCTCACTTGTGCAGCGTTGACGCAGATCCGCCACCACCCGGCGCGGGTCATCGTCAAGCCATTCCCGGGCACTGACGCCGTAGAGCGCAAAGGCCGCCATCACAGCGAGCAGCTGCTTGCCTCGCAAGGCGCTCAGGGCGGCCTGCAGGTCGTGACCCAGGCCAGGGGCCAAGCGATCGAGGCGTTCCTCGAGGCTGAGCTGGGGCAGAAAACTGGCGCGATTGAGCTGATCGAGCAAGCCCTGCAGACCATGAGCGGCATCGCCAGCCCGCAGCGATGACCAACCGGGTTGCTGAGTGAGCTGCCGGGCCCACTGCTGCACCTGCTCGGGTGTGACCCAGACGGTGCGGTTGTGCGAGCGGGGATCGCGTTCCAGGCATTCATAGCGATCCAAGAGCCGCCGCAGCCGCAACACCTCCCGCTTCAGTGCAGCGTTTTCCTCCAAAAGGGCATCGACATTGCCGGTAATCGGCCGTGAGGAACGAGGACCAGCGGGCCATTGGCGCGGATCAAAGCCCATCGCTCACCGCAGTAGGCATCAACGCTGCCGCGGCCGTGCCGGCGCACTGCGGCCCTCACCTCTGGGACCACGCCCGCCGCCGCCGCGACGACCACCTCCCCCACTGCGACCGCGACCACCGCTGAGATCCAGCGGTGGGGCGGAATGAATGGTGCGCTCAAAGCCGGGGATTTCCTGACTGGGCAGGGGATTACCAATCAAGCGCTCGATGGCCCGCAGCAGCTCATGCTCCTCAGCCGCCACCAGCGACACGGCATGACCGTTACAGCCGGCACGGCCGGTACGGCCGATGCGATGCACATAATCTTCAGCCTGGTTGGGCAGATCGAGATTCACCACGTGCGGCAGCTGGTGGATATCGATCCCTCGGGCAGCGATGTCGGTGGCAACCAGCACACGCAGCTCACCACTCTTGAATCCCGCTAACGCGCGCGTACGGGCACCTTGGCTCTTGTTGCCGTGAATCGCGGCAGCCGCCATCCCTTCCTGAGTCAAGCGATCAGCGATCCGATTGGCGCCATGCTTGGTGCGGGAGAACACCAGCACCTGCTGCCAGTTGTTGCTGCGAATCAGATGGCAGAGCAAATCCGGCTTGCGCGCCATATCGCAGGGATGGAGCAGGTGCTCCACCGTGGTGGCCGTGCGGTTCTCAGGGGTGGCCTGCAGCTGCACCGGGTTGTGCAGCAAGCCGGTGGCCAACTTTTTGATTGAGGCTTCAAAAGTGGCTGAGAACAGCAGGTTTTGGCGCTTCGCCGGCAGCAACGCCAGGATTTTCTGGATGTCGCGGATGAAGCCCATATCGAGCATCCGATCGGCTTCATCGAGCACCAGGATTTCCACCCGGTTGAGCTTCACAGCGTGTTGCTGGGCCAGATCCATCAGCCGCCCTGGCGTGGCCACGAGCACATCTGCACCACCACGCAGCCGCATCATCTGCGGGTTGATTTTCACCCCGCCGAACACCACATCCGAGCGCAAATCAAGGTGGCGCGAATAGGCCGCCACGTTGTCCGCCACCTGGGCTGCCAGCTCGCGGGTAGGGGTTAGGACCAACGCCCGCACCACGTTGCTGCGGGCGTGGGGGCCGTGGCGCAGCCGCTCCAGCATCGGCAGGGTGAAGCCGGCGGTTTTGCCAGTGCCCGTTTGGGCAGCCGCCATCACGTCGCGGCCTTCAAGCACCGCCGGGATGCACTGGGCCTGAATCGGCGAGGGTTGGCTGTAACCCTTCTCGAGCACAGCCTGCACGATCGGTCGTCCTAGACCCAGATCCGTAAACGGCGAGCGAGCGAGCTCCTCCTCAGAGGGAGCTGGCAAAGACGGACCAGCGCTGCTGGCGGCGGCACCTGGGGCAAGGCGCCGGATGCGCTGCCGCGGCGAACGTCCGGCGCGCTGCTCCTGACCCGGAGCTGGGTGAGTGGAGGAGGAGATAGGGCGAGAGCTCGTTGGTTCTCACCCTACGGGCGAGCTGGTGGTGCCATTTCCGTGTAGAGGTGCCGCGCCTGCTCCAGGGTGAGCAGAAGATCGGCATCACTGAGGTCGCAGGCTTCAGGCCATTGGGCCTGCAACCAGCTCCGGAACGTCGCGATGCCGTCGTTGAAGAAGTCGTCCTGGGCGGCCAGCACCCGAAATTTGAGGAACTCCAGCAGGCGTGCCCGCAGCCTGGCTGGTTGAATCAAGCGACAGCGGCGCGGGTCAACCCACACCTCAAACGACTCTCCAGGGCTGAGCAGCCCGAGGGGAGGAGCGAGCAGTTCAAGCCACGAAGGCGGTTGGTGGTGGGCTTGCTTGGTTTCGGGGTGGGGGTAATAGATCAGTGCTTGCACCGGCGGGATGACACCGCTGGCGGGCTGGAGCTGGCATTGCCAGAACGAAAAGGTTTCAGGCGGGTGGCGATCGGTCCAAACCAGCTCCTCCACACGGTGATCGGGATCGGCTAGACGCCATTCCCCAGGGCTGAAGTCGAGATTGAGGGTGGCGAACTGGTAGGCGCTGAGATCAAGGCCACGTTTGGCGAACAGCGGCGCCTGAAGAGCAATCGTGCCTGCGGGATAAGGACTATCGCTTGCTTGGCCCGACGCAACCCCATGACCAGAAACGAGTCGTCCAATGTGAGCGGCTCTTGGCGACTGCTTTGCGTTGATCACGGCTCAGGTCCCGTGAGGCTGAAATGGGCACAGCGCTCACAGGGGCCCTCCGGTAAAACGGCACAGCGCAGCAAAGGGCTGCGGGCATTGAACCGGCAGCTGGGATCACCGATCACCCAGCCGCCCTGCCACCAACGGGCATCCGTTGGCTGCTTCTGAGCTTTCACCTGCAGAGCGATCGAGCTGAGTTCATAGCGGCCACCTCGCAGCTGATAGCGGTGGTGTCGCTGCAGCACCAAAAAACTGCGCTCCTCCACCACCAACCAACGGCCCGGCTGCGGGATGTCCTCGAGCTCGAGACGTTCAAGCAGGCGATTGGTCCCGGCCTGGCGCAGTTCCACATGCATGGTGTTCAGGGTGTGATCTCGCTGGGATCGGGGAGCGGATAGCGCCTGGAAAAGCCCCAGAGAAACAGCAGAGCCACCACCGCCAATAGCACCCACTCAGGCGGCACAAGGCTGGGCATGACCAAGCGCAGCAGCAAGCGCACGCCCACGAGACCGACGGCCAAATAGCCGGCGGTTTCCAGATGGCGGTACACCCCTAGCCAACGGATAAACAGAGCGGATGTGAGCCGAAGCGCCACCACACCGATCACACCGCCGGCCATCACCAGCAGCAGGTTGTCGCTCACAGCAACAGCAGCGGCCACGCTGTCGAGGGAAAACGCCAGATCAGTGAGGGCCAGGGTGCCCACCACCGTCAACAGGCCTCGATCGTGATGGGGAGTCCCAGGCTCCGGTGCATGCTCCTCGCCTGCGGCATCCTTTGAAGCGGCGGCAGGCCAGAGATTGCTCACGCACAACCACAGCAGATACAGCGAAGCCAGAAGCTGAAGGGGCCAGAAATCCAACACCCATCGGGCTACGGCGATCAGCGCCAGCCGAAATGCCAACGCCAGTCCCAAGCCAAGATTGAGCGCCCGCCCTTGCAGCTGGGGATCGCGCAACTGGCGTGAGATGGCCGCTAGAGCAATGGCATTATCGGCCGAGAGCACTGCCTCCAGCGCCACCAGCAGAGGCAGCAACAGCAACAACTCACCCCACTGATCCGCGGCCTGGATCAGTGGGGATAGTGAAGGAATCGACTCCGCTTCCATGCCGCTGTGCAGAGGATTCTTGAAGGAGCCACTCTAGAAACGCTTCCCTACCCATCAACGCCATGCAGACCACTCCGGTGCTGAAGGCGCGGCTACTCCACGCCGCACCCGGTGAGCGGGTGGTGCAGGTGAGCGCCTGGCAGGGAGAGCGCTGCCTGGGAAGCTGCCTTGGGGAGGCCAGCAACGCCGAGGAGGCCGAACAGCGGGCCACCACCCAGCTGCTGCAGCGGCTGGGTGGTTCAGCCTCAGCACCACCGGATGAGCCAACACCGCCAGCGGCGGCGGCACCGGTGCGTCATCCCGTGATCCGTCAGCCGGCAACACTTGAAAAGACGGCAACAGACCTGGCCACCCAAGAACCGCAAGCCCAGGGCGACCTCCTCAGCGCGATCCCCGAGACGGAACCAAGCGAAGCGACGGCTCTCCACGTGGAACCCGCGTCCGATCCAGACGACTGGAGCGATGAGCTGGCCGAGCTAGATGTGCAGCTGCAGCGCATTGGCTGGGACCGCGCCCAGGAGGGCACCTATTTGCAACGAGCCTTCGGCCACCCCAGCCGAAACCGCCTCACCACCTATGCGGATCTCGTGAGCTACCTGCGCTGCCTGCGCAACCTGCCGAGCGGCTGTGATGCTGGCAACGCGCCGGTGCCCCTGCGCCGCAAAGACCTCTTAGAGCAGTGCGATCAGCTGCTGCGCAGCCTCCAATGGGATGCCAGCCGTGGCCGGCAACTGCTGGAGCAGCAGTTCCAGCTCAGCAGCCGGCAACAACTGAGCGACGAGCAATTGCTGCAGTTCAACATGCTGCTGGAGGAAGCGCTGATCCAACCAACCCAGACAGCAGAGACCAGACACGAAAAGCGTTCTCACAGCTTCTCTGGAAACCCCTGAAGGGGACGAGCTGGCGCCATGGCGCCGACGGCCAGGGCGCGCCCCTGAGGCATCGGCGGAAATGCACAACGGGGACAAAACCTTAAGAAAAGAACCTGACCTGGAGAGCTTTTGCTACTAAACAAAGGTCATACAGACTCCAACAACGTGGCACATTCAAAGCTCGGGTCTTTCTACAAAAAGTCTCTTCAGCGAGCAGTTCGCTACCTACATCAATCAGACTGGGACGTTGAATTCTTCAACAATGAGATCGTCTACGGAGAAGGCTTCGATGGCCCCGGCGGAACCATTGCCACTGATCAGCTCGCTCCATTTCTTGAAGACTTTAGTTACATCCCAGAAGACAATATTATTAGCTACGAACTCAACGAAAAGGGCCTAGGACTTGTTGATTTCGAATTCGAAAGAAAAGGCAAAACTTCAGTCGCCACAAAACTGACCAACAAGGCAATGAATCCCGCCATCGAAGGAGAAGAGTACGAACTCTACGTCACAGCTCTTAGGCCTGAAGGCATCTCGCGAAAAAAGCTTGACCACAAACGATCAAACAAGTTCGCGATCACCATGGAATCCACAGACCCGCGAAATGACTCAGTTCAGTTATTCAACGGACATCTTGATATGGAATTAGGAATAATAACACTCAATGCTCTTACAAAACAGGCCGGACTCACGAGCTCCAAGGATATATTACTAGTGAACAGTGACTTGTTTTAATAGCAATGAGCTTGCAGACCAACCGCAAGCTCTGACGTCATCTCACTCCTGCTGATGAAGGCGTAATCCAGCCCATGCCCCGCTACGCCCTGCTCGAGCACACCGGCGCGCCAGACGATCCCAGTAGCTGTCATTACGACCTGCTGCTGGAAGACGGTGAGCACTGCCGAACTTGGCGATTGAGCCAGATCCCCATTGCTGGTGGTGGTGAACAAGAGGCAGTGCCTCTGGCGCCCCATCGGCTGGTGTGGCTCGAGCCACGCAGTGCAGCTGTTTCTGGCAACAGGGGCTGGGCCCGCGGCATCGCCCACGGCGACTACGCCGGTGCCTGGCCCGCGGCAGCCGATGGCCCAGTGGCGCTGGAGTTGCTGAATGGCCCCCTGCAAGGGCGCTTACGGCTGGCGAACGGGAGCTGCAGGTTGGAGGCGAGCCCTACGCCAACCGGCAATGGGCCTTGATCAGCTGAACGCCGAGCTGCAAGTTGTCTTGGTTGGCATAGGCCTCTTCCTCCAGGGCCCGCTCCAAAGCCGTGCTGTTGCGGTAGAGCGGTTCCTGGAGATGCCTTAACGCAGCCCCCTGCACCCGCCGCGATAGGCCCAACTGCCGGGGCTGAGCCGTGAGCGATCCCTGGCGGCAGCTCTGCGCCACATGAATCGCCTCATGGTTGAGCACCCGCGCGAATTCACGGCTTCCCTTGGCCGGTATGTCGGAGCGGATGCGCAACACAGCTCGGGCCGGATCCCACTCCCCCGCGGCGCCTTGCTTGCGCGGTGGCCCGAGCAGCACCGTCACCCCGGCTTGGCGAATCTGGCTGAGCAACAGACGAATCGCCGATCGCTCCGCCGCAAAGCTGGGGGGATGGCGCATCAGCGCCTTGATTTGCTCCAGCGACAGCGGTTGCTCGTCCGGCCGTTTTTTGTAGACATAGCGGGTACCGCCGCCCGGGATCGGTTCCGCCCGGGGCACCCAGGCCTGATCGCCTGCGCCCAGCTGGGCCATCAATCCCGGCTCACGTTCGGGCGTGAGCAGGTAATCAGCAGGACCCAGCGTTGCCATTGGCGCCGGACGCTTGGGCCCATCCGCCATCCGGCTGAGCACAGCCCCGCCAGCCAGCAACAGCACAAGCGGCAACAGCCTGATCAGGCAACCGGAGCGGTCAGGGGCGCTGGCCATCCACCCATTCTTGCGAGGATGGGACGCTGTGCCGATTGAGCTCCATGCCCCTCACCGCCCTGGTGCGCCAGCTGCAGCAGGCTCCGCTCACCGGTGAAGTGCTGCAGCGCAGCCAGCGCAACGAGCGGTTGCGGATGAGCGGAGCGGGACGAGGCGCGCGGGCCCTGGTGAGCAGTGCCCTGGCCACGGCCGCCGAGGCACCGCTGCTGGTGGTGGTGCCAACCCTGGAGGAGGCGGGCCGCTGGGCAGCGCTGTTGGAGCTGATGGGCTGGAGCAGCGCCCAGCTGTATCCCACCAGCGAAGGCAGCCCCTACGAACCGTTCGATCCCACAAGTGAAATCACCTGGGGGCAGCTGCAGGTGCTCAGCGAGCTGCTGGATGAGGAGCGTGCCTCGAAGATGGCCATCGTGGCCACCGAGCGGGCCCTGCAGCCGCATCTGCCGCCGCCAGCTGCACTAAATGCCCAGTGCCTAAGCCTGCGCAAGGGCGACACAGTGGACCTCGAAGAGCTGGGCGAAACCCTCACCCGCCTGGGCTACGAGCGCGTCACCGCGATCGAGCAAGAGGGCAGCTGGAGCCGCCGCGGCGACATCGTGGATGTGTTCCCGGTGAGTGCCGAGCTGCCGGTGCGGCTTGAGTTCTTCGGGGAAGAACTGGAGAAGCTGCGGGAATTCGATCCCGCCAGCCAGCGCTCCCTCGATCCGATCGAGGTGGTGCGCCTGACCCCCAGCGGTTATGGCCCCCTGATCGCCGATGGCCTGCGCGAGGGGATGCCGGATGGGCTGGATCAGCTGCTCAGCCCGGAGGCGTTGGAGCAGCTGCTCGAAGGTGGCACCCCCGAAGGCATGCGACGGCTGATGGGGTTGGCCTGGAGCGAGCCCGCTTCCCTACTCAGCTATCTGCCAGCCAACACCTTGATCGCGGTGGACGAGCGGCGCCATTGCCTGGCCCACGGCCAGCAATGGTTCGACCACGCCAGCGATCACCACAGTGAGGTGAGCGAAGAGCTGGGGGTGGCGTTGCCGGCCTCGCTCCACCAGGCTCCGGAGCTAGCGCTGGCCAGCACCGATGCCTTCGCGGGATTTGATCTAGCGGAGCTGCACGAAAGCGATCAGCACCCCAACAGTTTTGATCTGGCCAGCCGGCCGGTGCCGGCCTACCCCAATCAGTTCGGCAAGCTGGCCGAGCTGATCAAGGGCTTCCAGCGCGAGAAGGCACGGGTGTGGCTGCTGTCAGCCCAGCCCAGCCGCGCAGTGGCGCTGCTTGAGGAGCACGACTGCATCACCCGCTTCGTGCCCAATCCCGGCGATCAAGCCTCGATCGAGCGGCTGATCGAGCAGAACACGCCGGTGGCCCTCAAAACCAAGGGCACCGCTGAGCTCGAGGGCTTGCAGCTGCCGGCCTGGAAGCTGGCGCTGATCAGCGACCGCGAATTCTTCGGGCAGCAGTCGCTCACCGCCACGGGCTATGTGCGCCGGCGCCGCAAGGCCGCTAGCCGCACGGTGGATCCCAACAAGATGCGCCCCGGTGATTTTGTGGTGCACCGCAACCACGGCATCGGGAAGTTCATCAAGCTCGAAAAGCTGGCGATCAGCGGCGAATCGCGCGACTACCTGGTGGTGCAATACGCCGACGGCCTGCTGCGGGTCGCCGCAGACCAACTCGGCAGCCTCGGCCGCTACCGGGCCACCACCGAGCAACCGCCCGATCTCAACCGCATGGGCGGCACGGCCTGGAGCAAGGCCAAGGAGCGGGCCCGCAAAGCCGTGCGCAAGGTGGCGCTGGATCTGGTGAAGCTCTACGCCGAACGCCACCAGGCCGCGGGTTTTTGCTTCCCCGCCGATGGCCCCTGGCAAAGCGAACTGGAGGAGTCGTTCCCCTACGAACCCACGCCCGATCAGCTCAAGGCCATCGCCGATGTGAAGCGCGATATGGAAAAACACCAGCCGATGGACCGGCTGGTGTGTGGGGATGTGGGCTTCGGCAAAACCGAGGTAGCGATCCGCGCCATCTTCAAGGCGGTAACAGCGGGTAAGCAGGTGGCCATGCTGGCCCCCACCACGGTGCTGGCGCAGCAGCACTGGCGCTCACTGAGTGAGCGTTTTGCGCCCTATCCGATCAAGGTGAACCTGCTCAACCGCTTCCGCACCGCGAGCGAGCGCAAGGCGATTCAGGAGGGCCTGGGGGAAGGCACTGTCGATGTGGTGGTGGGGACCCACCAGCTGCTGAGCAAGAACACCACCTTCAAACAGCTGGGGTTACTGGTGGTGGATGAGGAGCAGCGCTTCGGCGTGAACCAGAAGGAAAAGATCAAGGCCCTGCGCAAAGACGTTGACGTGTTGACCCTGTCGGCAACGCCGATCCCACGCACCCTCTACATGAGCCTCTCCGGCGTGCGGGAAATGAGCCTGATCACCACGCCGCCGCCGCTGCGCCGACCGATCAAAACCCACCTGGCCGCCCTCGATGAAGAGGCCGTGCGCAGTGCCATCCGCCAGGAGCTCGATCGCGGCGGGCAGATCTTTTACGTGGTGCCACGGGTGGAGGGGATCGAGGATGTTGCCGCGGGGCTGCGGTCGATGATCCCCGGCCTACGCCTGCTGGTGGCGCACGGTCAGATGGCAGAAGGCGAACTGGAGAGCGCCATGGTGGCGTTCAATGCCGGCGAGGCCGACCTGATGCTTTGCACCACGATCGTGGAGAGCGGCCTCGACATTCCGCGCGTCAACACGATCCTGATCGAAGACGCCCACAAATTTGGCCTAGCCCAGCTGTATCAACTGCGGGGCCGGGTGGGCCGCAGCGGCATCCAGGCCCACGCCTGGCTCTTCTATCCCGGTGATGCCTCGCTCAGCGATGCGGCGCGGCAACGCCTGCGGGCCATCCAGGAATTTGCCCAACTCGGCAGTGGCTACCAGCTGGCCATGCGCGATATGGAAATCCGAGGTGTGGGCAACCTGTTGGGGGTGGAGCAGAGCGGCCAGATGGAAACCATCGGCTTCGATCTCTACATGGAGATGCTCCAGGAATCCCTGGCAGAGATCCAGGGGCAAGACATCCCAGCCGTCGACGACACCCAGATCGATCTGCCGATAACCGCCTTCATCCCCGGCGACTGGATCGCCGACAACGACGAGAAGATGGCGGCTTACCGCGCCGCGGCCGACTGCGGCAGCCCCGAGGCACTGCTGCAACTCGCCACCGACTGGGTGGATCGCTATGGCGCCATCCCGGCACCGGTGATCTCGCTGCTGCAATTGATGGAGCTAAAACTGCTGGCCAAGCGCTGCGGCTTCTCGCGCATCAAACCCGACAAACCAAACATCGCTTTGGAAACGCCGATGGAGGAGCCCGCTTTCCGCCTGTTGCGCCAGGGCCTACCCCAGCACCTGCATGGTCGGTTGGTGTATCAGGCGGGGTCCGGCAGCACTGCCAAGGTGCTGGCCCGAGGGCTTGGGGTCCTGCCAATGGAGAAACAGGTGGAGGAGCTGATGGCCTGGCTCAAGCAGATGGCCGAGCAGATCCCCGGTTCTGATGGGCTCACCGATGCTCAGCGCGCAGAGCAGATCAAGGCCAAAAATGAAGCCGTAGTTGCAGTGTGAGCCTGTCAAGACAAGCCGTCGACAACCTTCGCCAGCTCTCTCAGACGCGCAAAAATCCGTTACAATTCTGAGAAGTTGTGTAACGGGATCCGATGGGCGCTGGTCTGGGCGAGGTGATGGATCTGGGCTCAAGCTTTGGCAACGGTGGTCTCAGCCTGATCTCCTCCCTCGTGGGCCTGGTTGCCCTCGGCATCTATGTGCTGCTCAAGGGCGATACCGGCAATGACGATGACGACTCCACACCTGGTGGTGGTTTGATGCAGCCCGTGGGCAGCGCTGCCTGAGCTCAGCGGCTGCTGCCTGCTCCACTGAGAGCCGCCGGCACGTTGGCGCTGTTGGGGTTGTAGAGCTTGGCCTTGGTCAACCCATTGCTGCTCTTCACCTGCTTGAGCAGGCTTGATTCAGCCACGCGGTATTGGCTGTCTCTACTGGTACCCAGATCCTCAAGCCGTAGTTTCTGAGCCTCAGCAGCTGTGAGCTTGGCGCGGACATCGGGATCGATGCCGTGCTTGTGAATATCACGGCCGTTGGGGGTGAGGTATTTCGCAATGGTCACCGTCATGCCGGAACCATCGGAGAGCCCCCGAACCGACTGCACAAGGCCTTTGCCGAAGGTTTTCTCACCAACCACCACGGCACGGTGGTTGTCTTGAAGAGCACCCGAGAGGATTTCACTGGCACTGGCCGACCCCTCATTCACCAACACAACAAGTGGCTTCTGCGTCAGAGAGCGGCCGTTGGCGCGCTTGGTGTCTTCAATGCCGTCGCGGGTCTTGGTGGAAACAATCACTCCCTCATCCAGCCACTGACGCGCAATGGTGATGCTCGCCATCAACAAACCGCCGGGATTACTACGCAGATCCAGCACATAGCCCTGAACGTTCTCACCCTCAAGCTTTTTGAGGGCATCCGCCATGTCCTTGGCGGCATTGGCATTGAACTGCTTCAGGCGGATGTAACCGATACGCGTGCCATCCGCGGAGGTGTTCACCTGGCTGTCAACAGCATGCAGTTCAATGCGAGCACGCACCAAGGGCGTATCCACGACCTTGCCATCACGTCGCAGCTGAAGGGTCACGGTGCTACCGGCCTGACCGCGAATGAGCTTCACCGCATCCTCGGTGGACATCCCCTTGGTGCTCTTGCCGTCGATCGAAAGGATCACGTCCTTGGGCATCACCCCGGCACGGGAAGCGGGTGACCCCTCAATCGGGCTCACCACGACCAGCTCCTTGGTCTCCTTGTCGAGGCTTAGTTGGATGCCCACCCCGGTGAGTTCACCGGAGGTGTCGATCTGCATCTCCTTGAACTCACGCGGGTCCATGAACCGCGTGTAGGGATCATCAAGGCTGGCCAACATGCCACGAATCGCCTCATAGCTCTCCTTGGTGCTGCCATAGCTCTTGGAGAGCACCTGGCGGCGCAGGGTGCGCCAACGCTCCGGCGTGTACTTGCCGTTGATATCCAGGTAGTCACGGAAGACGATCTGCCAGGTCTGATCGATGACCTCCTTGGGACTATCACTAATCAGTGAAGCAGCACTTGGAGCGAGCAGAGGCGGAAGCGTCACCGCGCTCAATGCACCCACACCAACCAGTACCAAAAGGCGTTGGGGGCCAGCCTTGCTCATATCGCGCTCCCGATCTCTTGGAGTCTCCTCAAGCTAGCCCCTGAAACAGAAGCCGGAAGGAGGGAAAACCGGAGAAAGCGTCAGGGATCAACCCAGCGCCCGTCGTCCTTGATCAGAGCGATCAACGCCTCAACACCTTCGGCCTCCGGCACCCGGCGAATCTCCTCACGGCCGCGATAGAGAGAGATCACACCGGGGGTCTTACCGACATAGCCGTAGTCGGCATCAGCCATCTCACCGGGGCCATTCACGATGCAGCCCATCACGGCGATATCAAGACCCGTGAGATGGGCGGTGGCACTGCGCACCTTGTGAAGCACCTCCTCAAGGTTGAACAACGTGCGGCCGCAACTGGGGCAGCTCACGTATTCCACCATCGTTTTGCGTAGACCCAACGCTTGAAGGATCGAGTAGCAAACAGGAATCTCCTTCTCCGGCGCTTCGGTGAGGGACACCCGGATCGTGTCGCCCAAGCCCTCGCTCAACAAGGTGGCAATACCGGCGGTGCTTTTGATCCGGCCATAGTCGCCATCACCGGCTTCGGTCACACCGAGGTGCAGGGGGTAGTGGAACCCTTCGGCATCCATGCGGTCGGCCATCATCCGGTAAGCGGCCAACATCACTGGCGCCCGCGACGCCTTCATCGAAATCACGATGTTGTGGAAGTCGAGCCGGTCGCAAATGCGAATGAATTCCAAGGCGCTTTCCACCATCCCCAAGGGGGTATCGCCGTAGCGGAACAGCATCCGCTCCGCCAGCGAGCCATGGTTCACGCCGATGCGCAGGGCCTTGTCCTGCTGCTTGAGCAACTTCACGAGCGGCTCAAAGGTTTCCGTGATGCGATCGCCGATGGCGGCAATCTCGGCATCGGAGAACTCAGTGCGGTTGGGATCGGGTTTGTCGAACACGAACAAGCCCGGATTGATGCGGACCTTGTCCACATGCTGTGCCACCTCGAGGGCAATCTTCATGCCGTTGTGGTGCACGTCAGCCACTAGGGGCACCGGCTTGTAGCTGCTCTCCAGGCGTTGGCGGATCTCGCCCATGGCCTTGGCATGGGCGAGAGAGGGCACCGTGACCCGCACGATCTCGCAGCCCGCCTCATGCAGACGGCGGATACCGGCGGTAGCACCTTCGATGTCGAGGGTGTCTTCGTTGATCATCGATTGCACCACAACCGGGTGGTCGCTTCCCATCCAGAGATCGCCCACCCGCACACTGCGGGTTTTGCGCCGCCGGATCACCGTGTCGTAGCGGGGGTTGAGCGCAGCCTCGGTTGCTGGATCAGAAGCAAGGGAGGCTGTCATGGCAGCAGGGTGCTCAGAGGCCAAAGAGGTGGCGCAAGCCTGTCACAGCGGCGTGGTGATTTGGGCGAGGCGGCGTTGCACATCCTGCAGGTCGTGCCAGGTGAGCCACTTGGGAGAGCCCCTCTCCTTGGAGGCATTGCGCAAGAGATACGAGGGGTGAAAGATCGGCATCAACCAGCGACCCTGCAGCCCCCCCGCTTCGTCCTGACGCCACTGACCGCGCAACTTGCTAATTCCGCCCTTGATCCCCAGTAACCCCTCTACGGCCGTGGCACCGGCCAGGAGGATCACCGCCGGATTCACCAGCTGGATCTGCTGATCAAGCCAGGGACGGCAGGCCGCCATCTCCAAAGCCGTGGGCTTGCGGTTCTCCGGAGGCCGGCACTTCACGATGTTGCAGACATAGGCATCGCGGTTGCTGTTGATCCCCACACTGTCGAGCATGCGATCGAGCAGCTGGCCGGAGCGACCCACAAAGGGCGAACCCTGTTCATCCTCCTGGGCACCGGGGCCTTCGCCGATCACCATCAGTGGGGCTCGCGGATTCCCGCGACTCACCACCACCTGGCTGCGGCTGGCGCCAAGAGCGCAGCGCCGGCAGCCATCGCAGGCCGCAGCCAGCTGGTTCAGATCGTGCTCAAGATCAGGTGCAGCAGGGCCGGTGGGATCAACTGGAAGCAAGGTCATCGAGCGACTTTATGAATCGCTCACCAGCAGCAACAGGCCATTGCCCTCGGGATCCAGCATCCACACCTCAGAGCCAAAGGGTTCGATGCGTGGAGTATCCAATGGTTGAGCTCCCAGGCTGATCGCTTGAGCCAACCAAGCCTCAAGCGCTGATGGATGGCCACTGCACCGCAAACACACCGCCAGGCGACCGCGCTGCGGGGGTTGAGGCCGCGCCTGACTGGGCCGATAGAGCTCTAGCCAGCCCGCACCTGGCAGCAACACACGCCAGTGGGCGGCACTCAAGCCCGCCATCGGTGAAGCCCCGACAAGAGCGGCATAAAACGTCGCCAGGGCTTGGGGATCATCAGCAGCCAGCACCAGCGCCACCTCAAGGCCGTTGGTTTGGAGAGCGGAAGGGGCCATCGGCAGCCGCGTGCAGGCGCAATCTTGTCGCGCCGGTCGCCAAAGGGTGTGCGCTGAACGCTTGCCGGGAACGAGATACGGCAGGATGAGATCACACCGGCAAAGCCCTGCGGCGTTGCCCCTTTCGTCGCTGCGCCGATGCTGCGCCCGCCCTCTCAGCGCCCCCTGACGCTGTCCGCCCGGGCCGAGGCTCTTCAGCCTTCCCTCACCCTGGCCATCGCCGCCAAAGCCAAGGCACTCAAGGCCGAAGGCCACAACATCTGCAGCCTCAGTGCCGGCGAACCGGATTTCGATACGCCGGGCTTCATCCGCGATGCCGCGGCAGCTGCCCTGCAAAGTGGCCACACCCGCTACGGCCCCGCCGCCGGCGAACCAGCCCTCCGGGCTGCCATCGCCGCCAAGTTGAGCAGCGAGAACCAGGTGCTCACCCAGCCCGACCAGGTGCTGGTGACCAACGGCGGCAAGCAAGCGCTCTACAACCTCTTTCAGGTGCTGCTGGGTCCCGGCGATGAAGTGCTGCTTCCATCGCCCTATTGGCTGAGCTACCCAGAGATCGCGCGCCTGGCCGGGGCATCAGTGCAAGTGCTGCCGAGTTCGGCGGCCGATGGTTTCCGAATCGATCCGGCCCAGCTTGAGGCAGCGATCACTCCCGCCAGCAAGCTGCTGGTGCTCAACAGCCCCAGCAATCCCACGGGCATGGTGCTGAGCCGCAGTGATTTCGAGGCCATCGCCGCGGTGCTGCGCCGCCATCCCCAGGTGGCTGTTGTGTGCGACGAGATCTATGAGTTCCTACTGGAACCTGGCCTCCAACACCACAGCTTGGCGGCGGTGGCACCAGACCTAGCTGATCGGATCTTCAGCGTGAATGGTTTTGCGAAAGGCTGGGCGATGACGGGCTGGCGCATCGGCTGGTTGGCCGGCAACAGCGCGGTGCTCAAGGCAGCCATTGCCTTGCAAAGCCAGAGCACCAGCAATGTGTGCAGCTTTGCCCAATTCGGTGCCCTAGCAGCGATCGAGGCGTCGCGCGATTGCGTGCATGCCATGGCTGAACAGTTCAATACGCGACGGCGTCTGCTCAGCGATGGCCTGCAGGCCATCAGCGGTTTGCAGCTACACCCGCCTCAGGGCGCTTTCTATGCCTTCCCGGACATGCGCAGCAGCGGGCTCGATTCGATGAGCTTCTGCAACCGTCTGCTGGATGAACAGGGCTTGGCGGTGGTTCCCGGCGTGGCCTTCGGCGATGACCACTGCATCCGGCTGTCCTGCGCCGCAAACGAGGCCACGATCGAAGACGGCCTAGCCCGGCTAGAGCGGTTCCTGCGCAGCCTCTGAAACGGCGCTGCAGCAGCAGTGCCGAGCAGCGTGGACAATCAGCAAGCAACCGTTTGCGGACCGTTCCGCATCTGCACATGATCAAGCTCTCTCGAGGTGGCCGAGAACGTTCGGCCGCCGTGCTGGCCGGCATCAGCCTGGCCCTCGCTCCGGCGGCCCTTCCTGTTGTGATGCCAACACTGCAGCCCCTGCCGGCAGCCCAGGCTCAGCAGAACAGCAAACCCGTGCTGCGCATCAGCGCCATCCCCGATCAGAAGCCTGAGAAGCTGAACCGGCTCTATGGGCTGGTGGCCAATGAGCTGAGCAAGCAGCTTGGTGTTCGGGTGCAATACGTGCCCGTCACCAACTACGCCGCGGCCGTGAGCGCCTTCCGCACCGGCAACATCGATCTGGTCTGGTTCGGTGGCCTCACGGGTGTGCAAGCCCGCCTCCAGAAACCTGGATCGAAGGTGATCGCTCAGCGCGACATCGACGCCTCCTTCCACACCATCTTCATTGCCAACACCAGCAGCGGCCTGAAGCCGGTGAGCAGCCTGCAGGGCCTCAGCCAACTGAAAGGCAAGCGCTTCACCTTCGGCTCGGAGAGCTCAACCTCCGGCCGTCTGATGCCGCAGTATTTCCTGGGGCAGGCCGGCGTCAAGCCCAACCAATTCGCCGGCGGTGCTCCCGGCTTCAGTGGCAGCCATGACGCCACCATCGCTTTGGTGCAGAGCGGTGCCTATCAGGCCGGCGCCGTGAATGAGCAGGTATGGCGCAGCAACCTGAGCGAGGGCAAGGCCAACCCCGCCAAGGTGATGGCGATCTGGAAGACGCCGGGCTACCCCGATTACCACTGGATCGCCCAGCCTGATCTGGACCAACGCTTCGGCAAAGGCTTCACCACTCGCATCCAGAAGGCCATCCTCAGCTGGCGCAGCAGCAACCCTGAGCAGAAGCAGATTCTGAGCCTCTTCGGAGCCCAGAAGTTCATCGCTGCAAATGCCAGCGAGTACAGCCGCATCGAACAGGTAGGCCGGCAGATCGGGAAGATCCGTTGATCGCGGGCTGAGCAGAGCAGCAGGCAGCAGAATTGGGAGGTTCAGGCGCTTCGCTGCTCCCGATGACGCTGCTGCTCGATCTGGTGCTGGTGATGGCAGGGCTGCTGCTCTGGCAGCGCAGCTGCAGTGAGGGCGATGATGTGTGGGTGCTGTTTCTGCGCACCCTGGCGGCGATCGACCTAGCGGTGATCGCTTTGGGCAATGGTGTGCTCTGGTTGGAGATCCCACTGCTGGCCCTTGCCCTCACCCTGCCATCGGTGAAGCGAATCGAAGGGGAGGAAAGCCGCTGATGAACCCCCGCGGGCCCGATATCACCGAGCTGATGCTGGTGGGTTTGATCCTGGCCCTGATGGCCTTCCGATTCAGCAACCTCTGAAAACGCTGTTGCTAACAGGCACAGTGGGAAGCCATGGGGGAATCACAGCACCTGCGAGTTGAGCAACACGGCAGTCCCGTGTTGGAACTGCGCAACATCAGCGTGCCTGGCCGGGAGCTGCCACGGCTGGCCGATGTGAGTCTGCAGGTGGAGCCAGGCGAGCGCGTGGCGCTCCTCGGTGCCAGTGGGGCAGGCAAAAGCACCCTGCTGGCGGTGGCCAATGGCGTCCTGCAGCCCGCACAGGGCGAGGTGCTCTGGAGCGGAGAACCGCGCGCACGCCGCCAGCGGATCCTGCGCCGCCAACAGGCCAGGATCGGCACGCTCTGGCAAGACCTGCGCCTGATCGAAGAGCTGAGCGTGCAGCAGAACCTCAACAGCGGCCGACTGGCCAGCTGGGGATGGCCTCGAGCCGTGCTCAACCTGCTCATGCCGCTGGAGAGCGAAGCCTGCGCCCAGGCTTTACGCCAGCTGGATCTCGACCCCCAGCTACTCCAACAACCCGTTGGGAGGCTCTCCGGCGGACAGCGCCAGCGGGTCGCGATCGCCCGCCTGTTACGCCAGCAACCTCACCTGTTGCTCGCCGATGAACCGTTGGCGAGCCTTGATCCACGCCTGGCCAAGGACCTACTTCAGCTGCTGCTAGAGCAGGCCAGAGCGCCAAGAGCTCTGCTGCTCAGCCTGCACCGACCTGACCTACTGGCTGGATTTGATCGTGTGGTTGGGCTGCGTCAGGGACGCATCCAGTTCGATCGGCCGATCCATGCCCTCGCCCACAGAGAACTGGAGGCTCTTTATGCCGGACTTCCCCAGCCAGCGGCACGATGAAAGCCGCCGCACCCCTGCTGCCGTTGCTGCCGGCCTTGGTGCTGGTGCCAGTGCTGCTGTTGCTCCCTTGGCAGCTCCATGGCGGCGGCTGGGATCTCATCGGTCAGTTCTTCATGGCAGCTCTGCAGCCCTCCACCGATCCGGTGGTGCTGCAGTCGTTGCTGCGGGGGCTCGGCATCACTGCAGGCATGGCTCTACTGGGCTGGTTTTCCAGCCTGCTGCTTGGCGTTGTGGGGGGCCTGGCTAGCTCGCGGTTGCTGTGGCGCACCCTGATCGGCCACACCTGGCCGGCTGAGGCTTTACGTCGCGTGCTGGCGATCCCGCGCTCGATTCA
Organism: Synechococcus sp. LA31; assembly: GCF_018502385.1. Lineage (NCBI taxonomy): Bacteria > Bacillati > Cyanobacteriota > Cyanophyceae > Synechococcales > Synechococcaceae > Synechococcus > Synechococcus sp. LA31. The sequence goes on from NZ_CP075523.1 coordinate 1,031,295, forward strand.
CGAATTGATCTGGGGCCTTTTGCTATTGCAAGTAGTGGGCCTACAACCCGCTGTCGCTGTGATCGCCATCGCCATTCCCTTCAGCGCCCTGGTGGCGCGGGTGGTGAGCGATCTCCTCGACAGCCTGCCGGACGCCAACCTGCAAGCCCTGCGCGCAGCAGGTAGTCCCGCCCCAGCGGCTCTGCTCACGGCCATGGGTCCGCCACTACTGCCAGGCCTGATCAGCTACGGGGGCTATCGGCTGGAATGCGCCCTGCGCAGCGCCACGCTTCTGGGGGTGTTTGGGCTGGGGGGTCTTGGCAATGAGCTGCTGCTCACACTCCAATCGCTGGAGTTCCAGGAGCTATGGAGCGGCCTTTGGCTCCTGCTGGCCGTGATGCTGAGCGTGGAGGCTTTGATTGGAGCCTTGCGCAAACGCTGGGGCATGCCGGCACGCTTGAGCTTGCGGAGCGCTGGGGTTGGGCAACGAGGGCGCGAGCTGGTGCTGACCCTTGTGGTCCTCGTACCAGTGCTGCTGGGAGTGGGGCGAGCCATGGCGATCGATCCAGCAGCGATCTTGCACTGGCATCCCCTGCCGCCCATCGCCCCCGGTGGTTGGGGGGAAGCCCTGGCCCTCCCCTGGCCAGCGCTCATCCTGAACACGGTGCTGCTCACCCTGCTGGCGGCAGCGCTGGCCGTGGGCGTCGCACCACTGCTCCTCCTGCTTGTGGCGCCTTGGTCCTGGGGTCAGCGGCTGCTGCAGCTTGTCTGGGCGATCGGCCGCCTCTGGCCGCCCCCGCTCACGGCCCTGCTGCTGTTGTTTGCACTCAAACCCGGGCTGATCACCGCTGCACTGGCCCTGGGATTTCACAACCTGGGGATCCTGGGACGCCTGCTGCTGGAAGGCACAGAAGCCGCAGAGCCTGGCCCTCAAGAAGCACTGCGCAACGCCGGTGCCGGGCCCCGTTTGGCCCTGCTTTACGGCCGTTTCAGTGGCTTGGCCCGCTCCTACCTCGCCTACGGGGCCTACCGGGCTGATGTGATCCTTCGAGAAACAGTGGTGGTGGGACTCGTAGCTGGCACCGGCCTGGGCAGCCAGCTCAATGAAAGCCTCAGCGCCTTCGCCTTTGATCAACTGCTGCTGCTGCTCGTGGCCTACGCGACGCTCACCCTGCTGGGGGAAGATCTCAGCGACCGCGCCCGCCACCGGTTGCTACAGCCATGAGCGTTCCGATCCCCCGCAAGTTGATCGTGTTGGGCGACAGCGGTGTGGTGGGCTGGGGTGACCCGGAAGAGGGTGGCTGGTGCGAGCGCCTGCGCCGCCACTGGATGGGGCTACCCAATGGGCCGGTGCTCTACCCGTTGGGGGTACGGGGCGATGGGCTGGAACGGGTGGCGGCAAGGCTGCACAACGAAGTGAGCTGCCGCGGCGAACTACGACGCCGGCAGCCCCAGGGGATCCTGCTGGCCATGGGTCTCAACGACTGCGCTCGTGTGGGACGCGCCGATGGCCGCCCTCAGCTCAATGCCGATGGCTTTCTGTTTGGCTTGCAGCAGTTACTAGCCCAGGCGAAAACGCTGGCACCGGTCCTGGTGGTCGGTCTCACGCCAGTGGATGAGGCGGTGATGCCCTACGCAGAGGTGCTCTGGTACCAGCTGGAGCAGGTGCGCCGGTATGAAGGCCTCCTGGAGGAGGCCTGTCTGGAGGCCGATGTGCCGTTCCTGCCGCTGCTGGAGCGGCTGCTGGAGGATCCAGGCTGGCTGCAATGGCTCTGCAGCGACGGAATCCATCTCAACAGCCACGGTCACCGGGAGGTGTACGAGCGGGTTCGTCAGTGGCCGGCTTTGCTGCGCTGGGCTGATCTCCAGCCGCTGGCGCTGGGCAGCACAAGCCACTAAGGAGACTCTGGAAAACCAGCGCCTTTCGCGGGACAATGGCCCTGTAATCGCAGACTGGGACTGGTTTGATGGGCGGCAAGCAGCTCGGCTTCTCTGATTATGAGCTCACCACCGCCAAAAAGCAGACCAAACGGGAGAAGTTTCTCTCTGAGATGGAGGCGGTGGTGCCCTGGCTGGCACTGATCGATCTGATTGAGCCCCACTACCCCAAAGCGAGTAAGAAAGGAGGCCGGCCTCCCTATCCGCTGGCCACAATGCTGCGTGTCCATCTCCTGCAGCAGTGGTATTCGCTCAGCGACCCGGCGATGGAAGAGGCCCTGATCGAGGTGCCGACCATGCGTCGCTTTGCCGGCATCGAACTGATCAGCGACCGGATTCCCGATGAGACCACGATCCTGACCTTTCGCCACCTGCTGGAGAAGCACGATCTGGGCGAGCAGATTATTCAGACCGTCAAAACCCACCTCAGCGCACGGGGCATGACGATGAGGCAGGGCACGATCGTTGATGCCACCTTGATCGCTGCGCCCAGCTCCACCAAAAACAAAGATGGGAAGCGGGATCCGGAGATGCACCAGACCAAGAAGGGAAACCAGTGGTATTTCGGGATGAAAGTCCATATCGGCGTCGACAAGGACTCCGGCCTGATCCATTCAGTCGTCACCACAGCCGCCAACGTGCACGACCTCACCCCAGCGGCTGAGCTGTTGCATGGCGATGAGGAGGTCGTCTACGGCGACGCCGGCTACCAGGGCATCACTAAACGACCTGAAATGGCGGGCCATTCACCAGTGTTTCGGGTGGCGATGCGACCAGGCAAACGCCGAGCGCTACCTGACACTCCAGAAGGAAGGCTTGAGGATCTGATCGAGGCTGCAAAGGCACACGTCCGCGCCAAGGTCGAGCACCCATTCAGGGTGATCAAACAACAGTTCGGCTTTGAAAAGACCCGACTGCGTGGCCTGGCCAAGAATCGATGCAAGATTAATGTGATGGCCGCACTGACCAATCTGTTTCTCGCTCGTGGCCATCTACTGGCCGCAGCATGAACACAGAACTGGTGTGGCTGTTGGGCTGAACAGGGTGCCAAAAGAGAAGGCAAAGAGCCCGTAATCAGCTATCCAGGGGCTGATTAAAGTCTCAATGCAACACAAAGGCCACGTCAGACAACTTTTGGCGGCCCCGCGCTGCTCAAACCGGCGTTGCCCAGAGCTTCCCTAATCCACACGCGTGAGCTGTGCCTCCCCCTCACGGGGGAGGCGCCATCGGGCGGCAGGGGGAGGGCCTAGGCAAGGCAGCCAGGCGAGCGTGAAATCACGCAACCCTTGAGAGCCGATGACCACCTTCCACGCTCGGGCCGACTACCGCCAACGCAATGCCGATCTCATCGCCACCTACCAGCGCTGCCGCAGCATCGCCAACCGCAATGCAGTGATCCACGCCAACTTGCCGCTGGTGTGGCGCGTGGCTCGCCAAGAAGCCAAGCGCAGCGGCCACAACTTCGACGACCTCACCCAGGAAGGATGCTTCGGTTTGGTTCAGGCGGTAGAGCGCTTCGATCCCAGCCGCGGCCACACCCTCAGCACGGCGGCCACGCCCTGGATTCGCGGCGCCATCCGCCACTACCTGCGCGACCGCAGCCATGCCGTGAGCGGTAGCCATCACCTGCTGGAGCTGCATCGCCGCGGCCAAGCCCTACAGGAGCTACGGCAGCGACAAGGGCTCCGAGCGCTGAGCAGTGATCAACTCGCAGAGGCTCTCGGGTGCAGCCCTGAGCGCTGGCAACTGGCTGTGGCGCGCAGGCGCAGCCTGCAGCTGGCCAGCCTGGAACAACCACAGTTCAATGCTGATGGTCAGAGCGCTTGCCTCGCCGAGCAGCTGCAGGCACCCGAGCCCCAGGAGCGCTACGCGAGCGCGATTCGCTGGGAACAGCGGCGACAGATCTGGCGTGTGCTGCAACGGTTGGAGCGGCAGCAACGACGCCTGCTGCTGGCGCGGCTCCTGCAGAACCGCACCTGGCGCGATCTGGCGCGCAGCAGCGGCCTTAGCCCCAAGGTGACGCAACGACACAGCGAACGGCTGCTGCTGGAGTTACGCCATCAGTTGATGCCGTTGCTCGGTAGCTGAGCCTCAGGCCAGCCCAAACCAGAGGCCGGCAACCATGGCCAGCACGGCAGCAATGGCGGTCTGCAAACCATTGACCAACTCATTGCTCAGCCAACGCCAACGCTGCTGCAAGCCAGCACCGATCAGACTCTCCAGGAGCGTGGCCACCAAGCCCACCGCGGTGACCAACAACCAGCTCGCGGCCCCGCTCAGCAGGCCAAGCTCCAGCATCAGCAAGGCCATCAGGCCGCTCCCCACCAAACTGGCAGCGGTTCCCTCCAGGGAGATCGCCCCCTCGGTGCCAGGCGGCACAGGCCGAAGCGTGGTGATTAACACCGTGTGGCGCCCCCAGCGCTTGCCGATCTCGCTGCCGAACGTATCCCCCAGTTTGGCGCTGAAGCTGGCAGCAAATCCAAGCTTCAGCAGCAGCACCGGCGCCGAAGGCCACACGCTGAACAGAGCTAGGGCTGCACCTGTAGCCGCCGAGCCCCACACATTTTCAGGGCCCCGCCGGCCGCCACGGGCCTCTGCCAACCCCTGTTCCTGTTTACGGCGGTAACCCAGGCGCGTGACCAAGGAGCCCAGGGCGAGGTAAAGCACCACGGCCCACCATCCGGGCCAATCCAGGCTGCCCAGCAGCAGTGTGCCGAGCACACCGGCATGCACCCAGCCAGCTCTGGTGAGCAGCGGCAAACGCTGTGCCAGGGCAATCAACATTGCGTTGATCAACAACGCGATCGCCCAATGCTGCAGACGATCGACACTCAGCAGCACCTGAAGTTCAAGCATCCGCAACAGATCCGGCCGGGCCAGGGACAGACAACACAGGCCCAGCTCAACACAGCGGCTATCGCTTCTGTTGCACTGCCCTAAGGGACGGAGCCTTCATGGCCTGTGGCAGCGGATAATCCAAGCATTCGCCTCACACCCGGCTCCATGGTGTTCAACCGCAAGGGCAGCTTCTTCCTCAATCTCGATGAGAAGGCGCCCGCGGCGCCCGCCACGATTGCCCCTGTGGCCCAACCGGAAGCCAAGCCGGCCAAAGCTGACCAAGGCACTCCCGCCACCACGCTCACCGTGTCAGCCTCCGCTGCTGCTGCACCGGCCAGCAGCCAGCCAGCCGCACCAGCAGGCCCGGTGTTGACCACTGCGGAAGCGATTGCCGCTGAACTGGCCGCGGAGCAGGCGGCAAAACCAGTTGCCACATTCTCCACCTTCGCGCCCGATTGCGTGACCGCTGGCGGTTCCCTGCCACTTGGCCGCCGCCGTGGTGGAGCCAACATGGCTGGTTTCCGCAGCATGGCCGGGGGCCTCTTCGGGAAAAAGCCAGCCGCCTGATCAATCCAGAGCCGCCCGCCAGCTGCTGAGCAGGGCTGCACCAGCTACACAAGCCGTGGAACTGCGCAGGATGGTTGGCCCCAACTGCACCGGCTGCCAGCCCTGAGCCTCAGCCGCAGTTTCCTCCTGCGGGCTCCAACCGCCCTCCGGCCCACAGGCCAGCCACACCTCCTCTGAACCGCGACTGCAGCCGGCCTTCAACGCTTGCTCTAGCAACGGCAGGCCAGGGTTTCGGGTCGTGGCCCAGAAGCGATGCGCCGCTGGTGATAACTGCACCATCTCCCCCAGGAGCATGGGCGCATCCAGTTGCGGCAACCACAGCCGCTCGCATTGCTCGGAGGCCTCTTCAGCGATGCTTTGCCAACGCGCGGGCCGCAACTGCCCTTGCACGGCGGTGCGCTCACAGAGGAGGGGCACGACTCGATCAACCCCCAGCTCCACCGCCATCCGCACCACCAGGTCGAAATCGCGCTTTACCACCGCCGCCGCCAACACCAGCGCAGGCCGTGGGGGAGGAGCGCTGCAGAGCGGCTGGGCTAGCGGCTGAAGCAACTGAGCCTGATGGCGATCCAGCAACTCCGCATCCCAGAGATGGCCAGCTCCGTCCACCACGGCGAAGCGTGCGCCTGGGCCATAACGCAACACCTTGATCAGGTAGCGGCTTTGGTCCGCGCTGAGCATCAATTGCCCATCCGCGGCCGTTTCAGCCAGTCGCTGGGGCGGAATCAATAGGCGCCGGCACTCCCGCGCCATGGTCAGGCGTTTGGATCCGAGAGTGTGGAGAAGAGGTTGTCGGGCTGATCCTCCACCGGCCAATCATCGTTGATGCCACCGATCAACAATTCCTCGATCTCCACCACATCTTTATTGAGCTGGCGCAGGGTGTTGATCAACACATCGAGGGCCAGTGCATCGCTCGTGCCGAGATCCAGCCAGCAGCGGGCCCACTCGCCGCGGTAGTCCATCTCGGCCATGTTGTGCATCAAGGCCGGCAAGGCCTGATCTGCGGTATCGATGTCGTAGGCCATGCCGCTCAATTCAGCCCCCTCGTCCTGCACCTGCAGGTTTTCGGCGTTGAATCCGCCAAGCTTGCCAAGGAAAAACCAGCTATCGAACACCGTATCGAGATAGCCGCGCTCCCCTTGACCAGGCGCATGCTTAAAACGAAGCCAGATCCAGCAATTGAAGGGATCAAACTCGCGGAAGCGAATCTCCATTGGCTCAGCAGACGATGCAGCTCCCCACCATCAAACATGCTGGTGGGGAGCTCGACCCCAAGGCGCCTTCAATGCTTGAGCTGAAGTCGCTGCGGTACCACCCGGCCACCGCCGCCGAACCGGTGCTGCGCGGCCTCGATTTAACGCTGCAGATTGGACAGCCCGCCCTGATCGCAGGGCGAAGTGGATCTGGCAAATCCACACTGCTGGAACTAATCTGCGGGCTGGCTGAGCCAAGCGGGGGCCGCAGTGGCGGAACCATCCATTGGAACGGCGAGCGCTTAAGCGCCCGCCAGCGGCGCTGGCTGTGCGGGCTGGTTTTTCAATTCCCTGAACGCCATTTCCTTGGCCTCAGCGTGGGACAGGAGCTGAAGCTGGGGCAACGGCGACTCCCCTCAGAGAAGGTTGAGGCAGTGCTCAAACAGGTGGGTCTTGAGGGCGTGTCGTTGCAGCAGGCACCGGAAGCCCTCAGTGGCGGGCAACAGCGGCGGCTAGCCCTAGCGGTGCAATTGCTTCGCAATCCGCGGGTGCTCCTGTTGGATGAACCCACCGCCGGGCTGGATTGGTCGGTGCGCCGTGAAATCCTCGAGCTACTGGCCGAGCTGGGACGCGAGCGGGTGCTGCTCGTGGTCACCCACGAACCGGATCTATTTGACGCCTGGGTGCAGCCTCAGCAGCGGTATCAGCTCCAACGCGGCCAACTGCTACCAGCGCAGCCGCCCGTCGCCGCCTGAATACAGTGCCCATTCCGGGTTGGTGTGGGTTTAGACGATGGCGGATCAGTTGGTGCGCGCAACGGCAGCCGGCGGCGGGATTCGTCTCGTGGCGGTGAGCACCAGCACCACCGTGCGCTACGCGCGGCGGCGGCACAAGCTGTCCTTCCTCACCACCGCACTCCTGGGGCGAGCGATCACCGCCGGCCTGCTGCTGGCCAGTTCGATGAAAGTGCGCCATGGCCGCGTGAATCTGCGCATCGCCTCTGATGGCCCCCTACGCGGCCTGATGGTGGATGCAGGCCGCGATGGCACTGTGCGCGGCTATGTGGGCGAACCAGGTCTGGAACTCGATCTGGTGGATGAACCCGATGGGCTGCATCACTTCGACTTCAAAACCGCCGCAGGCACCGGGTACCTCCACGTGGTGCGCGATCTAGGCGAAGGTGAACCCTTCAGCTCAACGGTGGAACTGGTCAGCGGCGGCATCGGTGATGACGTGGCCTCCTACCTGCTGCATTCCGAACAAACGCCCTCTGCCGTGTTCGTAGGCGAACAAATCGACAGCAGCGGCCTCAAACACGCCGGTGGTGTGCTGGTGCAAGTGCTACCCAAGGCCGCCCAGGAACCCGCCCTGGTGGCGCTGCTCGAGGAGCGCTGCAGAGAGATCAGCGGCTTCAGCCAGAAGCTGGCCGCCTGCGAGGGCAACCTGGAATCGCTGCTCCGTGAGATTTTCCCTGATCTCGATCCGCAACTGCTCGAAGACGCGGAAGCCAGCCAGGATGTGACCTTCCACTGCCCCTGTAGCCGCCGCAGAAGTGTGAATGCACTCAAGATGTTGGGCCAAGCTGAGTTGAGCGACATGCTCAACGAAGACGGAAAAGCCGAACTCACCTGCCACTTCTGCAATGAGGTGTATGAGGTGGGCAGCGGTGAGCTGCAGGAGCTCATCAACGAACTCAGCGCCGCATGAGCGAATCAGGCGATCAAGAGCGCTCCGAGCACCAGCAGCAACAGAGCCGGCAGGCTTTGCACTTGCTGAGATGCCAACGGCAAACCAAGGGGTAGCCCCGGATCAATCGCACTCACCAGCAATCCACCGAGAAGCAAACCAAGACTGAGCAACAGCACACTCCAGCCCACTGCTGGCAGCAAACGACCCTGACGGCGCTGCAGGTTCACCACGGTGAGCACCGTGGCAAAAGCAAGCACCAATTCCGCACTGGAGGCCGGTGTGAGCAACAGGATTGAAAGCAACACGCCACCACCGGCCAGGGGCAACCAGCGTTCGCGGCCTTCGGCCAAGGAGAAGCTGGGCAAGGCAGGCGCGCTGAACTTGAGGGTCGGCCGCGGCAGTGACGGAAGTGACGGCAGAACAGGCTTGGAAGCTGCGGAGCTGGGGGCCGTCGGGCGGGCTGCTTCGCGCTGGGACGCACTGAGAGCTGCGTTGCTGAGCTTCCCCTGCTGCCGCTCCTTAAGCCGATCCATCAGCACAGCGTCGTAGGCGGCCTCGATCCGAGCGCAAGCCTGGGGGTCATCACCCACCTCAGCCAAGCGACCACGCTTGGCGGCTTGCACATCGTCAAAGCTGGCATCGGGGCTGATGCCAAGCCGCTCGTACGGATTCATGGCGCCGGGCTGGGCAGGGCCTCCGGTTGGATCAGTTCCCTGGGTCATGCCGCGGCAGCAAGCTTCATTGCGATGGATACAGCCTAGAGAGCGAAAGCGATGACTCAGAAGAGTGGGTCGCTATGGCGATAGCCGCCTTCAACCTGTAGCCGTCGGCGTTGCTGCTCGGCTTCATCGTGCTGCAGCCAGCAACGCCGCTTGAGCAGAGGCATCTGAGGTGGCAAATGGCTGCCTTCGCGCATTTCAACGGCTGCCGAGTCGAGTGTGGAACCCGGCACGAAATTCACGTAGTCGCACCCGCCATCGTTGCGGGGCCTAATAAGCCAGAGGGGCCTCGCCATCGCCAGAACCGCCGTTGTGACCTTCCTTCGTAAAGATTCTGGCGGGGCCTGAGGGCGGCCGTGGCTGCAGGAGCCAGACCGCGGGTGATCCGTCCTGGATCAGAGGGCAATCGGTTCCACACCGCTCACCACCGGCGCCACAGCACTCAGTTCCAGATCGGGATGGTCTTCGCCCAGCTGGTTGAGGTTCCACTCGTTTTTGAACAGCAGCACAGGCCGATCCCAGGCATCGCGCACGGTCTTGCAATTGAAGATGCGGCCCACCGTCTCCAGGGCCGACCAACCACCCACCACCCAGCGGGCCACGGAAAAGCCGAGGGGCTCGAGGCGAGTCTGTACGCCGTATTCGTGCTCGAGGCGGTACTGCACCACCTCCAGCTGCAGTTGGCCCACTGCCGCCAAAATCGGATCACGTTTGCTCTGGTCGGTGTCGTAGAGGATCTGCACCGCACCTTCTTCCCGCAGCTCATTCACACCCTTGCGGAAGCTCTTGAACGCCGAGGGATTGGGATTGCGCAGCCAGGCAAAGATCTCGGGACTAAAGCAGGGGATGCCCTCGTATTCCACCTTGGGCCCCAGATACAGGGTGTCGCCGATGGCGAACATGCCGGGATTGTTGAGGCCGATCACATCACCGGGGTAGGCGTCTTCCACCACCTCACGGTCCTGGCCGAACAACTTCTGTGGGCGTGAGAGGCGGATGGTCTTGCCGGTGCGGGCGTGCTGCACCGTCATGTCCTTCTCAAATTTGCCGCTGCAGACCCGAATGAAGGCCACACGGTCACGGTGGCGAGGGTCCATGTTGGCCTGCAGCTTGAACACAAAGCCGCTGAACCCTGGCCGCACCGGCTCGATCTCACCGGCGCTGCTGCTGCGTGGGATGGGCTTTTGAGCGAGCTCCAGAAAGGCATCGAGGAAAGGACGCACGCCGAAGTTGGTCATGGCCGAGCCAAAGAACACCGGGCTGAGCTCACCGGCGTGCACCAGCTCCAGATCCAGCTCATTGCCGGCCGCCTCCAGCAACTCGAGCTCCTCCAGGGCTGCATCCAGCAGCTCGGGCTCAACCGCACCGCGACTGCGGGCTTCCTCCACGCTCAACACCTTCTCTTCTGAGGTGCGGCCGCGCTCGGCCCGCAGAAACAAAATCACTTGGTGGGTGCGGCGATCGATCACGCCGCGGAAACGATCACCGCTGCCGATCGGCCAGTTCACAGGCCAACAGGCAAGACCCAACTCCTGTTCGATCTCATCAAGCAGCTCGAGAGGCTCACGCCCCGGCCGATCCATCTTGTTGATGAAGGTGAAGATGGGGATGCGCCGCATGCGGCACACCTCAAACAGCTTGCGCGTCTGCGGCTCGAGGCCCTTAGCCGCGTCTTCAAGCATCACCGCGTTATCGGCGGCAGCGAGGGTGCGGTAGGTGTCTTCCGAGAAGTCCTGGTGCCCAGGGGTATCGAGCAGATTGATCGTGCTGCCGCTGTAGTCGAACTGCAGCACGGTGGAGGTGATCGAGATGCCGCGCTGCTTCTCGAGCTCCATCCAATCGGAGGTCACCTTGCGTTGCTCGCCCTTGGCCTTCACAGCGCCGGCCTGCTGGATCGCACCCCCGTACAGCAGCAACTTCTCGGTGAGGGTGGTCTTACCCGCGTCGGGGTGGGAGATGATCGCGAAATTGCGGCGCCGCGCCACAGCCTCGGCCAGGGCCTGGAGCTCGGGAGTGGCGGCGGGAGCAGAAGTGCTGGTCATCGGCCAAGCCTCTCAGAGCAGCTGCCCCCACACCTCTAAATAGCGATCCTCGAGGGCCGCCACCTGCAGCTGGCCGGCCAAACCGGCCTCCTGCAACTGCAGCATCACCTCCTCGGGCGTGAAGGCGGCATGCAGCGAGGCGAGGTAATCGCGTTGAAGCACTGGAGGCGCATCTCCCTGATAGCGGCGTTGCAGATCGATCGCCGCCTCCGGGGAAGCGGGCCGCCGCAGATCCTTCACATACACACGGGCATCGGGGCCAGCCAGCTGAAGCACGGCCTGCCAAAGCACCTGAGGATCATGAAGATGGTGCAGCAGGCTGTTGCTCACCAGAGCGCTGTAGCCACCAGCTAAACCCGGATCAGGCAAGCAACGCTGCTCGAAGCGCAGGCGCTGCTGCAACGCAGGCTCTGCGGCCAGGGCTTGTTCGGCCAGATGAAGCATGGCGGCCGCTCCATCCACACCAACCACCTGGGCGCCAGGGAACTGCCGCGCCAGCAGAAAGCTGATGTTGCCCGGGCCGCAGCCCAGATCCAACAGCCCATCACCCAAGCCTTGCGGGAACAGCTCCACCAAACGCTCGATCAGAGCCTGATCGCCGGCGCTGAAATCAGCGGCGGCATAGGCGAGAGCCTGCTCCGCGCCCTCCATCAATTCCGGCTCAGGAGTGCGTTGCATCAGCGGGGTTGAGCATCAAGGTCTGCGTGGGGAAGGGGATTTCTATGCCATGGGTCTCAAGGATCTTGATGATCCGCCGGTTGAGCTCATGCAGGCTGTCCTCGAAGTCATCGTGCTCGAGGTGGCTGGAGCGAAACTCCAGCACATGGTCATAACTGAAGGCACCGATACGGCCAAGCCTGCAGGCCTGAAACTGCAAGCAAGGGTCTTCCTCCACCACCTGTTGCATCAAGGCTGGTAGGCGCTTGAGCTGCTGAGCCGTTGTGCCGTAGGCAAGACCTAGAGCGATCTCAGAAAGCTCAGCACGCTCCACCAGCTCCTCGAGATGCACCAGCAATTGTTCGCGCAAGCGCAGATAGGCCTCCCAGCCATGCAGCTCCACCATGGCCACCACAACCAAGGCACAGCAGGCATCGTCGGAGCGACGATCGATCGACACCAGCGGCTCGTTCAGCGCCGGCACGCCGGCAAGAAAACGCCGGCTTTGATAGAGAACTTCTTCCAACTGATACGGCGAAAAATCTTCGCCCAGCTGGATCCGCATCTCCAGCACCTGCATGGGTGGCTGATCACTGCGCATGCCCCGACGTGAATAATTCACAATCGTGGCCTCATCGGCAACAGAATTCGGAATCGTGACGCGGCTTTCCAGGGTTTGCAGTTCAAGGGAGCGCAGGCCGATTTTGGTGATGTAGCCGAGGTTGTCACCAACACGGCAAAACTCACCAACCCGCAGCGGTCGATCGGTCTGGATGGAGAGGCCTGCAAAGAGGTTGCCGAGCAACTTGGATGCGCCCAGACCAATCGCTAGGCCGGGCACGGCCGAGAAAGCCAGCACCGTGTTGGAAGGCAGGCCCAGCTCGATCAAGAGCTGATAGCCCAAAGCGATCGCCGCTAACGTCCCGATCGCGCGGCAAAGGGGCATCACGAAATTCGTGATCCGCTGCAGCTGAAGCGTTGTGCCGCCTCCACGCAGGCGCACCACCATTTCAGCGCTACTGCGCCCTAAAGCTTCAAACAAATAGAAGAAGAAAAAGCCAGCCGCGACGTACCAAATAATAAAAAAGAAATAAGTAGACACTACAAACGGTAAACCGCTGAGATTCAGCACATCGTCAACAAAGAGTTTCACTGTGCGGGTGAGCGGAACCAGTGGCAGCACGATCAAGAACCGACGCCAAGCGATCGCATCACGCTTCCAATCAATGAGACCGGCACCCTTCTTCACATTCTCGCGATAGGTGTCCAACAGCAGGCTCACCAGCCAAACCAACACAACCAGAAACACCAGTAGACTGACCAGAACCGCAACGATTTGAAAGAGGGTTTGATCACCAAATGGAATCTCAAAGGTCTGGCGCAGCGTCTTTGGTAAAGCGAGATACCAGTCAGGAGGAACGAGATAGCCAGGTGTATAGACAAAGTCACTGAAGAAATCTGGTGTTGCGAAGGGCTGCTTCACCACGGGAAAGTCCCTGATCTCGCGATACATCTCCCCGATCGCCATTACGGTTGGCACGGAGAAGCGATAGTCCTCGTTATCAGGATCGCCGTCTTCCTCAGCTGTCAACGTGATGGCCGCACCCGGAAGACGCCAGGAATCCGTTGGCGTGGTGCGCAAGTCATTGATCGCCTTCATGCCGGCGGCATCGGGAATCCGAATCGGCTTGGCGCTATGGGTGAAGACGTAATCCAACACATGCTTGAGCTGAATGGCAGCTTCTTCTGCCATGTCGACGCGCACGCTCGCTGGGAAACCCGAGGCATCAAGCGCCTTCACGGCCAAACGAAACAACAACTCGGTGTCATCAATCTGCTCCTGGCGCTCAGCGGGAGTTAGTCGCTCCTGTCGCCATGACCCCGCCCGGCCGAGACGCTCCGAGCGATGCCCCACCTCAGCCATCACGGCGTAGAAGTTGAGGAGGGTGGCTTCGGGGCTACCGCCCACCACCTGATCCAGCACCACATCCGACCAAGCCTTGGCCGTGAGCTCCAACTCCCCATAGAAGGGTTGCTGCTCGATCGGAATGCGTGCTGTTGTGGCGTGCGACCGGGCGGATGTGGGCGACACGGGCGGAGCGGCCTGCAATGGCGCGAAGACCTGCAGGGCGACCACAACCGCAGCCACCACAGCCACCACAGCCACAAACACGCGGCGCCGACGCAGCCAAAAAAAGAAACGCATCGACGCCGCAGCCATCAGATCGAACCTGCAATCTGCCAAAACCCAATCCAGGCTGCAGCACATCGCCTCCCACCGCCAATGGTGGCAACGGCAGCTTGCAGACCCCATCGGTGGCGTTATGGTTCCAAGACGCTGAGACAACGCCGCACGTGACCTTGTCAGTTCCTGGACCAAGCACCACGCCGGTGGGTGAGGCCCTCAGAGCCCCCAGGCCTGACTTCCCCGCCACCGCCCCAGCGGCCAATCCGGTCTTCTACCGCACCTATTCCCGCAAGACCGCCAGCGGCCGTGAAAGCTGGCAGCAGGTAGCCGAGCGCAACCTGGGCGGCCTGCAAAAACTGGGCAACCTCAATGAAGACGAGGTCAACCTGCTGCGCCGTATGCAACTGGAGCAGAAAGCCCTGCCCTCCGGCCGGTGGCTCTGGATCGGTGGCACCCCCTGGATCGAGCAGAGCGAAAACTTCTCCGGCTCCTACAACTGCACCTCCACCAACCTGGTGGATTGGGAAGCCTTCGGTCTGATGATGGACCTGGCGATGATGGGCTGCGGCACCGGCGCCATCATCGAGCCGCACCTGATCAACCGCCTACCGGTGGTGCGCAATCAACTGGTGATCAAAGCCGTTACCGACATCGGCGCCACGCCAGCTGATCAGCGCCAAGACCACACCAGCCACCGCATCGATGGCCAGCAGGTGTTCATCAAGGTGGGCGACACCCGTCGCGGCTGGGTGGACAGCTACCAGCTACTGCTCGAGCTGTGCAGTGATGAGAGCTTCGAGGCCGGCACACCGATCGAGATCAGCGTGGATCTCTCCGACGTGCGACCCGTTGGCGAAACCCTCAAGGGCTTCGGCGGCATGGCCAACCCGGTCAAGCTGAAGGATCTCTACGGCCGGGTGGCCCAGATCCTGGGCAAGGCCCAGGGCCGCCAGCTCACCTCGGTGGAGTGCTGCTTGCTGATCGACGAAGCAGCCGTAACGATCGTGGCCGGCAACATCCGCCGCAGCGCCGGCATGCGCCAATTCGCCGCCGATGACCTGGCCGCCTCCAGCGCCAAGGACAACCTTTGGCAGCAGGACAGCGATGGCAATTGGCGCATCGACCCGGAGCGCGATTCCCTGCGCATGGCCAATCACACCCGTGTGTTCCACACCCGCCCCGATCGGGCCACGGTGCTGGAAGCGGTGACCAAGCAGTTCCACTCCGGTGAGGGCGCCATCCAGTTCGCCCCCGAGGCGATCGCCCGCTCCAACGCCGATCTGCTCAGCACACCGCAGCTGCGGGCTGAGTTCATCGAGATCTACTGCGACCAGGGCCGCGACGAAGCCGGCCGCTGGCTCACCAGCCATCACCCCGAGATCAGCACCGCTGAACTGGAGCACCGCCTAGGCCGCTATGGACTCAACCCCTGTGGTGAAATCCTCGGCGCCGATTTCCACTGCAACCTGGCGGAGATCCACCTCAACCGCATTGATCCCGAGGATCATGTGGCGCAAGATGACGCCTTCACCGCTGGCGGCCTCGCTGTGGCCTGCCTGCTCAACCACCGCTTCGCGGTGGAGCGCTACCGCCAGAGCCGCGCCTGGGATCCGATCGTGGGTGTGAGCTTCACCGGCCTGTTCGACTTCTTCGTGCACGCCTTCGGCACCCCCTGGCTCACCTGGTGGGAAGCCGGCCGCCCCGACACAGAAGAAGGTCGCGCCTTCAAGGCCAAAGAAGCGGCATACCTGAGCCGCTGGAAAGAGGTCGTGAATAAGGCGGTGTGGGATTACTGCGATCGCCACGGCCTACGCCGTCCGAACCGTTGCACCACCGTTCAGCCCGCTGGCACCAAGAGCCTGCTCACCGGCGCTTCCCCCGGCTGGCACCCCCCCAAGGCCCAGCGTTTCATCCGCCGCATCACCTTCCGTAAGAACGATCCGGTTGCCCTGGCCTGCATGGATTACGGCTACACGATCGTGCCGTCGCAGTCGGACAAAGATGAGGAAGGCCGCCTACTCAACGACCCCTTCGATCCACGCTGCACCGAGTGGCTGGTGGAAATCCCCACCGAGGTGAGCTGGGCCAACATTCCCGGTGCCGATGCGGTGGAGATCAACAACTTCTCCGCCATGGCCCAGTTCGACTTCTACATGCAGGTGCAGCAGCACTACACAGCCCATAACACCTCCGCCACGGTGGAGTTCAGGGAAGATGAGATCGAACCGCTCACCGATGCGATCCACGCCGCAATCGACAACGGCCAGGGCTACATCTCCGCAGCTCTCTTAGCTCGTTTCGATGCCAATGCCACCTTCCCGCGGCTGCCGTTCGAGCCCATCGATCACGCCACTTACGAGCAGTTACAGAGTGAAGTCGTCGGTCGCCGCCGCACCAGCGACTTCTTCGAAGCCCTGCAGCGCTACGACGGCGGTGAACTGGTGGAAGCCGGCCCCGCTGGCTGCGACTCTGACAAGTGCCTGCTGCCTCTGGCTAAGCCGAAGAGCTGAGCCCATCGATGGGATCGTTGATTCAGCGGGGGGCTGCGTTGCTGCTGGCCCTGCAGCTCCCCGTGGCTTCTGCGCTTGAGCCTCCAAACCAGCCCGGCGCAAGCTTGGCCTTCCAATTGCTGAGCCGCTGCGCCAACGAGCGCCAGCCGAGCATCTGCCTCGAGGCTGAGGGGGCACTCAAAGCCTTGATCCAACGCGAGGAAGCACCGGATCAGCGGCTAGCGCATCCCCGCTGCCTCGGGGCCTTGAGTCATGTGGAAACCGTTCTGGCGGTGTTTCGCTGGGAGCTCGAAACCAACGACAACCTGCAACGGGTGATTGAAGTAGCCCAGCAGCAGTGTCCGCCTGATTCAGCGCCCGTCGGCCAGTAGGTCGAGGGCGAGCGCCAACTGCTCCAGCAGCTCGCAGCAGCGCTCGTAGTGCATCTCAGGCGCCAGGCTCACCGGCAAGGTCTCAATCAGATCGGCCAGCTCGCGCGTGCGCAGAGCCAGCAGATTGGTGGAGAGAACAGCCATGACAGCAAGAACAACCCAACACGCGCCACCCCAAGCTTGCAAGGCGATCTCACGAGACCCAATCGAGACGGCGCCAGGGTTGGGGGTCATGGGAAACTATGGACAGGTCTTCGAGGCCGACCGCTGGAGAGGTGGTCGAGTGGTTGATGGCTCCGGTCTTGAAAACCGGCGAAGTGAAAGCTTCCGTGGGTTCGAATCCCACCCTCTCCGTTCCCAAACCAGCGCCCCGGCCAGGCCACAACCCTGGCCGGGGCGCTGCTGAGCATTCCAGAAACTTTTAACAAGCTCTCAAGCCGGCGGAACTGCAGCGCTCGACACACCACGGCCCTAGCGAGCACGGTTGCATAGGCGTGGTTCAAACTTTTGTATGGCTTACGAACCTGGGACCACTGACTGCCGCGTCTTGATCGACAGCAAGGCACAGATTGAGGCAATTCTGCTCAATCTCGCCAAGCTGGAGAACACGGAGCACATCCGCCAGCAGTTGGTCGCCGTGCACAACCAGCTGGAAGGCTTGCACGAGCTGCGCCGCCAAAAACGTGGTGCATCGCTCACGGCCGCATAACCAGCCGCTGAAGCCGCCTACAACCACCAGACGCGGATGTAGGCCGGCTAACGATCCGCAGACACCTGAGCAAGGCGCGATCGCCACCATTCTCCCAAGATGTCTCCTTAGCAATGCGGCAACGATGGCTTCCCATCAGGGGGGATCAGGACGGAGAATTGCCCTGACGCTGACCAAGACAGCCGTGTTCGAGAACAAGAATCGCCCTGCCTGGCTGAATTGGCTTTTCTTAGGGATCTTCCTCTGGTCAAGCTGGCAACTGGCCGGGATGTGGTTCAGCCAGCTTCACGGATAGGCGTTCGGCACGAAAAACTGCTCGTTGATCGGTGGGCGCTCGTAGCCCTTGGCCTTCCTGCGGGGCGGCAGTTTCTGGGCCGGGGGTGTCATGTCTTCGTAGGGCACCTTGCTGAGCAAGTGATGAATGCAATTGAGACGAGCCCGGCGCTTGTCGTCGGCTTCCACCGTGAACCAGGGGGCTTCCGGGATGTTGGTGTGGGCAAACATTTCATCTTTAGCCCGTGAGAACTCCACCCAGCGCTCCCGCGACTGCAAGTCCATCGGGCTGAGCTTCCAACGGCGGGCCGGGTCATCGATGCGGGCCTGGAAGCGGGCTTCCTGCTCGGCATCGCTCACCGAGAACCAATACTTGAGCAGCACAATCCCGGAGCGCACCAACATCCGCTCAAATTCCGGGCACGACTGCTCAAACTCCCGCAGCTCCGCATCGCTGCAAAATCCCATCACCCGCTCCACACCGGCGCGGTTGTACCAGCTGCGATCAAACAGCACGATCTCTCCGGCTGAGGGGAAGTGCTCCACGTAGCGCTGGAAATACCACTGGCTGCGCTGTTGATCGCTGGGGGTGCCCAGCGCCACCACGCGGCAGCCGCGGGGATTGAGAGGCTCGGTGATGCGTTTGATCGTGCCGCCCTTACCGGCAGCATCGCGCCCCTCAAACAACACGATCAGCCGAAAGCCAGTGGCTTTCACCCAGTACTGCATCTTCACAAGCTCCACCTGTAGGCGGGCCAGCTCCTGCTCATACAGCTTGCGATCGAGCCGCGTCTGGGCAACCGAATCGGCGTTGGTCTTGCGCTGACCCATCAACCCCTCAACGCTTGTGATTGGATTTTGGTTGGGCAGCGGGGCCTGCCAGTAACGCCCGCACGAAGCGAACCAAACCCGCCACGAGCAGCAGCAGCGCAAGCAGGGCCGATGCCACAAGCACCAACACCGCTAGCAGTTGCAACACCCCCATCAACAGCTGCGACAGCCCACCGATGAGATGGCCGATCGCCGTGCTGATCAACAGCAGGCTGTCGAGATCAATCAGCTCTGGAAGCTGGAGCAGCAGCACCAGCAAGCCCAGCCCCGCTGCAATCAACAGCATCGCCTCAAGCAGCCGGCGCGCCCGAGGTGGACGCCGGCGTTGGCGGAAGACGGCACGTTGGGTAACAGGGGGCTGATTGCCGCCGCCGCGCACCACCTGCAGTCCGCGGCGGCGGGTCATGACTCGAGCTGGTAGCCGGCACCGCGCATCCAGCGCTCAAACTCCACCAGCACCAGATCGTTGGGGCAGTCGACCAGGCTCAGATCACCCACGCTGCAATCGCCTTGACCGCCGTGGTGGAGCGAGAGATGGAAGCGATCACCACTGAGGCCGCACACCTCAGGGTCGCTGCGCACCACCACATCAAGGCAAGCGCCCAGGCGGGTCACACGGCGGCGCAGTTCAGACCAGCTCAAGTCGCTCATCGCGGTAGTGCAAGTGTGGGCAGGAAAGCTGCGGCGTCAACCACCCGAGGCGGGCGCGCTCACCGGCGTGGATGGCGGTCTGGGGGTGGGAGGCACCAGCGAGATCAAGGCTGCACTGATCAATAGGGCCGCAACGCCAGTGAGGGGAGCCGCGATGCGACGCGCCAGGGGTAAACGATGGCGGAGCTCAGAGCGGCGTAAGGGTTGCGGTTGCGGCCACTGCAGCGGCACAACCACAGACGGATCGAGCTGGAGGCGATCAAGACACCGCACCAAATCAGAGAGCTCGGCATCGTCCAGCGGTAGCTGTAGCGGTGGGGTGTTGGGCTGACTGCTGCGCAGTTCCAGCTCATGGCCGCCATCGGCAGGGCGGATCGCCACCGGCACCGTCTCGGTACCCACCGGTTTCGACACACCACTGAGGAGCTGGCGGGCATAGGGCAACACCGCATTCACCAGGGCCTGCAGGTGATCGCGCTGCCCCTCCATCTCGGTCTTGCCCGCCAGGGCCAAGGTGAAGCCGGTGAGGATGCCGATGGTTTGGCTGCTCTGGCCGGCAGAGAGATCAGGCAGACCCTCCAGCACAAGGCGGCAGCTGGTTTGTTCGTAGCGGCTGGTCAGTTTCATCGCAGGGTGTCGGTCATGCCGCGGTCAGGCCGCCGCGTCCAGCAGGCTGGCCTTGAGGCGGGAGAAACCACCGGGCCCGGCGCTGAGGGCCATGGTCTGAATCAAATCGCGGCAGAGGGCCGGGCCCTCCTGGGGATCCAGCAGTCGTTGTACGCCCCCACGGCGGGGGTTGAAGCGCTCTTGCAACAGCTCCTGTAGCCGGCCGCGGAACAGGGCCCAACGCTGTTCGCTCAGCTGGGGGGACTCCGCCGAAGAGAGCAGGCTGCGCAGCATCGGATAAAGCCGCTCCGCCAAGGCATTGAGGATGCGAATCAGGCCATCGGCCTCCGCTTCGGTGGGCAGATCGCGGCGGGTGGTGCGGCGAAGGGGATTGCTGCAGCGGCGCTTCCACAACTCCACCCGATTCGGGAACAGATCGGTGAGGCCCATCTCCTCACTGAGCCACACCATCGCCTCGCCGCCGTTGAGGTCGAGGGCTTCAGCACAGAGCAACAACAGATCAAGACGCTCCAGACCCCGCCGGGAGAGAGCGCGCTGGGGGTGTGGAGAAGCTTCTGCCATGGCTGCGATACTGCCAGTTGCGCAGCCAATCCGTCGACCATGAGCGCCATTGATCTGCGGGAGTTGGTGCGGGACATCCCCGATTTCCCCAAACCGGGCATCCTGTTTCGCGACATCACACCGCTGATGCGCAGCCCCCTGGCCTGGCAGGAAGTGATGCGTCAGATGGGGGCTGTCTGCGACCAGCTCGCACCCGATCTGATCGTGGGGATCGAGTCGCGGGGTTTCATCGTGGGTACCGCCCTGGCCACGGCCTGCAATATCGGCTTCAGCCCCGTGCGCAAGCCAGGCAAACTCCCCGGTGAGGTGATCGGGGTGGATTACACCCTCGAATACGGCAGCGACCGCCTCGAAATCATTCCCGACGGTTTTGAGCATCGCCCCCGGGTGCTGATCGTGGACGACCTGCTGGCGACCGGCGGCACCGCAGGGGCCTGCGCCGAACTGGTGCAGCAGGTGGGCGGCGAGCTGTGTGGCTTCGCCTTCATCGTGGAACTGGCAGATCTCGGCGGCAAGGCCAAGCTGCCCGAATCAGCGCCGGTGGAATCCCTGCTTGTGTACTGACCCTGCTGGTCAGCCAACTACTCCTGCAGGGTCTGCCAGCTGAGCACCTGGTCGAGCTGCTCCAGGCTGATCAGCCCGAAACGCCAAAGCACCACGGGCAAGGGCGCCTGCTCCTGATCGGATTGCTTGAGCCCCAGCTGCAGCGCGTTGTCGCTCAGCCCCAGCTCCTGACGCAGATAACGCAACAGAGCAGGGCTGGGCGGCGGCTGTGGCGAGCTGCTGATCACCATGACGCCATGGTGATCAACGCCAGCGCAGCCGGCAAGGGCCATCACTCATGGCACTGAGGCTGAGCCTGCGCAGCCAGGCCGCACGCGCTAGGAGCGTCATCGCCACGGCGCGTAGCGGTAGCAGCAGCGGGGAGCGGTTCGAGAACAAGCGCACTAGGGCGTCGGTGGCCAGCAGCACCAAAGCCACATCCAGGCAGCGATCGCGGGCATAGCGGGCCGGCAGATGCCTTAGCCGTAAACGGCCGGCCTTCACCTGTGCGGCCAACCTCTGCAACGTCGCCACGTCCCGCCAGCAGAGGTTGAGGCCCTGGCCTCCCACCGGATGGGAGCGATGCGCCGCTTCACCGACCAACACCAACCCCCGACGCCCAAGCGGCCAGGCGCATTCCAGGGCCACAGGGAAGGCCCTGGGCTGATCGAGCAGCACATCCGCCTGCAAGGCTTCGGGCAATGCGGCGCTCAAGGCATCGAGGAAAGCTGCGGGCTCCAGTGCCTCCAGCTGCTGAAGGCGTGGCAGCGGTGCACTCCACACCAACTGAAAGGCATCACCGCCGAGGGGCAGCACAGCGAATGGACCTTCGGGGCGAAACAATTCCCAGGCTTGGTCAACCGCGGAACCACGCAAGCGCACCTGCACCGTGAGGCAGCCCTGGCGGTAGGGCCGCCGCCAATGACGAACATCCGCCGCGCGGCGACGGGGAGATCCATGCCCATCGGCAGCCACCTCCAGATCCACCGGATCAACGTCGCTGAAGGTCTTGGCATCGCCCAGGCTCAGCTGGATGGCGGGATGCCGCTCCGCGGCCTGCAACAGCAGCTCCATCAGGGGCTGATGCTGCAGGATCCAGCCCACGGCATCAGCATCAGCCCGGCCGCTGCGGCCCGGCAGGTCAGCCACTTGAAAAGGAACCTGACGGTGCAAGGCACGATCACAGAGCTCCAGGCGGCGGAAGGGAGCCAGATAGGGCTGCAGCGGTTGCCAGAGCTCCAGCGCCTCCAGCAGCTCAGCGCTGGAATGGGTGAGGGCATAGGCACGGCTACGGGCGAGCAGTGCCTGAGCCGGTTGCGGGTCGCACAGCTCCACCTGCCAGCCGCTGCGCACCAACGCCAGGGCAGCCAGGCTGCCCGTGGGGCCAGCCCCGAACACACGGGCCCGCAACGCGCCAGCGCCGGGGACTGGTGATCGGCTTTGCATGGGCTGGGACACAAAAAAACCGCAGCACGATTCTGTGCTGCGGTTGATGGAGGCGTGAGCCTGGAGCCTCTCAGAGGCGATCAGCCGATGCCGAGCAGGCCACGGGTGAAGGATTCACCGCCGAGAGCCAATTCGGTAGCCAGCAGAGCAATGAAGCCCAGCATCGCCATACGGCCGTTGAGCTTTTCTGCACGCTCGTGGAAGCCCCAACCGTTTTCGGCTTCCACCACCTGCATGCGGGGCTCTGAGGCGAAGGCGTTGAGGCGACCGCCGTCTTCCTGCGTGACGGTGGCGCCGCGGATGACGGGGGTATTCGATTGGGTCATGTCGCGTCCTGATGTGTGATCAGATTGTAACGCAATGTTTCGCGTTCCTACGCAATGCAAAGGCGCTGCACTCGTGCACCCCTGCAGGCTTCAACGCAGGCGTTTGAGGCAGAGCTCTTCAAAAGCAGGACGAAGCAGGTAGGGGTAGTCGCCCACCCAGAGCTTGAGCTGGGGCAACCAGGCGTCACTGAGAGCGCCAATTCGCGAGAAATCCTTGCGCTCGCTGAGCACCAAACACCGCACCACCATGCCCCGGCGGATCAGCTTGTGCTTTTTGTCGTAGGGAAAGCGGATCGTGCCTAGATAGCCCTCGTCGTCCTCCAACTCCAAGCACAGCCAGGTACGCCGGTTTTCCACCATCTCGAGTCGGCCCTGACGGTCAGTGGTTTCCTGGCGTCCCTCCACCAATTCCTTGGTGAAATAGTCCGCTACTTCCCCCTCAAAGATCGCAGCAGCTGGATAGCGGCGCAGGGTGGCGTTCTTGCGGCCTGCCTCCACAATCGGGCCCCACAGCAGATAGAGCAGAAACACCACGCCGATCACCAGGAAGATCGGCCCCGCCTGGCTGGAGAACAGCAGCGTCTGGCTGATCAGCAGGGTGATCACGCCCCCGATCACGGAAATAAACACGCGCTGCAGCAGCTTTTGGGGGCTGCCAGAGCAGGCAGTGAACTGAGGGCCAGTGGCGACCGCCGGGATCAACCGCGGCAACTCTCCGGGACGCAGGGGAATGAGCATGGCGCCAGTGTCGAGGCGTGTGGGGCTCAGAGCAAGCGCTCGAGGCCGTACACCAGCCCTTGGAGCTGGCGCACCTTGCGCACACTCAGCAGCACGCCGGGCATGTAAGCGGAGCGATCGATCGTGTCGTGGCGGAGGGTGTAGGTCTCACCCGGAGCCCCAAACATCACCTCTTGATGGGCGACCAGACCCGGCAGGCGGATCGAATGCAAACGCAGGCCACTGGAGCGTTCACCGCCGCGGCAACCGGCCAGGGTTTCGTGCTCCTCCACCTGCTGGGGGTTGAAGCTCTTGCCCAGTTCCTCCATCAGCTCAGCGGTTTTGATGCAGGTGCCGCTGGGGGCATCGGCCTTGCGGTTGTGATGGAGCTCGGTGAGTTCGGCGAAGTCGTAGAAGCGAGCGGCGGCGGCGGCAGCCTGCTGCAGCAGCACCATACCCACGGAGAAATTGGGGATCACGGCGCCGCCCACCGAGGCCTTCTCAGCAAAGGTGGCCAGATCGGCCAACTGTTCAGGGCTGAGGCCAGTGGTGCCGATCACCGGATGCACGCCATAGGCGATCGCGCCGCGGGTGTGCTCGTACACAACAGAGGGATGGGTGAAATCCACCAACACCGCGCCGGCGCCAGGCCCGTCGTTGCGCACCGCTTGGCTGGCTTGGCAGAGACAACCTTCAAAATCAGCGGTGATGGCCACCTCCAGCTCAGCCAGACCCAGCTCAAGCCCCACATCCGCTCCTTCTTTGCCGGATGTGGTGTCGATCGCGCCCACCAAACGGCAATCAGGGGAGGCCGTCACCGCCTTCACCACTTCAGCGCCCATGCGGCCCAGAGCTCCAGCCACCACCACCGCAATCGGCTGGCTGGTGGCGGTGCTGGCGGAGGCAGGGCTGGCGGTCATCAACGGTTCAGGTGGCTAACGCAAGCGTTGAGCCTATGGGTCGCCCCGCGCAGGAGCTGTAACAGCTTGGAATCCCTGCTCGCACAGGCGCCCAGGCCTACGTAGGCTCCTTCACATTGCTCAATCAGCGCGCATGTTCACGCAGGTCCGCTCCGCTTCCCGCCGCGTCAGCCCCGCGGAGGCGAATGGCCGGGCCGTGATGAAGGCCGTGTATGTGGTGCTTGAGCCTCAGTACCAAAACGCCCTCACCCAGGCGGCGACCTCACTCAATGATCAAAACGGCCCGCTGGCTATTGACCTAAGCGGCTACCTGATCGAGGAATTGCGCGACCCTGGCAACTACGCCGATTTCTGCGCCGATGTGGCTGAAGCCGATGTGTTCATCGGCTCCTTGATCTTCCTCGAAGATCTGGCTCAGAAAGTGGTCGAAGCGGTAGCCCCCCACCGCGATCGCCTCAAAGCCGCAGTGGTGTTCCCCTCCATGCCGGAGGTGATGCGCCTGAACAAGCTCGGCACCTTCTCCATGGCCCAGTTGGGCCAGAGCAAGAGCGCCATCGCCGGCTTCATGAAAAAGCGCAAGGAGGCCGGCGGCGCTGGCTTCCAAGACGCGATGCTCAAGCTGCTCAACACCCTTCCAACGGTGTTGAAGTACCTCCCCGTGGAGAAGGCACAGGATGCCCGCTCCTTCATGCTCAGCTTCCAATATTGGCTCGGCGGCACGCCAGACAACCTGCGCAACTTCCTGTTGATGCTGGCGGACAAATATGTGTTCCCCCGCAGCGCAAATGATCGCCCTGAGCTGCAGGTTGCTGATCCAGTTGTGTTCCCTGATCTGGGCATCTGGCATCCCCTGGCACCAGGGATGTTTGAAGACCTCAAGGAATACCTGAACTGGAACGCCAGCCGCAAAGATCTCTCTGAGAAGGCGCGCCAGGGCCCAGTGATCGGCCTGGTGTTGCAACGAAGCCACATCGTCACTGGCGATGAGGCCCACTACGTGGCGGTGATTCAAGAGATGGAATTCCGCGGCGCCACGGTGATTCCGGTGTTCTGCGGCGGTCTCGACTTCACCAAGCCGGTGAACGCCTTCTTCTACGACCCAATCAATCCCGACATGCCGCTGGTCGACGGCGTGGTGTCACTGACCGGTTTTGCTCTGGTGGGCGGCCCGGCCCGTCAGGATCACCCCAAGGCGATCGAAGTGCTGAAGAAGCTCAATCGCCCCTACATGGTGGCGCTGCCTCTGGTGTTCCAAACCACCCAGGAGTGGGAGGAGAGCGATCTCGGTCTGCACCCAGTGCAGGTGGCCCTGCAAATCGCCATTCCCGAACTCGATGGTGCGATCGAACCGATCGTGCTCAGCGGCCGCGACGATGCCACCGGCAAAGCTCACACCCTCCAAGACCGGGTGGATGCCATCGCCGAGCGCGCCATCCGCTGGGCCTCACTGCGGGTCAAGCCCCGCAGTGAGAAGAAGCTGGCGATCACCGTGTTCAGCTTCCCGCCCGATAAGGGCAACGTGGGCACCGCGGCCTACCTCGATGTGTTCGGCTCGATCTACCGGGTGCTCGAGGAGATGCGCGCCAAGGGCTATGAGGTGAACGATCTGCCCGCAACGCCCAAGGCGCTCATGGAGGCGGTGCTCCAAGACCCCGAAGCGCTTGAGGGCGCACCAGAGCTGGCGATTGCCCACCGCATGAGCGTGGAGGAATACGAGCGCCTCACGCCCTATTCGGAGCGACTGGAGGAGAACTGGGGCAAGCCCCCCGGCACCCTCAACACCGATGGCACCAACCTGCTGATCTTCGGCCGCCACTTCGGCAACGTGTTCGTTGGCGTGCAGCCCACCTTCGGCTACGAAGGCGACCCGATGCGCCTGCTCTACTCCCGCAGCGCCAGCCCTCACCACGGCTTTGCGGCTTACTACACCTACCTGGAAAAGGTGTGGGGCGCTGACGCCGTACTGCACTTCGGCACCCACGGCTCGCTGGAGTTCATGCCTGGCAAACAGATGGGCATGAGCGAAACCTGC
This sequence comes from Synechococcus sp. LA31, assembly GCF_018502385.1. Lineage (NCBI taxonomy): Bacteria > Bacillati > Cyanobacteriota > Cyanophyceae > Synechococcales > Synechococcaceae > Synechococcus > Synechococcus sp. LA31. Next base: position 1,057,625 of record NZ_CP075523.1, read on the forward strand.
TATCCCGACTCCCTGATCGGCGCGCTGCCCAACCTCTATTACTACGCCGCCAACAACCCCTCAGAAGCCACGATCGCCAAGCGGCGCGGCTACGCCGAAACCATCTCCTACCTCACTCCGCCCGCTGAAAATGCTGGTCTTTACAAGGGTCTGAAGGAACTGGGCGAGCTGGTGGGCTCCTACCAGCAGCTGCGGGAAAGTTCCCGCGGTATTCAGATCGTGAACGCGGTGGTGGAAACAGCCCGCCAGTGCAACCTCGACAAAGACGTGCAGCTGCCCGAGGTGGATGGCTCTGAGCTCGATCAGGATGCGCGCGACGCCGTGATTGGCGCGGTCTACCGCCAGCTCATGGAGATCGAAAGCCGGCTGCTGCCCTGCGGCCTGCACACCATCGGCAAGCCCCCCACCGCCGAAGAAGCGATCGCCACCTTGGTGAACATCGCCGCCCTCGAGCGTGATGACGACGGACTCCGCTCCCTGCCCGCCCTGCTGGCCGAGAGCAAAGGCCGCACCATCACCGACGTGTATGCCGGCAACGACAACGGTGTGCTCGCCGATGTGGAACTCAACCGCGTCATCACCGAGACATCCCGCGCCGCCGTCGGTGCGATGGTGCAAGCCGTGACTGGCAGCGATGGGCGCGTCACCCTGCGGCGCAACTTCGCTTGGTTCTTCAACCTGCTCGAGCAGTTCGGCTTCAAGCTGCCCAGCCCCTGGCTGAGCGCCTGCCGCAGCGCTGGTTTCCCGGATGTCGACCAAGCCGAGCTCGACAAGCTGTTCGGTTATCTGCAGTTCTGCCTTGAACAGGTGTGCGCTGATCTCGAAATGGAGAGCCTGCTCCGCGCTCTCGATGGCGAGTACGTGCTGCCTGGTCCTGGCGGCGACCCGATTCGTAACCCTGGCGTGCTGCCCAGCGGCAAAAACTTGCACGCCCTCGATCCACAGGCCATCCCCACCAAAGCCGCCGTTGCTGCGGCCAAGGGCGTGGTTGACAAGCTGATTGAGCGCCAGAAGCAGGAGCAGGGCACCTGGCCCGAAACCATCGCCTGCGTGCTTTGGGGCACTGACAACATCAAGACCTACGGCGAATCCCTGGCACAGATTCTTTGGTTCATCGGCGTCAAGCCGGTGCCTGATTCCCTGGGACGCGTGAACAAGCTGGAGCTGCTCTCTCTCGAGGAGCTCGGTCGTCCTCGCATCGATGTTGTGGTGAACTGCAGCGGAGTGTTCCGTGATCTGTTCATCAACCAGATGGCGCTGATCGATCAAGGCGTGAAGATGGCCGCCGAGGCTGATGAGCCCCTTGAGATGAACTTCGTGCGCAAGCACGCTCAGGAGCAAGCTGAACAGGAAGGCATCTCCTTGCGTGATGCTGCCACCCGCGTGTTTTCCAATGCCAGCGGCAGCTATTCATCGAATGTGAACCTGGCGGTTGAGAACAGCACCTGGGAAGAAGAGAATGAACTGCAGGAGATGTATCTCTCCCGCAAAACCTTCGCCTTCAATGCCGATAACCCCGGCGAAATGAACCAGAAGCGCGATGTGTTCGAATCGGTGATGAAAACCGCCGACGTGACCTTCCAGAACCTGGATTCAGCCGAGATCTCACTCACCGATGTTAGCCATTACTTCGACAGCGACCCCACCAAGCTCATTCAGGGCCTGCGTGATGACGGCAAAGCTCCAACCAGCTACATCGCCGACACCACAACTGCCAACGCGCAGGTGCGCTCACTAAGCGAGACGATCCGCCTGGACTCGCGCACCAAGCTGCTCAACCCCAAGTGGTACGAAGGCATGCTGAACTCGGGCTACGAGGGTGTGCGCGAAGTGGCCAAGCGCCTCAACTTCACCCTGGGTTGGAGCGCCACCAGCGGCGCCGTTGACAACTTTGTCTACGAAGAAGCCAACGACACCTTCATTAATGACCCAGAGATGCGCAAGCGGTTGATGGAGCTGAACCCCCACAGCTTCCGCCGCATCGTGGGCACCCTGCTGGAGGTGAATGGGCGTGGCTACTGGGAGACCTCAGACGAGAACATCCAGCAATTGCAGGAGATCTACCAGGAGATTGAAGACAAGATCGAAGGTGTAGCCAACTAGGCCACCAGCGCATGACATCCGCCAATGCCATGCGCCTTAAGCTGCTGCTGAAGGATGATCGCCTCCTTCAGCAGCAGCTTTCCCAATGCGATAGCGCTGATCAAGTGATAGAAATTGCAGCCAAGTTGCAACTCGACCTGTGCATGCCTGATCTCTTGAGAATGGAGGCACTCATGACTCTCACTCTCAATGACGATCAGCTTGAAGAATGGTATTCAACGCCATACTGGAAGCGGGTCTTGATCAGCCTCGGTGCCATGCCAGAGCGATTCAGCTAACCGAATCAAACCCGAGCGATAACCATTCAACGTCAGACCTTGCCGGCGACGAATCGCAAAGAATTAGATTAACTTTAACGACTCGACGAATCCTCCCAGCACTGCTATACAGCAGTGGTGCAGTGAGCGCAGTGGAGTCAAAGCAGTCACCCGATCAGATGAACCGTCTGGGCGTGCAGCTAGGCAGCCTTCCTTGGCTTGTGCTGGTGACTGGGCTCTGCATCACCGGGCTATGGAGCCATCAGCAGCGCAGTTACCGGCAGCTGGAGCATGAGCGCGTCGAGCGGGATCTGGCAGGGGCGATTAGCCAGGCGTTGACCTCTCGGCTGCAGAGCACGATCGGCGTGCTCGATGCGGTGGTCGGCCTCTTTGATGCCTCTAGTGCAGTGACCAGGGCGGAGTTTCATGAGTTCTACATGGCACTCAACCGACGCGGCGACACCCTCAAAGGCATCCAGGGCATTGGCTACGCGGCTGTGGTGCCCAACAACAACGTGGAAGCTTTTCAGCAGCAGGTGCGGGCTTCAGGGCAACCCGACTTCACGGTGAAGCCAGCGGGAACGCGGGCCCTGACCACGGCCATTCTCTTTCTGCAACCGAACGATTGGCGCAATCAGCGCGCTCTCGGTTTTGACATGTACTCCGAGATCACGCGGCGCGATGCCATGCAGCTGGCAGCCAGCACCGGTGAGCCCACCTTGAGTGGACCGGTACGGCTCTTACAGGAAAACTCGATCCGGCCCCAGGTGGGGGCTCTGATTTATCAGGCCATCTATGGGCAGCCCGATCGAGCGTTTAACTCTGGTCAGGATCGGCGCAATCGCCTCAGGGGCTGGGCTTACTCCCCCTTGCGGATGGACGATCTGATCAACGGGGCGCTGGCGACCATCAACAACCCCGCCCTGATCGGCACCAGTGTGCTCGTGTACGACAGCGACCGCACCAAGCCCAACAATCTCCTCTTTGACAACCTCAACCTGGCGGGAAGCAACAAGCTCACGCATCCCACGTGGCTGGATGTGACGATCGCCAACCGCACCTGGGTGATCGGAATCCAGCTGGATCACCGCAGCCTCAACCCACAAGGCTGGAGCAATGCTCTGCTGCTTCAAGCATTGCTCGGAGCAAGCCTCAGTGTGCTGGCTTCTGTGATAACCCGACAGTTGATTAGCAACCACCAGGCCGTTCGTCTGGCCCTGTCGAAAGAACAAGAAGTGTCCAAAGAACGTGCACTAGCAGGCACAGTTTTTGATAGCAGTCCTCTGGCCATTGTAGTCACCGATCCCAACGGAGTGATCGTTCAGGTGAACCAAGCATTCTGTCAACTCACCGGATATTCCGAACTTGAGGCCCAGGGCAACAAAACAAACCTGCTGCGTTCTGGTCGTCATGACAGCAACTTCTACGAGCAGATGTGGGCTGCAATTTTGAACAAGGGGTATTGGACCGGTGAAATCTGGAACCGTCACCGCAACGGCCAGATCATTAGGCACGAACTCTCCATCACAGCCGTACTGGATCCCCAGAAGAACGTGAGCAATTTCGTGGGCTTACTGCGCGATGTGAGTGAGCGCTACGCCCAACAAGAACAGATGCGCTTCCTGGCTACACACGACCAGCTCACGGGCCTAGCCAACCGCACTCTGTTGATTGAGGAGCTCACGAGGAGCCTGGCCCTGGCCCGACGCCAGCGGCATGGCGTTGGCCTTCTATTCCTCGATCTCAACAACTTCAAACCCGTGAATGATCGCTATGGCCACAGCACCGGTGATGCGCTCCTCACCGCGGTAGGCCAGCGGCTGCTCAGCAGTGTGCGGGAAAGCGACACGCTCTGCCGTCAAGGTGGTGATGAATTTGTGCTGTTGGTTCCCGATGCACCAGAACTCAAGCAACTTGTGGCCATGGCTCACAAGCTGGTACAACTGCTGGAGCAACCCTTCAACGAACTAGCTAATGGCGCAGGCAGCATTCAGGTGAGCGCCAGCATCGGAGTTGCCCGCTGGCCCGATCATGCCCATGACGCCGATAGTTTGATTGAGGCTGCCGATACTGCGATGTACCAGGCGAAACACCAAGGCGGGGACGCCATCGCCACAGCAAGCAGCAACGCAACCCTTTAGTGAGATCCGCGCCACAGAGCATCCGCCATGCGCGCCACCTGCACGATCGGAGCCCCGTCGTGAACGCGCACAACATCGACCCCGGCTGAGACGCACTGGGCCACCACAGCGGCCGTGCCCCACAGCCGTGCCTTGGCGCGCGCTTCATTGAGCACAGCCCCGATGAAGCGCTTACGTGACGGCCCCACCAACAGGGGGATCCCCTCCGAGCGCAAACGGGGCAAACCGCGCAACAAGGCGATGTTTTGCTCCGTGCTCTTGGCGAAGCCCAAACCTGGATCCCAGATCAACTGCTCACGCCGAATCCCAGCGGACAAGGCTCGCTCACTCGCTCGCTGCAATTCCGTGAGCACACCATCCACAACGCCGTGTGCGCCGTAATCGGTGAGCGCGTCCATGGTCTGGCTGTCGCCGCGCGAATGCATCAGCACATAGGGACAGCCGGCGGCGGCCACGAGCGGCAACATCGCCGGGTCCTGACGTCCGCCGCTCACGTCATTGATCCAATCAGCACCGGCCTCGAGGGCTGCTTCCGCCACCGGAGCGCGAAAGGTGTCCACAGAGATCAGCGGCCGTTGCTCAAGATCAGCAAAAGCTTCACGGATTAACTGAAGCGCCGGCAACAGCCTTGCCACTTCCGCATCCGCGCCAACATCCTCAGCGCCGGGGCGTGTGCTCTGGGCACCCAAATCGAGAAGATCCACCCCCTGAGCCACCAGCATCCGTGCCTGGGCCAGGGCGCGCTCGGGCCGATCGAAGCGGCCACCATCACTGAAGGAATCGGGGGTGAGGTTGATCACCCCCATCACATGGGTGCGCTGACCCCAGCGCAGCTGCATCAGGCGGCCACCGGCACCTGGTAGTTGGCGATGCGGGCGAAGCCCTCAGGATCAAGCGAAGCCCCACCCACCAACACGCCATCAATGTCGCTCTGGGCCATCAGCTGATCGATCGTGGCGGGGTTCACCGAACCGCCGTACTGGATCACCACCTCGGGATATCCCACCCACTCGCGGATCAGGCCGCAGATGCGGTTGGCTTCGGCGGCCTCACAGGTTTTGCCGGTGCCGATCGCCCAGATCGGCTCATAGGCCACGATCAGCCGAGCCGGATCGAGGCCATCCACCCCTTGCTCCACCTGACGGCGGATCACGCGCTCGGCTTCACCGGCCTCGCGCTGGGAATCGCTCTCACCCACGCAAAGAATCGGGATGATGCCGTGCTTCTGGGCACTGCGGGCCCGCAAGTTGATCTGCTCGTCAGTCTCGCTGTAGTACTTGCGCGGCTCGCTGTGCCCCACGATTGCGTGGCTGACGCCGTGCTCCAGCAGCATCGGGGCGGAGACCATACCGGTGAAGGCACCCTTCTCCTGCCAGTGAATGTTCTGGGCAGCGATGTGGATGCCCGTGCCCGTCAAGCCAGTGCTCAAGGTGGGGATCGCCGTAAACGGAGGCGCCAGCACCACCTCGCGATCGGCCGGGAGGTTGGCCACCAGGGGCTTGAAGGCGTCTGCAAAGGCCTGCGCTTCGGCGCAAGTCATGTGCATCTTCCAGTTGCCTGCGATGACGGCCTTACCCACAGCGTCCCTTACGAATCGACCCACCAACCTAAAGGCTGCCCGGTTCAAGCCCGATTGGCCGTGTTCTGGGGCACCACATGCGTCTGTCCGCCGAACTCGACCCGATCGCCCGGCTTGAGCTTGCGGCCCCGCTGGGTTTCCTGAAAGCCATTCACCCGTGCCTCGCCGCCCTGGATGCGCTGCTTGGCCTCACCACCGGTGAACACCAGGCCTTGCCATTTGAGGAATTGATCGAGGCGAATGGGTTCGCTGCCATGGCCCGCAGGACCTGCACCTGGAGATGGGACCAAAAAAAAGCGCTGATAGCTTGCCCTGATGCTCGCACCTTCCTCGGCCGGCTTCCGGCGGCTGCTGCCGCTGCTGGTTCCCTACCGGTCTGCACTCCTGGCCGGCGGGGCGTGCATGCTCGTGTTTGTGGTCTGTTGGCCGCTTCTGGCCTGGCTGGCCGGTCAGCTCCTGCCGGCCATCGGCGCCGGTGATTTTGATCGGGTGCTGCAGGTCATCGGCCTGGCCCTGAGTGTGTTCATGCTGCAAAAACTGGCCCAGTTCGGCCAGGACACACTGCTGGCCGGCCCGGCCCTGCAGGTGAGCCAAGAGCTCAGGCGGCGGCTATTCGCCAGGTTGCAACGGCTGGATTTCGGCGTGCTGGAGAAACTCTCGGCCGGCGACCTCACCTATCGCCTCACCGAGGACGCCGACCGCGTCGGCGAGGTGATCTACAAAACAATCCAAGACACCACCCCCTCCGTTCTGCAGCTGGTGGTGGTGTTTGGCTACATGGTGTGGCTCGACTGGAAGCTGTCGCTGGGCACCCTGGTCCTCGCCCCGCTGGTGGCGGTGCTGGTGAGCGTGTTCGGCGCCAAGGTGATGGGGGCGGCCGAGAAAAGCCAGAAGCAGGTGAGTGAGCTGGCCGCCCTGCTCGGTGAAGCGATCGGCGGGCTGCCGCTGGTGCGCGCCTTTGCCGCCGAACCCTGGTTGCAGCAGCGCTTCGAAACGGAGATCGATCTGCACCGCCGCGCCCGTTACCGCACGCAGCGGCTGCTCGCTCTCCAATATCCGGTGGTGGGCTTTCTGGAAGCGGCCGGAATCCTGGCGGTGCTGCTGATGGGCGCGGCCCGCATCCAGAGCGGCGACCTCAACGGCCAGGGCTTCAGCAGCTATGTGGCGGCTCTGTTGATGCTGATCGATCCGATCAGCCACCTCACCACCAACTTCAACGAGTTTCAGCAGGGGCAGGCCTCACTGCGGCGCCTGCGGGAGATCGAGCAGCAAGCGATCGAGCCACCCGATAAGCCCCAGGCCCTAGCCCTCGATCACGTGGCCGGTGAACTCACCCTCGAGCAGGTGAGCTTCAGCTATGAGCCCGAGCAGCCGGTGCTGCGCAACCTCAGCCTGCGGGTGAAGCCCGGCCAGGTGGTGGCCTTGGTGGGCCCCTCCGGAGCTGGCAAAAGCACCCTGTTTTCGCTGCTGCTGCGCTTCAACACTGCCCAGAGCGGGCGGGTGCTGCTCGATGGGTGCGATCTGGCCGATCTCAAGGCCAGTGAACTGCGCAAAGCCGTGGCGCTGGTCCCTCAGCAGAGCGCTGTGTTCTCAGGCACGGTGGCGGATGCGATTGCCTTCGGCCGGCCAGCCAGCCTCGAACAGATTCGCAGCGCCGCCCGCCTCGCCAACGCCGATGGCTTCATCGAGGCGATGCCTGGTGGCTACCAGGCCAGGGTGGAAGAGCGGGGCAGCAACTTCTCCGGTGGCCAGCTTCAACGCTTGGCGATTGCCCGAGCCGTGCTCGGGGATCCAGCCGTGCTGTTGCTGGATGAAGCCACCAGCGCCCTCGATGCCGAATCCGAGGAGGCCGTGCAGCGCGGACTGGATCAAGCCATGGCCGGACGCACCGTGCTGGTGATCGCCCACCGTCTCTCCACGGTGCAGGAGGCCGATTCGATCGTGGTCTTGGAACACGGCCAGATCGTGGACGAGGGCAATCACGATGTGCTGATCAGCCGACCCGGCCGCTACCGCGACCTCTGCGAGCGCCAGCTGATTCGCGGGGCGTGAACGCCGCCAGCGCGATCACTCCATGCCCCATAAGCTGAACCCGACCGACACCAGCCCAGTGACCGACTCCGCCGCCCAGCAGCCCCCCGTTCTCACCTTCGAGGGCAAGCGTTACGACCTCAACACCCTGCCCGATGACCTCAAGGAGCTGGTGCGCGGCATGCAGGTGGCTGACGCCCAGCTGCGCATGCACGAAGACACCCTGAAGGTTCTCGCGGTGGGCCGGCAGTCGATGGCCATGCAACTCAACGAGCGGCTGAAAGGCGTCAGCCCGATAGCCGACTGAGCCCGCGGTGGGGTCAGCCCACCGGCAGGCCCCGCTCATTGAAGATGCCCTCAAACAGCACCGAGCTGAGGTAGCGCTCGCCGGAATCGGGCAGCACCACCACGATCGTTTTACCGGCCTGCTCAGGTTCGCGGGCAATGCGCAGCGCAGCCGCCGCGGCAGCACCGCAACTGATGCCGGCCAAAATGCCTTCCTCGCGCGCCAGGCGGCGGGCCATCGCAACGGCCTCCTCGTCACTCACCTGCTCCACGCGATCCACCATCGCCAGATCGAGGTTGCCGGGTACGAAGCCCGCTCCGATGCCTTGAATTTTGTGGGGGCCGGGCTGTAGCGGCTGCCCTGCCTTGGTCTGGCTGATCACTGGGCTGTTGCAGGGCTCTACCGCCACGCTGAGCAGTGGCTGACCCAGGGTCGTTTTGATGTAGCGGCTCACACCGGTGATGGTGCCGCCGGTGCCCACGCCCGACACGAGCACGTCGACAGCACCATCGGTGTCATCCCAGATCTCAGGGCCAGTGGTGTCGTGGTGGATCTGCGGGTTGGCAGGATTCACAAACTGCTGAAGCAGCACATAGCGATCGGGATCGCTGGCGGCGATGTCCTTGGCAAGGTTCACTGCGCCAGTCATCCCCAGGCGGCCTTCGGTGAGCTCCAGATGGGCGCCAAAGGCCGTGAGCAGCTTGCGCCGCTCCAAGCTCATCGTTTCCGGCATGGTGAGGGTGAGCCGGATGCCCTTACTGGCAGCCACAAACGCAAGGGCAATGCCGGTGTTACCGCTGGTGGGTTCAATCAGCTCCTTGCCGGGGCCGAGCAGCCCCTCGCGCTCGGCGGCCGCCACCATGGCAGCGCCAATGCGGCACTTCACCGAATACGCCGGATTACGGCCCTCGATCTTGGCCAGCACCCGTGCCACGCAGCCCTCGCTGATGCGGTTGAGCTGGACCAGGGGTGTGCGGCCGATGGTGAGGCTGTTGTCGCTGAAGATCGCGGCCATCAGTCGGCAGTTGAACACAGACGATGCCCGCACCCTAAGTAGGGCTCAGGCATCTGGACACAACCCATCTAACCTGTGGCGCTCACGCATCTCCCCGGTGAATCCCACAACCCTGCGCCGCCTGACAGCCGTGCTGCTGTTTCTTGCAGCCGCTGCCTCGATTGCGTTGCCGTTTCTCTCTGCCACAGCCCTCACCCTCAGCATCGGTGTGATCGCAGCCGTGGCGGGTGTGACCCAGCTACTGCGGATCGGCCAGGCGGAAGGCACCAAGGGCAAGATCTTCCGTGGCCTCTCCGGACTGTTCTATTTGGTGGCAGGAATCTGGGTGGTGGCCTACCCGATCGAAAGCGAAATCAGCCTCACCTTGTTTGTGGGCCTGCTGCTGATTTTCGAGGGGGTGATGGAACTGGCGGCAGCTGCTGCCAATCAAGGCGAGGCCCGCGGGCTGGTGCTGATCGATGGTGTTGTCACCGCCATCCTGGGCGGCCTGCTGGTGGCCGAATGGCCCAGCGACAGCCTCTGGGCCGTTGGAACCCTGTTCGGCATTTCGCTGTTCTTCAGCGGCTTCCGCCTGCTCAGCACCCCTGCTGAGAGCTGACCGCCTGCTTGAGCTCACTGCAGCTTCACCACATCCACCGGCTGGCCGAACACTTCAGCGATATCGCGGGCTGCGGCAACGGCCCGCTCATGGGTGTGAAACACCCAGGCTCTGCAGGGATCGGCCACCGGTTCAATCAAATCGTTCAAGGGCGTAATGCCCAAAAACAAGGCATCCCTCGTGGCCCGCAGCGCATAACGCTCCGGTTGCGCACCTTCGCCTCTACCGCTGGGATCAATCCAAGGACGCCAAAAATTGATAGCCATCTCGGCAGCATGAGAGCGACCCCCACGCTTTAGCCACGGCAAGACACAACCCCCAACAAGATGATGAGGTCCGCTGGCTTGCCCATGCCTCGCTTCGTTGTGGTGGGAGCTGGGCCCGCCGGCCTCGCTGTTGCTCTGCAGTTGGCGCAAGCGGGGCAGTCCGTCACCCTGATCGAGGCCAGCACTCGCTTCAGCCGGCAGTTCAGGGGCGATGCGCTGATGCCCTGCGGGCTGGAGGCCCTAGCCCACCTTGGCCTGGCTGAGCTGCACCGCCAGCTTCCGCACCGAACACTGCAAGGGTGGAGCGTTTGGGTGGAAGGGCGCCGCCTGTTTCAGGTGCGCGAACCGATGGGCACGCTTCAGCCCTGCACGCTGGTGGCCCAAGAGCACCTGTTGGAGCATCTTCTGGCGCTCGCTCGCGACCAATCCACCCTGGAATGGCTACCGGGCCAAGCCGTGCAGGGGTTGCTCTACAGCGATCAGCGCATCTGCGGTGTGACCTTGGCCAATGGCCGGCAGCAGCCGGCTGACCTGGTGATCGGCTGCGACGGCCGCCAATCACTGCTGCGCCGGCAGGCTGGACTCACCCTGCACACCAACGGGCAAGGGCTCGAGCTGCTTTGGTTTGAGCTTCCCGGCCCTCTACCAGCAGACCTCGATGGCGGTTTCACCACCTGGCTAGCGCAGGGCAAGATCGGCAGCGCCTGCATCAGTGCCAGCGGACACCTCCAGCTGGCTTGGTTACTCGAGCCCGGCGCATCCATGCCGCAACTCACCAGCAGGCAATGGGCCGAACAGCTGGCCGCGCACTTGCCGCCAACCTTCGCTGCAGTGGTGCGTGGGCGCGCCGAGCAGCTGAGTGCTCCACGGCGCGTGTCAGTTCAGGTGGGGCTGAGCTCCTCCTGGCAGCGGCCAGGTCTGCTGCTACTCGGGGATGCGGCCCATCCGATGAGTCCGGTGCGAGCGCAGGGGATCAACATGGCGCTGCGCGACAGCGTTGTAGCCGCCCACTGGCTGAGCCAGGCCCACAACGCGCGTGAACTTGATAGGGCAGCCACGCGGGTGGAGCAGCTGCGGTTGCCGGAAATCAAACGGATGCAGACGCTCCAAAGCACCGAAGCGAGCCAAGGTCACCGGCTCAGCCAGTTCGCCGCGGCCCGTTGGATCCTGGCTGGACTCTCGCCACTGATAGGCCCGATGGCCGGGGCAATCTGGCGTGCTCGGCAGGGGCCACTGCGGCAGGGGTTGGCGGGTGCCCTGCCAGCAGCAAACCTGGCGCCTCAACGCACGAACAGCATCTCCTGATAGGTGGGCAGCGGCCAAGCGGCGTCATCCACCAGGGCCTCGAGCCCATCCACGGCTTCGCGCAGTTCGCCCATACGCACCATCAGCTGATCAGCGCAATGGCGCATGTGGGCCTCGGCTCCGTGGGGAGCCGCAGCCATGGCCGCTTCCAAGCTGCCGGCGCGATCCAGCAACTGTTGATTGAGAGCTGCGATCTGTTGGGCCACAGCCTTGGAGGGGCTGAGACCAATGGCCTCTTGCTCCTGCAGGGAACCGGCCAGTTCGCCCAAATAGGCGCTCACCGCGGGGTAGATCACCGTGCGGGCCAAGCGCAGCGACAAACGAGCCTCCACCTCAATGGCCAGGATGTATTGCTCGGAATACACCTCAAAACGGCTCTCGAGCTCCACAGGGCTGAGCACGTTCTGCCGCTGGAACAGATCGCGAATCGCCTCGCGCTTGAGCACAGGCAGTGCATCAGCACTGGTGCGCAGGTTCTCGAGGCCGCGCTCTTTCACGGCCAGTTCATGCCACTGCGAGGAGTAACCATCGCCGCCGAAAATCACAGCGCCGTTCTCCTGGGTGATCCGCTGCAGCGCCGCGAAGCTGGCCTGTTCGATCGTTTCACCCTTGGCTAGGCGGCTTTCCAGCTGGTCAGCGATCCACCCGAGCGAATCCGCCAGCACGGTGTTCAGCACCACCAGCGGACCGGCCACCGATTGGCCAGAGCCCACAGCGCGGAACTCGAAGCGATTACCGGTGAACGCAAAGGGTGAGGTGCGATTGCGATCGCCAGCATCCTTGGGGAACTCCGGCAGGCTGTCGACCCCGAGTTGCATCACACCGCCACTGGTGGAGCTCTTCAGCTGGCCCGCCTTGATCTGGTTGAACACGTCCTCAAGCTGGCTGCCGAGGTAGACGGAGATGATCGCTGGGGGGGCCTCGTTGGCACCGAGGCGATGGTCATTACTAGCGGTGGCGATGGCCGCACGCATGAGCGGGCCGTATTGATGAACGCCACGGATCACAGCGCCGCAGAACAGCAGGAATTGCATGTTCTCGTGGGGGGTCTTGCCGGGATCGAGCAAGTTGCCCTGGGTGCTGTTGCCGATCGACCAGTTCACATGCTTACCGCTGCCGTTCACGCCGGCGAAGGGCTTCTCATGCAGCAAGCAGGTGAAGCCGTGGCGCTTCGCGGTGCTCTTGAGCACCGTCATGATCAGTTGCTGGTGATCGGTGGCCACGTTGGCGGCTTCATGCACCGGCGCGATCTCGAACTGACCTGGAGCAACTTCGTTGTGGCGGGTCTTGGCGGGCACACCCAGGCGGTAGAGCTGATCCTCCACGTCTTGCATGAACACCTGCACCCGCTCGGGGATGGCGCCGAAGTAGTGGTCATCGAACTGCTGCCCCTTGGCTGGCGGTGCACCAAACAGGCTGCGGCCGGAGAGCTGCAGGTCGGGGCGGAGCGCCATGAAGGCGTTGTCCACCAGGAAATACTCCTGCTCGGCGCCGCAGCTGGAGTTGATCGGAGCAACCTCCTTCTCCCCCAACAGCTTGAGCACGCGGCGCGCCTGGGCGTTCACGGCAGCGTTGGAGCGCAGCAGGGGGGTTTTCTTATCGAGGGCCTCGCCGGTCCACGACACAAACACCGTGGGGATGCACAGGGTGACGCCATTGGGGGTGCGCATCAGCCAGGCAGGGCTGGTCACATCCCAGGCCGTGTAGCCACGGGCCTCAAAGGTGGAGCGCAGACCACCATTGGGGAAGGATGAGCCATCGGGCTCGCCCTGCACCAGCAGCTTGCCGGTGAATTCGGTAATGGCACGACCGTCGCCCTTCGGCACGATGAAGCCGTCGTGCTTCTCAGCGCTGAGGTTGGTGAGCGGATAGAAAACGTGGGCGTAGTAGAGCGCTCCGCGGCTGGTGGCCCAGTCCTTCATGGCACTGGCCACGGCATCCGCCACGGTGGGATCCAGGCGTCCGCCCTCGCGGATCGTGGCCTGAATCGATTTGAACACCGAGCGAGGCAGCGCCTCTTTCATCCGATCCAGCGTGAACACATCGCTGGCCCAGATGTCCTGCAGGGCAGATGGGGCCTGAACCGCTGCGGGCTTGCGCCGCTGGATGGTCTGCAGGGCTGCGAAACGCTCGGCGCTAGGCATGGCCAGTGTGTATCAATTCAAACCATGCAAGGCGCGCACGGCAGGTTTATTGGTATCAGGTGATACCAATCTGAGATCTACTCCTGGCCTGCTCAGCGGCCTCGCCCCAGCCACCAGGGCCGCGGTAGGCACCAGTAGATCAACAGCAGCAGCTCCACCACCACCAGAACCCCAAGGGCCGATGCCGTCAGCGGACGCGCGAAGGGCACCAACACCAGCCACACCACGCCATAGCTCAGGGTGACGGCTAGGGACAACCCCAGCGCCACGATCGCCACCACGCGGCCCCAGCGCCGACGTTTCACCAGGGCAGCGCAAGCCACCACGCCGAGAACGAGGGCGGGCAAGATCGCGCTGGTGCCCACGGCCCAGTTAGCAGCCGCCATGGAGCCGCCGCTGGTGACCAGCTGCACCAGCCAAGGCAAGCCGGCGGCATTGAGCAGTAAACCTGCCCAGGCCAACCCTCGATCAAGACTTTCGTTCGCCCGCATCGATCGCATTAAGAACGCCATGCCATGAAACCCGCATGACGCAGCGTGCGCCAGCAACCACTGGGTGTACTCATCTCCACACCCACCTGGAGGGCCAGCTGCCGCTCCCGCTCCCGCTGATCAGCGCGGAGATCCACCAGCCCCTGCTGCTCCAGCCAAGCCATCGCGGCCTCAAGGGCTAGCTCAAGGCTCTCAAAACACTCATCCAGCACTGGATGGGGCAGACCCTGCCTGTCTGTGAGGCGGTACTGCCGCGTGGAGATTGCCGGCCGAGGGGCGTATGCCATCGAACAAGCCTGATCGGATCAGCCGCTAGCGCGGGTGCCCGGGAGCACATCAACCGGTGACCTGCGGCGGCCTCAATGCAGCGCAAACAGCAGCAGGTCAGCCCCGCCGGCTGTGGCCCTTAGGGGGGTACGAGCGGCATCGCCAGCGGTGCGCGTTGGCGACCAGCCGAGTCCATCTCCGCGTTGGAGCAACCAGGGCTGCTCGAGCGCTCCATCAATCATCTGCAACCAGGCCAAACCCGAGAGATCTGGCAGCTCCACACTCTCGCCAGCCAGAAGCTGCGTCCGCCACAGACGCACCGGACGCTGAATGGCCAGGGCACCGGCGTGGCGTTGGGGATCCAACAGTGGCGTCCAGCCCCGTTGCAGCGGGAAAGGTTTCTGCTCATAGGCCGGTGAGATGCCCGGCGCACTTGGCTCTATCCAGATCTGCAAGAGCCGGCAGGGCTGATCCGAACCATTGATCTCGCTGTGCACCACGCCAGTGCCAGCGCTCATCCGCTGCACCTCGCCAGCCCGCAACACCTCGGCATGGCCCATCGAATCGCGGTGATGCAACTCGCCCTGCACCATCACCGTGACGATCTCCATGTCGCGGTGGGGGTGCATGCCAAACCCCTGGCCAGCCGCGATCGTGTCGTCGTTGATCACCCGCAACGGCCCGAAGCCCATCCAGGCCGGGTCGTAGTGCGACGAGAAGGAGAAGCTATGCCAGCTATCAAGCCAATCGAGCTGGCTGTGGAAGCGTTGTGCCGCCAGGCGCAGCACGAGTGCATCAACAGCCAGGGCTTGAGCTAGGTCGCGGTGGCTGGCGGGAATGGCGGCGGTGGTGGGGGTCATGGCGGATCAATCGACTCAGGACTGGAGAGGTTGAAGCTGGATGAGGCGACGAATCAGATCGGCAATGGAGTCGTCTTTGGCGGCATTGCTGCTGTTACTCACCAACTGACGGCCGACGACGTGGGCGCCGAGATGGGCCAGCTGGAGGCGCAAGGCGGCCATCAAAGTGTGGCCACCGCCGCCGGAATGGGTGGCGATAGCCACGGGGCGCTCGTTAAACAGCGCACGAAAATCATCGCCCTGCACCGACAACCAGGCGATGGCACTGGTCAGCACCGGCGGAATCGACCCGTTGTATTCCGGCGCGCAGATCACCCATCGGGGTGCTGCCATCAGCGTTTGCTGGAGACCCGCAAGTGCAGGCGGCGTTCCAGCAGCAAGAGCCCGTGGCGTGAACAGCGGCAGTTCAACCAACGTGAGATCAAGCACCTCCACACTGAGGTTCTGGGCCTGTGCCAGAGCTGCAAAACGCTCAGACAGCTTGAGGTTCTCACCGTTGCTGCAGGCGATCACCAACAGATCTGGGGAAGGGGGTGTCGTCACAGTTGTGCTCAGCTCCAGAACGGCCACCAAGGGCGCTTCAACCTCCCCAGCTTGGCGTGGCTGCCGCTCGGGGGATCGTGCGCTTGGGTTGCTGCAGTTTGCTTCAAGCTCATCACAAGAACGCTCGTCAACCTGCGGCGTTGACCAAGACACAAAGCCTGAGTGGGGGGCACGCCGCGGGTTGATCAGCCCTACCAGCCTGAGGCGATCAGCGAACTGGGTAGACGCTTATCCAATCGCTGGATCATCCAATGACTCTCTTCTGATCTGTCCAACTGCGGATATCCATGGATATCCGCAGTTGGACAATCTCGCCGCAGCACCTGCCATCCACCCTGCGGAGAGCCGCAGACATCTGATCAGTGCTTCACGCCAGGGATGAAGCGCTTCTCGTGATCGGCGCCCTTGAGCATTCGGTTCCAGTACACCCACGGCAGGATGGTGGTCTTCATCACCCACATGCTCCAACGCTCCTTGGTGGGATCGAGCGGGAAGGAGGGTTCAGGCTGGGCGTCGTAATTGAACTCGGCCATGATCGTTTTGCCGTAACCGGTGATCAGCGGGCAGCAGCTGTAGCCGTTGTAAGAGCCATCGCCCTTGCCTCCATCGAGCTGGGCGAGCAGATTGGTAACCAGCGCGGGGGCCTGACCACGCACTGCAGCAGCGGTTTTGGAGTTCGGCATCCCGCTCACATCGCCGATGGCAAAGACGTTGGGGTAGCGCAGATGCTGGGTGGAATGCTTGTCCACCTCCACGAATCCGCTGGCTGCAGCGAGAGGGCTCTGGGCCACGACATCAGGAGCGGCCATTGGAGGAGTCACATGCAAAAGCCCGTAGGAGATCACCTCCTCTCGGGCTTCTTGTCCCTCCTTCGCCACCTTGAACACCGCCTCTTTGCGATCGGGGCGAACGGCGATCAAGGTATGGCTGTAGCGGGCATCAATGCCTTTACGCGCCACCACCTGCTTGAGCGGAGCGGCATAGGCCGGGATGCCGAAGATGCCGGGTGTGGCTGTCGCATAGATCACGCTGCTCTTGGCCGCTAGCGCTGGATCGCGCTTGATCGCGTCGTCAGCCATGTAGGCGATCTTCTGGGGAGCGCCTGGGCACTTGATCGGCATGGGCGCGCAGGTGAACACCGCATTGCCGCCCTTGAAATTCTGAATGCACTCCCAGGTGTAAGAGGCGTAGTCCTTCGAGTAATTGCTGCACACACCTCCCTTACCCAGGGCATCGGTGAGGCCATCAATCGCATCCCAGTTGAGCTTGAGGCCAACGGCTACCACCAGGGCGTCGTAGGTGAGGGTCTGCCCGCCACTGGTGCTAACGCTGTTGTGATCAGGATCGAAGCCGGCGGCTGCTTCACGAATCCAGGTAACACCCGCAGGAATCAACTCAGCTTCCTGGCGGCGGGTCTGCGCCAAGGTGAACACACCGCCACCCACCAGGGTCCAACCGGGTTGGTAGTAGTGCTCGAGCGATGGCTCAAGGATGGCCACATCAAGGCTGGGGCGGAAGCGCTTCAGCCGCGCCGCCACGGTGATACCTCCGGCACCGCCCCCCACGATCAAAACCTGGTGATGAGCCATGGCTCTGAAATCTCGAGATCTCACCCAGATCTAACGAGACCTGAGACAGCCGACCACAGCAGCTTTCAAAGCGAAGTCGGACCGACTACGGATAAGTGAGGTAAGATAACCGCACTGCAGCACGCAGGCCGATCACATCGCAGCCCATGGATCTCTCCAAGCCCAGCACCCAGGCCAACCTCGAAGCCGCTTTCGGCGGCGAGAGCATGGCTAATCGCAAATACCTGTTCTTTGCAGAGGTGGCCAAGCAACTTGGCAACAGCGAGCTGGCCAGGCTGTTCCGCGACACCGCCAATCAGGAAACAGAGCACGCTTTCGCCCATTTCCGCCTGATGCACCCGGAGCTGGTGGTGGACGACGGGGGGGCCCTCACCGACGACCAGAAGCAAGCGATCCTCAGCCGCTGCCTGGAGCTGGCCATCGAGGGCGAGACCTACGAGTACACAACGATGTACCCCGAGTTCGCCGCCCAAGCCCGCAGCGATCGCGACAGCGGCGCCGAAGCCGAGTTCAACGAGCAGATCAGCGAATCCAAGGAGCATGCTGGAGTCTTTCGCAGCGCTGCCCGCAACTTCGGCCTGCTAGCCCCGGTGGAGCACCACCACGCCGATCGCTACAGCGTGGCCTTGGCAGCCCTGCAAGGACAAGGCCAACCCAGCGAGGCCGCCATGCCGGTGCAGGGGCTGTGGATCTGCAAAGTGTGCGGCGTGATCTACAACCCGGCCGAGGGCGACCCCGACTCGGGCATCGCTGCCGGCACGCCCTTCGAAGCGATCCCCGACGACTGGAGCTGCCCAATCTGCGGGACCCGCAAGGCGAATTTCATCCCCTACCGCCCGGCAGAGCTGCATACAGCCTGATCAGCACCACCGCCTCAGGCGCCCCTGGCGGACTTAGTGTTGGTTTCAGCACATCAGTTGCGCATGGGCGCCGACCTTTCTCTCTCCAGCCAGGCCACACCCGAGAGCACCAGCCTCAAATGGGGACACGATGGGGAACTCTCACCGGTGGATCTGCAACGCGTGCTGGAGCGTCTCACCGATCCTTCACTAACCCAGTGCCGGCTGGAATCGGAAGCAGCCGCCGACTGAGCGAGGGCGCAAGGGGCACTCCGGTATCCGGCAACACAGGGGCTCCGGCCCACAATTGAGCCATGAGCCAGGTTGCCGAACCCACGCCCTCTGCCCGCCTCCTGGTGGTGGAGGACGACGACACTATCCGCGAGACCGTGGCCGAAGCCCTGGAAATGGAGGGCTTCGGCGTCACGGCCGCCACCAACGGACGGAGCGCCTGGGATCTGCTCAGCCGTGACAGCTACGACCTGGTGGTACTTGATCTCATGCTTCCGGGGATCAACGGGCTCGATCTTTGCCGCCAGTTGCGCGGCAGCAACACACCACCGTTGATTCTCGTAGTGAGCGCCCGCGACACCGAAACCGATCGCGTATTGGGCCTGGAGGTGGGTGCGGACGACTACTTAATTAAGCCGTTCGGGATGCGCGAGCTGGTGGCCCGCTGCAGGGCACTGCTGCGCCGTCAGCGCACTCCCTTGCCTACCGCAAGCACTCTTGACTATCTCGATCTGGAGCTGTATCCGGGCGAATGTCGCGTCACGCGCAGCGGCATCGAGATCCGACTCTCCCCCAAGGAATATCGATTACTGGAGCTGTTCATGCAGCATCCACGCCGGGTCTGGAGCCGCGAGCAGCTCATCGAACAGGTGTGGGGCGTGGATTACATCGGCGATAGCAAAACCGTGGATGTGCACATCCGCTGGCTACGCGAAAAAATCGAAGATGACCCCTCCCAGCCAGCCAAGTTGGTCACGGTGCGAGGGTTCGGCTATCGCTTCGGTTGATCGCGTGCCCAGCCGCCCCACAACCCGATGAGCGACGCGAGCCTGCTGGCCTTTGCCCTTGGCGCTGCTGCCGGCGGAGGCCTGGTTGTGTGGTTCAAGCGCAAGCCGCGGTTGAAGCGCCGCAGCCGCAAACACCTGCTCGATCCGCCGGAGCAACAGCTGCGCGACTGGCTGGAGGAGGTGGCCCAGGGCTGGCTGCTGATCAATGGCGACAACCTCATCGCCAGCCTCAACCCCCGCGCTGAAGTGTTGCTGGAGCTGGAAGATTCAGGCTTGGTGCTGCGGGGTGAGCCGCTGGCAAGCCTCGATCCCTCTGATGAACTGCTGCATCTGGTGAATCTGGCGCGGGAGAAGGGCCTTGCCCAGCGAGGAGCATGGCCACACAAGGCCGGCAACCTGGACGTGCGGATGATGCCCGGCAACAACGGCTGGGTGGCTGTGGTGCTGCAGGGGCGCAACCCGCTGGAGAGCCAGTTGGAGCAGCAGGAGCAATGGGTGAGCGACGTAGCGCACGAACTCAAAACCCCCCTCACAGCGCTGCGGTTGGTAGGTGACAGCCTGGCCATCAAGGCTGAAGGACGGCAGGCGGTTCTGGTGGGGCGGCTGCAACGGGAGCTGGAGCGGCTGCAGGTGCTGGTGAGTGATCTGCTCGATCTCTCACGGCTCGACAACACACCCTTCAACGACGCAGCAGCCCAGGCCGCTGTAGACCCCTTGGGGGTGCTCCACAACGTGTGGACCATCCTCGAACCCCTCGCTTCAGAGCGGGGTGTGCGGCTCCACATCCAAGGGGGAAGCTCCAACCAGGAGGAATCACCGCACCTGGCAGCGATTGACCCCTCTCGCTTTCACCAAGCCCTCCTGAATCTGCTCGATAACGCCCTGCGTTTCAGCCCTGAACAGAGCGTCATCGATGTCGATGTGGCTGCCCGCAATCGCTGGTGCCTGGTGGCCGTGCGCGACCGCGGCCCAGGCCTCAGTGAGACCGATCTAGAACGCATGTTTCAGCGCTTCTACCGCGGTGACCCCGCGAGAGCCCGCTCCCCCCGAAGCGGCAGCGGGCTGGGTCTAGCAATCGTGCAACAGATCGCCCTCTCGCAGGGGGGGATGGTGCGCGCCAGCAACCACCCTGAGGGGGGCGCATTGCTGGAGTTGTTGGTACCGCGCTCAAGAGCGCGGTAGGTGGCTCACCACCAGCTGGCGTTGGTCATCGAGCTGCAGCCACCCCTCCTCGCGCAGTAAGCCCAGCACCCGCGTCACGGTGACGCGGGTGGTGCTTAGAGCATTGGCGATGTCTTGATGCGTGAGGCGCAGATTGAGCAGCAGTCCCTGATCACAGGGCTGGCCGTAATCCTGAGCCAACAGCTCGAGGAACCCACGCACGCGCTCTTCAATGCGGCGCAAACCGAGCAAGGCAATCAGGGCTTCCGATTGACGCATGCGGCTGGTCATCGCCTTGACCAGGGTGATGGCCAGGTGGGGCGTGCCTTCAATCTCATCCATGGGCAAACACAGCAAATCGCTGTCGCCGATGGTGGTGGCTTCGTAGAGATCGATGTTGGTGAGGGGCTCACCGAAAATTTCATTCGGCCCAGCCAGGCCGAGCAGCAGATCATCGCCCTGCTCATTCATGCAGCTGAGCTTGACCATGCCGCGGGTCACCAGCCACACGTGATTGCGCAGCAGAGGAACTTTGCTGCCAGCTCCCAGGTGCACCAGATCACGGCGCTGATAAATCTCTTCCAGCGAGCTGCGCAAGCCCTGCTGACCACTTGGTGTGTAAACCATCGAGCGGTTGTGCCGACGGGACCAGCGGACTGTATGGAGCATCACCAGCGCCTGAGCAAAGCCCGGGTAGAGGGCTGGTTAAGGGTGGGTTAGGCCTTCAGTTGCAGCTGCAGCAACCCCTGGCGGCCCTCAACAGTGCGCAGGTCTGCCGCCAGTAACAGCCAGCGCTGCCAGGCCTGATCCTGGGCTTCAAGGATCAGGCTGCAGAGGCAAGGCATCACTGAATCCGGTGCCGCTTCAAGCAAGCGCTCCAGGGTGTGCACCAGCACCTGCAGATCCTGAAGATCGCCCAACACGGTCTGCATCGCCTTGAGCTGATCCACCCAGGGCTGGAACGCCTGGGGATCAAGGGCCGTGAGGTTATGAAATCCATAGCGCGCACGCTTGATGCGGCGGCGCAACTGATGCAGCTTCTGGGCGGATGGTTGATCGCGGGGATTGCCCACCCACCAACCCGGAAGGGTGAACAACCCCGCCAGGGCCACCTGTTGAAGTTCAGGGCACCAGGCCTCGATCGGCTCCTCACCCATCGGGGTGAAGCGGGGCTGACGCAGCCAGCCCTGCAGACGCTCGAGCAGCTTGAGGTAGCGGCGCCCTTTCAAGGTGCCGGTGAGCACGGTGAAGGCCAGCTTGCGTTCACGCTTCAACTGCTTCAGCAGCTTGCGCAGGGCCAACTGCTCAGCCTCCGGCAACAGGGGCTGCCAGTGATGCTCAAGCCGTTGGCGCAACACATCGAGATCGCGGCTCAGGCCGAGATCAGAACCAATCCGGGCCAGCCGCTGCGGCGACACTGGCTCTGGCAACACCAGGGCATCAGCAAACTGTTCCACCGTGCTGCGCAACTGCCGGCAGGTGACCCGCATCTGATGCAAAGGCTCGGGATCACGATCAGCAAGCACATCCAGCTGCGACGCAACCAGGTGC
Organism: Synechococcus sp. LA31; assembly: GCF_018502385.1. Lineage (NCBI taxonomy): Bacteria > Bacillati > Cyanobacteriota > Cyanophyceae > Synechococcales > Synechococcaceae > Synechococcus > Synechococcus sp. LA31. The sequence goes on from NZ_CP075523.1 coordinate 1,079,670, forward strand.
TTCACTCTCTGCGCGAGCAGTACAGCTGCAAAGACACCCGTGCTCTGCGCCCTGCTCGGTGCCGGAAGATCAGACGCGCCCACCAAGTGCCCCCCGGAGAAAGGATCACTCTGAACACAAGCAGGAGGTTAAGGAGTTAAGGGAGGGTTATGAATTGTTGCCTGCAATCGCGCTGCTAAGTTGCCAAAAAATTTCAGCGTGAAGCTGTCGACATTTACGGGCGAACCCACCAGCCAGGCCAGCACCAAACAGCATCTGCTCTGCCTCACTCAACAGGAAGCTTTGATGCTGTTTGGGCTGCTGCAGGCTGCACTACGGCACGAACCCACGCGACGCAGCCTGCTGAGCAGCGGTGATTACAAACACTTCCACAGGCAACTGAGCCAATCGTTGGCCCAGGGTCTTGCTCAACCGATCAAGGGCTGAGCGCCACTGCCTCACCCATCAAAAGAACATGCGGCTGGCTCCACTCGCCCGCTCTTGCATGCGAGGCTCCCAGCGCTGCTTGAGCTGCTCCAAGCTGAGGGACCATTCCTCCTGGGGCTGCTGAGCCTCCACCAGGCTCGCCAGCCAATCGCGAAACTGCTGCAAGCTCAGCAGATCCGCTTCGAAATCAGACGTCTTAGACACGGGGTTTCGGGCCCTTCATGTTCAAGGTAGGGGCATTGGCACCGCTGAACCGATGCAGATCCTGAAGATCGGAAGGCCCCAAACGCGGCTGCAGGGTGAACAAGGCACCTAGCCAGAAGCCCTGAATCGCCATACAGCAGGCCACAGGCGGGAACCAAACGGAAAGGCTCTGCATGCCAAGCAAGCAGCGGGCTAAACCATTCGAAATGATTTGCCCGGCCAAAGCTGTGGCAGGAAACACCAGGCCTCCGTGCCCGAGCTCACATCATTCGGTTCACGAGCGCTGGCTACCTTGCCGGTGACGGAGCAAGCAGGTGCATGCAGAGCCTCCCCCAGCTGAGGCCAACGCCAGGCTCTCTGGATTCACGCCGCCTTGAGGAGCGGCCAGGGCAGATGCCCAACAGCCTCTACCTGGCGGGCGGACGTGCCGCCAGCAGCTTGTCTGCCGTGATCCTCTGGCCGAGAGGCCCAGAGCGACGCCTGCTACGCAACCTCGGCGAACTGCAGGAGCTGAAGGAGCAGAACGTGCCGTTTTGGCTGCGGATCACCGGCATGGGCCAACCACATCTGATCCGGGATGCCTTGGAGCGCTGCCATATCCCCATGGTGTTTGCGCCCTTGGTGCTCGACACACCGCAATCCACCCGCGTGGATTCGATCGGCGATGTGATTGCAGTGGTGCTGCACCGGCTGCGCTTCTCACGTGATCCTCTCAATCTGGTGAGCGATCAAGTGAGCATGCTGCTCACCCACAACTGCTTGATCTCCATCGAGGAAGCGCCAAGCGGCGAACCCTTCGCCTCACTCACCGACTGGCTGCTGCACAAAACACCAATCGCCGGGGCCGACGATCTCGATGATTTGCTCCACTACATGGTGGACAACATTCTTGATGGCATTTTCCCAATGCTCGAGCAGATGGCCAACCGCCTCGATGATCTCGAGGAGGCCGCTCTGCGCGACCCGCGGCCGCGGGTGCTCACCCGGGCTTATCAACTCAGAGCCAACCTGCGCCGCATCCGCCAACAACTCTGGCCGCTGCGCCATCAAATTCTTCTCTTCCTGCGCCAGAACCAACCCGTGATGGGCCCCGACGGCCTGTTGGGATTTCAGGAGATGGCCCAGAACGTGGATCAGATCTTTGACAGCTGCGAAATCCTGCGGCATCAGTGCGATGCCGTCACCGAGGCGCACATGGCCAGCACGGGTAATCGCATGAACCAGATCATGAAGACCCTCACGATTGTGTCGACGATTTTTGCTCCGCTCACCTTCATCGCCGGCATTTATGGCATGAACTTCGACAACATGCCAGAGCTGCACTGGCGCTATGGCTATATCGCTTCGCTTGTGCTGATGGGAGCCATCGCCACCACGCAAGCCATCTATCTCTGGCGGCGGGGTTGGTTTGAAGACTGGACGGCCCCGCGCCGCTGAAGGCACTAGTCCTCGAGGCGCCGCAGACGGCGCTCAAGGCTGGCCATCAGCTCCAGCGCAAACATCGGGGTTTCTTGAACAGCAAATAGAAACTGCTCCCGGCCCATCTCGAGCAGCTCAGTCGCCACAACGGCTCGGGCGGTGCCGTGGCGGAGATGGTGATCACTCACCAGCGCACCAACACCCAGCACATCACCAGGGCCGAAGATCTCGAACGAGGCATCGCCCCAAGAGAGCTCAACCGAGCCGCTCAGCACACAGAAGATGCTGTTGCCGGGCTGACCCGCCTCAAACAGCACCTGCTCGGGCTGAAGAACGCGACTCGGCAGGCTTGCCGCAAGAGCCTGCATGGTGTGAAGCACACCGGAATTCATCAAGGGTGATGCAGATGATCATCATCCTTGCGTTTTTTGGTTTGGAAACGGTGAAGGCGGCCCCCTGGCCACCCCACTTACGCTGCACCACCAAAGAACGTGCGAGCCTTGTCGAGCAGCCCTGGCACGGTTGTTGTGTGCGGCCTGGGAGCCTTGGGGCAAGCCTGCCTAGAACGGCTGATGCCGTTCGGCGTGCCCCTCGTAGGTGTCGACTGCCGCCCGCCTCGCTGGCGCCGACAAGAGCTTGAGCTGAAAATCGGATCACGGGTGATCCAAGGAGACATGCGTCAGAGCCTGGTGCTGGAGCGCGCCGGCGTGCGCCACTGCCGGGCGGTTCTGTTATTGAGCTCAGACAGCCAGGTGAATCTGGAAGCAGCCCTACAGGTGCGGTTGTTGAACCCCCACGCGGAAATTGTTGTGCGCTCCAGTAGTGGTCAGATGGCCCTGGGTCGCCTCCTGGAACAACGCCTACCCAAGGTTGCCGTGGTGGATCCAATTGTGCTCACGGCCGGAGCTGTAGCCAACGCCATTCATCCCACAGAGGGACTGATTCCGCTCAATAGCAACGCCGGGGGCAACAACATTCGCCTTGTGAATTCCTCAGAGTGTTCGGCACAGAGGGGCCACCGACCAGTGCGACGACAGCCTTCCGAGCTCCACCCCCTCTGGCTCACGGTGGTGCAGCGCCACGCACAGGTGAAGCGGCGCCAACACACAACTCAACTGCGCGCGCAACGAGCTGCACGCTGGATCAAGCAAACGTGGCGAGGATTGCCCCGTAGCCAGATGTCTTGGTTGCTACCGATGAGCATCGGACTGATCACAGCCGGGGTTGTTCTATTTTCCGATCATGCCGACAACTGGCAGCTTGGCTTAATGATCACGTTTGGACTACTAAAAGGAGAATATGTCGATCCCGTAATGCTACTCAGTGGCTCTGAAATCTGGCGACTGCTACTAGGGATGAGCTACTCACTCATCGGCACATTAATCACATCTGCTTTCGTGGCTCTCATTCTAGAGAAACTGCTCTCTAACCGTCTAGGCCTGAGGCGCCGCGTCTACCTGCGCACGGGCAGCAGACAGGCCCTCATCGTCGATGGTCAGCAAGTTGTTGAGCCCATTCGAGACCTGCTGGCCAGTGAACAGATCGGCGTGCAGACCGCCACAATTCAAGAAGGTATGTCTGAACTGGAGACCCAGCTGGAGCGGCTTAGGCATACCGAACTTGTGGGCATCGGACTGTTGAGCAACAACCTACTCAGCAATGTTCATGCAGCCATGGCCCTGCAAAGCAGCCATCGACCATGCCGGATCGCTGTGCTTGCGCATGAAATGGAATCCAGCGATCAACTCGGCGCCCTGCTGGGTGGAATCACTGTTCTATCCGGGGTGGACCTTGCTGCGGATGCACTCGTCGCCACTGCATTTGGAGAAAGGGTGGAGCGCGTGCTGCAGATCAAGGGCATGAATCACATGGTGGTGCGCTATCAGCTCGAGGAGGGGGACACGCTCTGCGGCCTCAATATTTCAAGGCTTGAGAATGGCTACCAATTGAATGTGCTCACCCACAGTCGCACTGATCAGAGCAGCCCAGGGGTCCTACCACCGCTCGATTGCATGCTGATGGCAGGCGACGAGATCACAGTTCTAGCCGATCTCGAAAGCTTGCGACTCGTGGAAATCGGCGCCCTCCACCCCGCGCAATGGCGCGTGGATTTTCGTGTGATTCATCATTTTGATAACCACTTCATGGTGCAACAGTGTCTTGCCAAATTTCTAGGTTCTGTTCCCGGCCGGATGCACGATCTGGTGGATGGTCACTGGCACCACACTCCGCCACTCGACAATGACCTTGGAGAGATTCTCTGCGAGCAATTGCAGCGTATGGGAGTGGAGGCTCATCTGCGCCAGGTTCAGGCGGAGGCTGCATCGATGAGCTGTCATGCCTGACAGGTGGCCACAACTGCTGCTTGGGATGCTCCTGCCGTGTCCGTTGCAGCTGGAATGGATCAAAACCTTCGACATAGCCCTACCCGTAGCCCTAGCGAACGATGCCGACGGCGGTTACTCCGCCATCCACTACGACCAACCTGGCCATCGCCTCTGGCTGCTCAGTGATCTGCCCGGTGGCCATCTCAGCAGCACCACGCTGCCTTCTGCTCTCAGCAGGCCTCGGCACCTGAAGACCATCTCCCTCCAGGTGCCGGCTCCAATCAGCCAGCAGCTCGATGCCGAAGCCCTCGTGATCGACACCGATCAAGCTTGGGTTGCCAGTGAAGGGAGGCGCAGCCGCGAACGCCCGGCTCAGTTGCTGCGGTTCTCGCTTCCTCGCGGTGCGTTCCTCCAGGCGGTGCCGTTACCCGCTGCCTGGCAGCCAGGCCCTGGACAGGGGCTCGAGAGCAATGCTGGCCCCGAATCCCTGGCACGCCTGAGCCGGGCGGATCAACCCCTCGCGTTGTTGATGGCCGCCGAGCACCCCTTGCGGCAGGGCCCAGCGGATCAAGTCCCCCTGCTGCGCTGGCACTGGCCGCCCGGCCGGGATCCCCGTCGGGATGCACCCCTGGCCGCTCCCCAGGGAACCCTGCGCTCCCCTGCCGGCGGCAACTGGGGACTGACTGATCTCCTGGTGCTCCACCCCCCTGGTGGGGCAGGCGCCCCGCAACTGCTCAGCCTGTGGCGGCGCTACCGCGAGCCGCTGCAGTGGGATAACCAGCTGCGGCTTTACCCCCTACCCGCAGCTGGCAGAGTTGCCGAAGCGCTGCAGGTCTGGGATCTCCATGCCATCGGCATCACACCTGAAAACTGGGAGGGCCTGAGCTTGGGGCCGGAGCTGTCGCCTGGGCAACCAAGCCTGCTGCTGGTGAGCGACGACAATCGCAACCCCTTGCAATCCAGCCGCTTGGCGCAACTGCAGGCCCGGCGCTCACCGCGTTGTGAGCTGAACCGATGAATCGCCGCTCTCTGCTAGAGCTCCTCGGCCTGGCTGCAGCCAGTGCAACCGCTACGGCAACGATCCCCTCAGGCTCTGCCGCCCCTCAGAGACCCACGCGACGCTGGCCTTCGCTGCTGGGGCCGATCCCACTGCCCAGTGATGGGCTCACGGCCAAGCAGCAACAACACACCTACCGGCGCATCGCCCTACACGACCGGCTCGACGTGCCTACCGGTTATCGCTCCGATGTGTTGCTGAGTTGGGGCGATCGCCTCGGCAAGGGAGCCATGGGGTTCAATAACGACTACCTGGCTTTCAGCGCGCTCGATGCAGATCGAGCACTGCTCACGATCAATTTCGAATACATCAGTGCCCAAACCTGGTGCGCCGGCTACGCCGAAGCCCATGGGCGAACGTTGCCCTTTGCCGCCTTACAAGAAGCCCTTCAAACCACAGGGGGGCGTTTGGAGCCGAACACCGCAGAGACAAACGCCGCTTTGCAGGCGATGGCGGTGGCAGTGGCTGCAGCCGCTCTGGAGGATCTGGGGGTGGGAGTGGCTTGTCTGGTGCGTCAAAGCGATGGCAGCTGGCGACACCAGAGCGGAGCGCAGGAGCGGCGCATCCATGGTCTGAGCGGCCTGAAGGAGCCAGGCCAGCAGCTGCGCAGCTCCGGCCCGGCCGCTGCGGTGTTCCGCCGCACTGATCGCCAGGGCTACGACGATGGGCTCGGTGATCGGGTGATCGGCACCTTCGCCAACTGCGCCGGCGGGCAGACGCCCTGGGGCACGGTGCTCTCCGCCGAGGAAAACTTTCAGACCCATGTGGTGGAGGCCGTGTACGCCGATGGCAGTTCGCCGCCACCCTCCGAGCGTCCTTTTGAATTCAGCCGCAAGCGCATCGCAGGGCTGGGGGCACCGTTCGGCTTGGCGGGCAACAAATACGGCTGGATGGTGGAACTTGATCCCCGCCGGCCCGAACAAGCGGCTGTGAAGCACACCTGGCTGGGCCGCTTCCGCCATGAGGCCGTAGGGGTCAGGGCCAGGGCTGGCGAGCCGCTGGTGGTGTATTCCGCCTGTGATCGTCACAGCGGCCACCTCTATCGCTTTGTCAGCAGCGAGCGGGTAAGCGATCCAAGCGACCCGGCCAACTCACGCCTGCTGCACAACGGCCGCCTGGAAGTGGCGCAGCTGCAGGCCGATGGCAGTGGGCGTTGGTTGCTGCTGCACCCGCAAACCCCGCTCGCACCCCTGAGACCCAGCCACTACGAACGCTTCGGCAGTGCCGGCCTGATCGAAGTGCCCCACAGCGATCGGCGCCAAGCCGGAGCTGAGCGCCTCAGATCAGACGCAGAGCTGGAGCGCTATTGCCGGCGCTTTCCGCAGCTGGCTGATCTCTACCCAGGCCAAGGCGAGGAGCAAATGGGCGCGATCTTGATCGATGCCCACCTGGCGGCCAATGCAATCGGTGCCACTCCCACCGCACGCCCGGAAGACACCGAGATCGATCCGATCACAGGCGATCTCTTGATCAGCTTCACCATGGGCGGCTCCGATGAAACCGGCAGCCCCGATCCCGCCATCTTCCAAGGCCCAAACCAGCAAACCCCCTGGCCATTTGGCTGGATGATGCGACTCAGCGACAGCCCCGCCGATCCGGCAGAGGCCGGAGGCCATTTCAACTGGCGCATGGCGGCAACTGGTGGCACTCCCTGGGAGGGAGGCCTGGGCTTTGCCAACCCCGACAACCTGGCCATCGACCGCCAGGGCAATGTGTGGATGGTGACCGACCGCTCGAACAGCAAAGCCAGCACCGACATCTTCGGCAAGAACAGCTGCTGGCTCCTGCCGCGTGCAGCCAATCCAGGTGAAGAGGCTCTCCTCTTTGCCAGCGGACCGATGGAATGCGAGCTCTGTGGACCCTGTTTTGATCAAGAGGAGCACACTTTGTTTCTGGCCGTGCAGCACCCAGGCGAGCAATACGGTTGCCACAACCTCGGAGAGCAGGAACTGCAGGCCTTCGAGCTGATGGATCGCTCCGGCACGCGCTTCGAACAATTGCGCACGGTGCCCCTGGGCTCCAACTGGCCCTCAGGCGTTCCGGGCCGGAACCCCAGGCCAGCAGTCGTGATGATCCGCCGATCCCAGGGTGGGCCGTTGGTGCAAGCGAGCTAACTCAGGCCATCTCCGCCAGGAGTTCTCGGGCGCTGGGTCTGTTTAGCCACAGGCAGGGCAAGCAGGCCACCACCGCATGGGACCAGATGGAGGTTTCGGGGGATTCAAGCTCCAGAAACAAACGTTCTGGCACGGCCCAATCAAACAGATACCTAGAAAGTATTGAGGGCCTCAGTGTTGAACTGTGCTGTGCAATACACGCCCTCAGTAATGCATCAATGCACCAACACGGGTAAGGCTGAAGCCGGCACCTTGCGCACCTGATCCAATTCAACCTGTACGGCGGGATCCGCTTTGAACGCACGCCATTGGGGCGACTGAATTAGCTGGTTGGCCGCGGCAACACCGAGGCGCTGACCGGCCTCCACATCCGAGGGGTAATGCATCCCGCAGAGCACACGGCTGTTGCCGCCATGGCGGCCGAGCTCAAGCAACCTGGAGCGCCGCTCCGGCAACAGATCAGCCAAGAGCTCTGAGGCAGCGCGGTACCAAGTGGAATGCCCCGACGGGAACGACGCGCTCGCCTCCAAGGGCAAGCAGGGAATGATCTGGGGATGACTCACAAATGGACGAGGCCGATTAACGCGATCCTTGATTTGATCCTTGATGCCATCCACCGGCTTGAGAAAGGCTTTGAGTGCGGCATTGAGCCGAGGTGTGGTGCGCACCATGTCGACACCGAGTGCACGGCTGAAGGCGGTAGGGTTGCGCTCCAGCAGCGTCCAGCTGCTACTCACAATCTCAGGAGTACGCACCTGTTGCAGCCAGAGCAGAATCGCCAGATCCTGACCTGCTTCGGCACTCCTGGCAGCAGGTGGCGTGCCCACGACCCGCTCCAAGGGAGCAGGATTAAGGGACACGCCGGCGGCAGGGGATGGATCAGCGCGAACAGCGACCGGGGTGAACGCCAAGACGGAGAGAGCCAGAGCTTGAATGGCAGCCATCAGTTCGGTGCAACAACAGTGAATTGGGGGGCCGGCTGGCTGCAGGGCTGAGAGCCATCCAGGAGGGCCGTTTGGCTGAAGCGCGTCACTTGCGGCAGGGCTGAACCTGGGCAGTAGCTGAGTCGGTAGAGGGTGTCGAAGTCGTTGTCGTCGATCGGTGGCATCGCCGGCCAGCCCAAACCGGCAGCCAGTTGGGGCAAGTGGCGATGCTCCCAAAACACCACCAGCAAGCCACCGCTGTAGGTGGGGTTGCTGAGCATGCTCCGGCCGGACTCAACGGAATCGACGACAGACGATCGGTCGATGCGGATATTCACGCCGCTAGCTGTTGTGTCTCACCACGTTGATCAGCAGAGCAGCTCGTTGAGCCGCTGCTGAGGTGATCGGCCGCCGAGTGCTGTGTGCTTCCTGAGACGGTTATAGATCGACAGGTAGCGAGGCAGCCACTGATTGCGTTCTTCTGAGTTCTGGAACGGCATCCCGTAGGCCCATTCCCGGCACAGGGTCTGGATGAACCGTTCGGCTTTGCCGTTGGTCCTCGGCGTGTAGGGCCTGGTGCGGATGTGCCTGAGGCCCAGGACCTTGCACGCCTTGGCAAAGCTGCGTGAGACGTAGGCGGGACCGTTGTCAGACATGACCTGCCGGCACTCGACGCCCTGACTGTTGAACCAAGCCACAGCTCGGCTCATAAAGCCAATGGCCGTGGCCTGCTGCTCGTCCGCGAGCACCTCGACATAAGCAAGCCGTGTGGCGTCATCAATGGCGACGTGGACGCGGTCGTAGCCAACGCCCGTGGAGCGGCCCTGCTGGCGGTTGCCAGTGATGCGGTGACCGACTTTGCGAAAGCGGGCGAGCTTTTTGACGTCGATATGGATCAGCTCTCCGGGATGCTCCCGCTCGTAGCGCTGGACTGGAGGTTTGGGCTCGAGATTCCGCAACCGCCCCAGACCAAGGCGGTTGAGCACCCTGGCCACGGTGGAGAAGGGTGCGACCAGAAGCCTGGCGATGTGGCGGAGGTGGAGGCGTTGGTGACGGAGATCCACGGCCTGCTGCAGTTGCCGCGGATCGAGCGTCCGCCGCTGGGTGCGGCGAACACTCCGTCGATCAGCCAGAGAAGCAGCACCACCTGAGCGGTAGCGGGCCAGCCACTTGTAGGCGCAGCGGAGACTGATGCCTGCTTCTGCAGCCAGTTCAGCGAGGGGACGACGGTCTTGGAGGTGTTGATTGACGAGCCTGAGACGGCTCTTCTGTGTCAGTCGGGCATTGGGATGGCTATGCATGGGGCGTGAGGTCTGGGTTGCTGGGTCGCACCTCAACCCGTAGCGGCCTCACACCTTCTTGTCAGCTGACCAACCTGCTGAGACTGAACAGCTAGCGACAGCGAGTGGCACAGCCGTTTGGTAGCTGCGGGCGTTTTTACTGGTCTCAGGATCGAGAAAGTAGGTGACGATATGAGAAGGGGTGCCGTAACAGGCAGGGATCACACTGGCCAGTGCAATGGCCCGTTGAAAGCCAATGGCAGAGAGGTTGTAGTTGTTGGATGCGCTGCCTTTGTGCCCGTGGCGCATCAAGATCACTTGGGCCGGTTGTGCATCAGCCGGCTGGATTGACACGGCCAACCCACAAACACCCACCAAAGCAACAGCAGCGCGAAGAACGGAAATGGGTTGAGCCACGGCTTAACGCAGTGTGCCTGGACGTGCAGCGCGTGCGAGAACGCTGGCAACAATCGTCCGTGCAATGCAACACATCCAAACCCGCCTGCACCGGTAAAGAATGGCTGAGCAGGCCGGAGCATCCCCGTGCCGCAGCTGGGTTGGACAGCCAAGGTGCATCAGGCCAGCATCCTGCGGCTGCGGCCGTTGATTGCCAGCAGCCTTGATCTGGAGCTACAGAAGCGACAAAGCCGAGATGGTTATCTGTTGCTGAAGGAAACCGGCTTGCCTTGCCATTGCCAGGATGAGACCGTGGTGGTGGCGATGCACTGGAAGGATTCGCGCTCCAGCCTTTGCCACATCAGTGTCTCGAGCGAGGAGGCCGACCATCCTGAATCCACACGCTGCTGGGAGGTATCGGTGCGCTTACGCCGCCTGCTGAGGCCAACCGATCCATAACCTCAGCACAACCTCAGAGCCCTACAACAGAACCAGCGACGCGCCTGATCCATGGCCACAGCCGCCCTGCCCCACGAGCTCTATCTGAATCGGGAACTGAGCTGGATCCGATTCAACGAGCGGGTGTTAGCGCAGGCGCTCGACCCTCGCACCCCGTTGCTGGAGCAGGCCAAGTTCAGCGCGATCTTCAGCAACAACCTTGATGAATTCTTCATGGTGAGGGTGGCATCACTGCAGTCGCAGTTGCATGCCGGTGTGCAAACCCTCAGTGAAGACGGCTGCTCACCCAGAGAGCAGCTCGAAGCGATCCGCCGCCAGCTGGAACCACTACTCAAACAGCAGCAAGATCACTACCGTGGCAGCCTCAAAACCAACCTGGCTGAGCAGGGCATCCTGCTGCTCGATTACGAGCAACTCTCACGCAAACAGAAAGACTGGGCCAATAGCTATTTCCAGACATCGGTGTTTCCGGTGCTCACGCCGTTAGCGGTGGATCCGGCTCATCCCTTCCCCTTTATTAGCAATCTAAGCCTCAACGTCGCGGTGACCATCCGCGACCCGAAAACCCAGCAGCAGCAATTTGCGCGAATCAAGATTCCCCAGAAAAACCTGCCCCGCTTTGTCAGCCTGCCGCCCGAACTGCATGGGGGCCGCAGCCCCCAACCGCTGTACATGGGGTTACCACTGGAGCAGCTCGTGGCCTTCAACCTGCAGCGTCTGTTTCCGGGGATGCTGATCGAAGGCCATCACTTTTTCCGGGTGACCCGCGATGCCGACCTGGAATTGCGGGAACTGGAAGCCGACGATCTGATGGAGGCCCTGGAGCAAGGTCTGCGCAAACGGCGCATGGGTGGGGAAGTGGTGCGCCTCGAGGTCGCTGATGAGATGCCGCTGTCTCTGGTGGATCAGCTGATGCACGGCATGGAGGTGGACGACTTTGACGTGTACCGCATCAACGGCCCCCTAGGACTCGATGATCTGATGAGTCTGCTGGCCATCGCGGCTCCCCAACTCAAAGACAAACCATTCCGCGGCAAGACTCCATCGCAACTGCGCACCACTCAAAGCAGCCAGCTGGAAGATGGATCCCTTCAATACCAAGATTTCGAGAGCATCTTCCGGGTGATCCGCCGCGGTGATCGGCTACTGCATCATCCCTTTGATCTGTTCTCCACATCGGTGGAAGAGTTCATCAATCAGGCAGCCGACGATCCCCATGTGTTGGCCATCAAGATGACCCTGTATCGGGTATCAAAGGATTCACCGATCATCGCCGCGCTGATCCGCGCTGCAGAAAATGGAAAACAGGTGATGACCCTGGTGGAGCTGAAGGCCCGCTTCGATGAAGACAACAACATTCAATGGGCGCGCCAACTGGAGCGCTCCGGCGTACACGTGGTGTATGGTGTGCTGGGCCTAAAGACCCACACGAAGATCACACTGGTGGTGCGGCGTGAACAGGAGAAGTTGCAAGGCTATTGCCATATTGGCACCGGCAACTACAACTCAAAAACATCGAGTCTCTACACCGATCTTGGCATCCTCAGCTGCAACGAGGAACTGGTAAATGATCTCGTAGACCTATTCAACTACCTCACCGGATTCTCCAAACAGCAGGAGTTTCAACGGCTGCTCGTGGCGCCAGTGACCCTCAGACGCCGCATGCAGGAATTGATCAAGCGCGAGATCGAGTACGCCCGCGCCGGACAGCCGGCGGCGATCAAGGCGAAGATGAATGCCTTGGTAGATCCCAGCATCGTTGCGCTGCTGTATGAGGCCTCACAAGCGGGCGTGAGCATTGATCTAGTGGTGCGCGGGATGTGCAGTCTGCGGCCGGGCATCGAGGGCATCAGTGACAACATCCGGGTTTACAGCGTGATCGGCCGGTTGCTTGAGCATTCACGGCTGTTCTGGTTCGCCAACGGCGGAGACGCTGAGCTGTTTTTGGGCAGTGCCGACTGGATGCCCCGCAACCTGGATCGCCGGGTGGAAGCTGTGGTGCCCGTACTCGACCCACAGCTCTGTCTACAACTCGAATGGCTGATGCAGCTCTACCTTGATGATCAGCACGCCTGGCTGATGCACTCCGATGGCACCTATGTGGTGCGCAACCCAGAGGCTGAGGGCCCACTTGCGCAGCAGGAACTGATGGAACTCTGGTCGCTCAGAAGCGTTCAGGGCGTGGTTCGCTCCAGGTGGGACGCAGCCCCTGCCTCTGTTCCAGACCCTTGGCCCGCTTCGCCAGGCGCTGAAGATCCAGCCACCACAGCCCATAGCGCCCCTGCCGTTGGATCAGCGGGCTAATCAAAGACGCCCAGTGCTTGCGCTCAGCAAGGTTCAAAGGTGCCACGACAAGAATGTGACCTTGCCTCCCCTCGACGCGCACCCTGCTCTCTGAGCTAAGGCGGTCGTTGAGATTCACCAACGCCTGCACAGAGGTCCCCTCATAGGCCACCGGTGCTTCGGCGTAGAAATGAAAACTCGGCCGAATCACCCCCAGCATCGCGATGGGTTGCCGTGTGGCCTGAAGTTGACCGCTCAACGTTGCCAAGGTGCGGATCGGCCGGCTGCGCAGGTTGTCACCAATGCGTAGCAGGGGTAAGACCACCACAGGCAGCAGCAGGAACCAGCTGAACTGAAGGGCCACGATGGGCTTCACGGGAGAGCAGCAGACAGCAGATCGGCTCAACCAGAGCGCGACAAAAGCGCCGCCAAGAAGCGGAGCTACCGCCAAAGGCAGCAGGGCTGAGCCCTCGAGCAGTTGGGGCAACATGATCAGATCGGGATCACTGATCTGATTGATCCAAAAGGGAATGCAGGCCAGGGCTACAGCGCAGCTGAGGGCCGTGCAAGCACTCAGCCGTAGGGCCCAACGCATCCAACGATCAGGGCTAGTGAGCGCTAGGGCAGCCAGGATGGCCGCTGCCGGTGTGGCCGGCAACCAATAGCTGGGGAGCTTGGTAGCCGACAAACTGAAGAGCAGCAGCACCGCCAGGAGCCAACAAGCGGCAAAGCGCGCCAGGCTCAACGGGCTTGCAGGCAAAGCACGCCAGAGCCCAAGCAGCAACAGGGGCGACCAAGGCAGACTGGCAACCACCAAGATCACTCCGTAGAACCACCATGGCGACTGGTGGCGATTCACCACTTCAGTGAAACGCTGAAGATTGTGGTAGCCAAAGAAGCTCGCCAGAAACGGTTGGCCCTCCCGCAGGGCTGCTGCTGCATACCAAGGAATGGCAACAGCGAGGCTCACCAGCACTCCCAACCCCGGCCGCAAGCGCTCCCTGAACAAACGGGGCTGGCGCTCCAACAACACAAACAGTCCCCAGCTGAGGGCGAAGAGCACCAACGCCACCGGGCCTTTGGTGAGCGTGGCAAGGCCGAGGGCTACCCAGCTGAACCACCAGGGGATTCGGGCGTTCACCAGCCGCCACCAGGAGCTGATCATCGCCAGAGCCACCAAAGCAGTGAGCAGGCTGTCGCTTACGCCAATACGGCTCCACAGCATCACCAGCGGGCTCAGCCCGAAGCACAACACCGCCGGTAGCCATAACCCCTCAGGTCGCTGCAGATAGCGGCGCTCCCACCACGCCATCAGGAGAGCCAACAGCGCCACCACGCCGGTGGAGGCAACAGCAGACAGAAGGCAGAGCAGCAGCCCAGGATCCCAACGGATCCCAGCTGGTGTGGACGGGGAGGCTGTAGAGGACAGCCATCAACCAATACACCAAAGGGGGTTTGTCGTATCGGGGTAAACCGTTCACGTGCGGTATCAGCCAATCGCCGGTGCGCGCCATGGTTCGAGCCGATGCAGCAAACAGCGGCGGGGTTTCATCAACCAGGCCCACGGAGCCCAGATCAACGACAAACAAAACAACACCGATCGCTACCGCTGCGATCGTTACGGCCCAATAGGGCCAACACTTAGGGCTGCGCAACGATCAAAGGACGCAAACGAGAGTGAATGTCACCTGTGACCACGCTGGCAAAGCCAAATCCCTGGCTAAGTGCTACAGCATGAATCATGGCAGCAACAGATAACGCAACCAGCAGACGGCATGAATCTGACATGGGAGCTAATCCTAACGATTGGCCAGGCCAAGTTTGAGGCCAATCAACAGAAGCAACAACCACGGAAGGCTGTAGCCAGCCTTACATTCAATCAAACAGGGTTGAACGGCTGCCGCGTAACATCTTCCAGAGTTGCTTGATTTCATCATAAGCCGCTTCCTGGGAGATCTTGCCATTTCCCTGAAGCCCAACAATCAAGCCAACACGGTCGGCAAATTGCTCGAGGTTTTGATGAAAAGCAAGGCGCTCAGGCGACCAGTCGTCGCCTCGGTAATGGCTAAAGCCCTCGAGAGGAGACTGGGTACCTGCATCCCTCTCGGGGGAGGGATCAGAGGAATCGATCACTGCAGATTGTTGTACGGTTGAATAACGCTAGCGAGCACGACGGGAGCTTGAGGTTCAGAATGATCAACCAAACCGACCAGAGACATAGTCTTGAGTGGCTTGCTGACTGGGAGCATTAAAGATGGTCTCCGTTTCAGCAAATTCCTCAAGGCAGCCCACCTTGCCATCGCCATCAGCTTTGGGCGTCACATTAAAAAAGCCTGTCAGGTCGCTGACACGAACGGCCTGCTGCATGTTGTGGGTCACGATCACGATCGTGTAGCTCTTCTTGAGTTCATGCATCATCTCCTCGATTTTGAGTGTAGAGATGGGGTCAAGTGCCGAGCAGGGCTCGTCCATCAAGATCACCTCCGGCTCAATTGCAATGGCCCTCGCAATGCATAGGCGCTGTTGCTGGCCACCGGATAGGGCATAGCCACTTTCCTTGAGTTTGTCTTTGGTTTCATCCCAGATGGCGGCCTTGCGGAGAGAACGCTCGACCAATTCATCCATGTCACCGCGGTAGCCATTGATGCGAGCGCCAAAGGCGATGTTTTCGTAGATGCTCTTAGGGAAGGGGTTGGGCTTCTGAAACACCATGCCGATGCGCCTACGCACTTCCACCGGATCCACCTGGGGCGCGTAAAGGTCCTGACCATCAAAGATCACACGACCCTTGAGCGTGCAGCCATCGATCAAGTCATTCATGCGATTGAGCGCACGCAAGACAGTGCTCTTGCCGCAGCCGGATGGACCAATGAACGCTGTGACTTTGCCGCGAGGAATCTGCATGTAGACGCCCTTGACAGCTTCATTGCCGCCGTAGCTAATGCCCACATTCTCGAGTTCCATGCAGAAGCCTGGACTGGCTTGCTGCATGCGAGATGGGGAAGGCATGGAGGTGGTCATGATGAGTGATTGGTGAAGGAGCTCAGGAAACGGATAGACAAAGAATCAGGCGCGGGTAAAACGTCCCACCCAACGTGCAAAGAGGTTGGCGCCCAGGATCATCACCACCAGCACAAACGAAGCCGCCCATGCCAGAGCGTTCTGAGCTTCGTAAGGCATGATCGCGAAGTTAAAGATCAGCACCGACATGGTGGCGATCGGGTTGAACACTCCCTCAGGCCAGAAGGGTGAAAACAAGGCGGTGAAAATCAGTGGCGCCGTTTCACCAGCAGCTCGGGCGATACCGAGCACGACACCGGTCGCAATGGGAGTGAAGGCAGCGGGCAGGGTGATGCGCGTGATCGTGACAAATCTGGAGGCACCGATCCCGATAGCGCCCCAACGCAACTCTTGAGGCACAAGCTTGAGCGCCTCATCCGTGGTTTTGATCACCGTGGGCAGCATCAGGACCGACAGAGCAATTCCGCCGGCCATAGCGCTGTAACTCTGACCAAAAAAGATGCGGGTGCTCACCACCAGGCCGTAGATGAACACGCCACAAATGATCGATGGCACACCAGCCAACACGTTCGTGCCGAAACGCACGAACTGGGCGAACCAGCCCGACCTTGAATATTCAGCCAAGTAAATGCCGCCACCCACTCCAACGGGGATCGCCACAAGGCTGGCAATCAGGGTGACCACAACAGTGCCGAGGATGGCATTGCCAATGCCGCCGCCATCGAGACCGGGAGGAGGCGGCAGATCGGTGAGCAGCTGGGCACTAATCAGAGAGCCACCCTTAATGAGCACATAGGCCAACACAAGCACCAGAGGGATCACCGCTATCACGGCGAAGAAAGCAGCCAACAAGCTGAAGAAGCTGTTCCAGCGGTTGCGGGGCAAAGAGGCGCGGAAGTGGAGAGAGCGGCCGAGGCTGGTGGACCCAGGAGCGGGAGTTGCGGAGAGTGCCATCGGAGTCAGCTGTATTTGAGGCTCAGGCGGCGCACGATCCACTGCGCCAACACATTCACGAGCAAGGTGAGCAGCATCAGCACAAAGGCCGCATACATCAACGCCGATACCTGAAAACCATCGGCCTCGCCGAACTGGTTGGCCAACATCGATGAGATGGTGTTGCCCGGTGCCAACAGGCTCCAACTGAAGTTGTTGGAGTTGCCGATAATCATTGTGACAGCCATGGTTTCTCCCATGGCACGGCCCAGAGCCAACATCACACCACCGGTGATTCCTGAAACGGCCGCCGGCAACATCACCTGAAGAATCGCGCCCCAACGGGTGGTGCCAACGCCATAGGCGGCCTGGCGCAGCTCGGGGGGCACCTGCTGCAGCGAATCCCGGGAGATGGCCGTGATGATCGGCAGGATCATCACCACCAAGATCAAGATGGCTGGTGCCATGCCTGGCCCCAACGGCACCGTGGAGAAGAACGGCAGCCAGCCGAGGAACTGATGCAACACATCCAGACCGGGCCGAATAAAGGGCTCCATCACGAAGATGGCCCACAGGCCCAGGACCACAGAAGGTATGGCCGCCAGCAGCTCCACCATGATTCCGAGCACCTGACGCACCCGAAGGGGAATCAGGTTTTCGGTGATGAAGATGGCCGTACCCACACCGAGGGGCACCGCGATCACCAGGGCAAGAATCGACGTGACGATCGTGCCGTAGATGGCTGTGAAAGCTCCGTAGGTATCGCCGGCTGGATCCCAGTCGGAAATCACCAAAAAGCGGAGGCCGAAACGGGCCATCGCCTCACGCGATCCAGACAACACGGTGAGCAGGATGCCGAGCAGCACCAGGCCCACAAGCGAAGCCAAAACGATGGAGAGCTGGCGGAAGCCCTGATCCACCAGCTTTTCCTGAGGGGGTCGCCGCCTCAGCTCAAATAAATCTGTTGATTCAGAGGCCGCCATGGATCGGTAAACCCTTGACACCACGGTCTCACGCAATTCCGCGGAGTCGCTTAAGGCGTGGTTAAGGAGTCAGGCGGAAGCGTTTATGGTTCAGCCGCGATCAACCAAGCATTAACCAACGCTTAAACAGCGGCACCGTGGGTGGAAGCAAAGTGGGATCACATCAAGCGTGATCGATGT
Organism: Synechococcus sp. LA31; assembly: GCF_018502385.1. NCBI lineage: Bacteria > Bacillati > Cyanobacteriota > Cyanophyceae > Synechococcales > Synechococcaceae > Synechococcus > Synechococcus sp. LA31. Next base: position 1,097,675 of record NZ_CP075523.1, read on the forward strand.
GATCGCCCGTCGCTTTGGCCCGATTGCTGCGCTCGTCCTTGCGCCCCTGCTCGTTGTTGGACAAGCTAACGCTCAGAGCAACAATCAACCCAGCAGCACGATCCTGATTTCGGGCTCAAGCACCGTTTATCCATTCAGCCAGGCGGCCATTAAGGCCTATGCCCCCCGAACCCGGAAGGGGGTGAGCTTCGCCGCAAAACCTATTGGCAGCAGTGCCGGCTTGCGCCAGTTCTGTGGCAAAAGCATTGTGATCGCTGCAGCATCCAGACCGATCAACAGCAAGGAGATCGCCAGCTGCAAAGCCAATGGGGTGAGCTTTCTCGAGCTGCCCATTGCTTTTGATGCGATCACGGTGGTGGTGAACCCAGCCAACAGCTTTGCCAAGAGCATCAGCACCGCACAGCTGCGAACGCTTTGGAGCAAGGCCGCTCAAGGCAACGTGATGCGCTGGAACCAGGTGAATCCAAGCTGGCCCAACAGGCCGATCCGGCTGTGCGGGCCAGGCAAGGATTCAGGCACCTACGACACCTTCAACAAGGCCATCAACGGCAGCGAGACCAATTCCAGGCAGGACTACACCGCCAGCGAAGACGACAATGTGCTGGTGAAGTGTGTCGCCAGCGATCCCAATGCCTTGGGCTACTTCGGTTTCGACTACTACCAAGCCAACCGTCAATCGCTACGGGCGCTAGCCGTGAGTGGCTTGCGCGGCAGCGTGATCCCAAGCGTGAGTGCCGTACAGGGCTCTCGCTACTTACCCCTGTCACGGCCTCTGTTTTTCTATGTGAATGACCAAGCCCTCAAAAGCAATCAGGCGCTGCGCTCAATGATCGTGGCCACCCTTGAGCAGGGTGTGAAGGTGTCGCAAAAAGCCGGTGTGATTCCTCTTCAGGATTCCACGTATCGGTTGGTGCTGAACAAGCTTTATCGCAATGTGCTCGGCAGCGCCTTTGGCGGCAACCTACCGATCGGGCTCACGGTTGGCCAAGTGCTGGAACGCAGCTTTGATGAACACAAGCGACCTCAATTCCGCTAGCCGGCTCTGCATGTGCCCTGCGCGACATTTCGACGCAGAACCGGGGCAATCTGTACCCATGGATACCAGCATCAACCATCGGCGCCCTAGGTTGTTCGAATTGACACGCAAGCAATGTTAGTGAAAACCGGTTTGGGGAGCATCAGCTTCGTGGCTGGTTGCTGTTGGGTGAATTCGGTAGTCCAGCCTCCTCCTTGCCAATCGCAATCCCATGACCAATCCAGAGCAAACGCCTCCAGCGCTGGTGCCAACCAGCGCTGGAGACCAGAACAACAGGGCTGAGCCGAAAGGCTCCGATCCTTGTGATGAAGCGATGATCTCCAGGCAGCGCCAGCGCTACTTGGCTTCACTGCTCAGCGATCAGGAGCCGCAAAGCGATAGCCAATACCGCGAACAGTAACGAACATCGAGGGCTTCCCTGGTTGATCCAGCTTGCGGCGCAACCAGAGCACATGCACATCCACACTTTTGTTGTTGCCGCCATAATCAGGCCCCCACACCTGCTCGATCAGCTGATCACGGCTTAGGGCTCGGCCCGGTTGAAGCATGAAACATTCCAGCAATCGGTATTCCCTGGGAGTGAGCGAGACCTCATTGCCATCGTTAACAACACGGCACTGATCGCGAAAGAGCTCAATCCGCCCGGCCCGCAGCACAGAACCAGTCTCGGCGGCGCGCGAGATCTGCTCCATGCGCTTCAACCGCCGCAGGATCGCCCGGCAGCGAGCCACGCATTCAGGGAGGCCGCAGGGACGGGCCAGAACATCATCGGCACCACCATCCAGCAGCTTGGCGCGTTCGTCTGCACTGGCCGCATCAGCAAGGAGCAGCAGCGGCGTGAGTGGATCACGGCGATTGAAGCCCTTGATGAAAGCCAATGTGGCTTCAAGATCATGGCGATCACTAGGAAGATGCAAAACCCACAGCGAGGGACGCTTGTCTTTGGGTGCATCGCTGAGCAATTGCCTCAGCTGCTGGGGCACCGGCTGCTGCTCCACACGAAATCCTTCCTGCTCCAAGGCGAGATGAAGCTGATCCCGCCAAGAGGGATCATCGGCAACAAGCCGGATTAACGCAGGCTGAGCGGCGGCAGCCATCGACACACGGTCAGAGTTGGGGGATTTGGGGACAAAAAAGGGGGGCTCATCAAGCCCCCGGGTAGGTTTCAGATGGATCGGTGATCAGGAACCGATCTTGGCCACCGCAGCCTTGGCACGGTTCAAGATGTCTCCCTTCAGCGGCACATAGCCCAGGCCACTGGCTTGGCTTTGAGCGGGGCCAAGCAGGTAAAGCATGGCTTCACGGATCTTGCCGGCTTTGGCTCCGTTGCCCTTCTGGTAGGCCAGGATCCAGGTGAGGGTGGAGATGGGATAGCTGGCTGCACCGGCGGGATTGGGATCCTCACCCGCGAGTTGGGCATTCAGCTTGATGTTGTTCAGCGCGGCAGCACCGCTGGCCTCAGTGGGAAGCACGTACTTGCCGGCTTTGTTTTGCAGAGCTGCGGCCTGCAGCTTGCCCTTCACATAGCTCTGGTTCACGTAGCCGATGGCACCAGGGGTGTTGTTGAGAACACCAGCGACACCCTCATTACCCTTGCCGCCCACACCGACAGGCCACTTCACACTCTTGCCCTCGCCCACCTTGCTCTTCCACTCAGGGGAGAACGCGCTCAGGGAGTTGGTGAAGGCGAAGGTGGTGCCAGAACCGTCAGAACGATGCGCCACGGTGATGGGGCCTTTGCCGCACTTGAGCTGATCCCAGGTTTTGATCTTGCCCAGGAAGATATCAACAGCCTGCTTCTGGCTCAGCTTGAGACCTTTGCAATCAGACTTGTTGTAAGCGATGGCGATGGTGCCGCCCACCGCAGGGAACTGCACCACACCACGGCTCACCTTGGCGGCTTCAGACGCTTTGATCGGCTCATCAGTGGCACCGAAATCCACAGTGCCGGCCACGTACTGACGGACGCCAGCGCCGGATCCCACCGACTGATAGTTCACTTTGACGCCCTTGGAGGCGGCACCGGCGAAAGCGCGCTGGTAGAAGGGGGCCGGGAAGGATGCACCGGCGCCATTGATCACACTTTGTGCTGAGGCTGCAGCAGCAACACCCAGCGTGGAAAGAACACCAATGGAGAGAACCTTCTTCGCGAAGGACATTGAAGGCAACCGAACAGGAGCTCCCAACGTCTAAGCAGCCGCTCGAGCCTGGCGGTTAGCAATGGGTTAAGAGACCATGAAGTGTTGGTTGTGAACCACACAACTTGGTGCGCAGGATTACCAGGAGGCGCACCCTGGGGCCATGCTGAGGCGAAATCCGGCCGCGCTTCCGTGCCAGCAAAGCCCTCGCGAACGGCAGGTTGCTAATGCAGCGGATTCAACAACAGGGCGCAGCAGGGATCGTGCAACGGGAGGCCAACCCTCCTAGCCAAGCCCGCAAGGCCTCCAGGGCTTTGGGCTCAAGGCTGTAGTAAACCCAGCGGCCATCTTCGCGGGCGTTGAGCAGGCCAGCCTCCTTCAGCACCTTGAGGTGAAACGACAACTTCGACTGCGCCATGGACAGCTCGGAAGTGAGCTCACACACACAACGCTCTCCGCCGCCAAGCACCTCGATCAATTGGAGCCGGATCGGCTCGGCCAATGCCTTCAACATCAAGCGCGCATGGTCTGCCGTGAGCGGCGCGAGGGCGACGGACACGTGAGCTGGAACACATGACTGATCAACCATAGTTGATTTAGCTTGAAGCCTCGCGCAGCCCTCATTCCAGCAGCCATGAAAATCGGCATCAATGGCTTTGGCCGCATCGGCCGCCTGGTGTTTCGGGCCCTGTGGGGCAGGCCCGGCATTGAGCTGGTGCACGTGAACGACAACGGTGGCGATGCAGCCACCGCTGCACACCTTCTGGCCTTCGATTCCGTGCATGGGCGCTGGCACGAGCAGGTGCAGGCCAACACGCATGGCTTCCTGGTGGGTAACCGGCCAGTCAGCACAAGCTGTGAAAGCGATCCAACGGCGGTGCCTTGGAAGAAAGCAGGGGTGGAGCTCGTGCTCGAGTGCAGCGGCAAGATCAAAACCCCGGACACACTTCAGCCCTATTTCGATGTGGTGGGGGTGAACCGGGTGCTTGTGGCCTGCCCGGTGAAAGGAAGCATCGCCGGCGCAGAAGCACTCAACATTGTTTATGGCGTGAACCATCACCTTTACGACCCCAATCAGCACCGGCTGATCACGGCCGCCTCGTGCACCACCAACTGCCTGGCACCGGTGGTGAAGGTGGTGCATGAAAACTTCGGCATCCGGCACGGCTCCATCACCACCCTGCACGATGTCACCAACACCCAGGTGGTGGTAGATGGCTTCAAGAGCGATCTACGCCGGGCGCGCTCCTGCATGCAGAGCCTGATCCCCACCACCACGGGATCAGCCAAAGCGATCGGGATGATCTTCCCCGAACTGCAGGGCAAGCTCAACGGCCATGCGGTGCGGGTGCCGCTGCTCAATGCCTCCCTCACCGATGCGGTGTTTGAACTGGAGCAAACGGTGAGCGCAGAGGAGGTGAATGCAGCCTTTGAAACCGCTGCTGGCGGAGATCTGCGGGGGATCCTCGGCTACGAAACCCGGCCGCTGGTGTCGGTGGATTATGTGAACGACAACCGCAGTGCAGTTGTCGATGCCCTGTCCACGATGGTGGTGAATGGCACGCAGCTCAAGGTCTACGCCTGGTACGACAACGAGTGGGGCTACAGCTCCCGCATGGCCGATCTTGCCTGCCATATCGCTCAGCTGGATGCCCGCTGATGCGCTTCCTGTCGTCGCTGCAGCAATACGCCATCGTGACGGCCAATTACTGGGCCTTCACGCTCACAGATGGTGCCCTACGCATGTTGGTGGTGTTCCACTTTCACGCCCTGGGGTATTCCACGCTTGAGATTGCGTTTCTCTTCCTCTTCTACGAGTTCTTCGGCATCCTCACCAATCTCTATGGCGGCTGGCTCGGAGCTCGCTTTGGCCTGAGGCTCACCCTCTGGAGCGGCACCTTGATGCAGGTGGCGGCCCTGCTGATGCTCATCCCGGTGGCCGACACCTGGCCGAAATGGTGGAGCGTGGCCTACGTGATGGTGGCGCAGGCGATCAGCGGCATTGCCAAAGACCTCAACAAGATGAGCGCCAAAAGCGCCATCAAAACCGTGGTGCCGGAAACCCCAGATGACCAAAGCCGCGGGGATGCACAACTGTTCAAGTGGGTGGCCATCCTCACGGGATCCAAGAACGCCCTCAAAGGGGTGGGCTTTTTTCTGGGTGGCCTTCTGCTCACCACAATCGGCTTTAACGCTGCTGTGGCTGCGATGGCCGCAGGCCTGTTCATGGCATTCCTACTCACCCTGGTGCTGCCTGCCGACATCGGCCGGATGAAGCAGAAGCCCACGTTCACAGCGCTCCTGTCCAAGTCCCGCGGAATCAACGTGCTGTCGCTGGCGCGCTTCTTTCTGTTCGGCGCCCGCGATGTGTGGTTTGTGGTGGCCCTACCGGTGTTCCTACAGGCCGCCCTGGGCTGGCGCTTCTGGGAGGTGGGGGGCTTTATGGGTCTGTGGGTGATCGGCTACGGGATCGTGCAGGCCTCAGCGCCAGCGCTGAGGCGCAGCTGGGGTCAAACCAAGCCGCCTGGAGTGTCTGCGGTGGAGTTCTGGAGCGGTGTGCTCACCGCCATTCCGGCACTGATCGCCATCGCTCTCTGGCGTGAGGTGGCCCATCCGGGGATCGCGATCGTGGTGGGCTTGGCAGCCTTCGGCGTGGTGTTTGCCATGAATTCCTCGATCCACAGCTACATGGTGCTGGCCTACACCGATACCGAATCGGTGAGCCTCAACGTGGGCTTCTATTACATGGCCAATGCCGCTGGTCGGCTTCTGGGCACCCTGCTCTCAGGCGCCCTGTTCCTGATGGGGGGAATGCAGGCCTGCCTGTGGATGTCGTGTCTCCTGGTGATCCTCGCCTTCGCGTCCAGCACCAGACTGCCAGCCGTGCATGCGCACTGAAATGCAGCAGCACTACCGTGAATCAATGCATGGAAGATTGCGTAGGATTCGAACACAAAGGGCATGCATTCCTCCTTTGCCAGTGCGATGCCGCGCATCACAATCGCCTTGAACGAGAAAGATCATCGTGCTTTAAAACTGCTTTCACTTCGCGACAGTCGGCGATTAAGCGAACTGATCGATGACGCCATCAAGATCTATCTCACCAGCGCAGGGGGCTACGGATTAAGCATCAGCGAGGCCACCCCTGAGCCAACCGATCGAGGACAGAGTTCGAATGGATAACACGGCACCATGGCCGCCTGATCCAGCCAGGGGGCCACAAAAACTCGAGCTGGAGATTTCATCAGAGCTCGCCGCGTGGCTGGCCAGACAAGCCGAGCAAACGGGTCGATCGGAAGAGGAGCTGATCCTCGAGCTCCTCGACAAGGGCCTGCAAAACTTTTAACGCTGAAGCACTACAGATCCCACCGTTGACCAGCCTGCAAGAAATGCCGACAGGCTCAGGCCAAAGCGAGACATATCAACTTGAAGCATCACAGAACGTGACGTACAAAGCATGGCCGCACCGAGAAAATGAAGACATACTGAAGTTGTTCACCAGTGGAGGGCTCCGTGGCATATGCGAACGAGGCACCAGACAGCCGTCAGGCTTATCGCAGCCGTTCTCCCAAGCGGCTAACCATCACCATTCCATTCACGGTCTTCAGCGCCCTAGAGCAGCGAAGCGCTGAGGAAGGGCGATCCCTCAGCAACCTGGCCGCCTTCCTGTTAGAGCAAGCGCTTCACCCACAGCCATCATCACCATCACCGTGAGACATCAGCGCCAGCCGCTGGGTTTTCGACCATGGCCCTGTTGTTGTTGCGATCGTTTCTCCCAGAGAGAGCATGTGGTGGCAGCGGCTTCAGCCGCTGTCATCGGCTTATGCCAGATCTGACACACTCCTTGCGGGCCGATGGGCGGATGAAAATGCCGACAGGTTTCACAGCTGGTCAATGCAACCTGTCAACACTCCATCCACCACTCTAGAGGCCATCTCGAAGGCTGGCTGCTGGCGCTGAATCATTCCTCAGAGGGCTTCTGAGCGTGTCGAGCGCATTCAGAATCCACTGCCGCAGTGATACAGCAATCTGGTAACAAATCTTGCGGGCCAGATGTATCGCCATAGGGTCTGCACGTGAACAGCATCACCTGCAACATCCAGGCACACGTCGATGCTCTGATCGAGCGGCTCACGGTTCACGAGAAGCTTGGCCTGATCAGCGGATCGACACCGTTTTGGCCAGGCATGGCTGCGATTGCCCTGCGTGATACACCCCATCACCACCCCTGGCCGGCTGGTGTGCTGCCGAGGCTTGGCTTGAAGGGGCTGTGGTTTGTGGATGGCCCACGCGGCGTGGTGCTCCACGGCGGCGCCACCACGTTTCCGGTGGCGATCGCTCGCGGTGCCAGTTGGGATCCAGCGCTGGAGCAGCAGATTGGCGAGGCGATTGGCCGCGAAGCACGCAGCTTCGGTGCCAACTGGGTGGCGGCGGTGTGCGTGAATCTGCTGCGCTTTCCCGGTTGGGGCCGCGCCCAAGAAACCTATGGAGAAGACCCCGTGCATGTGGGCTCCATGGGGGCAGCGATCACGCGCGGCCTGCAGCGCCACTGCGTGGCTTGCGTGAAACACCTGGCCCTCAACTCGATCGACAGCTCGCGCTTTGTGGTGGATGTGGAGATCAACCGCCGGGCCCTGCATGAGCTTTACCTGCCGCAGTTCAAGGCGTGCGTGGACGCCGGTGCCGGATCGGTGATGAGCGCCTACAACCGCGTGAATGGTGAATGGTGCGGCCAACACCACGAGCTACTGGATCAGATCCTCAAGCAGCGCTGGGGGTTTGAGGGGTTGGTAGTGAGCGATTTCATCTTCGGGATCCGCGATGGCGTGAAGGCCCTGCAAGCCGGCCAGGATCTGGAGATGCCCTTTCGCATGGTGTGGGAGAGCTGCCTGGAGCAAGCTCTTGCCGATGGCCGCGTGGCGCCGCAACGCCTGAACGACGCCGTGCGCCGCCAGCTGCAGTTGCAGCTCACGATGCCGCCAGGGGATGCGCCGAGCACCGTGCGCAACAGCCCAGCCCATCGCCGCCTGGCGCGCCAGGCGGCGACCGAATCCATCGTGCTGCTGCGCAACCAGGCCGAGGAGCTGCCCTGGCGAGACCTGCGCTCCTTAGCGGTGATCGGGCCACTGGCCCAAACGGCGAATCTCGGTGATCACGGCTCCTCCGATACCCGGCCGCAGCCAGGGCAGGTGATCACCCCCCTAGAGGGGCTGCGGCAGGCGGCACCGGATCTGCGCCTGCTCAGCAACACCAGTGACAACCCCACCAGCGCCGCTACCACCGCTGCGCAATGCGATGCGGCTCTGGTGGTGGCCGGCCTCGATTGGCGCTTGGAGGGCGAGCACATCCACCCCGGTGACATCGCACCGATCCTGGCGCTGGTGCCGCCGCCGCAGTGGCTGGTGAGACTCTTGGGCCGCAAGCGCCTCCAACCCTGGTGGCCGGCGGTGGGCCGCGCCATGGCCTGGATCACCAGCCACGCCTCGCCGCCGCCGGGGGGGAACTTCGCCAGCGGGGATCGCACTGATCTGCATCTGCCCCCCGATCAGATTGCTTTGATCGAGGCCGTCGCCGCCGCTAATCCCAACACCGTTGTGGCGCTGATGGGCGGCGGAGCGATCCTCACCCAGCCCTGGGATCAGCACGTGGCTGGGCTGCTTCTGCTCTGGTACCCCGGCCAGGAAGGCGGCCATGCCCTGGCAGATGTATTGCTTGGGCATCTGTCCCCCTCGGGGCACTTGCCCTTTGCCATGCCTGCTGATCCGGCGCATCTGCCGAACCTCGAACCGCGAGCCCTGCAGGTGCCCTACGACCTCTGGCATGGCTACCGGCGGTTGCAGCGCGACCAGCACAGCGCCGCATACCCCTTTGGCTTCGGGCTCTCCTACTGCCGCTTTGCCTGGTCTGAACTGAGCCTGAAGCAGAACCAATCGGCCGTGCAGGTGGCGCTGAAGCTGCACAACCAAGGCGCGATGCGTGCCGCTGCGGTGGTGCAGGTGTATCTCGAAGCGCCTGGGCTGCAGCTGGAGCGCCCACCGCGCACACTGGTGGCCTTCCAACGCCTGGAGCTCGCGCGTGGAGAGCAGCGCCGCCTGGAGCTGGTGATCCCCCTACGCCGGCTTGCGGTGTTTGATCCAGCTCAAGACGGCTGGGTGCTGGAGAGCGGCATGCATCGCCTGGTGGTAGCCGAGCACAGTGAGCACACGGCCCTCGCCGGCGAGCTCAGCTTGGAGGGCGGCTGGCTAGAGCGCTGAGGGCAGTCGCTCGACAGACCAGCAACTGCTGCAAACGCAGGCGGTTGTAACGCTGCAACAGCAGACAGGGCAGATTGAACACCGTGGCGAAGAGCAGGTTCAACACCACCCCCGGAGCCGGCAGCCAGAGAACAGTGAGCAGCCACAGGGGCCAAAGAGCCCAGTGCACCAATTCGGCCCTGCGGGTTTCAGCCACCAAGCGCAGCAGGGCCTGGTGATCGCGCCGCGCCAGGCTGGCCTTGGTGATGCCACCGGGCAGGGCATTGCCAGCGTCGGGGATCCAGCGCTTCCAGCGGCGAATCTGTAGGTAGCGCTGATACGCAGCCAACCGTGGGGCCAACGCGGCCGCTGAACCCGCTCCACATGCGGGGCTTAACCAGGCCAGCGGTAGCTGATTGGCGAGCGCTCCCACCAGCAGCGATCCGCCTAGCCAAAGGCCGGCAGAACTGAGCAGCGGCAGCAGGGATGCAGCGCCGACCACCGCCATCAGCGGGTGCTCACGGTGCGTCCCTTCCACTGAACCGAACCGCGCTCAAGATTCACGATCGCCAGCAGGAACACCCCCAGGAAAAACAACACCGGAATCGGAAACACCAGCGGGCTCCAGCGAAAACGTCCCACCCGCTGGGTGATCACGAGCAACTGCACGGCATAGGCCCCGTAGATCACCCCATGGCCCAGGGGATTGGGATCGCCGACCAGCGGCCAGCCCAGGAGCGACGCCGGCAGACACCAGGCCGCCCAGAACAGACCCGACAGCCACAACACCACGGCCAGCATCCAGGGCCAGCGCACTTCTCCAGCCGCCGTGGCGAAGTTTTTATCGAACCCCACCACCAAATCCCCCAACCCGCCGGGATACATGCGGTAAGCGATCTGGCCATCGCCGATGAACGCACTCACCGGCAGGCCTTCCTGCTCATAACAATGGGCCAAGAACCAGTCTTCCACCACCCTGCTGGCCACCGCCTGATGACCGCCGCTGCGCAGGTAGTGGGCGCGACTGGTGGCCATGGCTGGGCCAAAGGCAACGCCGCAGCGAGGCCCAAGTGGCACAGCCATCAACCCCACCAGGTTGAACAACATCGAAAGCTGTTCGTAGAGGCGCTCGGTGCGATGAAACGGCTGCACGGACACCAACCCCCCCAGCCGCTGCTGCTGGGCCACCAGGCTTTCCAACAAGCCAGCCGCCGGCTCGGTATCGGCATCGAGGAACACGAGCACCTCCCCCCCACTGCACTGCACGCCGTGATGCAAAGCCCAGGTTTTGCCGCACCAGCCGGGAGGGAGGGGAGGGGGCTGAACCAGCCGCAAAGGCAACCCGTTTGCGGAGGCTTGGGCAATGGCTGCGGTGCCATCACTGGAGTGATCGTCGATCACGATTACTTCCAGCGGTTGCAGGGTTTGCGCAGCCAAACCCTGCAACAGGTGATGCAGGGTGGCTTCTTCATTGCGGGCGGGGATCAACACCGACACAGACGGTGCGTGCTCCAGGCACAGTGCAGGCAACGGCAACAGATGCCGTGACAACCACCAGCCCAGCAACCAGCGCACCACCACAGAGACACCCAGCCAATCCACTGCGGTGAGCTCCAACCCGTGGACGCAAGTTATGCCCAGTGATCAAGCTGAATCAGGCCTGATTCAGCTCCGCAGCAATTCCTCGACCAAAGGCTGCAAAGCCGCTGGATCCCGCAGCAACTGTGGATGGGTGGCCACCGGCAGGGCGCGAGCTGAACCCACGGGCAGGACGGCACGCCAGCCCGGCAGCACGGCCAAATCAAGGGCCGAATAAAAGCTGTGGCACTCCACGCCGCGCAATCTCTCCAGGTCTGCGTTGAGCTCCTGCAGTAGCGCACTGCCGCATTTGAGATCTGCCAAACCTGGAAACAACCGGCCTGGCCAGGGCTGGGCTGTCCAGGTGCCCTGCTGCGGGCTGCCAAGGCTGATGAAACGGCGGGTCCGCCTCTGGCCACCCAGCTGCTGAATCCAAGTGCGAGCAATCACCCCGCCCATCGAGAAGCCCAGCACATCCACAGGAGCTGAACCCGGCGCCAACGCTTCGATGTGCTGCTGGAGCAGTAGCGCTGCCTCGCGCACCGGGGTGAGCCCGAAGCGCATGGGCAGGGCCGGAAGCAGCAGATCGGGCCGCCGACCAGCCAACAACTGCTGCAACGGGCGAAACACAGCCGGCGTGTCCAGCAGGCCATGCACCAGAACGAGGGGAGGACGCAGGGGCCCCGATCTCCAACTTGTGGTCTCAATTCAAGACCACTGAATCCAGCTGCGCTCGAGGCGCAGCGGTGCGGATCTCCGGCGGGCTGAACCTGTGTCAACGCAACAACATCAACATGCAGCGCTAATCACTATTTAATCGAGCCATAACGACGCATTGATCGATGCATAACCAACGCGGCGACGACTCCCCAGAGGATCCAGCGACGTTCACGCGGATTTGCTGGGATGACCTTCCTGCGACAGCCCAAATCAAGCCTGCAGCTCGGTGGCGCCGAGATCGTGGCCTATGACAAGCAGCGCAACATTGCGGCTGTGAGCACAGGCGGTTCGAGCCTGTCGCTGGTGAGCTACCGCAAAGGCTTCAGCGATCCCAAGGCGATCGCCGAACTGGAGCTTCCTGGCAATGCTCAGAGCGTGGCGATCAATGAAAACGGCCTGATCGCCGTAGCCCTCGCCGTGAATGAACGCAACGACGGCCGCATTCACTTCTATCAACTCGATGGCAAAAGCGCCTCGCCCAAGGGAAGCGTGGCGGTGGGCAACCTGCCCGATTCCATCAGCTTCACGCCCGATGGCAACACGCTGATCAGCGCCAACGAGGGTGAGCCCAACAAGTTCTACGGCACAGACGATGGGGTCGATCCCGAGGGCAGCATCTCGGTCGTGCGCATCGATGCACGCAAGCCGGGCCGCTCCAAGGTGAGCAACCTCGAGTTCGGAAACTACAGCACCGATGAGCTGCGCAGCCGGGGCGTTCGCATCAGCGGGGAGAACCCCACCCCGCTGCAAGACATCGAACCGGAATACGTGAGCATCAGCCCGAACGGCCGCGATGCTTTTATCACTCTCCAGGAAAACAACGCCATCGCCCGCGTTGACATCAAGCGGCGCAAGATCAAGGACATCTTCAGCCAAGGCCTCAAAGACTGGAGCGGCACAGACCTTGACACCACCGACGAAGACAGCACCTATGCCCCAGGCCCGCGCAATGTTGTTGGTCTGCGCATGGCCGACGGCATCGACACCTTCCGGCACAAGGGCAAGACCTACCTGATCACCGCCAATGAAGGGGATGGCCGTGTTCGGCCTGATGACGTGAATTTCGAAGCCCCTCTGGCTGACGGGACGATTTATTCCTACGGAGACAATCTCGCCGATGGCGTTCTAGCCGAAATCGAAGATGAACTCACTGGCGCCAACCTTTACGTCTACGCCGCCCCAGACATCGGCAACCGCGGCAACTTCGATGCCGACCAGGGCGATGAGTTCTTCATCACGTTGAACTATGGACCGGTCAGTGATGATGAATTTTATAGTGACGAAGTTCGCGCCGGCAAGCTGAGCACTGGCGATGGAACTCTGATCAATGAGGGCCGCCTTAAAACGGTGCAAGACGCCAATGATCCGATCACCGGGCTCAAGGGCTTCGGCGGCCGCAGCTTCACCATCTACGACGCCAAGGGCAATTTGGTGTACGACTCCGGCAATCTGCTGGATCAGATCACGAACGCTGCGGGCTTCTACGACGATGACCGCAGCGACGACAAGAGCATCGAACCCGAATCGGTCGTGACAGCCTCCATCCAGGGGCGCCGCTTTGCCTTCATTGGCCTGGAGCGCCCCTACAACCAGGGCGACGCCGATGCGCTGGGCACCTTCATCCCGGTGTTCGAGATCACCAAACCCAACAAGCCCAGCTATGTGGGCGCCTTCAGCTCAGCCGAGTCGCTGTCTCCAGAAGGGCTCAGCTGGGTCGCTGGCGGCAACCGTGGCGGCCATCTGCTGGCGGCCAATGAGGTGAGCGGCAGCCTCGACGCCTTCCGCTTCCATCTGGGAATGCTCTAAGGCGAACCTTGGATTAAGCCGGGTTGAAAAGCTGGCGGATCTCTGGGCTTTTGGCGGGGCAGAGCATGGGGGCGTAGTAGCGAACAGCTGCTGTTTCCACCTGCTCCGCTGTGATGCCGCGGAATTCAATGCCAGCTTGCTCGTATTGCTCGGCCAGCTGCTGCTCCATCAGCTCCGTGCTGCCCCGTTTCCCCACGGTGCTGCACAGGAGGCGGGCATACAGCCGGGCTGCACAACCGGTATGGCCGAAGCGAGTGACACAACTCTGGAGTTCGGGGCTCACCGTTGATGGTAGTGAAGGCAGCGGTGGAGGAAGTTGGGCCTGCGCCGGTGCGACCAAAACAGACACCAACGTCAGAGCCAGGCCCTGATCGGCGCGCAACGGCCCGGTGATCACCGAAAACGCTCCGGCTGGCAACTGCTGAAGCGAGCCACTTCAGCGCTGTTCAAACGGAGTGGGGTTCCGGGAAGCAACAGCTCTGGATGCACCTGGCGCAGGGCCTGGGCTGCCGCCTTGAAGGCTTGAACCGCATCGCGCTGCTTGGCGGCCTGCTCAGCCTCCCAACGCTCGCGCCGTTCGGCCTCCGTGCGGCGCCAGGCATCCACCTCCTGCTCGTACTGATCTTGTTCGCTCTGCTGGTCGTAAATGGTGAGGCGGCGCTGCTCCTCGGGATCCAGTGGCTTGGGAGCAGAGCTGGGCACATACGACTGCTCGCTCACCTGTGCCAACCCTTGCTGAGCGGCTTCAAAACGCCTGAGCAGCTCAGGCAACTGTTGTTGATGGCGCTGGCAAAGGAGCAGAAGCCGTTTCTGCTCAGCCAGACGCTCGCGCTCCTGAGGTGAAGGTGCGTTGGACGTACAGCTCGCCAACAACAGCACAGCCAATAGGGGCAGCAGCCGGAAACGGCGGATCACACGAACCCTTGGGCTTGGTCCACTTTGGCAGGCGACGCCGAACGCTGAGGGGGTTGCCCCCAAATGGGGGTATCGACAGCCTGGTGGCCGCACGTAGCTGTACGAGGCCGATCACACCGCAGTCTTGGAGAACATCGACTCCCACCTGAGCAAACTCAAGGCTGAGCTTGATCAGGCCCGCCAAAACGGCGACAGCGCTCGCATCAACCATCTGGAAGGGGAATTAAAGAACCTCGAGACCTACAAACAGCATCACCCGGACGAGCAGAAGGACCCCTCACCGCTCGAGGTGTACTGCGACCTCAATCCAGAAGCCCCCGAATGCCTCGTCTACGACGACTGAACCATGAGAAGCGAAGCGAGCATCACGATCGGCGAGCTTGAGGCTAACTATCAGCTTTATTGCAAAGCAATGAAGATGTTAATTGCCGAAAAACGCACGCTCAACAAAATTCAACGCACTGTGTGCTGGGCGCGGCTTGAGACGCTGCATCACTGCCTGCCACGTCATTACAAATCGCCGCAGTATCTCTACGCGCAGCTCACACGCCATGAGCAGAAGGTTGCGGCGTGAACCACCGATGACCGTCGTGGAGCGATGATGGCTCAAGCCACTGTCTGAGCGATGGACTTCACGCCCTATCTCGACAGCATGAGCAGCGGCAACCTCGACGAGGTGCTGCTCTCAGTGGCCGTGCAGGGCAAGGTGGCACTGGCGCTGAAAGGGCGTTTTTTCCTGCGTTGCCTCTGCGACAGTTTCAGCGATCCCTCGCGCATTGGCTGCGCCGTAACCGATGAGGAGAGCTGCCTGCGTTATCTGCAGCAGGAGAGCTACGAACTGCTGATCTGCACGGATTTTCTTGAGAGCGGCAACGGCTTTGAGCTGGCGCGTCGGGCGCGGCTAGCCCAACCGCAGCTCAAGGTGGTGGTGCTTGCCCTCGGTGATGCCATACCGGTGGAGTTCGCCGAGGCCAGTTGGCTCGAAGCGGTGGTCGCCGAAGCGGATTTGATCGAGGATCAGAAACCTCTGGAGGCGGCGATCATGGCGGTGATGGGCCATCACTCCTATCGAAGCCCGTCGTTGCGTTCCGGCCAGTTGCCCTATTTGAGCTGTCCGCGGCTCACTCCACGGGAATACGAAGTGCTCGACCATCTGGCCAGCGGCCTCACCGACCGCGAGATTGCTGAGCAGCTGGTGGTGAGTGAAGAAACAGCCCGCACCTACACCAAGCGCCTGTTGAAAACCCTCGACGTGAATAACCGCGTGCAGGCCGTGCTCAAAGGCATGCGTTGCGGCATGGTGCAGATCTGAAGAAAGCCTTCTCCAGTCCATGCACCAACGACGCGTCGCCCTGATCCCCCTGGCAGCGGTGGGCCTGGGCACTGTTATCGGTATGCAGGCTCCTCAGGCCCAGGCCGCGCAGCCCAACTGCCCGGCGCCAATGCTGGGGCGCTACGCCGTGATGGGGATGGGCGTGCAGCCCAGCCAGGCCGCTAACGCCACCAACACCCCCACGGCCCACCTGCTCGAGGAGCGCTGGCTGGCCGGCGGCCAGCTGCAGGGCAGCGTGATCGAGCGCGTGGGCCGCAGCGAGCGCCAGGCGAGCTACAGCGGTACGGCCCGGATGACAGAGAGCTGCGTGCTGCAACTGGAACGCCGGCTGCCCTGGGGCACCGAGCGTAGTGAGGTGATGCTCGACGGCAAAGGGCGCCCGCTCTACAGCCTTAACCGCAACAGCGGCAGCGTGATCACCAGCCGCTGGCTGCCCATGGCGCCGGGCAGCTGCAAGGCCGCCGATCTCAATGGCCTGGTGCTCAGCAGCCAGGTGGGCCTGAGCTGGAGCAACGGCGGCTGGAGCCCCAATGCCGTGGTGCAGCGCGAGCAGTGGCGCGATGGCAGCGTGCAGGGGTTGGCCCTCTCCAGCTATGGCGGTGTAGGTGAAACCGCCACTTACAACGGCAAGCTCAACCTGGATGCCAGCAGCTGCTGGGGCAGCCTGAACGAACGGGATGCGAAGGGAACCACCTACACCTACCGGGCCCTGCTGGTGAAAGGGCGCGCCGGTGCGCGGGGCTACTTCTACCTGCAACGCGATCCCAACGACCTCACCGCTGGCTGGCTGGTGCGCGACTGAGCCACCCGCCCCCCTCAAAGCACCCGGCCGATCAGGGCCGCCTGACTGAAGCCGGCGGCCCACACCGCCTGCAGCGCTGCCGCTGCGCGGTCAGCGGGCAAGGCTGCCAGCAGTGGGCCGCAGGTCTGCGGATCGATCCAGAGCTGCTGCTCGGCGGCCGTGGGCGTAGCCGTCACCGCCACAGGGCCAGTGGGCGCAAGCAACGCCAGTGCCCTGGCATTGGCGGGAGCAAGGCTGCTGGCCAGCCCCTGCTCAAGCACGGCCAGGGCACCAGGAAGCGCTGGGATCGCAGCTGGATCCAGCTCCACCCGCTGATGCGCTGCAAGCATCTCGCCCAGATGTCCCAACAACCCGAAACCCGTGACATCCGTGCAGGCCTGGCAGCCATGGGCCGCGAGTAACTCCACCAAGGGCGCCTGGCTCTGTTGCATCACCGCGAGGGCGGCATCGATCCAGGCCGGCTTGGCGGCACCGGCCATCGCCGCTGCAAACAGCACGCCACTACCGATCGGGCGGGTGAGCAGCAGCCTCTGGCCGCTGCATAGGGGCCCCTTGGGCCAGTGGCGCGCGGGCGGCACCACCCCATTCACCGCCAGGGTGAGGGCCAGGCCTGCTCCATCGCGCCCCTCCAGGGTGTGCCCCCCCAGCAACACGGCCTCCAGGGGATCCAGCACCGAGCGCACCCCCGCCAGGGTGTGAAACAACAACTCTTCCTGAAGCGGCGCTGCAGCCTCGGGCAGGGTGACTACCGCTTGCAGGCTGTGCACACTGGCCCCGCAGGCCCAGAGATCGCTGCAGGCATGCAGGGTGGTGAGGCGGGCGTTGAGCCAGGGGTCATCGAGCAGAGCCGGAAAGCCATCCACGCTTTGCAGCAGCAGCTCACCGTGCGCATTGAGATCCAGGCGGGCGGCATCCTGCGGCGGCGGCGCCACGCCCTGCGGATCGAGGCGCGTGAGTGCCGCCTCCAGGGGTGCAGCCGGCAGCTTGGCCGCGCAGCCGCGGCAGGCCATCGGCTCCGCTGAGGCCGTCATGGCCCGGGCGGGACGAAAGCCCTGCATGAACTGCCGATCGATGCGATCTTTCCAACGCCACAACCAGCGCGACGGGCCAACACTCCAAGGGCCGTAAAAAGCGAGGGCCCGGGGCGCCTCCAAGCCCAGGCAGCCGCCATCACCGAGCAGCTGCAGCGCCCAGCGCTGGGGCCGCCAGGGGCGAAGCGGCCGCTGGGGCCGGCCCAGCTGACGCCGCAGGTTCTCCGCCAGCAAGGGCGCAGCTCGCACGGCCCACACCCCCGCGGCAGGCCTGGGATCAACGGCGAGCACAGCGCAATCACCGCAGGCGAACAGCTGGGGCTGACCCTGCACCTGCAAGCTGGGCTCCGTGAGCACCCGGCCTGTGGCCGCCTGCACTGGCAATCCACTGGCGGCCAGCCAAGGCGGAGCCTCACTACCGGTGCAGGCCAGATCAGCGGGGATGCCATCCTCCACGCCCCAGCGAATGGGAATGTCGGCGCGGCGCAGCAGTTGCGCTGCGGCGGCGTTGGCCGCCGGCGATCCCAGCTGCAGCTGCCGAGCGCGCACCAGAAGTTCCGGTGCCAAGCCGCGGGCCCGCAACGCCATGGCCAACTCCACAGCCGCAGCCCCGCCGCCTCGGATCCGCAGTGGCTGATGGTTGCGGTGCTGCAGCCGCTGCTCCAACCAGCCCAGAAAAGGCTCCAGTGGCTTCACCAGCTGCGGAGCGCTCGAGCTGGGATCACGCCAGCGGGTCTGGCAGCCCACATTCAGGCTCAAGACGTCAAAGCGCAGCGGCGGGCGATCCGCCAACTGCAGCAGCTGGCCCTCGGGATCCACACCGGTGATCTCGGCCTGGAGAAAGGTCACGCCCGCACGGCGGCACAGATCCCGCAGATCAATCGCGCAGGCATCGCGCGGATAGAGGCCAGCGACCAACCCCGGCACCATTCCCGAATAGAGCGCAGTACTGGTGCGGTTCACCAGAAACACCGCCACCGCTTCAGGCTTCAGCCGCGGCCGCATGATCCAGCGGCGCAACAGCAAGGCATGGGTGTGGCCGCCACCGGCAAGCACCAGCAAGGCTCGAGCCGGTGGTTGCCGCTGCGGAGAGCGCAAGGCTCAGTCCACGTTCAGCTGACCGTCGTCATCCCAGCTGAGCAGGGAAGGCAACCCATCACGGCCATGGCACGAGCCCACCCGGGCCACCGTGGAGCGGCCATTCACCAAGGGAATCAAGCGGCCGAGCTGCTCGGTGATCCGCTCGCTGGCTGGCGGCGTAATGGGGGGCTGGGCCTGGTCAGTCATCACATCACTTTAAAGAGATGCGGGGGAGCCGCTCTCCGCAGCCGTGGTGCCGGTTTCCAGCTCTAAGCCAGCGCGGCTGAGATTCCAGCGGTGGATCGCCACCGCTTCGGCGGAGCGGGCCGCCTGGAGGTTGCGTTGCGCGATCAACAACTCGGTGATCGGAGCAACGCCAGCCCGGTAGCGCAGCAGTGCATCGCGCACAGCCTCGGCACCGGCAGCGGCGGCAGCCGCTGCGGCTCGCATTTGCGGCCCGGCGGCCTGGTGGCTGGCATAAAAGGTTTCCACCTGCTGAGTAATGGCCTGCTCCGCAATCTCGATCGCCAGCTCGCTCTGCTGAGCGCGGCGCTTGGCCAACGCAACGGCCTCGCGGGTGAGGCCGCCATCAAACAAAGGCTGGCGCAGCCCCAGCACCGCACCCCAGTCGTAGAAGCTGCCGGACACGCTGCCGCTGGTGTTCACGGTGGGGAGGTCAGGGCCTGCGGCGCCGTTCACCGAAACCCGGGGGCTGGTGTTGAGCACGGGCACGTTGAGCCAGTCGCCACTGATGCCCCCACCCAGCAACAGCCCGAGCTGGGGCATGCCCGAGGCACGGGCCACCTGGATGCGGGCGAGGTTGGCCTGGCGCTGCTGATCCAGGGCCTCAAGAGCCGGCCTGTCCTGCAACGCCCGTTGCAGCGTGGGATCTAAAGCGAGCGTCCAGGCCGGGCCGGGCCGTAGGGGGTCCTGAAGGATCACCTCCTTCTGCGGCGGCAGATCGAGCTGGCGAGCCAGGGCACTGAGGGCGATCGTGCGCTGCGAACGGGCTTCCGCCAAGCCCTGCCGGTCGGTTTCCACCAGGGCCTCGGCCTGGAGCGTGTCGATGCGCGCCGCCAAGCCTTCGCGGCGGATCGCGCGGGCATCGCTGAGCAGCCGCGTTGATACTTGCAGCGCGCTCTCCCACACGGGGATCAGCGCATCGGCGAGCTGGGCGTTGAGATAGGCGGTCTGGATGGCGAAGCGCGTGCGCCGTTGCTGTTCACTTCCCTGCGCTTCAGCGGCCGCCACACCAGCCCGCGCCGCCTTCTGCAACGGCCCACGGCTGAAATCGATCAGCGGAACCGTGAGGGCAAGGCCCACATTCACAAAGGTGTTCTGCACCACGGCGTAGCCGTCGCCGCCCAGCTCGAAGTTGAGGTCGCCGATGGCGGGCAGGTTGGAGATGAAGCCGATGTCGGTACCCACCTGGCCGTAGGTGCCCAAGCCCACCAGATCGAGCTTGGGCATGAAGCGGGCGCGCGCCAGCCCCTGCAAGGCCCGGCTCTCATCCACCACCAGCCCGCTGTTGCGCAACGCCAACGACTGGCCCATGCCGAGCGCGATGGCCTGATCAAGCGTGAGCGCCAAGGGCTGCTGTGGAGCCTCAGCCTTGGCGCTCGGCCTAGGTGCCGCCTGGGCTTGGAGCGGCATGGCGCCGGCTGGCCTCAGGGCCAGAGCCGCGAGCGGGCTGAGCACCAGGGCAAGACCGTTAAAGCGGTGGCGCGATCGGCGGCGCAAGCCTTGAAAAACTAAATTGGCCAGTACCCTACCCGCTGTAAATAGCGCTCCAAGCTGCGGGGCTCGATGGCGGTGGTGAGCGAACGCATCCCCCAGCTCCTACCGATCACCGCCGTCAGCGCGGTGTGTGTCGTGTGGGCGATCGCGCCATCCGTGCCGGTGAAGGTGGAGGGCAGCGCGGTATTGCTACCGCCTGAGAGCCGTGTGGGGATCTACGCACGCTCACCCGGGCAGGTGCAGGAACTGCACCGGCAGGTTGGCGATCAGGTGCGGCAAGGAGAGCTGCTGTTAAGCATCAACCGTATCGATCAGCAGGCAGCCGGTGGAGGCGCCGTGGGTCCCACCACCAACGCACTGCTCGATCAGATCGCTGCCCTGGATCGCCAAAAAAACACGATTGAGTCGCGCATTGGCACCCTGCGCGTCGCCAATCAGCCGGTGGGGCTCCAGCTCAAAGCCCTCGAAAACCTTCGGCGCGACGAAGTGATTCCCCGCTACAGCCCGCTTTGGGTGGGTGCCCAGGATCTGTATCTGCGCAACGAAAGCCTGATCAAGGAGCTGCAAGCCCAACTGGCGCAGCTGGATGCCACCAAGGCGGAACTGCAGGCCCAGCGCAACAGCCAATCGGTGCTGGCGCCTCGTGACGGGATGCTGCTGGGACTGAGCGTGAACCCAGGCCAGGCCGTGATTCCTGGCCAACGGCTCGGCACGGTGGGGCTCGGCCCGGAACCACGCGCCGGCGCCAAGGAACGCACGGCGATTGCCCTCTTCAGTGATGGCGACATCGCCCGGCTGCGCAAGGGCATGGCGATCCAGCTGGATCTGCAGCTGCAAACCCGCGACCGCTACGGCGGCAGCTCCCAGCGCTATGGCCTGGTGGAGGGGCGCATCGTGGACATCTCACCAGCAACCGCCGATCTAGCCGAGGTCTCGCGCACGGTGGGCGATCCCGCCCTGGCCAGCAGCCTGATCGCCCGCAGCCGCCAGGCCGCCTTCGGTGAAGGCGGTGATCCATTGGCGGTGCTCCCCGACAAAGCCACCTCACCGGTGCGGCTGGTCACCGTTGAACTGGAAACGGCGAACACCCCCTCCGGCCTGCGCTGGAGTGCCAGCCAAGGCCCAGACATCAGCCTAGAGAACGGCACCCCAGCCAAGGCCGAGGTGCAGGTGGAACGGCGCCGGCCCCTGAGTTTCGTGCTGCCATTCCTACGCTGGCTCGGGGGGACAGAACGATGAATCACACCGTGCAGCGCTGGCTCAAACCCTGGCGTCAGCCGGCCCCTTGGCTCGCGCTGATTCTGCTGATCATCACGGCCATGAGCCAGCCGCCCAGGCTTTGGTTCTGGCTGGCCCTGCTCCTGATCGTGCTGCTCGTGGGCTGGGTACAGGCCCTCAAACGCCCTGGCCATGGCGGCTGAAGCTCCCGCGGGGAGCCTGAGCCTGGATCTGCGAGCCGCACTGGTGATCGGCCTCGCGGCAGCGCTCAGTGATGCCGCCTGCCAAGGCATCGGGCTCAGTGGTGAATCGATCGCCTACGGCGCCCTGATCGCGGCCCTGGTGGTGCGGCCGGATTTCAGCCGTTGGCCGCTGTTGATCTATCCCGTGCTGATCGTTCTGGTGGGGATCTGCCTGGCGATCGGCGTGAGCCTTGGGCTGGGCCTTTCGGATGCACCGCAGGTCTTCGTGTTCGGCCTGGTGGCGGCCCTAATGCAACTGATCACGTTGCTTTTACCCAGCAAATTGCGTCTGCTGAGCGGCGTGGTGGCCTGCGCCGGAGTGCTGCCACTGCTGGGCACACCCAGCTGGGAGGGCTGGCGCGACGAGATGCTCGCCATCGTGATCGGCCTGCTCACAGGCACGCTCCTCCAACTCACCTTCACCCCGGCTGAGCTGAAGCAACCGCCCGAGGAGAGCCGTGCAGAGGCTGAGGATCCACCTCTGGCGGATCGCATCCGCGCAGGCCTTTCCTCACCCTTTTTCTGGCGCAAGCTGGTGTTCGCCAGCCTGGCCTATGCCATCGGCCTGGGTGTTGGAGCCGTCACCCCCAAATACCTCTACTTCGGGGTGGTGCTCCTGCTCAATGACAGCATCGGCGCCACCCTGGCGCGGGTGCGCGATCGCATGGTGGGCGTGAGCCTCGGTGTGCTGATGCCACTGCTCGTGTTCAACACGATCGGCCTGAGTGAGCTCTCGATCGGGCTGGTGATGGGCGGAACCGCCGCCCTGCTAGCCGCCCTCAACCGCCGCAGTTACCTGCGCACCGCTCTGATCTCGAGTGGTGTGGCCTTCATTGGCTACGGCCCCTTGGTGGCTTGGTACATCCCCCACCGCTGGATCGATTACCTGATGGGCTGCGCTCTGGCGCTGGCAGTGGGGCTGTTCCTGTTCCCGAATTCAGCGCTGCGCCGCTTTAATCAGCTCTCCCTTGCAGCGGGCAATCCCAGCGTGCAACCTCAACTGCAAGCCCTGCAGCCTGCCGCCGCCGAAGAAGCCCGTTGGCTGGGGTTGCCGGAGCCGCAGCTACCAGCACCATCGCGCCCATGAACGGTTTACGCACCCGGCACCTGCGGCGCTACGCGCCGGCTGTGGGGGGTCTGATCGCCCTGGCCATCCCCTTGGCCCAGCGTGCAGCCGCCGCGACCACAGCCGTGGCCTGCACGAGCCCCGGTGCCGGCCTGCAGTTGCTGATCAGCGCAGCAATGTTGATGCTCACAAGCTTGTTGCAGCTTTGGGTCACCACGTTGCTGATCGAGCTGAACCACCACCAGCCGCTGATGCGGTGGTGTGCCCCCAGGGCTGATCGGCGGTTGTTGATGGTGCTGATCGGTGTGGGCGTGATTGCCCTGGCCCTCCTGAGCGACATTGTGCTCTGGGCCGTGCTCTTTCACAGCCTGGAGCTCTTACCCACTCTGGAGGAGAGCTTCTACTTCAGTGGCATCACCTTCACCAGCGTGGGGTATGGCGATGTGATGTTGCCCCCCTGTTGGCGCTTGCTCAGCGTGGGGCTGGCGGTGAATGGGTTGCTGATGGCCGGCTGGAGCACAGCGCTGTTGGTTCACCTGGTGCAGAGCTCGATGGCGATGCGGATCCAGAACCACAACAAGCCCTAAGCGGGTTGCATGGTCCAACCCTTGGGGTGCGAACGCTCCAGGTCCATCACTTGGTTGCGCCCCTGATCCTTGGCCACATACAGGGCTGCATCGGCGGCCTGGAGCAGTTCCCCGAGCTGACGGCGGCCACCACTGCCGCACTCCACCATGCCGATCGAGAGGGAGAGCTGGGGCTCCCGGCCATCGGCCAGGGTCCAGCGATGGGAGGCCACCCGCTGGCGGAGGCGATCCAGCAGGTCGTAGGCCTGGGATGCGGAGGCCCCTACCAACAGGGCGAACTCATCACCCCCCAAACGCCCCACCAGATCGCCACGGCGCACGGCCGAATGGAGATAGTCGGCCATGCGACGGATCACCTCATCGCCGGCGGCATGGCCGTAGGTGTCGTTGATGGTTTTGAAGTGATCGATATCGATCAAGGCCACTACCCAGGCCTGCTCACCCACACCAGGCAGGGCAAGCCGTTGGCTAGCGGCCTCCAGAAAGGCCCGGCGGTTGAGCACCCCAGAGAGGCTGTCGGTCTGGGCGAGGCTGAGTAATTCCGGCAGCACCTGGCGGCGTACCACCAACACCAGAGCACCGGCGGTGAGAAAGAGCGGCAACAGCCCGGCGAGAAACACCAAACCAGTGAGGCGCGCCGCCTGCCCCACCAAGGGCTGCAGATCCATTTCGATCACCAGCAGGCCCTCTTGGCCAAAGGCCGGCAAGCCTTCCAGCGCCAACGGCGTGGGCAACACCCGAATCATGTGATCCCCCCCGATCAGCGGGAAGGGGCCATCCACAAGGCTGGTGGCCCGTTGTCCCTGGCAAAAACCGCGACTGACCCTGGCGCTGAAACACAGCTGCAGGTGTTGCGGCAGATCCCCTAACCCATCAGCGCTGGTGAGCTGCCGCACGTTGCGACCCACCACGGCGTTGTCGCTGGCGGCCAGTACGCGGCCTTTGCGATCGAGCAGCAACGCCGAGCGCAGTTCACGGGAGGAGGCCGCCATCTGCAGCTGCCGCTGCACTTCATAGATGGGCTGAAAGCTGGTGAGGCTGCCGGAGAGGTCGCGCTCGAGAGCGCTGGCGTGCTTTTCAGCGTCCTGGAGGGTGGCCTGCAAAACGAGCACACCGCTCACGCTGGCCAACACAGTGGATCCCAAAGCAGCCGCCGCCAGGGCCAGCCCGAACAAGCTGCGGTTCACGCGTTCACGCAGAAGCCCTTTCATTGCGCCAGCTCCGGTGAGAGCGTGGGCAGGGTGAGCTGGTCGGGCAGACGGTTGGCCTGACGCATCAGCTGCTCGAGCTGCACCAGGGTGCGCTGCACTGGCCCCTCGGCAGCCAGCAACACCGCCTGTTGCGCTGGATCGGGGTAGCGGATCAAGCGCTGGGAGCGCAGGAATTGCTGGGGTGTCGCCCCCTGGCGCTGGGCCATCAGCGCAACCGCCTCTTGGGGTTGCTTGGCCGCGAGCTCCCGGGCCGCCCACCAGGTTGCGACCAGAGCCCGCACCAATGCCGGATCATGGCTAGCGAGCTCCGGGCTCACCGCCAGCACATCCACCACCTCGCCTGGAATCTCGCGGGAACTGAACAGCACCCTCCAGCGGGGATCATCCAGCAAGCGATCGCTGTGGGGTGCGTAGGTGACGATCGCATCGAGCGAACCGCGCTCGAGCTGCGCCACCAACGCCTTGGGCCCCTCGTAGCGGAGCGTGAGATCGGACAAGCTGAGCCCATGGGGCTGCAAGGCGCGAAGCAACAGAAATTCGCCGAGCACACTGCGCTCCACCCCCACCCGCTGCCCTTTCAACTCCTTGCTCGTGCGCCAGCGGGCTGCCGCCACCAGCTGATCAGCTCCATAGGATTCATCGAGCACCAACACCAAGGCGGGACAGCGTGCCGGTGCCTCACGGCAGATGGCGATCGCCTCCGGAAGGGTGGTGGCGATCGCGTCCACATCACCACGGCTGAAGGCCTGGCGCTGATCCTGCAGCGAGCCAAATTGATCCACCTGCAGGCTGTAGCCGAGCGGCCGATCCAACCCCTTGCGGCTGGCGAGATAGAAGTATTCGTAGGCCGGCCAATCCACGATCGCCAATCGCACCTTCGGCTCGCGCCGGAACAGCCCACAGGCCGCCAGAGCGGCCACACCGGCCAAAGCTGCAACCGCCAGCAACCAACGGGCACGTGTCATTGGGCAGCCTTCACAAACCGAGCCGACACCGTTGGAATCGGCGCTTGCTCCGGCGTGAGCTTGAGCCGTTGCTGCACCGCTTGCACCGCCTGGAGATTGCGAGCCAACACACCCCCGGGCTGCAGCATCGGCAACTGCTGCTCCAGGCTGAAATAAACCAGCCCCTGCTCGGCCTGGCGGTATTCCTCTGGGCTGAGCTGCTCGCGTTGAGCAGCCAGGGCAATCGCCCGTTCGGGATCGCGCCGTGCTGCCTGGTGGGCCGCGGCCCAGGCGCGGATCAGGGCCGTCACCGTGTCGCCATGGCGGCGCAGAAAAGTGGGGTCCACCGCCAGCACGTCGAACACCTCGCCCGCAATGGCACTGCTATCGAACAGGGTGCGCGAGGCACCATCGCGCGCGGCGTAGTCGCTGTAGGGGGGGAAAAACACAGCCGCCTTCACCTCGCCACTGCGCAAGGCATCGGGCATCTTGGCCAAGGGGATATTGCGCAATTGCACGTCGGTGAGGGCCAGGCCCTGCTGCTCCAAGGCCCGGCTGAGCACATAGGGCCCCAGGGTGGAGAAGGTCACCGCCACCGATTGACCCTTCAGCGCCTTGATGGAGGGGATGGCGTTCGCTACAGCGATCTGATCACCACCACGGGATTCATTCAGGATCAGCACGATCTCGGGGCAACGGCTCGGTGCCCGCCCGCAGAGATCCACCGCCTCCACCGTGGTGAGCTGCGCCAGGGGCACTTCACCGCGCAGGTAGGCATGCACGATCGTCTGCGGATCGGGGAACTGCAGCGGCCTGATCGTGATGCCGGCCTGTTGATCCAATCCAAGCTTGTGGGCCAGATACATGTATTCGTATCCAGGCCAGTTGGACACCGGCACATCCACGCTGGGCCGGCCCCAACGACAAGCTCCCAAAACTCCCAACGCGGCAGTGATGCCTACCACCGCGAGGCCGGTCCGGCCAATCCGCCGCAGCGGTGCGGGAAGGGTGCTGAAGGCCATGTCCCAGGCTAGGGAGAAGCCCTCAAAAAACAACAGCCATTAACCCTGATACTCCCGGTCCAGACAGGGTTGATGCGCTGCCTATGCTCAGCCGCATGAGCCCTGAGGAGTGTTCAGAGCTGATCGAGCTGCTCAGCGAAGCGGAGCACTTGCAGCAATGCGGCAGCTGGCGCATTGATCACCGCAGCGGATCAATGCTGTGGTCTGCTCAGTTGCACCGTTTACTGCAGAGCGACCCCAGCCAGAGCGTGAGCTTCGAGCAACTGCTGGATGCCATCCACCCCGACGATCGCAACCTGGTGGCTGCCAGTGTGCGTCAGTCATGGTTGAGCGGTAGGCCTTACCAACTCGAGCACCGCCTGCTGCTCCCCGATGGCCGCATCAACTTGGTGCTGCACCGCGGCACCACAACGTGCGATGAGCGCGGTGCCGCGCTCTACACCCTCGGCACCCTCCAAAACCTCAACCATCAACGCAATCTGCAGCTGGAGCTGGAGCACGCCACCCAGACCGATGCGCTCACGGGGCTACCGAACAGGCTGGCTTCCATCCACTATCTGGAGCAGCGCATTCGTGAGCTTCCCTACAACCGCCAGGTAGCGATTCTCTGCATCGACCTCGACAATTTTCAAAGCATCAATGACAGCTTTGGGGTTGATGCTGGCAACCAGCTCCTGCACTGGTGCGGCGAACACCTACGCCTGCGCCTGCAAGCCAGTGATTGGCTTGCCCGCCTCGACAACGACACCTTCCTGGTGGTGCGCAGCGAGAACATCGGCAACCTCGCCGAAGCGATGGAGCTGGGCCGGCAGCTGCAGGACTGGCTGCACCAGGTGGTGCCGCGGCTGGAGACACCGATGCCAGTGCAGCTCAGCGCCTGCGTGGGAGTGAGCATCGCGCCTGACCACGGCAGTGATCCCTCCAGCCTGTTGCAATGGGCCAACACCGCTCTCACCGAAGCCAAGCGCCAGGGCAAGGGTGGGCTCAGGGCCTATTCCACAGCGATCAGCCAGGCGATCCGCGAAAGCCTGGATCTTGAGCAGCGCCTGGCCCGCGCCATCGATCGCAAGGAATTGCATCTGCACTACCAGCCTCAGTGGGATCGTGGGCGGCGGTTGATCGGCGCTGAAGCGCTGCTGCGCTGGCACACCCAGCGCGGCGAAGACATCCCGCCCCAACGCTTCATTCCTCTGGCAGAGCAAAGCGGATTGATCCGCAACATTGGTCGCTGGGTGATCGAGCAGGCCCTGGCGCAACTGCATTGCTGGCAGCGCTCAGGGGTACACCTGCCGCTGCTCGCGGTCAATGTGTCGGGCCAGCAGCTGGATCCAGAGGAAGAACCTCTCGATCAACTGTTGCTCGGGTTGTGCGAGCAGTGGGCGATCCCGCCAACGCAACTGGAGGTGGAAGTCACAGAAACAGCGTTGATCAGCAACCCCGATGCAGCCGCCAACACCCTTGCCGCTCTAGCTGAAGCGGGCGTACGCCTCGCAATCGACGACTTCGGCACCGGCTACTCCTCCCTGGCCAGCCTGCAGCGCCTGCCACTGCAACGGCTGAAGATCGACCGCTGCTTTGTGACCGACCTCCCCAACAACGCCTCTGATCGCAGCATCGTGAAGGCCACGATCCTGATGGCCCATGAGCTGCAGCTCAGCTGCCTGGCCGAAGGCGTGGAAACAGATCGCCAGCTCCAAGAGCTCCTGGCCCTTGGCTGCGACAGCTTTCAGGGCTTTCTGCTCGGCAAACCGATGCCGGCCGTCTCGCTGGAGGAGCTGATCAGGGGTGAAACGACAACCTCCCCAAATGGGGCCTGACAAAGATCTTCATCCTGCTTAGGGTTTCACCAAAGCTTGCGCTCTCCCTGCATCCATGTTGCAGGCCCCCATCCCCTCCAACGACGCGGCACGTCTGCAGGAACTGCGCAGTTACGGCGTGCTCGACAGCCCGGACGAGCAGGTTTTTGATGACATCGGCGCCCTCGTGCGCGACATCGCGCATACACCGATCGGCATCATCTCGCTCGTGGATGAGAACCGTCAGTGGTTCAAGAGCTGCATTGGCCTGGATGCCAAAGAAACCCCTCGCAACATCTCGTTCTGTGGCCACACGATCCTGCAGCGCACGCCGCTGATCATTGAAGACGCCCTCAACGACCCTCGCTTCTGCGATAACCCTCTGGTGCTGCAGGAACCGCACATCCGGTTTTATGCAGGCTTCCCGTTAATCGCCAGCAATGGCCTGGCCCTCGGCAGCTTGTGTGCGGTGGATCAGCAGCCCAGGCAACTACAGCCCCACCAGATCCAGGCCATGGAACGGCTGGCGAGGTTAGCCGTTCAGCAGATGGAGTTAAAGCGCCAAACTCGCCTCCTGGCCCAAGCCCATGAGGCACGCCAAGAGCAGGAGCCCCACAGCGAATCGCTGCGGCTCAGCAGCGATTTGTTCACCAGCAAAGAGCAACTGCTGAGCATGGTGGAGCTGATGCTCAGCCAGAGCAACCAGGCCTGCTTCGGCATCATCCGGCTTGAATTCAAAGACCTGCGGCGCATCGCTGGGGCCCTGGGGGAAGCGACAGCCGGCGTGTTACGCGAAGCGCAACGGGAACGCCTGGGCCAGGCGCTACCCGAGAACGCGAGCTGCTGCGAACTCACGGATCAAGAGTGGCTGGTGCTCGCTCCCTTCCTGGCGACAGAGGCCCAGTTGTGTGAGCTCGCCGCAGCCATCACCCAGCAACTGCATCCACCGGTGGGCATGGGACAGCAGCTGCTCAGCTCTCCGGTGGCGGTGGGTGCAGCTCTCGTTCAGGGAAATTACGGCAACGCCAACGATCTGCTCAGCGACGCCGCCATCGCCCTGCGCAATGCCGCACGGCGTCCGGGCAGCCATTACAGCTGCATTGATCTAGCCAGCCGCATTCAGGCTCAGCAGGATCTGGAGCTGGAATCCGAGCTGCGGCGGGGTTTACGCAACGGCCAGCTCGAGCCCCATTTTCAGCCGCTCTTTGATCTCAAAACCCAGCAGTTCAAAGGGGTGGAAGCGCTGGCGCGCTGGCGCCGCAGCCATGGAGAGCTGGTGATGCCAAGCCTGTTTTTGGCGGCTGCAGAACGGGCCGATCTTCTGGGCCAGCTTGATCTGCAGATGATCCGCCAATCGATCACAGCCAGCCACGCCATGGCGCGGGTGAAGCCTGACCAGGAGATGGTGCTCAGCCTCAACCTCTCCAGTGCCTTGCTCGAAAGTGCCGCGCTGCTCGAGGAGCTGTTTGCCCTGATCGACACACAACCGTTACCCCAGGGCTGGCGACTGCAACTGGAAATGCTCGAAGGCAGCCTGCAGCAAGCCGATGGAGACATCGCCCAGACGCTCAACCAGCTGCATGAGCGCGGCGTGCTGCTGGCGATCGACGATTTCGGCACCGGCTATTCCTCCCTCAGCCGCCTCAACCGCTTCCACTTCCACAGCCTCAAGGTGGACATGAGCTTTGTGAAGCTGCTCGATGCACCGGAGCAGCCCAGCAATCGCATCCTTGAGGTGATTCAGGCCATGGCCGAAGCCCTCGATCTGCACACCACCGCTGAAGGTGTGGAAACCGAAGGCCAGCGCCAATGGCTCGAGCGCCATGGCTTTCAGTGGGGGCAGGGCTACCTGGTAGCCAAGCCCATGCCCCTGCAAGACACCCTCAACCTGCTGCACACACACCAGGGCGCCGCCCTGCCGCTCTGAGGCACAGACTGGACACCAAACAGTTGCGGGGCCGATCAAGGCGATGGCAGTGAGCAGGCCAGGGCAGACCCTCACCATCCGCAGGCCCGACGACTGGCATGTACACCTGCGTGATGGCGACACGCTTCAGGCGGTGGTGGCCCACACAGCCCGGCCATTTGCACGGGCGATTGTGATGCCCAACCTCAAGCCGCCGATCACCACGGTGGAGCAGGCCAGGGCGTA
Source organism: Synechococcus sp. LA31 (assembly GCF_018502385.1). NCBI lineage: Bacteria > Bacillati > Cyanobacteriota > Cyanophyceae > Synechococcales > Synechococcaceae > Synechococcus > Synechococcus sp. LA31. The sequence goes on from NZ_CP075523.1 coordinate 1,128,322, forward strand.
TCGCGAACGGATCCTGGCGGCCCTTGAGCGCAGCGCCGGCCCTGCGGTTGCTGCAGGCTTTACCCCCTTGATGACGGCCTACCTCACCGAAACCATCGCGCCCGAGGAGCTGGAGCGTGGTTTTGGTGAGGGCGTGTTCACCGCCGCCAAGCTCTATCCGGCAGGCGCCACCACCAACTCCGATGCGGGCGTGCGCGATCTGAACCACATCACGCCGGTGATCCACTGCATGGAGCGCATCGGCATGCCCCTGCTAATCCATGGCGAGGTCACCGATCCAGCGGTGGACATCTTCGATCGTGAAGCCGTATTCATTGAGCGGCATCTCAAGCCCCTGATCGACAACCACCCCGATTTGAAGGTGGTGTTGGAACACATCACCACCAGCGATGCGGTGCAGTTTGTGCAATCGGGCCCCGCCAACCTGGCCGCCACCATCACGCCCCATCACCTGCATATCAACCGCAACGCCTTGTTTCGGGGGGGGCTACGACCGGACATGTATTGCCTACCGGTGGCCAAACGCGAACAGCACCGGCTGGCCTTGCGTGCGGCTGCCACCTCGGGCAATGCCAAGTTTTTCCTGGGCACCGATTCAGCACCCCATCTGCGCCACGCCAAAGAGAGCAGCTGCGGCTGCGCCGGCATCTACAACGCCCCTTACGCGATCGAGAGCTACGCGCAGGTGTTCAGCGACGACGGCGCCCTCGAGCACCTCGAAGCCTTCGCCAGCCTGAATGGGCCGCGCTTTTATGGCTTGCCCCTCAACGAAGGCACCATCACGCTGGAGCGTTGTGAGCACGATCCAGCGGCAGCAGGCTTGCCCGCCATCCTTGAACTGGCCAATGGCACAGCCAAACCCACCCGCGTGGTGCCCTTCCATGCCGGCGAACAACTCGACTGGCGCCTCCAGGACGCGAACAACCCTTCAACAGCGTTTACGGTGTCTTAATCATTCGGTGCCGAAAAGCACTTGATGCAGCTCGCTGCACGCCGTTACCTTGACGGCAGCAACAGGCTTGCGATGGCGCTGTTTTCCTGGATTACCAGCGTGGAGAGCGACGCCCTGCTTGATGCCCTGGCTGAGCCTCTGCATCAGCTCGGCCTGGTGATTGATCCATCCGTGAGCAGTGCCAGCCAGGTGCTTGCCGCCGATCGCCCCAATTGCGGCCTGCCGATGGCCCAGCGGGTCACGGTGCTGGCCTCCTGGAACTGCAGCCGAAGCCGCGAGGCGCAGCTGGAGGTGCGCAGTTCAGAACCGCAACTGCGCCAAGGCACACGCTGCCAGCGCATCGCCGAGGAGCTGCAACGCGCCCAAGGCAGCTAGGCCTAAATCGGAAGAAATTCTGCGATTGGTAGCTGCTGCTACCTAGGACTGCCACCCCTGATCCATAGGGTCCGCCCAGTGGATTCACAGGGGCAGAGCTCCATGCAGACCCAGGTTTTGATGCAGGGCACCGACGGCAGCTGGAACACCAGCAAGACCTACCCCAACCCTTTGCTGGCCTATATCGCCGCCCGCAAACTGAGCCGCCAGCAACAGCGCTCCTGCCGCACGGTCTGCAGCAGCGGCCAGGTGCTCGATGAGATCCATCCGCTATGAGCCGACCTGCCCAGCGATGCCGTGCAGGCGCGTAAAGACCTCGCAATGGTCTGCTGACAGCATCGATCAACGCCTCTACGGTCCGGCCGGTTTCCCCTAGCGAGCCCGACCGTGATGTCTCTCGTTCAAGCACCTGCCCTGGGTATCGAGCGGTTTGCCGCCGGCCAACGCAAAGAAAGCCGGCCCCAAGCCTCCACTGACGACCAAAACGCGATCATCCGCGCGGTGTATCAGCAGGTGCTGGGCGGCCAATATCTGATGAGCAACGAGCGCCTGGAGGGCGCCGAATCGCTATTCCGCAACGGCGACCTAAATGTGCGCGAGCTAGTGCGCGCCGTGGCCAAGAGCGCGCTCTATCGCTCACGTTTCTTCGAGAACTGCAACCCCTACCGCTTCATCGAGCTCAACCACAAACACCTGCTGGGCCGCGCCCCTCAGAACAGAGAGGAGATGCTGCACCACTTCACGATCCTGCAAGAGCAGGGCTACGACGCCGAGATCGATTCCTACCTTGATAGCGCCGAATACAACCACACTTTCGGCAACGACAGCGTACCTCATCTGCACGGCTGGAGTTATTCGGCGGGCCATGAGGGTCGCCAGTTCTCCTGGCTGATGCAGCTGGCCTGCGGCGCCGCTGCATCGGTGAAAGGGGATGGCAGCGGCACCCAGTTCAAGCTCGGCCGAGCCCTGCACCAAAACCGCCCGGTGCCCGTGGCCGTGTCGGCCGCAAGCCGCTATGCCCACATCAGCACCGATGGGCCCTTCCGCGCCGCCACCTCCAGCAGCAGCGATCTGCCGCTGGCCGATCTGAGCAGCGACCGCCGCATCGATGGCACGCCCGCTTACGGATTCCGCAGCCAGGAGCTGCTGGTTTCCAGCCCCAGCGCTGGCGCCGCCGGCGAAGGAAGCCGGGTGGTCACCATCACCGCCACAGGTATCGCCAACAACCGCTTTGTGCGCCACGGCGCCTACACCACCCGCGTTCCCTTCAGCCGCATGAACGAAGCCCTGCAGCGGGTACTCCGCCAGGGCGGCCGCGTGGTGAGCGTGGTGGTGAGCGGCGAGGGTGAACTGGAACCTGTGACGGTGACGGAGCAGGCCGACAAGAAGCCTGCCGCCCCCACCCGCAAGGGCCGCAGCCGCCAGAAGAAGGCCTGATCCCGCCAGGCAACCGGCACCTCAACGTTGTTGCCACAACTGGCCACACGACAGATCCTGTGGCCACCCCGCACCCCCGCAGGCCATGCGCCAGCAGCCTCTACGAAGGCGTTTTCAAGCTGGGCTAGCGGATTCAGGTGAACCAACGCCTCCATCTTCAGCCCACCTTGCGATGGATCGTCAATCCCAGTGGTGCAGCCGAATCGGTGCTTGAACGTCTGGCGGCGGGAGTACAAGTGCCACTGAATTTCTAATCCGTTTACACGGCACGCCCTTGCCAATCTGCCGCCTGAGGCCAGAGCCTGGGCAGCAACGACCCGGCCGACATGCACCAGCTATGCCATCCAGGCCTGCTGAGCCGCCTGGCGCGCAGATTGGCTGCATCGGCCCTGCTACCCCTCACGGCACTAGCGCCACCAGCGCTCGCTGATCCCAGCACCCCAGCCTCTGGCGAGGTGGAGTTGATTGAGCTGAACAACTCCTGGCCCACGCTGCAAACGCTTTTGGATCTCCCGAACTGGATGGAGCTACAGGGCAGCTTCACCGCCGAACCGCTGTTCAATCCCATCGGTGGACTGCGCTCCGCGGGCAGCTGGATTCAGCAAACCTCCCTCGACCTAACGCTGGGCAGTGGACTGAACCAACCCACCGAACGCTGGGATGAATTCGACCATTGGCGCCTCAACCTCAATGTGAATCACGACGCGGGTGATGCCTACTACAACCAGCAGATCGGCGCCCTGTTTTCCCTGCAGACAGCCGCCAACCCTGTGGGGCTGTATTTCAGCGAAGCCTCCGTGGAACGCAAACGGGGGGATGGCTGGCTCGGGGTGAAAGCGGGGATCCTGCCGCTGGATCCTGAATTCGTGGCGGCACCGGTGCTGAATTTCTACGTGCACGCCTCGCTCAACGACACGCTCAACCTCTACACACCAAACCTGCCGATCGATCCCTTTGCCGCCCTGGGCGGTGTGCTCTCGATCCATCCCAGCGACAGCGTTACCGTGCGCTACGGCTTGTTTGATCTGAGCACCACCCAGGGAATCGGCAAGTGGCTCACCGACTTCCCCGATGGCGTACCCGATGGCAGCGGCAGCGCCCAGTTCCTGCAACTGACCCTCGAGCCAGACGGCTGGGGTGCAGCCACCGCAACCCCGATCGCGGCTTGCCGCACCCCGCAGGGCATCAGCCGGCACGGAGGCACCTGCTCTCAACCGGTGCAGGTGCAGAACCAGCTGCCCGCTGGCTCGATCAATCTGGGTGGGTTCATCACCTCCGAGAACGGTGATGGCGTGTACGGAACAGTGACCTGGCGCAGCGGGCTGCCCCTGGGCCTGGATGATCGCCTCTGGGTGGGCGGCTCCTACACGCCCGACAGTGCCCAGGTGATCGCCACCAGCTTCATCGCTGGTGGCGTGGTGATCCAGGGCCCGCTGCCGGGTCGGCCCCTGGATGTGGCACTGCTGGGCATCGGGCGCGGCGGCCTCAGCAACCAGCTCAGCACCAGCCCCTACGAGGGCATGCTCGAGCTGGGCTACAAGATCCAGCTCAATGAAAGCCTCAATCTGCAGCCCACCCTGCAGTGGATCTTCAACCCCAGCGGCGCCTCTGAACCAGTGCCTGGCATCCTTGCTGCCGGCATGCAGATCGAGCTGAATTTCTAGCCCTCAGCTGCTGAGCCGCCCCGAGGCCATGGCCTGTAGCAGGTGGCCGTGGTCGCTTTCTGCCTGATTGGCGTAAGCCACAGCATCAAGGCTGAGGGCTCGATCGATCGCGCTCTGCCCCTCCAGGGCATCGGCCAGGGCCAGGCGATCACCGGAGCGGGCATGGGCGCGTGCCAACACCGATGCGCACAGACGGCCATAGGCCTTGAGCGCATCGGGCTTCATCTCCTCCACCGCCAGCGAGGCTTTCCAATCACGCAACTGACGCCAATACACGTGATGCCCACCTGGGGTGGTGGTCCACCCCAGGAAGGGATCACTCACGCTCTGAAGCAAGCGCTGACCCTCCACCACCCGTTGGCCCTGATGGGCGGGGGCGCTGGCCTGCAGTGGATCCAGCGGCTCGGCCAGGGCCGACACCAGGGCTTGCTTGCTCTGCAGCAGCAACAGGTCGTCGGGATGGGGGCCTTGCAGCAACGTGATGCTGCATCGGGTGCCCACCGATCCCACACCCACAGCCTTGTAGGCGGTGTCGAGGATCCGATAACTGCTGATCAAGTGGCGCCGGTGGGCCTGCACGCTGGCCAGATACCCGTGAAGCAGCACAGCTAGAGCCTGATCGTGGTCGGGCTGCGTGAAGAAGCTTGGATCCACCTGCCGGTGGCGCCAAAGCAACGGCGGCTCATGGCGCAGCTGCCAGCGACCATCGGCCAGGCGCTCGCTGTAGCGGGCCACCGCCTGGCGACCGCTGCGCCGCCAGGCTGAAGCGGCGGCGGCGCGCAGGTGGCGGCGAAAGGAGCCACGGGGCTGCTCCTCCACAAACTGTTCCACGTGCAACAGGGTGGTCCACAGCTCCAGCGTGGGTATGGCCGCAAAGCCGGCGATCGCCTTGCGGTAACGGGTCGCCACCTTGCGAGCCAAGCCAAGCTGCTCCTCGCCATCGAGCCCCAATTGGCGGGCCACCAACACCAGGCTCACCAGCAGGCGTTTGAGATCCCACTCCCAGGGGCCGGGGAACGTCTCATCAAAGTCGTTGATGTCGAACACCAACGTGCGCTCCGGTGAGGCATAGAACCCGAAATTGAGCAGATGGGCATCACCGCAGAGCTGCACCAACTGATCACTGCGGGGCCTGCAGCCCAGATCCCGAGCCATCACCGCGGCACTGCCGCGAAACCAGGCAAACGGGCTTTTGGCCATGCGCCTGTGTCGCTCGGCGATAAGCCAGGGAAGGCGGTGGGCGTTCTGCTGCTCAAGCAGATCGATCGGATCCGAGCGCTCGGCGGGCGCCTGCCAGGTTTCCAGAGTGGCCTCCACGCCTGCCATCGCCTTAACCACACAGCTCTTCAACCTCTGCGTAGCAGCCAGATTGGTGGAGTGATGGATCAGCCCTGACATCCTTATGGCCCTGTCATTTCAGGAGCTGCAGGCTCAGCTCCAACCCGGCTGGGGCTGTGAGCAGAGCGGAGGGAGCGGCCAGTTCGATGTGCTGGTGGTGCCATCGCTGTCGATGGATCAGGCGCTGATGGCCCTGGTGACCGGGGCCCACCACTACGAGGAGCGACAGCTGTTTTCGCTGATCCGGCTGCGCGATCCAGGCGTGCGCGCCATCTACGTCACCAGCAAATTGCTGCCCGAGCTGGTGGTGGATGCGGTGCTCGAGCTGATGCCGGGCGTACCCACCTCCCACGCCCGCCGGCGCCTGCACCTGTTTGACACCGATGACGCCAGCAACAGGCCCCTCACCGAAAAGCTGCTAGAGCGGCCGGCACTGCTCAAGCGCATCAGAGATCTTCTACGCCCCGGCCGCAGCTTCATCAGCTGCTTCGTGGTGACGGACCTGGAGAAACGCCTTTCTGAACAGCTGCAGGTGCCGCTATTGGGCACCGATCCCGCCCTGGGGTACTGGGGCAGCAAAGCGGGTAGCCGTGCCCTGTTTGAGCGCTGCGGTGTACCCCATCCCCCCGGAAGTGCCCTGGTGCACAACCCCGAGGATCTGGCGGAGGCGGCGGCCGAGCTATGGGAGGCCCACCCCCAGCTACGGCGTTGTGTGGTGAAGCTCAACGAGGGTGTGAGCGGCGAGGGCAACGCCACCCTCAACCTCGAACCCCTGGCCCTGGCGGGCCGCAGCGCCCGGGAACGGCGCCAGGCGTTGGCCGCTGCCCTGGCACAACTGCCGATGCCGGCCGAGGGTTGGCGAGAACTCATGGCCCAGCAGGGCGCCTTGGTGGAAGCCTGGCTGGAGGGCGGCGATGCGCTCAGCTCCCCCAGCGTGCAGGGCACGATTCACCCTGGCGGCCGGGTGGAGCTGGTGTCGACCCACGAGCAGATCCTCGGCGGTGCCGCCGGGCAAACCTACCTGGGCTGTCGCTTTCCAGCCGATGACGGCTACCGGCTGGAGCTGATGCACCACGGCGAGGCGGTGGGGCAAGCCCTGGCCAGTGAGGGAGCGCTGGAGCGCTATGCGGTGGACTTCATTGCCCGCCGCATCGAGGGGCGCTGGGACCTACAGGCGATCGAGGTGAACCTGCGCCAGGGGGGCACCACCCACCCCACCATGGCCCTGCGGGCGATCACCACCGGCGAGCTGGATCCGGCCACCGGCCTGTTTCTCGCTCCCACAGGCCAGCCGGTGTACTACAGCGCCACCGACAACCTCACCCACCCGCAACTGCGAGGGCTGTTGCCAGCCGATCTGATCGACATCGTGGCCGAAGCCGACCTGCACTACGACCCGGCGCGACTGCGGGGCAGCGTGTTTCATCTGTTGGGCTGCCTCTCGGAATACGGCAAGCTCGGCATGACCTGTTTTGGCCGCAGCAGCGCTGAAGCCGAAGCCGTGTATCGCGCCACCGCCGATGGGCTGATCGCCCGCGCTAGCGATCTGCAGGCGGGATCACCAGCACCGGGCAGCGGGCCTGGGTGAGCACCCGCTGGGTTTCACTGCCGATCAACAGGCCCGCCAGACCGCGGCGACCATGGGAGGCCATCGCGATCAAATCGCACTTGAGGCGCTCGGCGGCCTCGAGGATGGCCTCATGCACCAGCGCACTCACGCAGGTGTCGCCACTGGCCTCCACCCCTGCGGCCCCGGCCTGCTCGAGGGCCTGATCCAGGATCGAGCGCGCCAAGCGGGCATTGGCCTGGCTGAATTGCTCACTCAAGGCCGGATCCAGCACCAAACCCTCGCCATAAATGGCCACATCCGGGCGGCCGTAGTAGCTGGGCTGCACATGAAAGAAGCTCACCCGCGCCCCGCACTGCTTGGCCAGGGCTAGGGCTTCGCTCACCGCCCCCGCCGTGAGATCCGAGCCATCGATAGGCACCAGTAGATGACGAACCATGGATCCCCCGATGCGGCTGCTGCCACAACGCTAGGCATTACGACGGGATCCAACCAGCCAGATGGGAGGCCGCCTGAGAGCGCACCAGCGCCCGCGCCGCGGGCAGGGCAGGTTCAAGCCGATCGGAGCTGAAATGGGGCAGGTTGCGGCTGCGCAGCCAGGCACCCCAGCGGAATTCGTGGAACGGAATCAAGGGAGCCGCTTCCACCAGCCCCTCGCGCTTGAGCTTCCACACCAGGCTGCGATAGGGATCGTCGTGCGTGCCGCTGAGGCTGGTGGGCAGGGCCATGGGGTGCAACGGTCCCAGGCCACGGCCGTCATAGAGATAGAGCCAGCCCCGCTGGTGCAACTGCTCAAGCACCGCATGGCGCTCCGCCACCGCCAACTGCAGCACCACATAGCCAAAGGCCATGGCGTTGGGGTCGAGCTCGAGCAGCGCCCGCAAGCGGTGGTGCCGGTCCACCATCCACAGCTCGCCGGCAGCACTGCGAACCAGCGGCGTGGGCTTGCGCTTCAAATAGCGGCGCCGCTGTTTGGGATCGTCGTTGGCGAAATCAAGCTGGCGGCTGCGAATCTCCGCCATGCCCACACACAGCTGGGTGGGCTGAAGCGCCTGCAGCGGCACCTCCAGCAGATCACCAGCGCTGCCTGATGGAGGCGGCAACGGTTGGAAAGGGGGCAGCCGCAATGCCATGGGCTGACCCTAAACCGATTCGATCGCTAGGCGCTGCGGACCAGATCCGGCGCCAGCGCATGCAGGAAGCGTTTGCTGCGGCAAGCCTCCTGGTGCTCGCGCACCGTGCAGCCATAGATCTGCAGAAATAGGTCACGATCAGCCAACGAGCCGTTGAGCCCACAACTGCCGTAGTGCACGCGCAAAGGTGTCCAGGGATGGCTGATCACGGCGTGGTGCAGTTGTTGCAACCGGAAGCGCCGCAACACCTTGAGAGGCGGCTCCCCGCAATGGGCATGGCAAAGGTTCTGCAGGGTGCGCACACTCACATGGCAGGCGCGAGCCACATCAGCAATGCGCAGCAGCGTGGCGTAGTGCTCGGCGATGTAAGCCGCCACCACGGCCATCGAATCTGCGTCGGCGGAGACTGGCTGGTCAGCAAGTGATCTCAGCGACACGCGCGCTATTGCAAGGCAACTTGAAAAAGTTACCCAGGTGTTGATCCCTCAACAGCCATCCACATCACAAGATGACGAGTTATGCAATTTTGGTATAGCTCGCAGCGCAATCAGACCGATGAGCACATGATCCAATCGCTATCAACGCATTACAGACGAATGCCATCAAAGATGGGCATCGTGGCGAAGCCCAGCGAGGCAGGCACGGGATTGGGCCCTGCTGGCAGTGCCTGCACCGCAAACATGTAGGTATCGGCCTGGAAGGGGTTGTTCCAGGGCTTGAGCGCCAGGGTGATCGTTTGCCCCGGCTGCGGTGGTTGGAGGAATTGCACCGTGACCCGGCGCTCCGTTTCGTCAAACTGGGCCTGCACCGGGATCGAGGCCCCCTCACGCCGCGGCCGCCCCACAAACGCCTTGGTGCGCTCGGGTGCGAACTGGAAGTTGCGATCAACCCCCCGGGTTTGCTGAATCACCAAACCGCCCAAACCGGCCCCAGCTTCCTCAGGCAGGGTCAGCGTGAAGTAGTAAGTCGCGCCGGTTTGCCCCACATAGGCGTAGTAGTTGGTGAAATCCACCTTCCAGGGCGGCCTGGTGAACCAGGTTTGCCCGTTGAGCTCCAGGGCTTGCACCGGCGCCGCCACCACCTGCAACGCCACCAGCGCCGGAAGCATCCATGGATTTCTCATGCGTTGACCACCAGCTGGACGAAAAATAGCGGTGGTTCAGGGCGTTGATAGGGTCGGAGGGCTTGTCTGTCTGATCGATGAACCGAGCCGAACTCGACGCCATCGATTTGATGCTGCGCGATCTCAACACCCGCCACGACGAGATCCGCCATCGGGCCGCCTTCCGAGGCTGCACCCGCGAACTGCTCACCCTCCAACAGGAGCTGGTGACTTATCTAATGACCAAGCGGGGCGAACTCAACGGCCGCTGATCCTCAGCTTGTTTGCACGAAGGGCAGAGGGTTCTGATCGCGGCGGTGCTGCACCGGCAGCGCTGGCCCCTGCTCCAGGCCTGCCAAAGCCGCTGTTGCTTCTAGGGCACAGCGCATGCGCCGCGCTGCGTGCAGGCTCATGTCGCGCGGCACGCTGATGCGATCGCGCCAGTAGCGCAAGCCTGCAGCGGTGCCGGCCGGGGGCGCCAGCAGGGGCTGGTGGGGCATGGCCAACAAGTTGGTCAGGGCGCAGCGCAGGGCCTGATCAAGAGCGAGCCCCCCCAGCGGATTCACCTGCAGCAAGCGATCGCGGTGGCGCAGCATTCGGGCCAGGGCCTCCAGAGCAGCACCGGCTGGTTCGCTCTGGCGGGTCTCCACCACAGCGGGGTGGGCGGGTTCGCCGGATGACGGCCAGGGGCCCTGATCAATCAACCGCGCCACCTGGCGTTGCTCAGCGCTGCCACTCGCCAAGCAACACCCCATCTGCGGGGGTAAATCGTGCGCATGGGTGTGCACATCACTCTGGGTGCCCAGGTAAGTGGTGCGCTGCTCGAGGGCCGCAAACCAACGATCGATGGCCGGATGCTGACTACGCAGGCCATAGCCCTTGTAATACGCGAGTGACGCGTTCATGCGCTCCATGTAAGGCACGAAGATCACATCGGCGGTGCCGAAGCTGGGCCGGAAGAACGGGCCCGATGTGGCCTCGAGGGCCTGCTCCACCAAGCCGGCCATGCGGATGAAGTGCTGTTCGGCTCGAGCCGTGTGCGGCCCCTCGCCTTCGCAGTAACAGAGCCACTGGCACCAGGCGCGAAACAGGCGCCGCTCCAGTTGGCGCAGTGCAAAAACATCCGGGTCCTGCAGACCCTCTGCCAGCGGGCCAAACGCCTCCTCGAGCGCCTGGAGAATCAGGTCGCTTTCGGTGATCAGGTGACCATCAAGCTCGAGGGCGGGCAGCATCCCGGAAGGAACGATCTGCTTAAACCAGCGCTCTTTCTCGCCGTAGCAGAACATCGTGACCTTGCGAACCCGATACGGGATCCGCTTCTCCTCCAGCCACAGCCACACTTTTTGGCAGTAGGGGCACCAGGCGTGGTGATCGCGGTAGAGGGTGACGCGCACCTCCGCCTCGGGCCGCCCGAACAGGCGCAGCCGCGCCTGGGCATTGGTGGGCCCCTCCACCCGCTGGTGCTGCAGCTCCGCCTCGCTGAGCGGCGTGAGCTGATCCTCCAGCTGCTGCCAACTCAGGGGCTCAGCCAGGGCCATCGCTTGGGAGGGTGCGTGCATCGGCCCAGCATCGCTTAGAAGCACTGGCCGCCGCGGCCTGCACGCTGCCTGGCCAAACGGTTGCCAGCTACTAGCCGCCTGATCAGGCTGAGGCCTGCAGGGCAGCCATCCCGTGATTCCTCCCCAGAAACAGATGACCGGCATGCTCGGCCATCCGGTGGCCGAGAACCCGATCGATCGGATGTTCGATGCGGTGTTTGCCCACTACGGGTTGCATTGGCAGTTCTGGAAGAACGACATCGCCTCGGAAGACGACCTCGCCCTGGCAATCGCCGCCCTACGACCTCTTGGCTACCAAGGCATGGCCATCACCGTGCCCTACAAAGTGGCGGTGATTCCGATGCTCGATGCCGTCGACGACGACGTGCGCGCCATCGGTGCCGCCAACTACATCACGATCGAACAGGGGCGACTGATCGGCCACAACAACGACGGCAAGGGCGTGGTGAAGGCGATTGAGAAGGTGGCTCCCCTCACAGGCCGAAGGGTGGTGATGCTCGGCGCTGGCGGTGCCGGCCGTGCCATGGCCGTGGAAATGGCCTGGGCCGGCGCCGAACAACTCACCCTGATCACCCGCCGCGAAACCCAGGGCCGCGAGGTGGCAGAGCTGGTGCAGCGAGCCAGCGGCGTGCCCTGCCACTGGCAGCCCTGGCAGGCACCCCTGCAGGTGCCCGGCGGCACGAACCTTCTGATGAACGCCACACACCTGGGCTGTGCGCCCGAACTGGAGCCGGTGCCGGTGGAGTGGTCGAGCGTGGGTCCCGGTTGCATGGCCGTGGATGTGATCACCAACCCGCGCATCACCCCTTTCCTGAGCGCCGCCCGCGCACACGGCTGCCCCGTGGTGGATGGCGTGGAGATGCTGGTGCAGCTGGCGATTCAGATCTTCGAGCGCTGGACCGGCATCAGCCCAGATGAGGCCGTGTTTCAACAGGCCGTCGCGGAGGCCCTGGGGGAATGATCCACGCGTCCGCATCCCTCGGAGAGAGCGCGTACGCCCAGAAAATCGGGCTATGCGGCAATCGTCATATTGTTACGCTGAACGACAGCCATTGGCCCTGCGCCGCCTTCTCGCATGAGTGAGCATTTCGACTTGGTGGTGATCGGCGCCGGCTCTGGTGGCCTCGCCGCGGCCAAGCGCGCCGCCAGTTATGGCGCCCGGGTGGCGATTGTGGAAGGGGATCGGGTGGGCGGCACCTGCGTGATTCGCGGCTGCGTGCCCAAAAAATTGATGGTGTACGGCTCGGCCATGCGCCATCACCTCCACGACGCCGCCAGCTACGGCTGGAGCGTGGGAGATGTGTCCCACAACAGCGCTGAGCTGCTGCAGCGTGTGCGCGCCGAGGTGGATCGGCTCAACCAGCTGCACATCGGTTTTCTGGAGAAAGCCGGCGTGGAGCTGATGCGCGGCTGGGGACGCTTCGCCGATGCCCACAGCGTGAGCGTGGTGGATCAGAACGGCAGCGAACAGCAACGCCTCCGCGGCGAGCGCATCCTCATCGCCGTGGGCGGCCGCCCCCATCGCCCCACCATCCCCGGCGCCGAGCTGGGTTGGATCAGCGATGACCTGTTCAACCTCGAACGCCTACCGGAGCGTGTGGTGGTGGTGGGCGCCGGCTTCATCGCCTGCGAATTTGCCTGCATCCTCAACGGCCTCGGCGTGCAGGTGACCCAGCTGGTGCGCGGCGATCACCTCTTGCGCGGCTTCGATCGCGAATCCAGCCGCGCCGTGCAAGAGGCGATGGAAGCCGATGGCATCGAGATCCGCTTCGCCCACAGCCCCGCTGCGATCGAGGGCAGCCCGGGCCATCTCTGCGTGATCAGCCAAAGCGGTGAACAGCTGCCATGCAACGGCGTGCTGCTGGCCACCGGCCGGCGCCCGTTTCTGCAGGGGCTCAACCTGGAGGCGGCTGGCGTGGCGATCGAAGGCCACCGCATCGCGGTGACCGCTGACCAAACCACCAACGTGCCCCACATCTACGCCGTGGGCGATGTGACCGATCGGGTCAACCTCACGCCCGTTGCCGTGGATGAAGGCCGCGCCCTGGCCGACACGATCTGGGGACACAAACCCCGCCAGGTGGATCACGAGCTGGTGGCCAGCGCCGTGTTCTCCCAGCCTGAGCTCTCAGGGGTAGGCCTCACCGAGGAAGCGGCGATCGAGCGCTTCGGGACCGGTGGGGTGAAGGTGCATCGCGCCCGCTTCCGGCCCATGAGCCAGGCCCTGCCGGCCCGTGATCCCAAAGTGCTGCTCAAGCTGGTGGTGGAGAGCGAGAGCGGCAAGGTGGTGGGCTGCCACATGGTGGGCGAGCACGCCGCCGAGATCATTCAAATGGCCGCGATTGCCATCGGCATGGGCGCCACCAAGGCCGATTTTGATCGCACCATGGCGTTGCACCCCACCGTGGCGGAAGAGTTCGTCACCATGCCGAACTGATGCCGCGCACGATCTTGATCAGTGGCGCCAGCCGTGGCATCGGCCGCGCCATCGCCGAGCGGCTTTTGGCGGATGGCCATCGGCTCAGCCTGGGTGTGCGCAACCCAGATGCCCTCAGCGGCACGCCCCTGGATCCAGCTCACGCCGGCGTGGATGAGGAAGGCCAGCCGCGCCTGATGCTGCACCCCTACAACGCCGAAGACCCTGCCGCGGCCGAAACCTGGGTGGCGGCAACCGTGAGCCAGTTCGGTGCAATCGACTCCGTCGTGCACAGCGCCGGTGTGTTTTCTCGGGTTTCCCTGCTGTTTGAACCCGGCCAAGAGCAGGAAATTCAGCAGCTTTGGGACGTGAATGTGATGGGGCCCTGGTGGCTCACCCGTGCCGCCTGGCCCCATCTGGCCGCCCATGGCGCAGGGAGAGTGATGGTGCTGGTGTCGATGAGTGGCAAACGCTCAAAGGGGCGTTTAGCTGGTTACACCGCCAGCAAATTTGCGCTGATGGGGCTCTGCCAAACCATGCGCAACGAAGGCTGGGCGCAGGGCATCCGCGTTACAGCCATCTGCCCCAGCTGGGTGAACACCGACATGGCCGCCGCCGTGAACGCCATGCCTCTTGAAGCGATGAGCCAACCAGGCGACATCGCTTCGCTCACCGCGCAGCTGCTGGAGCTCCCCAACAGCTGCGTGCCGTTTGAGCTGGCGCTGAGCTGCAACCTCGAGGCCTAGCTGCGCACCTCTTTGGCGTCTTTGATCACGGCCTCGGGAATGGTGACGCCGATGGCTTTGGCCGTAGCCAGGTTCACCAGCAAGTCAGTTTTGGTGAGCGGTTCAAAGGGCATGGTTGCCGGTGATTCGCCCTTCAGAACCCGCACCGCCAGTTGACCAGCGGCGTAGCCATCGTCGTAATACGACCAACCAATCGTGGCCAGACAACCCGGCAGATCGATATCAGAGGCATCCACGGAATACACCGGGATTTTGTTCTCCAAGCCAACCCGGGCAATCGAGCCAAAGCCCTGGATCGTGGCGTAATCACCGATTTTCACAAAGGCCTCGACCTTCTTAGCCGCCAGCACCTGGGCCGCCTGGAGCACCTCGCCGGAATTGGCCACCGACTGCTCCTCCACCGTGATGTTGCGCTTGGCTGCTTCCTCCTTGAGGATCTTGGCCTCATAGGAGGCATTGGGTTCGCCGGGGTTGAAGATCAAGCCCACCGTTTTGAGCTGTGGATTAACTTGCCTGGCCAAATCCAGCTCTTGGCCCACCGGATTGGTGCCGATGGTGCCCACCACATTGGGGCGATGTTGGCCAACGCCACCGGGCGGGGTACCGGCACCGGCTCCCCAGGGGTTGGAGCAGTAGCAGAAGATCACAGGGGTGGTTTCTGGCACCTCCCGCATCGCGGCCTGCAGGGGCGGCGTACCCACCGCAAGGATCATGTCGGCTTTCTCACCCACAAACTGCTTCATCACCAAGTTGGTGTTGGGCAGTTCACCGGCAGCATCCTTTTGGATGTAATTCACCGATTGACCGGAGACATAACCAGCCTCAGCCAGCGCCGCCTCAAAGCCCTTACGGGTTTCGTTCGGCGGCGGGGCATCCACCATTTGCAACATGCCGATGGTGGGGCCATCCACTTTGGCCGTTCCACCAAACTTGCCACATGCCGATAAGGCCACGGTGCTCACGACACCTCCGCCCATCAGGGTGAGAAATTCACGTCGCTGAAGGGCCATGCGTCAAGGGCTTGTGGCCCGCAACTTAGGCCGTGCCATACATGGCGCGCAAGGAATTGGGGTTGAGCTCAGCGCGTTCGGCTGCATTCCAGTCGCCGATCAAGCGACCTTGGTGCAACATCACCAGGCGATCACCATGGCCAAGAGCTTGCTCAAGGCTATGGGTGACCATCAAAGCGGTGGTGCCCAATTGACGGATCAAACGCTCTGTCAGCGCCATCACCGTGGCTTCCGCCCTGGGATCAAGCGCTGCGGTGTGTTCATCGAGCAGCAGTAGATCCGGAGAGCTCAGCGTGGCCATCACCAAACTGAGGGTTTGGCGCTGCCCGCCCGAGAGCTGCCCCACCGGCTCATCCAAGCGATCGGCCAGCGGCAAGCCGAGATCCGCGAGCAAGGCGCGGTAGCGGCGACGATCCGCACCATTGGGATGAATCGAGAAGCCGTCGTGCCACCAGGTGGCGGGCCGGTGACGCCGCTCTGCCAGACGCAGGTTTTCGGCCACACTCAACCCCGGACAGGTGCCCTCGAGCGGGTTTTGCATCACCCGACCAATCATGCGAGCGCGCTGATAATCCCGCAGGTTGTGGAGCGGCCTGCCCTCCAACTCAATGGTGCCGCCCTGCTGCTTGAGCGTGCCTGCCACCAGGTTGAGCAGGGTTGATTTACCCGACCCATTGCTACCGATCACCACCACAAACTGGCCTTGGCTGCAGCTCAGGCTGAAATTGCTGAACAGTTGACGCCAAGCTGATCCAGGCAATGGATGGCCCCAGGCCAACTGGTCGACGATCAGCGTCATCAGGCGTCTCCGTCCGGCTGGGAGAGCGCCGCTTGAGCAGGCCCCGCCGTTGACAAACCAGGCAGACGCAGATGCCCAAAGCTCAACGCAGCCAGGAGCAACAAAGCCGTTGCCAGTTTCAGGTCGACGGGCTCGAGCCCCATCTGCAAGGCAATGGCGATGAGCGTGCGAAACAAGATCGCACCAATGGCGACGGCCAGGAGGGCTTTCGGCACCGAACGCGGCCTCAGCACCGACTGGCCAATGATCACCATGCCGAGGCCAAGCACGAGTGAGCCGATGCCCATGGTGACGTCAGCAAAACCCTGGTAGATCGCCACCAGAGCACCAGCCAGCGCCACCAAACCATTGGCGGCTGCAATCCCAATGGTGAGACCTCGCGCCTGGTTAATGCCATTGGCGCGGGCCATGGTGGCGTTATTGCCCAAAGCCCGCAGCGACAGACCGAAATCCGTGCTGAGCAACAAGCTCATCAACAACACCAACCCCAACATCGCGAGGGTGAGCGCAACAGCCCAGCGCCCGTCAATCCCAAGGCCGAGGTCTGGCAGACGCAAGACCCCTTCAGGCGTGAAAGGCAACGGAATATTGGAGCGCCCCATCAGGCGCAGGGTGATCGAATAAAGCGCAGTGGTGGTGAGGATGCCTGCAAAGAGATCGTTCACACCCAGGCGGGTGTGAATCAAACCGGTCACCGTGCCGGCCAGGCAGCCACACACAATCGCCACCACCAATGCCAAGGGCACTGGCACCCCCTGGCTGATCAGCACAGCGGCGGCACCACCCCCGAGGGCAAAGGAGCCATCCACTGTGAGATCAGGGAAGTTGAGAACGCGAAGGGTGAGATAAGTGCCCAATGCCAGGCCGGCATAAGCCAGGCCCTGGTCGTAAGCACCAAGCCAGAGGGAAAGCATCAGGGCATTGTGGCGCCCGACTCAACCGTTGGCCTTGAGATCCTCAAAACGGAACACCTGACGGCCAGCGGGAGTGTCGCCGAAGGCTTCGGTCTCCACCACACGCTCACTCAGCACCCAGGGGCCATCGCCAGCGAGGGGCACAAAGGTGTCGGTGAAGGTGCTTTTGCCGCCGCGGGCGGCTCCAGTGGCGGGATCGGCGTACTGGCTGGTGTAGCCGTGGCTGAGGTAGCCGCGACCGGTATCGGTGGTGCTTTCGGTGAAGATCGTGACCACCGTGCCGTGGATGTGGCGGTGCACCATCGTCACCACGTTGTTGTTGATGCGATAGCGGTCACCAGCGTTCTTGCCGCCCACGATCACCTCGGTGCCCACGGCATCGGTGTCGCCAGCGGTGAAGGTGTTGTCGCCGTGGGTTTGCTCAAAGCTGCGGCGCACGCGGTGGATGCACACCTCCCAGAGCTGGGAGGCGATGGCTTTGTGGATCTCCTCGTTGTCGATGCCCTCCACCTGGGCCTTCAGATCAGCGCCCACCTTGAAGGTGCCCTGCACGCGCTGGTCGTCCTGCTCCCAGACGCAACGGCCGCTGTAACCGCCGAAGCCAGGCTCCCAGGTGTAGCGGTTCTCGTAGGCGCCGCGGAAGGCGGCGGTGCAATCGCTACCGGCGGTGATCACAACGGGGCTAGGGGCAACGGTCACGGCAGCCAGGCAAGTGGCTTCAGGCTACGGGTTTGAGCTCGGCTGCCGCCGCCCCATCAGGCATGAATGTCCTGCAGGGCGCGCACCTGCATCTCCTGGCCTTGTAGGGCTTCGATCGCTTCGACGGCAGCGCGGGCACCAGCGAGTGTGGTCACGGTGGTGACGGCGTAATCGATGGCGGCGCGGCGGAGGTAGCGGTCGTCATGGGCCGCTTGCCGTCCAACCGGTGTGTTGATCACCAGTTGGATCTCGCCAGAGCGGATCGCATCTTCAATGTTGGGCCGGCCTTCATGCACCTTGAGCACCGGTTCCACGCTGAGGCCTGCATCAGAAAGCCAGCGGGCGGTGCCTTCAGTGGCCACCAGGCGGAAGCCCATCTGAGCCAGGCGCTGGGCCACGGGCAACAGGGCGGGTTTGTCGCGGTCGTGGGTGGAGAGAAACACCGTGCCACTGGCGGGCAGCGCTTCACTCGCGCCGAGTTCGGCCTTGGCGTAAGCCAGGCCGAAGCTGGTGGCCGTTCCCATCACTTCACCCGTGCTGCGCATCTCAGGGCCGAGCAGCGAATCAGCGCCGGGGAAGCGCTTGAACGGCAGCACCGCTTCCTTCACCGCCTGCAACGGCGGCACCGGTTCGGACGTCAGGCCGATCTGCTCGAGGGTTTGGCCCGCCATGATCCGGCTGGCGATCTTGGCCAGCGGAGCGCCGGTGGCCTTGGCCACAAATGGCACGGTGCGAGAAGCACGCGGGTTGGCTTCGATGATGAACACGAGGCCGTCCTTCACGGCGAACTGCAGGTTGATCAGGCCGTTCACGTTGAGCGCCAAGGCCAGCGCTTCACTCCACTGGCGAATCGTGGCCAGGGCCTCCTGCTCCAGGCTCACCGCCGGCAGGGCGCAGGCGGAATCACCGGAATGCACACCGGCGGGCTCGATGTGCTCCATCAGGCCGCCGATCACCACGCGGCCGGTGGCATCGCAGAGGGCATCCACATCCACCTCGGTGGCGTTTTCCAGGTACTGGTCGATCAACACGGGGTGATCGGGCTCCACGTTCACCGCTTCCACCATGTAGCGATTGAGCTCCTCCTCGCCGTACACCACCTCCATGGCACGGCCGCCGAGCACATAGCTCGGGCGCACCACCACGGGATAGCCCACGCGCTCGGCGATCACGCGCGCTTCAGCTTCGCTGCGGGCCAGGCCATTGCGGGGCTGGCGGATGTCGAGCTTGCGCAGGATCGCCTCAAACTGTTCGCGATCTTCCGCCGTGTCGATCGATTCGGGCGAGGTGCCCCAGATGCGGGTGCCGGTGGCCTGGCCGGCGGGGGATTCGAGCCAACGCAGCAGCGGGATTGCCAGCTTGAGCGGCGTCTGGCCGCCGAACTGCACGATCACGCCTTCGGGCTTTTCGGCCTCGATCACGTTGAGCACGTCTTCAAAGGTGAGCGGCTCGAAATAGAGGCGATCGGAGGTGTCGTAATCGGTCGACACCGTTTCGGGGTTGGAGTTCACCATCACCGTGGCGAAACCCTCGGCCTGCAGCGCAAACGAGGCGTGCACGCAGCAGTAGTCGAACTCGATGCCCTGGCCGATGCGGTTGGGACCACCGCCCAGGATCATCACCTTGCGGCGGGTTTCGGGCTGCACCTCGCTTTCGGGAGCGATCAGCTCCAGCGAGCCGTCACCTGTCAGCCGCTCCATCGGCCGCTCATAGGTGGCGTAGTGATACGGGGTGGTGGAGGCGAATTCGGCAGCGCAGGTGTCCACGGTTTTGAACACCGCGTTCACCCCCAGGCGCTGGCGCTGGTTGCGCACCTCGAGCTCTTTGCAACCTGTGGCCCAGGCGATCTGACGATCAGAGAAGCCCAACTGCTTGAGCTGCAGCAGCGCCTCAGCATCGAGATCCCCCAGCTGGCGGCCTTGAAGCAGCCGCTGTTCGGTTTCGATGATCCGGCGCAGCTTGGCCAGGAACCAAGGATCAATCGAGGAGATGCGGTGAATATCGGCATCGCAGTAGCCGTTCACCATCGCCGTGCGCACCGCAAAGATGCGATCGGGCGCGGGAGTGCGCAGCTCGCGATCAAGGCTGGAGCGCTCGGGGGTGGGATCGGGCCGGTCGCAGCCCCAGCCGGCGTGGCCGGTTTCCAGGGAGCGCAGCGCCTTCTGGAACGACTCCTCGAAATTGCGACCGATCGCCATCGCCTCACCCACCGACTTCATCGCCGTGGTGAGCACCGCCGGGCTGCCGCGGAATTTTTCAAAGGCGAAGCGCGGCACCTTGGTGACCACGTAATCAATGGTGGGCTCGAAGCAGGCCGGTGTCTTGCCCGTGATGTCGTTGAGGATCTCGTCGAGGGTGTAGCCCACGGCCAGGCGTGCGGCGATCTTGGCGATCGGGAAGCCCGTGGCCTTGGAGGCCAGCGCCGAAGAACGCGACACGCGCGGGTTCATCTCGATCACGATCACATCGCCGTTGGCGGGATTGATCGCGAACTGAATGTTGCTGCCGCCGGTATCCACGCCGATCTCACGGATGATCGCGATCGCCTGATCGCGCAGGCGCTGGTATTCGCGGTCGGTGAGGGTTTGGGAGGGGGCCACCGTGATCGAGTCACCGGTGTGCACGCCCATCGGATCGAGGTTCTCGATCGAGCAGACGATCACCACGTTGTCGGCGGTGTCGCGCATCACCTCCAGTTCGAACTCCTTCCAACCGAGCAGCGACTGCTCGATCAGGATCTGATTCACCGGGCTGGCATCGAGGCCGCTCAGGCAGATGGCGCGGAATTCCTCGGGGTTGTAGGCGATGCCGCCGCCGCTGCCGCCCAGGGTGAAGGCGGGGCGAATGATGCGGGGGTAGCTGCCGATCTGCTCACCCACCACCTCCGCTTCCTCGAGGGTGGTGGCGATGCCGGAGGGGCAGACGGCCACGCCGATGCGCTCCATCGCCTGCTTGAACAGGTCGCGGTCTTCGGCCTTTTCGATCGCCTGCAGGTTGGCGCCGATCAGCTCCACGCCGTACTGCTCCAGCGTGCCGTCTTTGGCCAGGGCTACCGCCAAGTTGAGAGCGGTCTGGCCGCCCATGGTGGGCAGCAGCGCATCGGGGCGCTCCAGCTCGATCACCCGCCGCACCACATCCGGGGTGAGCGGCTCGATGTAGGTGCGATCCGCCATATCCGGATCGGTCATGATCGAGGCGGGGTTGCTGTTCACCAGCACCACCTCAAACCCCTCGGCCCGCAAGGCCTTACAAGCCTGAGTGCCCGAGTAATCAAATTCACAGGCCTGGCCGATCACAATCGGGCCCGAACCCAGAAGCAGGATGCGACGCAAATCCGTGCGACGGGGCATGGGAGGTTGTCCGGCAGCCAAACCCACCTACCCTCTCACGGGAGGTGGCTACTGTTGATTTCAAATCTGAGGTGACGTCTTCATGAGCGAACTCCAGCGCCTGAAGGGGCTGCTGCCCCCCGAGATGCAGAGCTGGGTGTTTGTCGAAGCCGCTGCTTCAGCTGACCCACCGCTGATCACCATCGAGGAGATCGGCCGCGATGAGGTGGAGATCCAGCTGGATCTGCAGAAGTGGGATGCGCTGGCGATCGATCACCGCAACCTGCTCTTTTGGCACGAGGTGGGCCGCGTCCAGAACGATGCCGTGCCCCGCGACGGCTGGGAAATGGCCGCGCTGGCGATCGGCCTGGGCGGCGCCATCGGTGAGCTGTGGGTGCAAGACGGCCTCTTGCTGCTGATGGCCCTGGGCCTCTCTGGCTTTGCCGGCTATCGCCTCTACCTGAAAAACAACTCCGAGAAACGCCTTCAAGACGCGATTGCGGCCGATGAGCGCGCCATCGACCTGGCCTGCCGCTTCGGTTACAGCCTGCCCAATGCCTATAAGAGCCTGGGCGGCGCCCTCAAGGAGCTGGTGGAGCAGACCCGCAAGAAGAAAAAGCGCGGCTTCTACGAAGACCGCCTCGAGGCGCTGCGCAAGAGTGCTGGCAAGGCCCGCGCCGAGATGGCTCAGCAACAGGGGTCCCGTCAATCCGTGAGCAGCGAGAACGTGTATGGCTGAGGCCGTAAGCCCCGAAAAGCCCAGTCCCGACCCCAGCCGCCCGCGGCTCAACCTTGACGACAGCCACCAGCTGGCGCTGCTGGCCGCTGAAGCCTGTGACGACCGCAAAGCGGGCGACATCGTGCTGCTGCGGGTGGAGGAGATCTCCTCGATTGCTGATTGGTTTGTGATCGCCACCGGCTTCTCCGATGTGCAGGTGCGTGCCATCGCCCGCTCGGTGGAAGACAAAATCGAGGAGGAAAGTGGCGGCCGCCTGCCCCTACGCAAAGAGGGTCAGAAAGAGGGCCGCTGGGTTCTGCTCGATTACGGCGAAGTGATCGTGCACGCCCTCACGCCGGATGAGCGCAGCTACTACGACCTCGAGTCGTTCTGGGGTCACGGCGAGAAGGAGACCTATCTAGGGTCAGATCAAGCACCACCGGCCTGAGGCCGGGCCCCCATGGCCGGCAGCAGCGACCTCAGCTCAATCGTGTGCCCGGTGCCGCGGGAGCAGCGGCCGCTGGAGCAATACAAAGAGCTGCAGGCCAGCTGGTTTTTTGTGTGGCCCCATAACGGCGACCGAGGTCTGGCCACACCGCTGATTCGTGCCTGGCTGATCCTGCTGCCGCTCACGATGCTCGTGGCCAGCGGCAGCGTGCCTCTGCGCCACAATTTGCCGCGGCTGGTGGTCGCTGGCGCGGTAGCGGGTCTGGTGGTGCCCTTGCTGCTGCTCGTGCGGCAATGGCTGGGCTGGACGAACTTGCAGCGCCGCCTGATCGCCACCTCGGTGGAATACGAGGAATCTGGCTGGTACGACGGCCAGGTGTGGGAAAAGCCGGTGGAATGGCGGCAACAGGATCTGCTGGTGGCCAATCACGAGGTGAAACCCGTGCTCTGGCGGCTGCAGCAAGCGATGGCCATCATCGCGGCGTTGATGCTGGTGGGGACCAGCCTCTGTCAGGCTCTGTGAGCGATCGGGCCTGAGCCCTGCATGAGCTTCTCAAGCAGCTTCGGAACCAGCGGACGCCCCAGCGTGCCGCCCCTCGAGGTGCGGCTCACCCGCAATTCCATCCATGAATCGCTGCACCGGGTGCATGCGGTGGTGTGCGACCAACGCGGCCGTGTGCTGATGCGCGCCGGCGACCCGCAGCAGCTCAGTTTCATCCGCTCGGCGCTCAAACCTTTCCAAGCCCAGGTGTTTGTGAGCAGCGGTGCTGCCGACCAGGGCAACCACGATGACCGTGCCCTGGCTATCGCTTGTGCCTCCCATGCGGGTGAAGCCGAGCAGGCCCGCGAAGCCTTCAAGATCCTGTGGAAATCGGATCTAGAGAGCGAGCAGCTCCAGTGCCCCACACCGAAGGGCCGCCAGAGCCCTCTGGAGCACAACTGTTCGGGCAAACACGCTGCCTTCCTGGCCACCTGCAAACGCATGCAGTGGCCGCTGGAGAGCTACCTCCAGCTCGATCACCCGCTGCAGCAGCAAGTGCTCAAACGTGTGGGCGAACTCCTCGGCATGCCCGCTGCTGAACTCCTAGCCGCCCGCGACGATTGCGGGGCCCCCACCCTGCAGCTGCAGCTCTCGCAGATGGCGCTGCTGTTTGCTCACCTCGCCGCCAGCGAGCAGCCCGAGATGGAGCGCCTCAGCCGGGCGATGCTTGCCAACCCCGAGTTAGTGGCCGGTGAAGGCCGCTTCGACACCGTGGTGATGCGCAGCGGCCACGGCCAGGTGCTGAGCAAAGGCGGCGCCGAAGGCATCCAGTGCCTCAGCCGCGTGGGTGAAGGCCTGGGCCTAGCCATCAAGGTGGAAGACGGCGCCAGCCGCGCCAAACACGCTGTGGCCCTGCACCTGATGCAGCAACTGGAATGGCTCACTCCGATGACGCTCGAGGAGCTAGGCCAGCAGTTCCTCCACCCCAATGAAGGCGTGAAGCTCGAAGTGAGCGGCGAACTGCGCTTCGACAACGGCCGCTGAGGGGCTGTTAGCCCTAACCCGATCGTCCTGTGTCCTTTCCTTGGTGCTTGGCCTGATCCGGAGCTGCTCTCAAGGGCCGATCTGGATTGCTCATGGGGCACTGTCCAGCTCTGGATATCCATGGATATCCGGAGCTGGACAGCTCGAAACCAAACCTTCAGCCCCCCCACCGAGACCCGATCAAGCCCCCAGGGCATCGCGTTCGAATTGGGCAGCGGCGGCGAGCGTGGGCTCCACGGCAAACAGAGCGGCTGCGATCTCAGGGCTGATGGTGAACGTGTTGAGTCCTTCAGCAGCTAGGCGAGCGAGATCGTCCGGGGAGCGGAGGCTTGCCACCAGGAGCCGCAGGGGCTGGCGGTGTGGTGCGGCTGGGCCCAAGCTGGCCACGATCCGCTGCATTTGCCTGAGTTCGGCGTGGCCATCACGGCCGAGATCGCCGATGCGGCCGAGGTAGGGGGCGATGTAATCAGCGCCGAGGGCGGAGGCCAGCAACACCTGGGCGGGTTCGTAGCAGGCGGTGAAGGTCACCGGCCAGCCCTCGGCGATCAAGGCGCGAGCGGCGGCAGCCCCTGCTCGGGTGATCGGCAGCTTCACCCAGATGCGGCCAGGCGCCAGTTGAGCCAGATCGCGTCCGCAAGCAAACAGATCCGCGCCCCAAGCCTGCAGATGCAGCTCCTGGGCGCCAAGATCGAGGGCATGGGCTGAAAGCGCAGCGAGATGGTCGAGGCGGCAGGGCTGGGCGGCGCGGCGCAGCAGCGTGGGGTTGGTGGTGACACCGCGAAACAAACCCGTGGGCAGCCACTCAGCCCAGGCGTGAGGATCAGCACTGTCAAGGAGCAGACGCAACGCCATCAGCAGGATCAAGGCCGCGGTGCGGCCTGCGTTGGAGGCCCCCATGCTGACGTTCGCCCTGGACGCAAGTCGCCAAGACACCCTGCGGTGTATGCTTTTGAGGTCGCCGCGGGGTAGAGCAGTCTGGTAGCTCGTCGGGCTCATAACCCGAAGGTCGGTGGTTCAAATCCGCCCCCCGCCACCAAACCAAGAGCCCCGGCCATCGCGAGATCGGCCGGGGCTTTTTGATGGTTTGATCACCGCATCCCTCACTGCAGGAGCTCGATGACCAGCACGCCCCCACCCAGCGCGGCGGTCATGGCCGCCGACAAGGTCGCCAGCACCCATCCGCTGATCCTCACGGCGGCACTGGTGTGGCTGAGTATTGATCTGATCGGGGATGGTCTCCTGGCGCTGCGCACCCTGCTGGCGAGCGTTACCCACGAGCGCAACGTGACCCCCTCCTGATGGCCGACGCGATCGTGGTGGGCTCCGGTGCCTGCGGCGGCGTCGCTGCCCTGGCCCTGGCCGAAGCAGGCCTGAAGGTGCTGATGCTGGAGGCGGGCCCGGAGCTCAGCGCTCCGCGGGCTTTCGGTAGCGAGCCGCTGAACAGCCTCAAGCGGCTGGCCGCCTTGAGCAGTGGCCGCCAAACGCTGGCGGCGCAGCACCCCGGCTACTGGAAGGCCAACCCCGATCTCTATGTGAACGAATGGGAGAACCCTTACAGCACCCCTGACGGGCAGCCGTTTCTCTGGACCCGCGGCCGACAGGTGGGGGGAAAAAGCCTCACCTGGGGCGGCATCACCCTGCGGCTCTCCGACAGCGAGTTCGCAGCGGCTGAGCGCGATGGGCATGGCCGCAGCTGGCCGATCCGCCACGCCGATCTAGCGCCGTATTACGAGCGGCTGGAGGCGCTGCTGCAGATCCACGGCCGGGCCGACGGCTTGCCGCAGCTGCCCGATCCCAGCGGCGCCCCCAACCCAGCGCTACCACTCACACCCGCCGAGGAGCACCTGCAGCGCTGCATCCGCCGCGATCTGGATCTCCCCTTGATCCCCTCGCGCGGTTTTGCGCTGCGCCGACCCACCGACGGCCCCTGGCCGCGCTCCTGCTCCCAGGGCGGCGCCCTCAAGGCGGCCCTGGCCACCGGCCGGGTGCAGCTGCAAAGCGAAGCGGTGGTCAGCCACGTGCTGGTCGAACCCCGCAGTGGACGAGCCCGCGGGGTGGAGTGGATCCATGGCCGCAGCCGCCAACGCCACTTGAGCGAAGCCCCCCTGGTGGTGCTCAGCGCCTCCACGATCGAGAGCCTGCGGCTGCTGCTGCACTCCCAGCAGGTGGGGGGCCTGGAAGACGTCAGCGGTCTGCTCGGGCAGGGGCTGATGGATCACGTATCAGCCAGCTGCTTCTTTGCACTGCCCGAGCAGCCCTCGCCTGGGGCGACAGAGCTCTCTGGGGCCGGCAGCTGCTTCATCCCCAACACCCTCGAACAACGCCCCTTCCAGCGTGGCTATGGCCTCTGGTGCGGCATCCAGCGCTTTGACCCGCCGGCGTTGCTCAAGCGCAATCGCCAGGCGGCGGTGGGCTTCCTGATCGGGCACGGCGAGGTGCTCAGCCAAGCGGGTAACCGCGTCAGCCTCCACAGCGAACGCTGTGATGCTTGGGGCATCCCCATCGCCCACATCGCCTGCCGCTGGAGCGACAACGAGCAGCGCATGGTGCAGCACATGCAAGAGCGCATGCGGGCTGTCGTCGCCAGCGGCGGGGGCCAGATCGCCCCCCTGGCGGATCTGTTTGTGATGCCGTTGGTGGAACCGCTGGTGCAGGGGAGCCTCGCCATGGCCCCCGGGGCTGCGCCGCCGGGCTACTACATCCATGAGCTCGGCGGTGCGCCGATGGGCGCCAGCGAAGCCCACGGGGTGCTGAACCCCTGGAACCAGCTCTGGCGCACGCCCAACCTGCTCGTCTGCGACGGCAGCGCCTGGCCCAGCGCCGGCTGGCAGAGCCCCACACTCACGAGCATGGCGTTGAGCTGGCGGGCCTGCAGCCACGCCGCCGCCTCACTCAAACGCGGTGAGCTTTAGCTGACGCAGAGGCTGATTTGGTGTCAACCACCACATCCAGCGTTGGCGATGACCCGCACACTATGCAGGCGACCTTTCAACGGGTCGGGCAAGGGAGAAACACCAGGCGGGAGCTCGGCACTCCCGCTTTTTTCTGTTTGTTTTTAGCGCGCGTTGATCAGGCCCCGATCACTCGCCGGGCTTCATGAACAAGCCATTGAGATAGTGCTGGGCCACGCAGCGATCACTGCAGCCGTTCTGAAACAGGAAACCGGCCAAAGCTGACGTGATCACGCGGTATTGATCCCACTCCGGACGGCTGGAGAGGAACGCCCGCATGCCATCAAACAGGGCTTCGGGCACCTCCGCCTCGAGGCTGATGCGAGCCGCAGTGGTGGCGTCGTCTTGCTCCAGGCAGCGGCTGAGGTGATCGCGCTGATCCAATTGCACCTGCTGCTCGGGCTCCAAGCGATCTCCATCCATTGGTGGAGCTATCAATCCACACCGAGGCGGTCTGCGTCAAAGCGATGCATCCAGCTCAAAACCACCACGAGACCCAGCGAGACAGCCTGGCAATCCGGCCCTCAACACCAAGAGCTGGGGCACGACCTTGCTGCAGTTAGCTGCGGGGGCAACCCTGTCAAGCAGTGCCTGAACCAATTGGCGCAATCCCCAGAAAACCCTGCCCGCGAGGCTCAAAGCCGATGCGCTGGGGAAAACAGCGGGGCTACCTGTGGAAATCAAGCCAATCCCGGGGAATGCCGCCAATGATCAGCAGGGCTTATGAGATCGGGTCTTGCGAGACCCGCCCGTAACCGAGACGGATGAATCGCTCAAACCCCAGGCTTTTCTTCCGGTTTCTGCCGCGGTTTGTAAAGCGTGCGCGGCCCCAGCGGGTGGTCGGCATGGGGATAGGGCGCATGGGTGTGGCCGTGGTCATGCGCATGGCTGTGGTCGTGGGCGTGATCGTGGGAATGACCGTGCGCGTGGTCATGGCTGTGGTGCCCGAGCGGGATCGGGATGCCATCGGGCTGACAAGCCCCGGTGCACTCGAGCTCGCAGAGGGTGCAGGCTTCCACCAGGCCTTCCACGTGGTGGTGATGGCTCTGTTGGGGGGCGCCCACCTCGGTTTCAAAGCCGAGCACCTGGGCGCGGTATTTGCAGAGGGAGCAGTTCATCTGGGTCTCGCCGCGTACAACCTCCTGCACGCGCTCCAGGAAGGTGTTGAGCACGAGCGGGTGATCCCCCAGGTAGCTCGCGTCGACAAACTCCAGCTCCGGGTGGTCGGCCGCCACCAGCTGGGTGTGCTGGCGGATGCGGCTCACCAACACCCCCGAAAAGAGGAAGTAGGGGAACATCACGATGCGGCGGAAGCCGAGTTTCACGGCATGGCGCAGGCCCGGCTCCACCAAGGGGAAGGTGACGCCCGAATACACGGTTTCGCCCCAGCCAAAGCCGAAGCCCTCCACCAACATCCGCGCCACCTTGGCCACGTTGGAGTTGGCATCGGGATCGGATGAGCCTCTCCCCACCACCACCAGCAACGTGTCGCTGAGGGGCACCGGCTCCTCCCCACGGGAGGCAGCGGCGCTCTCTGACGCATCCAGGGCTTCGCGGATGCGGGCGCCGGCCGCCTGGATCATGCTCAGGTCGACACCCAGCTCACGGCCGTAATCAATCCGCAGGCCGGTTTCCGCCGCATAGGTATTGAGCACGGAGGGGATGTCGTTCTTGGCATGGCCAGCCGCGAACAGCATCCCGGGCACCGCCAACACCCGCTTCACGCCCTGGGCCCGCAGGCTGTCGAGCCCATCGCGCAGGATCGGCCGCGCGAACTCCAGATAGCCGTATTCCACCGGCACACCCGGCAACAGCACGCGCAGGCCTTCCGCAAGCTGAGCGAATTCACCCACCGCCTGGCGGTTGCGGCTGCCATGCCCACAGATCAGCACCCCGATCGGGCCACCTTCAACGGCGTTGAAATCAAGCTGCGGCGCGGGGTTGCCCATGGGAACACATTCCTGAACCGACCCTATCGGCTCATCCCAACCACTCCTGAGCAAGACCGGCCACAGACAACGGTTGCCGAGCCTTGATCCCGCCAGCCGCAGCCAAGAGCGGCTCAGACGCCTCAATCCACTGAAGGGGCAGCGCCTTGAGTTGCTCGTAGGCCAAACGACCTGCTGATTCCCCTTCGTCTTTCCAGACGCGGTAGAGCACTTCCATTCGTGTCAGGAAGCAGGCGTAACACTGCTGTGGCCCAGAAAGAGCCCTCTCCACACGATCGGCGCCTGGCTCGTTGTCGCGGAGTGTGAGCAAGGCCGATGTATCCAGTAACAACAACGCCCCCATCACTGACCGGCAGAACGCTCTGTCAACCGCTCTGCAAGCAAACGCTCGGTGGAGCCTCAAACACTGCCCATGCCACGAAAGGCCTTCACGGGAGAGGGGTCAACAGGCACGACTCGGATTGATCCATCGCTGTCGACCGTCCACTCCAGCCGCTGCGATGGTCCCAGGGAAAACCTCTCCCGGATCGGGGCCGGAATCACTGTCTGCCCTCGGGACGTAATCGTGCTGCGCACAGCAAAGCTCACGGATGAATTACCAAAACTTAGTTGGATGATTCAGGGCGGCAGGCTTCAATCACTCTCGCCGTACTCCTCAAGCAGGGCGATTACGTCTCTGACCTGTCGTGCGTGGGCGGCTGTGGGTTCGAGTTGGTAGAGGAGCTGGACACGATTGCACTGAGCCTGGCGTCGAGCTCGGCGAAACGCTCGTCCAGCTTCTTCAGTCGCTCGTCTTCTTTCCGCATCCGCTCGTCTTCTTCCCTCATCTGCGCGAGCTCTTGCTCCAGCGCGTAGAGCTGCACGTCGAGATCGATCGTCGGATGCCAGTTGAGCTTCTGCAAGAGCCGTCGCCAAGGCGGCAGCGATGCAAGGAACTCCTGCTTGCTGCGGTAAATCGATGGAAGCGGTTCCCAGGAGGTCGACATGGCTGTAACCGGTGAACAGCGTGATCAGGGCCAGCAAGACGGCGGCGAGGGCCGTGAGCCATCCCTGCCGATCGAAGAACACCACCGTAGCCAGCTCTGACTGGGTCCAGCCTGCTGCGAGCGGCCTGGCACCGGCATCCGTGAAACCACGGGATCAAGCCACACCTCAGCACAACCAACGGAGATCGGCTTGGAGCTCCTGAGCCATGCGGCTCTCTCCGCCGATCAGCTGCGCGAATTCCAGCGAGGTGAGCACCAAGGCATCGCAACTCAAGGGCAGGCGCTCTAGCGGCCAATGACGGAGCCGCTCATGTTGCGGCCCCTCAGCAAGGTCGTCGATCAGCAGCAGATCGAGATCACTGCCCACCGAGGCCGTACCGCGGCTGTAGCTGCCAAACAGACCAACCCGGCGGAGGCCGGGGTTCTGGCGTTGCTGCTCCTCAGCCCACCGTTGGGTCTGTTGCAGCACCTGCTCAGGGCTGGGCCATCGCAGAACCGATTGCGTCAACGAGCGCACGGGCATGGCTGAGAGCATCCGAACTTTGCAGCCGGCCGAAATGATCGGTGGGTGCACCCTCTGGAAGGCTATCCGGATAGCGCGTGGGGATGTAGAGAGCGTCGAGCACCCGCAGTCGATCTTCGAGATCGGTCACCTGGGCTGCGAGGGCTGCCAACGCCTGCGGCGGTAGGTCACGCAAGCAGCGCCCCAAACCATGCCCCCAGCTTTGTTGGCCGTGGTGAAGATGCAACGCCTTGAGGGCCTTCTCAACCGCTTGATGGCAAGCAAAGCAAGCCCACTCATGGTGGCCAGCATCGGCACTGAGTTGAGCCTGGGAGAGGTCAGCTCTGGCCTGATGCA
The DNA here is from genome assembly GCF_018502385.1 of Synechococcus sp. LA31. Lineage (NCBI taxonomy): Bacteria > Bacillati > Cyanobacteriota > Cyanophyceae > Synechococcales > Synechococcaceae > Synechococcus > Synechococcus sp. LA31. Next base: position 1,158,797 of record NZ_CP075523.1, read on the forward strand.
ACCAGTCAGCTGCACGATTCATGGGGTCATTGTGGGCAGCTGCCCTCAATCAGTCTCGCCGTACTCGTCAAGCAGGGCGATCACGCCTCTGACCTGTCGTGCGTGGGCGGGTGTTGGTTCGAGTTGGTAGAGGAGCTGGACACGATTGCACTGAGCCTGGCGTCGAGCTCGGCGAAACGCGCGTCCAGCTTCTTCAGTCGCTCGTCTTCTTTCCGCGTCCGCTCGTCCTCTTTCCTCCTGAGCTCGTCTTCTTTCCTCAGCTGCTCGTCTTCGTTCTGCATCTGCAGCAGCCTCTGCTCGATCGCGTATCGCCGCACTTTCAAGTCGACCGTTGGATGCCAGTTGAGCTTCTGCAAGAGCCGTCGCCAGGGCGGCAGCGATGCAAGGAACTCCTGCTTGCTGCGGTAGATCGATGGAAGCGGTTCCCAGGAGGTCGACATGGCTGTAACCGGTGTAGACGGAGTCGGCCGGAGGCCATACAGCGTGATCAGGGCCAGCAAAACGGCGGCGAGGGCCGTAAGCCATCCCAGCCGATAGAACAACACCACCGTAGCCAGCCCTGACTGGGTCCAGCCTGTTGCGAGCGGCCTGGCACCGGCATCCGTGGAACCACGGAATTCCGGAGGAATGCACTTAAACAGCCGAGCATCATCCACCGGTGGGTTTAATGAGAACGCAAGCCTGCAGGCGATGACAGAAGGTCCACGCGAGACAGCCGAACCCGCACATCACGCCACTCCGAAGCGCCAGCGGGGCGGCCGCTCCCGCAAGCGCGAGCTGTTCTGCCCGGCTCATCCTGAGCAGCGGATCGAGGGCAACGGCAAGAAATATTTCCTGCATCTGCTCAGCCCGGAGGAGCTGAAAGCCCGCGGCATGAGCCACAAGAAAGCGCAGCTAGTGATCGAGGCCTATCCGGTGCTGGTGCTCAGCAATGAGTGGCTGGAGGAGCTGTTTTGTCCTCAGTGCGGCTCGAGCCGTTGGTGCCACATCACCAAGATCGACCGTGTGGTTCACAGCGTGCGCTGGGCGCCACGGGAGCTGTGGGAACAAGTGGCCCACGTGGACCCTCTGGTGCCCAACCCAAGCGTGAGCCAGTTCACGCGGCGGTCAGCCCGGAGAACCGATGGTCGCCGCCTGTTCGACCCACGTTGAGCGAGCTAACTGGCAGCGCTGCCAAGAAGACGCCATGGCTGAGACGGTGCAGCGCATGCGGTTACTGGCAGGCTCTGAGAGCGGTGTCGATCTGCTTTGAATCGACGCGAGGCCCTGGCTAGGTTTGTTAAACAAAACGTTCAACCTGCAGCAAGGATGGCGATCGGCGTGCGAGTGGAGCCTGAACTTGAGCAGCGGCTCGACAGGCTGGCGCGCAGCCTTGGCAAGAGCCGCAGCGCCTGCGTACGCGAAGCGATTGCGCAGTATGTGGACCGTTTCGCGGATGGCGATGAAACCAGGCGGCAGTCGGCTTTGATTGCTGAGCACAGCCGCTCGAACCATTGGAGCGAACAGCTGCCCGACTGGGCTGATTGGACTTCATGACACGGATGCCACTGGAACGGGGGCTCGTGGTGACCGTTGCCAGCCCAGGGGTGTATTCCGGGAAACCAAGACCGGCCGTGGTGGTACAGGCCAATCGATGGCTCGACGGACACCCCAGCATCACGCTCTGCCCGCTCACCAGCACCCTGATCGACGCACCGCTCGTACGCATTGCGGTGGCGCCCAGCCCAGGCAATGGTCTGCCCAAGCGGTCTCAACTCATGGCAGACAAGCTATTCACCGTACCTGCAGCAGCGATCGGCAGCATGGTTGGGCGCTTGGAAGCCGCAGCTATGGCCGACTTGGATCTCGCTCTTCGCGACTGGCTCGACCTCAAATAGGCACCCTCAGCGACGCACCCCTCAAGCAAACCCGCCGTACTCCTCCAACAGGGAGATCACATCTCGCACTTGTTCTGCGTTGGATTCGCTGGGCTCGAGTTGATGTCGGAGCTGGACGAGATTGCACTGAGCTTGGCGTTGAGCTCTGATAGCCGCGCGTTCTCGCTCTTCATCTGCAGCAGCCTCTGCTCGATCGCGTATCGCTGCACTTTCAGATCGACCGTCGGATGCCAACTTGCTGTTCTACGGCCGTCGCCAAGGCGGCAGCGATGCAAGGAACTCCTGCTTGTTGCGGTCAATCGAAGGAAGCGGCTCCCAGGAGGTCGACATGGCTGTAGCCGGTGTGGACGCAGTCGGCCGGAGGCCATAGAGCGTGATCAGAGCGAGAAGGACGGCGGCGAGAACCGTGACCCAACCCTGACGATCGAATCGAACCAAGCGGTAGCCAGACCAACTCAATCAGCTGCTGATAGTACATGCTTACCAGCGCCAGGCAAGGCGCTGCTTGCCCTCGCATCCGCAAACGCAACCCGCCGGAACCAAGACCTGGCCCACCTGCCGCTGACGGCTCCCAACCCCAAAGCCCCCTCACGACCTGCAGCCAGAACAACGCTCAAGCGCCTGTCACAAGGCCAGCGCTTGCGGGGCGAGGCATCGGCCTGAGCCAGGCAGCTGGGGTGCCATCGGACACCACTTAGAAGCAGCGAGCGGCATGGATCGCAGATCAAGCGCCGATGGCCTTCAGGGTGCGGCGGATGTCCTTGAGCAACAGCACCAGATGGAGGGGATCCGTGGGTGAGGGCTGGAACTCTGGAATCAGATGCTCATAGAACCTCCGGGCTTGCTCTGATTCGGTATGCACCAGCAACGCGCGACAGCCAATGGCATCGCTGAGGCTGGCCAGGCGTGTGATCACATCAACCAGCAGGGCAGCTCCAAGACCTTGACCTTCATGGCGTTGATCCACCCCCAGGCGCGCCAGCAAGGCCACGGGCTGGGGATAGCGGCCGGCACCGCGGCGCAGCCGCTCAGGCAGATCGGCGATGGCCACGCTCGCCATGCACCAGGCGTAATAGGCCACCACGTCTGGCTGATCGACGGGAGATACAACGAACACCCTGGTGGTGCCGGTTCCATGGGCCTGCCGGGCCATGTCCACCAGCCAGGCTGTTTGCGCCTGGGAGCGGCATTGGAATCCGCCGAGCTGATGGCTGGCCGCCAGCAGCACCGGCGGCCGGTAGCCACTCATGCCTGCGGCACAAAGGGTGAAGGCCGCTCCAACAAACGCTTCAGGCCAGGCAGAACGCGGGCAGGGCAACTGTTGATCCGCTCCCATTCCTGTTGGGCAGCGGCATCGAGAACAAAGTGCTCACGATCAGCCAGCACTTGCTGGGCTGCCAGGCGGCCTTGGCTGAGCAAAAAAGAACTGCGGTCGGTGCCGAGGGCAGCGGCGGCCCGATCCAGCAGATCCCGATCGTCCTGACTGGCCCTCAACTCAATGCGGCTCGCCTTCAGCGGCCTGGCAGACGGAGGTGTGACGCCGACCATGGAACGCAGCGAGCTACGAAACGTACGGACACTGTACGGCATCTGAAGCGAGGTGCTTGCCATCACGCAGCCGCCGTATTCCTCAAGCAGGGAAATCACATCTCAGACTCGTTGAGCGTTGGATTCGTTGGGTTCGAGTTGATGGCGGAGTTGAACAAGATTGCACGGAGCTTGGCGTTGAGCTCTGCGAGCCGCTCGTTCTCGCTCTCGATCTGCTTGTCACCAAAGCCAGTCGACAAAAGAACGCTGTGCTGACGCTCGGGGCCACAAGTGCGCCGCGTCCGAATCAAGCTCTGGGCCACCAACACCTGAAAACGCCCTACCCCAACAGCGCCCTCACGACCTGCAGCCGGAACAACTTCCGAGCGGCTTTCGCAAGGCCGCCGGCCTCAACCACCACAGCCACCAAACCCGCGTTGGCGTCAGGAACCATGAGGCGGGGCGGTCAGTGGGCCATGCTCCGGAAAACACCCAACACCCGGAGCAGGCGTGTCAGCAGATTTCAAGTGCTGTACGAACCGTACGGAATGATGTTTCGCGCGAATCAACGCATGGCGGCGATCCTCAGCTCCAGGCGGCCAACTCCCCGCGCCCCCACAGACTGACCGTGGATGCAGGCGCCATGAGCCTGGGCGCAGACTTCGAGCACGAAGACTCATTTTGAAAGGAAGTCATCCACACTCACGCCGGCTTGGCGCAGGATGGCCCGGAGGGTTCCCTCAGGCAGGTCGCCTGGGTGATTGGTGATGGTGGTGTAGCGCTGACCAGAAGCCTGGTACCAGATCTCATGGGAGCCCGCTGCCTGGCGATCGAACGCAAACCCGAAGTGCTTCAGACGCTTCACCACATCGCGGTAGCGAAAACCTGAGAGTCGCCCCATCACGCACTGAGCACGACGGGAAGCTCGAATGACTGGGCGAGAGCAGGTGGGGCATCGTGCTCGCCACGCGCAAGGCGTGCTTCGTGCAGCTGCCTGGCAACGTCGCGCGCGATTTCAAGGGTCTCGGTGAGGGTGCGTCCCTGGGCAACTAGACCAGGAATACTGGCGCAGGTTGCCAGGTAATAGCCCTCAGGTAGCTGCTCCACCTGCAGGTTGACAAGCCATTCGGCCATGGCTTTCAGCCCTCGGAAGACGCTTTCAAGCTAAGCCCGAACTGGGCTTATAAGGTGCGGGTGACGCCCCTCAAGCAAACCCGCCGTAATCCTCCAACAGGGAGATCACATCTCGGACTCGCTGGGCGTTGGATTCGCTGGTGGGCTTCCCCCGGTTTGGTGGACAGGTCGGCAAGAGGGCAGCCGCAACCACTCCCAAGCGGCTTTCACAAGGCCGCCGGCCTCAACCGCCAAAGCCACCACACCCGCGGCCTGAAAGCCGCGTTGGCATCAGTCAAATGATGGGCTTAGTCCAGTGCTGGGCTCATCCCCAGGGCGGCCGCGGCTGTCAACATCTGCCGATCGAAGCTGGCCAACTGGGTGCAGTGGCTGTGCAGCGCCACCGCAAGATGCAGGGCATCACCACCACGGAGGCCGAGGGCTGGATCCAGAAGCAGCTCAGCTGCTTGACGGAAGCGATCGCGTTCGAGAGAGCGCAGTTCAACACCGCTCTGCAGCAAGCGCTCGAACTGTTCCCCAGCCGCCTGGCTGTTCTCAGGGCTGAGACCGTGATGGCGCTGCTTGATGCCCAGGGCACTGTGGGTCTCGGTGATCAGCCAATCGCTGCTGATCAGGGGTTCTCGGCACTGTGCAAACCAGTCGAGAGCCTGAGGGCTGCGATCTTCTGGCGTCAATAGTGCCACCACCACGCTGGTGTCGAGATAGATCATCGAGCGATCCCCCGGATTGGCTTCACCAGCGCTCAGCGGCTCGGCATTCCTCCATCACCGAAGGGGTGAGGGGCATCGTGGCCTGCAGCCGGCGCAGATCCATGGCGAGAGCCGAGCGATCCAATTGGTGCAAAGGCTCCAGGCTCAACCGGCCATCGTCGCCGACGACGATCTCAACCTGATCGCCTTCCCGCAGGCCGGCCTGACGCAGACAAGCAGCGGGGAGACGCAGGGCCAGGCTGTTTCCCCAGCGGCGGACTGACTGGTGAAAGCGCCTATGCGGAACACCGTCTCGGCCCCGAGAGTCGGACTGCGGCACGGAATCAGCCAACTGATAGCCACTAGTGTAGACACACGGCTCTACGTTTTCCAGGCTGAGAGCCATCCACACGGGAGGACGTCATCCCCGTCCACGCCGCCTGGGTAATCGCGGTAGGGAAAATCGGAGAGGCTCCCCATCACGCACTGAGCACGACAGGAAACTCGAATGACTGAGCAGGGATCTCGGTGAGGGTGCGACCCTGGGCGACCAGGCCAGGAATACCGGCGCAGGTGGCCAGGTAACAGCCCTCGGAAGACACTTTCAAACCAAGACCGAACTGGGCTTTGAAGGTGCGGTCGACACCCCTCAAGCAAACCCGCCGTATTCCTCCAGCAGGGAGATCACATCTCGGACTCGTTGGGCGTTGGCTTCGCTGGGCTCGAGTTGGTGGCGGAGCTGGACGAGATTGCACTCAGCTTGGCGTTGAGCTCGGCGAGTCGCTCGTTCTCTCTCTGGATCTGCGAGATCTCGCTCCTCAGCTGCTTCATCCGCTGCTTGTGCGCGATCTTCCTCTTCTCGTACTCGCGCTCGCTCCGATCGAACTCGATCTCTCTCAGCTCGTAGTCGACAACGGGTCGCCAGTTGAGCATCGCTAACCAGCGCCGGAACCAGGGCAAGGAGGAGTAGTACTCCGACTTGCTGATCGAGGGCGACGTTGCCGAGGAAGGGGAGGTGGACATGGCTGTAAGACGTGAAGAGCGTGATCAGCGCCAGCAGGCCGCCCAGGATCAGGGTGATCCAGCCCGGATGTCGAATACAAAAACCCTACCCACGCCGGACCTTCGCCGCCAAGACCATAGTACACCTGCACCAGTCAGCGGCGCCGGGGGCTGACTGGGATAAGGGGTGTGTCGATACTGCCGATCTGTGCAGGCGGACCAGAGGTGTGGCGCGGCTGCGACGGCAGTGCCTCAGAAGCCGGTCGACGCAAGACAGCGATGCGTGTGCTCTGCAGCACAAACGCTGCAGCCGGAACAACTCCCGAGCGGCTTTCACAAGGCCGCCGGTCTCAATCGCCACAGCCACCACACCCGCGGCCCGAAAGCCGCGTTGGCATCAGGAGCCATGAGGCGGGGCGGTCATTGGGCCCTGATCCACAAGACACCGGGCGCTCGGAGTGGATGTTTCAGCAGGCTTTGGGTTCTGCACGAACCGTACGGAACAGCATTCGCGCGAATCAGCGCACGACGAAGGACCATCGGCCTGGTGTAGCCGGGTCACCGGCCACGGGCCAGCTCGAGGATCGCGGCAGATCGGCAGGCCAACCGCCTAGGCGCACCCCGGAGGCGATCACGAAGGCGGCAACGCCGACCTGCTCAGCATCGAGCGGCTGCCAAAGGGCGAGATTCACGGATAAACTTTGGCTATTCGGGGATGTTGCGATGAAGGTCAAGGTGCAGACCTGGGGCAACAGCCTGGGTCTCAGGATCCCGAAGGCCTACGCCACGGAGCTCGGAGTTCGCCCTGGCAGCGAGATGGAGGTGAACCTGGAGGCCGGGACGCTGCTCGCCAGGCCCGCCGCCGCCATCGACCTGAACGCATTGTTAGCCGAGATCACAGCCGAGAACCAGCACGCGGAATGCGACTGGGGCGCAGCCAGCGGGGTTGAAACGTGGTGAAAGCACCAGAGCGTGGCGCGCTGATCTGGCTGACCTTCACGCCACAGAGCGGCCGTGAGCAGGCTGGGCGACGGCCGGCGCTGGTGGTGTCGCCATCGGCCTACAACACCAAAGCGGGCCTGGCTCTGGTTTGTCCGATCACCAGCAAGGTGAAGGGCTACCCCTTCGAAGTGCCGCTGCCGAATGAGGGGCCGGTGCAGGGCGTGGTGCTCGCAGATCAGCTGCGCAGCCTGGATTGGCGCAGCCGCCAGGCAGACGTGATTGGTCCAGCGCCGATTGCAGTGCTGGAGCGAGTGCTGCAACTGCTTGGGGCGCTCTTGAACACTGCGTAGGCAAGAGACCCGAGGAGCTTGTTCTCGCAGACCCAGAATCACCTCGCCCGAACCAAGCCCTGGCCCACCTGCAGCTGAAGGCTCCTGATGCCATCAGCAACCTCACGACCTACAGCCGGAACAACTCCCGAGCGGTGGAGCGGAGCAGAAGCGGAGCCTTGGGCCCGCGTGAATTCCGAACAGACTGAACAGAACGACAAGTCGGTCGAACCAGGAAGGCAGTGCACCCATCCATGGAACAGGGGCAAACGCCGTCAACAACACCCAAAGCGAAGCAATGGCCAGCAACAAGTGGTAGTGGTTTATGGGTATAGACACATAGCTTGAGCACTAAAAAGTGCATTTGGCTGCCCTCTCCAGCCCCAAATCCCCTCTCACCGCCCCCACAATCCCTCCAGCTCCAGCAGCGGCTGGAGCCAGGCCTGCAACAGCCAGCCGACAGGCTGCGTTGAACTCAGGGGGCTAGGCGGCGGCGACCTGTGGGGAGGAGGGATGACATGGATGCTCAGGTCAAACCTGAGCCAAGGGGGTGACCGTGCTTTCAGAGGGCTTCGTCTGATTGCTCGGCTTCTTCGTTGCGCGACTCCTCAGCAGCGATAGCCTCCTGGAGAGCTCTCTGTTCGATTTCTGCAAGCAGGCGGTCTCCTTCTGCACGGAAAAGATCCGCAGCTCGATCGGCGAAAGCCAAGAGCTGTCGTCGTTGTTAGCTTCGTTGCTCGGCTTTGCTTCTGGCTTGACCATAGAGCGTTACCACTGCGATCAACGCCAGAACGCTAAAGCGGAAAGCTCCGCGGAGCTGCTGCGGCCAAAGGCCAGAGGTTCAAGAGCCATAGCAGTGGTGATGGCCATCGCGGGTGCGGTGCATCAGTCGTGACCTGCCCATAGGCCAGGGCCAGGATGAGACTCCAGCTCAGTAAAGACGCCAACAACAGGCGCCACAAGATCAGCGCAGGGGCGTCCTGATGAGACCACCTCCAAATCACCTGCAGGGCTTCGTGGATGCCAAGCAGCCAGGTTGGAACCTGCGTCATCGCTTCCGCCCCACTCCGAAAACCAGGCATACCACATCAGCACCGTCCAGAGCTGGGGGGTGTGGTCGACACCGGCGAGGCGCTGGCTCGGCATCGAAGGCAGCCGAGAGCCGCCACACCTGCACGCACGCAACCAGCGCTGACCCCCCACTACCGAATCGGTGCGCCGCCTGGTGGCTGCTGAGCACCAAAAGGTTGCCACCGCAATCGGGTAGCGTCTCCAGGCGCAGGGCGGTGCAGAGCAGGGCGACTCGCTTACCCACCAACCCCCGTTCGTGGAGCGCCTGAATCCTTGCCCTCAGCAACAGCAGCCACGGTGGCACCAGGCCCGTTCAATCCACCATCCCGCTGCCACTCCGGCACCAACACCGCCAACACCTTGAGAGCAGCCTCCACATCCTGCCGCTGAATCGCCGCCTCCAGCGCATCAATCTGCGGCCACAGCTCCGACGGCGGCACCGCCCGTTCATGGGCCCGGTAGATCAACGGGTGCTCTGTGGGCTCCGATTCCGCATCAATCAGCAGCTCCTCATAGAGCTTCTCGCCAGGCCGCAGGCCGGTGCACACGATCTCGATGTCGCCGCCAGGGTTGCGGGCATCCCGCAGCGACAAACCGCTGAGGCGCACCATCTGTTCGGCCAGAGCCTTGATCCGCACCGGTTCGCCCATATCCAGCAGGAACACATCACCGCCCTTGGCCAGCACCGCGGCCTGAAGCACCAGCTGGGCGGCCTCGGGGATGGTCATGAAGTAGCGGATGATCTCCGGGTGGGTGAGGGTGATCGGTCCGCCCTCAGCAATCTGCTTGCGGAACAGGGGCACCACCGAGCCGGATGAGCCGAGAACGTTGCCAAATCGCACCATCGCCAGGCGGGTTCCCGGTTGACGCCCCCTCTCAAGGGATCGTGCGGCCAGCTCCTGGGCACTGGCCTGCACCACCAGTTCGGCTACGCGTTTGCTGGCGCCCATCACATTCGTAGGACGCACCGCTTTGTCGGTGGAGATCAGCACCACCTCGTTCACACCCGCAGCGCAGGCAGCGCGGCAGACCACGCGGGTGGAGAGCACGTTGTTGGCCAAGCCCGCCAGGGGGTTGGCTTCCACCAGCGGCACGTGTTTGTAGGCGGCGGCGTGGAACACCACCGACACCCCCTGCTGGCGGAACAGGCGCTCCACCAGGGCTGCATCGGCGGCGCTGCCGAGCACCGGCTTTAGATCCACACCCTCCGGAAGGAGGCCTTGCAGCTCCTGGTGGATGGCATACAAGCTCGGCTCGCTGCGCTCCAGCAACACCAGCCTCCGCGGCTGCAGCCGCAGGATCTGGCGGCACAGCTCACTGCCGATCGAACCGCCAGCGCCTGTTACGCACACGCAGGAGCCAGCGATCCCAGGACCAAGCAAAGCTGGGTTGGGGGGCACGGCATCGCGGCCGAGCAGTTCCTCGATCGCGATCGGGCGCAAGGCATCAATGCGGGCGCGGCCGCTGGTGATGTCGTCCACCGAGGGCACCTGCAGCAAGGGGATGCCCAGCTCCTGCAGGTCGGCTGTGATGCGGCGCCGGCGGCTGCGACTCAGCGAGGGAATCGCCAGCAGCACCTGATCGATCTCGGCTGCGCGCTCGTGCAGCAACTGCGGCGGCTGGATCGGCACACCATTGATCTCGCGGCGCCAGAGATGGGGCGCATCATCCACAAACAGCTCCACGCTGTGGCTACCGGCCAAGCGCAGCGCAGCGGCGAGCTGAACGCCCGCAGCACCGGCGCCGTAGATCGCCACGCGGGTGAGGGCATGGCGCGGTTTGTTCTGCAGGCTGAGCAACACATCGCGCAGCGCAAAACGAACCGCACCGGTGAAGCCGGTGAGCAACACCCAGAGCAACAACCAACTGCTGCGCGGCGGAAGCGGCAACCTGAGCACCACTCCAGTGAGCGCAAGCAACAGCACCAACAGACCGTTGCGGCCAGCGAGGCGATAGAGCGCCAGGCTGCCCACGTAGCGGGTGAGGCCCTTGTATTGGCCGCTGAGGGCATAGAGCGGCAGACCGATCAGCCACACCGCCGGCACCAGCCACAGCCCTTCCACAAAATTGGGTGTGAACGGATGCGCCAATCGCAACCAGAAGCTCAGCCACACCGCCAGTGGCAGCAATAACGCATCGGCGGCGATCAGCAACAGCCGGCGGTTCAGCGGACCGAGGCGCAGCAGGGTTGTGGTCAGGGTGCGGAATGCCATAAAAAATGCCCCTGCCGCTTGCCTATAGCAGCAGGGGCAATCAAATCAGGGTGGGTTGGAGCTGGAGCGATTAGTTGCTGTCGCCGTATTCATCAAGCACAGCGACACCGCGGGAGAGATAGGGCACCCTCACGGACAACACACCCTCAAGGAAACCCGCCGTATTCCTCCAGCAGGGAGATCACATCTCGGACTCGTCGGGCGTTGGGTTCGCTGGGCTGGAGTTGGTGGCAGAGCTGAACATGATTGCATCGAACTTGCTGTTGAGCTCAGCGAGCCGCTCGTTCTCGCTCATCAGCTGCCACGGCCTCGCCGGCCTGCGGTTACATCCCATGATCGCGCTTCGACAACCCAGTTGAACATCCCGAGCGGGAACATTTCCGGGCCACCCGCGCTAGGATCAGCGAATCTTCCCGCTCAGTAACAGTTCGGCGATGGCGCTCCGCTCTGGCCTAATCAATCCTGAACGGGAATGTGCAAGCGAGGCTTCGCCTGAGCTTCCAATCGGTTCGACAGAGGAGCTGGGGACCGCTCTACGGCGCAGCCGTAAGGCGCTGGGACTCACCCAGGCAGAGCTGGCCCTGGCCGCGGGGGTGGGACTGCGTTTTGTGGGAGAGGTGGAAGCGGGCAAGCCTTCAGCGCAGCTGGGACGCGTGATGCAGCTGATCGAGGCCCTCGGCGGCAGCCTTGTTCTGCGCAGTGGCCCCGTGCCACCAGAAGCATGAAGAACGAAGCCACAGGAGAGCTGGGCGTGTGGCTGCTGGGTGAACGGGCCGGAACGCTATGGCTTGAGAACGGGGGCCTGCGCTTTCGGTACGACACGCACTGGCTGGAGCACAGCGGTGTGATGGCTCTGTCGCAGAGCCTGCCGCTGCAGGTGGAGGCGTTCGACGACCAGGTCTGCCGACCGTTTTTCGCCGGCCTGCTGCCGGAAGGAGAGCTGCGCCGCAGGATTGCCCAGCAGTGCCAGCTCTCGCAAGCCAATGACTTCGGCCTGCTGGCCGCCATCGGCGGGGACTGCGCCGGTGCGGTGAGCCTGACTCCCGAGGATCAAGCGCCAGAGCCAGCCGAGGTGGAATGGCTGGAACCAACGCAGCTGATCGCGCTGCTGACTGAGTTGCCCCAGCGGCCAATGCTGGCGCAACGCGATGGGCTGCGACTCTCGCTGGCCGGCGCCCAGGACAAGCTTCCGGTGGTTGTTGAGGGGCAGCGCCTCGGCTTGCCCAAAGGCAGTGCTGCCAGCACCCACATCCTCAAACCGGCCATCGCAGCTGTGGACGACAGCGTGACCAACGAAGCGTTCTGCATGGCGCTGGCCACGAGGATGAAGCTGCGTGTGGCAGACACACAGATCCTGATGGCGGCTGATCAACGGATCCTGCTGGTGCGCCGTTACGACCGCCGCCGAGCTGACGATGGCGCCTGGAGTCGCCTGCATCAGGAGGACTTCTGCCAGGCTCTGGCGGTTCCACCCGACCTTAAATATCAGAATGAGGGTGGACCTGATCTGCAGGCCTGCTTCTCACTGCTGCGCCGAGCAACCAGGCCCAGCGCCCCGGAAGTGATCCGTCTTCTGGATGCCGTGATCTTCAATGCCTTGATTGGTAATCACGACGCCCACGCCAAGAATTTTTCGATTCTCTATCAACAGCAGAGAGGAGTCCTGGCTCCGCTTTACGACCTGCTCTGCACAGCAGTGTATCCCACGCTCACCGACAAAATGGCCATGAAGGTGGGCAGCAAATACCGCTTGACCGAGGTGCAGGTTCGCCACTGGGAGCAATTGGCCAAGGCAGCAGGGTTGTCTGGAGCTCAGACTAAAAAGCGCGTTGCGGGGATCGCCAAGCGACTGCCAATCTGTGCTCGCGGGTTGCAAAGGGAAGCGCTGTATTCGGGTCAGCCGCTGGTGGAGCGCATCATCTCGCTGATCGAACAGCGTTGCGCACTCACTCTGGAGCGTTTGAACACCTGACAGCCCCCAAGGCCAATGGTGCGAACCGAGCGGCGTTCACAAGACACTCGGCCTCAAACACTTCAGCCACAACACCCGCGACCTGAAAGCCGCGTTGGCATCAGGAGCCTCTCTACCGGCAAGCGCGCTTAGCCACCGAGCGCACAGCCTCGGCGTAGGCAGCCATCTGCTCTGGGGTGATGGTGGGATGCACCAGGAACATCAGACTGGTCTCACCCAGTTCGCGGGCCACGGGCAGGCGCTCGGGGGGGGCGAGGCCAGCCTGCTGGAAGCAGCGCTCCAGATAGATCTCGCTGCAGCTCCCAGAAAGGGCTGGATAACCGAGGGCAGCGATCTCCCCGAGAATGCGATCGCGGCTCCAGCCTGCGGCCAGGGAGTCTGGCTTCACGAAGGCATAGAACTTGTACCAAGCGTGGGTGATGCCCTCCGGCGGCAGGGGGACGCGCACCGCAGGGCAATCGGCCAGGGCTTCGGCGAGCAGCAGGGCGTTGCGGGTGCGGGCGGCGGTCCACTCGGGCAGGCGCTGGAGCTGGATGCGGCCGATGGCGCTCTGAAGTTCGGTGAGGCGGAAGTTGGAGCCGAAGCGCTCGTGCAGCCAGCGGAAGCCGGGCGGGTGCTCTCGGCCGAAGACCGCCTCGTGGGTTTTGCCGTGGTCTTTGAAGGCCCACATCGCATCCCAAAGGTCGGCGCGGTGGGTGGACACCATGCCGCCTTCGCCGGCAGTGGTGAGGATCTTGTCTTGGCAGAAGCTCCAGGCGGCTACATCGCCGAAGCTGCCCACGGTCTGCCCGTGGATGCCGGCGCCATGGGCTTGGGCGCAGTCTTCGATCACGGCGATGCCGTGGGCACGGGCAAGCTCGAGGATCGCGGGCATGTCGGCGGGCCAGCCGCCGAGGTGCACCACGGCGATGGCCTTGGTGCGGGGAGTGATCAGCGGCGCGATCGTGGCGGCAGTAATGGCGCCGGACTCGGCATCCACATCGGCGAACACCGGCTTGGCGCCGAGCAGCACGGCGCTTGAGGCGGTGGCGATGAAGGTGCGCGGGGTGGTGATCAGCTCATCGCCGGGCCCGAGGCCAATGGCCAGGTAGGCGGCCGAGAGGGCCAGGGAGCCATTGGCCATGGCGATGGCATGGGCAGTGCCGCACCACTGGGCGAACTCCTGCTCAAAGGCGGTGGTTTCCTGGCCGGTCCAGGTGTTCACGTTGCCGGAGGCGAGCACGTGGGTGGCAGCGTCAATCTGCTCGGCGTCGAACTGGGGCCAGGGGGCGAGGGTCACGCGATGAAGAGGTGCAGGCTGAGGTGTTAGGCGGTGGGCAACGCCCGCGCCGGCACGCCCACAGCGGTGACGCCATCGGGCAGATCACGCACCACGGCGGCACCGGCGCCAACGGTGACATCGGCGCCGATACGGATCTGCTGAATCACGGAGGCTCCGATGCCGATCCAGCTGCGATCGCCCACCTGCACTTCGCCGGCGAGACGGGCACCAGGGCAGACGTGCACACCATCACCGAGCTTGACATCGTGATCCACGGAGCAGCCGGTGTTGAGGATGGCGCCGCTTCCGATCACGGCCTGGGCCTGAATGGCGACCTGGGCGAACACCACCGAACCGGCACCCAGCTGAGAGGAGGGTGACACCCAAGCCGTGGGGTGAACCACAACGGGGAGCTCATAGCCAGCAGAGGCAAGGCGCGACAACCACTGCAGGCGCACGGCGGCATTACCGATGGCCACCAGCGCTTCAAGGAATTGCTGGCGGATCTGGGGATCGAGGGCGGCTGTAAAGGAGCCGATCACGGGCCAGCCGAGTTGATCGGGCAGCTGAGCAGGGCCGGTGCAGCGATCATCAAGGAAGGCGATGCGGCTGAAACCACCAGTGGCCAGGGCAGTTTCAGCCACGACCCGGGCGTGACCACCGGCTCCAAGCAGAAGCAAAGCAGCCATCAGCTCGCCTCAGAAGCAGCAGCGGACCCAGTGAACGGGGCCATGGTGGCTTCCCCAGCGGCACTGATGCCTTCGCGGCGGATCACTTTCCAGATGGTGACCAGGAAGATGCGCAGATCCAGCCAGAAGCTCTGGTGATCCACATACCAGACATCCAGGCGGAACTTCTCCTCCCAGGAAAGAGCATTGCGGCCGTTGATCTGGGCCCAACCGCTGAAGCCAGGCTTCACATCATGGCGGCGAGCTTGCTCACGGGAATAGAGGGGCAGATATTGCATCAGCAGGGGGCGCGGCCCGATAAAACTCATCTCACCGCGCAGAATGTTGAGCAGCTCGGGCAGCTCATCGATAGAGGTGGCACGCAACCAGCGGCCGAAGGGTGTGAGCCGCTGGGCATCGGGGAGCAGGGCACCGGAGGCATCGCGTTGGTTGGTCATCGTGCGGAACTTGAGCAGCTGAAAGGGCCGCGCACGGTGGCCGGGACGTTGCTGACGAAAAAGAACAGGGGAGCCTAGGCGCCATCGAACCAGCAAGACAACGGCAGCAAGAAAAGGAGATAACAACACAAAAGCAACCAATGCGGCAACGCGATCGACAAACGACTTTAAACGCAAATAAGTCATTCAGCTATTTACATCCAGACGTCGGAAAGCAGGAATCCATGACTTCGGCAAGATTTTTTGCCAGGACCCGGGAGTCATGCGTTCGCTCTACATATGGAGCAGGACGAGCACTGGCAGCTCGAAGGGCAGCGCATGTTCTCAGCCGAAAGCATGCCCGAAATCCCAACGATGGAAACTGCCGGCCCAGGCCTGCCTGCAGGAAGCAACCTCCTGAACCAAAGCGCCAGGTGAGCAGCACCGCTGCGCCCTGTGGGGGGCGCTGCGCCACCGCTCAGCGCCCGGGGGCCGGCAGCTGAAACCGCGCGACCGAGATAAACGCCATAGCCAACAAACAATGCCTTATCCAGCCGAACGAGAGCTGATGACGATACTCACGACGGTACATGCGGAAAGTTCCGAGCTGCTTCTCGGCTCAGATTAGCGTGTGTGCGCACATTTTATAGTCAGAATGCTGACATCTATTGTGCGGCAATGGAGCTGGGCATGTTCAGAATTACCTACTTTGTGACATGCACCAGTAGCCCGAGAGAGAAGCCAGTACTATGTGCACAGAAAGATGACGGTTGGATATGACAGAATCTGTATAGCCGGAAGATTCAAGAAGATTGGCGAGTCAGATAGAAAAAGAAGAATAGGAGAGGCTAAAGAGGACCAATCATAGAGCTGCGAAAATTCGAATACGCAAAGAAGGAACTTAGAGACAGTGCCGCGAGGGCAACAAGAAAGCGAGCCAAACAGACTCCGACCATGCCGAAGAAAAACGAGAGACATGGAAGCAGAATAAAGTAAAGGAGAACACCTACCAAGGTCGACACCAAGACAAGTCTTGAATGCAGAATAAGAGTATTGTACATGTCCGGGAGGATTGACTTAAGGGAAAAAAGATATATAGATAACATCAAGAAGATAACTGAGGCCACATCCAAACCAAGACCTGCAGCATCGGTACGCGAAAAGACAAACAAAAGCAAGAAGAAGGAAATAGCAATTAGAACAGAAAGGGCGAAGCTAGAGAGTATTGCAACCTGTCGAGAAAGAAAAAGTTTCAATGCTTGAATCGAGTTTGAATGCACAGCGTCTCGATACTGTGGAAGCTTAATTGTGCCAAGAGTGGCTAGGGAGCCACCCATTCCACGCTCTATAGTGGAGTAGACAAGAAGATAAAGACCAAAGACTTCATTTCCATATGAATAGGAAACATAATATTTGTCAAGGTTGTCCAAAGCCCATGTGCAAAGGCTAGACAGGGAAAGCGGAGTAGAGAAAGAAATGAACGTACTCAAATCTCGGGCATTAGGATAAAGAGAAGTATACTCTCGGGGGAAGTGAGCAAAGAATAAGTAGCATGCAGTGACGAGGCAGGATGTTGAGTATGCAAAGACGCAAGTCGTCACTGGATCAAGAAAATGAGCGTATGCAAGAGAAAGGGGAAATAGAAGAATGGCACGCAAAGAATAGTTCAGAGAATATAGTAGAGATTGCCCCTTAAAGAGTGCAAGCTCGAGCCCCAAGTCCGACAAGCCAAGAGAAACAACAAGAAAACCGATACATGCCGCATAATAGAAGTGGAAAGAAAATGCAACCGAAAAGCCAACAGAAATAGAAATTGTAAATAAGAAGGACAATGAAGAAACAAGCCTAAGATACTTCGGAGCAGAAGAACACAATGGGATAAATGCTCTTCTAAGATTGGTATAAGTAAAAACAGACAATAGGTTTGCTGACGCCAGAGAAAGCGAAAAGATACCAATAACACTTGAATCATACAAGTATTCAATATAGTATAACCATAGAAGGGGGAGAAAGCTTGAACCTATTCGAAGAACGTATGGCAGAGATTTAGAAGTTAAGGAGTTGTATCGCATATAATCTCTTGATAGATGCGCTTACATGAATGCTGCTTATAATGATATCCTGAGGTAGAAGAGATAAACCTTCGGATACTAAGCTGCCTATCTTTATACAAGGGAGAACAGGTAAGGTAAGAGGTAATAGCATCTAATAAAGAGGCGTAACCAGAAGACTTGGCAAAACTGGAGTAATCAGTGTTAAGGCCTCGTGTTGAAGAATACTGTCCGAGATCACAAAGGTAAATACATATTCCTATACCCATTGCATAAGCATCATAGACAATCGAAGAATAGTCGGTTATGATGCAAGAGGAATTAAGAAGCAAGTCATTTATGTCCACATATGGATTTTCGAAGACAATGTTATGATAGCTAGACAGTTTTTCTCTCAAATGCTTAGAGGAGATGGTTGTATAGGGATGAGGCTTTACATATAAGATTGTATCATGTTCAGATAACGAATGGTTAATAAGAGAAACAGTGGAATCCTCTAAAAGTGCCGAGAATAGAGATTGTTCTTCGGAAAGGGATTCCCTAAACGTGGGTGCCCACAATATGGATCTCGTTTTATTTTGATTATTGACAAGATATTCAGTTCTTGGAGATGCGTAATAAAAGAAAGTGTTAGGAGGACAAAAGAAGTTGGATTCAAAGACTTGCTGATCAAATAGACTGTTGACACACGTGAGGTTAGGGTACTGCTTTAGCCTGAGAAGGCGTCTTATTAAGGAGGGCTTATAGGTTTTCATAATCTTAATGGGTATGCCATGCCAAAGGTTAACTAGATAAGAGTCATTGCGAATAAAACGAGATATGTCAGCTCCATAATGACTATGCGAACAAATGAATGTACGGCTTCGCGCAACGCACCAAATATACATAAGGCTATATTTGTAGACAAAACCTCTCTTTAGAGATTCTGACTTATTTGATGTAATCCAAATACAGTCTTGGTCGACATGCTTGATTACCCACTCAAAGAAAAAACGAGGATTGTCTGCAAAACGACGAGAACCATCGGCACTAAAGATCCAAGCATTAGATTCGGGAATTACAAATGATAGTATATATGCAATGAGCTCAAATAACATGTTTTTTTAGTCTCCTAAAGAGAGATTTTGCTGTCTCGATGTAGATATTCTTAGTGATAAGAACATCGGCGACATATTGATTATCGGCTAGAGTCAACGTATGAATTCCGGTGGTACCTGGCATAAAGGTGGGTCCAACCCGAGTGACATAGGATTCATCGTATGGTGTATCATGACGTAGTAGATCAATACTACTAAGGGTGAATGCGGCTCCGTACGTGGTTGAAGACTGTTCTTGTCCGATGCGATATAGAGTATCACCAAATCTAAAGAGCCCACCATTCCTTGCAATCCGAGAGTCAAATATTTGCGGGTTACCAGGCACGGGAGACCATGTGTCAGAAAGGGGATTATCGGCATAGAATACAAAGAGCTCAGAGTCATGGTCACCAATACATGCAGAATCAATATTAGCCAGAAGATACCAGGTTGAATTCTCCTCTACAATTATAGGATCAGCGAGATACAAATGTGATTGTGCTACAGAATAGAGTTTCCATGAAAAGGGAAATTCATCTGCTTTATAGATGCGAAGGCCAGGCTTACTACAAGACTCAAGAGTAAGATAAAAGTGCCCAGCAAATTGGAAAAGGCGAGGAAACGATATATGAAATGGCTCTACAATCAATGGTGTAATGCTATTATTTATTTCGCCATTTGAGCAATGCATGAGAGATATGTGAGCACGCTTCTTTGAATAGTCATATTGCTCAACAAGGATGTAGTGATTATTTTTGAAAAAGAAGTTGTAAGGGTCTGCGAGAAATGTGCCGGGCGGATTGGTTATTAATTGCCCATTGGCGAGTAAGATATTATTGTGCGAGCATTTTCCCGTAAGAATATTCCACTCTCTCCGTTGACCAAAGAGAATGCTAAGTATTTTAAGAAACAAGAAATTTAAGTTGCTTACTATGTAGCGAGACTGATCATAGAATGAAGGGCAGGTACTATACTTGTAGGGGAATATATTGATGGTTGAGTCTCCTGTTATAGATGTTTGTTGCTTACTAGATAGATGGCTAAGAACTAATAGTATAAAAGGGAAGCTCTTAGCGGTTATTCTAAGCTTATTTAAAGCATAGAAGGGTGTTGCAGCAATATTGCCTTGATAAAGTATATTTCCTGCATCCAGTGTCTCGGTTAGGCGCTGAATAACAAAACCGATCGAGCTTGCCTTATTGTATGCTTCCCAGAAGCCATGATATGATCCACGAAATCTAGAAGGATCGCCATGATGGTATGAAATAACGCCATGATGCGCCACAGACAGAATATCGCCGCAAAGTATGCCAGAATTGGCACGTATTACAACATCAAGATTATGCTCCTGAATTTGTTTGATATCACTTTCAGAGAGAACAACACGATATTTGCTCTGTGTTAATTTAGGAATGACTTCTATCTGATGGTAGGTCAGCTCACAAGATGAATAGTAATAGGAGGCTATTCGACATTTATCTATAGCTGTTCGAAACGCGGGCAGGCAGCTTAAAAAAAAGAGTTCGAGCTTTTCGATTATGTAGAGACTTGCAGATCTTGCAAAGCGTGGGAAACCGCGATTTTGAAGTTTTCGGATAAAATAGAATCTACCAGATGAATCTAGTAACGGTGACTTGCAACTAATGACTAGGACAATATTATAGGTGCTATTTTGACATTTTAATAGATATTTTAATAGGGCTGGCATTGTCCCATCGTCAATTAGAACTCCAACCCTTAGGGGGGATTTCATTTGATCAGAGTAGGGGATAGAAGATACACTTATGAGATAAAGAGATTGATTAGCCTTTTCTTGCGACAGCAACTAGATTGCCTGACCAGCGCGGCCTAATTTTGGCTACTTGCGTCAGAAAGTAGTTTTTCATACTGGAGATATCACGTTCAGTAGCATACTCAATTGAAACATCTGTAAAAGCACATCGATGTAACATCGCTCTAATCAGCTGCTCATCAAATGCAACAAGGTGCTCTGAGTGGAAATTATTAGGAATCCCTAAAAGTCCCTTAAGTGAGTAGTTTAACGAGAAGATATTAGGAGTTGAGATAATTAATAATCCATTGGGACTTAAGCATGCAGAAGCAGCAGAAATAAAGTCAGCTGGATTGGGAAGGTGCTCAATCAGCTCTCCTGCAGTTATTACGTCAAAGGGAACAGGGGATCTATAGTTTTGGGCGTCTTCAAGCAAGATATTAGTGTAACCAGCTTGATGTGCCTTTTTCACCCAGTCTTGGTTGGTATCAATTCCAACAAGATCATTGGTTATTAGTGAGAGACGATGGAACAACCACCGCTTCTTATCAACAAGATGATGTGAGGGGTTGCCGATACAACCGATGTCTAGAACACGAGCATTGTGTGGAACATGTGAAAGAATGGTGTCAATTCTGTCAGGCATTGTATGGAGGGTTCTGGCAGGATTTGTGGATACGTTCAAGGAGCTTATATCATGTTCTTCGTTCGGTTAAGATCTGATTAATTAAAGTAGATGAAACTGACTTTGTGTAGGGAAAGTAAATTGTCTGGACAGATCTTTCCAGAAGTCTTTCTTCGTAATTCTTCCACTCAGGAGTACCAAGCCAGTCGTCGCCTACAAACAAAGTATTGAATTTATATCTGTCATGCGCTTTGATCTTGCAAAGATCATGCTGTGGAACCACGAGATCCACGTAACAGCAGGCCTTAACAACTTCAACCCGATCATTAAAGTCGATTACAGGTTGCTTATTCTTGTACTTTACGAGCTCATTTGTTGATACTGCTACGATTAGTCTATCGCAAAGCATTTTTGCATTTCTCAGTAAGTTCACATGGCCAACGTGGAAGAGATCAAAGACACCGGCTGTGTAACCAATAATCATTTTAAGAAATGACTCAGCGTAGAGGACTGAAAGGCACTGTAGGATACAGATTTTGGAGTTGATCGATGGGAGGAGGCTTCGAAGCCGATCTTTTTACGACGACTTGCTCCAACGAGTCCTAGATTCCTCGACAGCTCTCTTAATGGCTTTTTGGGATTAATATAATTTTTTCCCATGCGAAGTTCAACGTTTTGACGGTAGCATAAGCTTATAAGTCTTTTGCTGACAAATGGAACCCGGACTTCTTTAGATGCTGCCATGGAAGCAAAGTCCATCCTTCTTAATAGACAGGGTAAGTGGAAGCCTAAAAAGAAGTCTTCTACAAACTCGAATGGTGTTTTACCATCTTTCAGTTTTATTATATAGTCAATGAGTCTGCCAAGTTTTGGCTCATGGATTTTGTTACAATATCCATACCTCAGCAAGAAATCAACAGGGGTGAAGTCACTAATATTGTCAGCCCATTCGAATATACGTGAATAGCCTAGTAGTGTCTCGTCTGCTCCTTCTCCAGAGAGAATGATTTTTTGTTCTGGCTGAGTAGCCCGACATACTTCATATATAAGAGCTTCATTAGGAAGGGAAAGTGGCTCGCCTCTTAGCTGGGTAAGGTATTTCCAATTCTCATTTAATTGATCAATGGTAATGCAGACTTGTTTGAGATCGCAGCCAACTACCACTGCAGTGTCATAGGCTTCGCTAAATTCATTGTTAGTATCGAGGCCCACAGTATACGCCATGGATGGATTTGCTATTTTGGTAATAACAGCACTATCTAGACCTCCACTAAGTAACGTTGTATATGCACAGTCTCCTACAAGGTGGGAATTGACTGCAGAGGCTATCTCTCGCGAGTATGACTCTGTAGTAAGTAATACGCTTGATTCGGAGGGGGACCAATATTTCGTTGGGTTGCTATCGTAAGAAGACTTATACGAAGCGCAAGGGAACTCAAATATATCTTCGAAGAAAGTATAGCCAATAGCTGGTCTCCGAACAAGCTTCCACTCTTCAATGGATGAGTAATCGATCGATGATGATATCAAGTTATTTATAGCAGAAGGTTCGGAGGCAAATACTGTTAGTTGTTTTGTCTGGTGATAGAATAGTGGCTTTATTCCGGCATGGTCACGAGCGACATGCCAAGTATTTTTGAGCTTGTCATATATAACAAGGGCAAACATACCTTCGAGCAGGGGAAATATGCTTACTCCAATCATTTCAAATCCTCTCAGGAGGACCTCAGTATCTGAGTCAAGACTGCATTCAAGGCGAAGATGATTTTGTAGATATTTGTAGTTATAGATTTCCCCATTGAATATAATTGCATATCGGTCGGTTTGCATCGGCTGATTGGCTGTTGGCTCAGGTGCAATAATCGAGAGGCGGTTATGCCCCAAATAGACTCTTCCTTCGTTAAAGATAGCTTCTCCTGTATTGTCTGGACCGCGCCAGGTTTGGCGGTGAAGCGCACTGGAAAGGTGGCTCTTCGTGAAAGTCTTGTTACTATCATCGACAAAAAGAATTCCGCACATGATGTTAAAATAAGGAGTAGAAGCTGATGAGGTGAGATCTTACGGATTGTTGATTGTATAATTCTAGAACTCTCTTGCGTGCATTTTTTCCCATTTGTTTTAGTCGCATGCGTGGTATCGTCTCAATTCGTTGTATTAGTTGGAACATTTTATCGATGTCTCTGGGGCTAAATAGCCATCCGTTATAGTCATTTGTAATCAGGTCTTCTGCGCCGCTCACAGCGCTACTCACTATTGGAAGCTCCATTGATGATGCTTCGAGAAGAACGTTAGGAAATCCTTCTCTATAGCTTGGTAGGATAAATACGTCAGAGTCTAGTAGATATGGCCTCACATCTTGTTGCATGCCCAGATACGTAATCTTCTGGTTTGAACAGAAAGGCTCCTTTGTGAAGTCAAGATCAGATTCGTTGGGCCCAATAATAGTGAGAGAAGAGTTAATGAGATGAGATGTAAATACTCTGAGAAGGTCATGAATTCCTTTGTCCTTGTGGACTCGTCCACAATAGATAAATTTTAACGGGGTATCATGACTTGATTGATAGTCATTGCGGAGTGTAGTTATGTATGGTGAGAAGTGCTCACAGTCAACACCGACAATGCTGCCGTTTCCAAGAACTCTTGGGGGATTATTTAATAATCTTGCACTGTAAAGGTCCCTAGAAACGCCCTTGCTTTCAGCAAGTACAGTGGTTGCAAATCTACAGATTAACCAGTCGTGAATAAGATAAAGATACTTGACCGGTGAAGAAGTATAGGGAAAGTGTAGTCCAGTAAATGTATGGATGCGTACGGGAACTTTAGAAAGAAAACCTCCAATGCTTGATATTAAGCCTGCTTTTGGCGTATATGAGTGAATAATATTAATCTTCAGCTGTTTGATAAGTATAATCATGCCTAATATAGCAAATACGTCATTCAGTGGTGAAAACTTGCGTCTAATTGGGAGGAAGTAATGAGTTGTTCGAGCATCAGATATAAGATGGTCGCAGAGTGGGTCATGACCAGATGCTGTAGAAACGTCAAAGTAGTTTGATAAGTAGCTTGGCTGGTCTTTTAGAATCAAGGCTAGTGTCGTGCTTACGGAAGTTACGATGAGAATCTTCTTCATTTATATAGACTTAACCACTGAGGGAGTATAGCAGCTTCGGAAAAGAGATTTGAAATCGTAATTCTGTTCTTGTCTGAGATCTGTTGGACGGATTCTATATCAAGACTGATAAATTGTAAGATCTTTTGGGCTAGATCATTTGGTCTCCCTATGGGTACAATCCAGTTATCCTCCATTCCCCACTCGGACGTCCCTCCTGCATTTGTCACTACTACTGGGAGCCCAGCTGACATTGCTTCCCCCACGGCTAACGGCATGCCCTCAAACCAAGAAGAAGAGACATATGCATCTGATTTAGCCATCAAATCTTTCAGATCATTACAATACCCCTCCAAAGACACCATGTCTGTGATAGTCAATTGTTGAGCTAGATTCAGAAGTTTTTTGACTTCTGTACCTACTATTGTAAAATGGACATTGGTGACGCCTAACTCACGAAGAATCTGAATAGACCTAAGCAGCGTAGGGTAGTCTTTAGCACTATTGTTAGTTCCGGCTGTCAGGAAATTCACTTTGTCCCTTTTTTGTATGTTTCTTTTTGTATATGTCTGAATAATGAAATTTGGCACTACAATCAGCTGGTTATTACTGGCGGCTTTTTTTTCAACAAATGACTGTTTAGCAGCTTGGCTAACAATTGTAAAAGTGTCACACAGACAGTTTGTGAGATTATACGCAAGCATCCTTAGAGCGCCGCCCTCGTTACAGCTGTGTGCAGTATTGATCAGTTTGACCTTAGGAACCAAGAATCTTGTAAGCCGTGAAAATATATTAGCATGGTACATATGTGAATGGATTACTGTCGGCTTGGCTTTGTGGCAAATAATACAGTATCTCAGGATGGCTCTCATAATTGAGTAGGGATTTCTACTCATTTCAAGTGAATATATTTTGATTGCTGCTGAATGTGGCTTTGTTAATAGTCTTCCTGTCATGTATATGACATGTACATTGTGGCCTCTTTGGGTAAATTGATCTGCCAAATCTGCTACACATTTTTCAGCGCCGCCTAAACCCATTCCAGTGATTAGATAAAGTATATTCATAGTGTTACTTAAAGTAATAGTATCGCTCATAAAGAGTGTTGCTAGTTTTTAAGGTGGGGTCTATCCATGCCTTTCTAAACATGCTGACCTTTGAAGGATAAAAGAGAGATTGGATAAAGTTAAGCTTGCCAAACAGAGCTGTGATAAAAAACAAGAATATTAGCAGATTTAGCCAAATAATCTTGACTAAATTCGTAGAAAGTGGCTTAAGATTCGTTTGGGTAACGCCATAACGACGTACCTCCAGGTGTTGAGTATACCTGTTATCATTATATAAGAACTTGATTATCTTTGCTAGAGGATATAATAAGAATGCAGTAATGATAGCGGCTAAATATCTGCCTTTGACCGAAGTAAAATTATAAAGAGCTTCAAAATCAAGATTGTTTTCAGACCGCAAGATAATTGCTTCAGAGTAAAAACCTGTACTATCCAGCATGATGGCCAATAGCAAGAATAGTCCAGATATAAGCAAGACTAATCTAAGATTAATTCTATACTTGGGAATTAGTATGCTCATGATCAAGTGGAATACAAGCCCAAATGGCGTCAGCAGAATGCCTACAACTAAGAATTTCTTGCTGCAAAGATAGTATGCAGTTAAATACAGCAAGCAAAGATTAATAGATGAATGATAAAACAGCAACAAAGGGCAGCTAATGAGATACAACTTTGAGAGAGTTGATGATTGGGTAATATCCTGCGTGTACGAGTCCCAAACAGTGCTAATGGGAATAAACGCTATAAATGCTATTGTAATAACTGGAGGTAGATATCCGATGCAGTTTGTAAACCCTAAAAACAGCGAGAACAAAAAGTACCTCGCAAATATAATATTATTTAACTCTGTGGCGGAGTCAATGTATTTGCAAGAAGCACTAATGTTTGCATGCCAATATAGGTCAAATCCTATTGGTACGGTCGTATAAATAAGAATAGTTAGGATAAATATAAAAACATGGTCTTTTTTAAGATTCAAGCCCAATTCTCCGTTTTTCGAATTTCCGATAATACCTGGCAATAGGAAGTAAACATAATGCAATAGCTCGAAAAGTTGATGAGTTTAGACTGCTGATATCGTCACTGAATCTTACAAGATTTATCAATGCCTTTAATCTTGAACGAAGAGAAATCTCTTTAGTATTGGCGATACATGAGTAGACAAAGTTAGTTGACTTTGGACAGGCATGCCTAGAATTGGTTATCTTAGAGCTAAGGCCATCACTTTGGTATTCGCATATGTAGCCAGGATAGTTGATGAACTTTGTCTTAAACCGTGTACCAAACCATAAGAAAAATGGCATCTCTGACATAAATGTTTCTCCGGGAAAGACAGGAAAGCTAAACTTTTTTGCTTTAGCTGTTAGATGCATTCCAGCTTTATCGCCTGATACCGGAGAGTTTAGTCTCTGAATATAGTTAGTATGATTTTCAATATTCATCGTTCCGATTATTTTGCGACTTAAATAATCCATGCGCAAAAATGATATTGAATCACTTCGAAAGTCTTTAGTGCTTGCGGCTTCTTTTAACTTAGCAATGCAGTCTTTTGCCAGCATATCATCACTATCGAGTATCAGGGTCCAGGTCTCTTGGATTAGCTGATACCCAATATTTAGGCATGAGTGCTTGCCATTGTTTGTGGCTTGCTTATGGAATACAATTCTAAAGCTCGAAATTTCTTTGAAATCGTTGACCACTTCAAAGGTATTGTCATGCGATCCATCGTCAATAATATACCAACAGAAGCCATGGTCAGTTTGTTGTTCAAGGCTATTGAAGCATCTTATAAGTTTATCGGCACGATTAAATGTGCAAGTAAGAATTGCTATAGTCATGTCTCGAGAAGTCTGACTCATTTTGGAATGATAGCTTTGTTGCGGGGTGGTCGCAGTCGAGAGGCGAGTCGCGATTGCCCGTGGTAAGGAAGTCGTCAAGCCCAGCATCCACCTGCGCAAGGCCGCGCATGATCTTGCACGTCAAAAGGTGTAAGCTCGGTGCGGGCTCTCATAATTGATTATGATGCCGTTGCAGGCATACATTTCGCAGGCCTCAAGGTAGTCCTCCGTGATTCAGGAAGCGTAGAGCTTCGCCACGCCGTAGGGGCTACGCGGATAAAACAGCTTTGAACTCTTTCTAAGGCAGCTCCTGCACCAGACGCTAAATCTCGCTAGGTGTGTTTTCTCACCAGGTCATTCAGTAGGAGGTTCTAACGGAGGTGTAGCCGTTCGGATTGGCATGTTGCCAGTGCCAACCGTCTTTGCACATGTCGTCGAGGTTGCGCCTGGTTTGCCAGCCCAGCTGTTGTTTGGCTTCAGTGGGGTCGGCCACGGTGATCGCGGCATCACCGCTGCGCCGTTGTGTGATCACGTAAGGGATGGCATGGCCGCAGGCACGGGCAAAGGCCTCGATCACCTCCAGCACCGAGTGACCCTGCCCGCTGCCGAGATTGAGCTGCAGCAGCTGATCGCCGCCGCTCAGCAAGGCCTTCAGGGCGGCTAGGTGGCCTTCCGCCAGATCCATCACATGGATGTAATCGCGAACACCGCTGCCATCGGTGGTGGGCCAGTCGCCACCGAACACCTGCACCTGCTCGCGCCGGCCCACGGCCACCTGGCTGATGAAGGGGAAGAGGTTGTTGGGAATGCCGTTGGGGTCTTCGCCGATGCGGCCACTGGGATGGGCTCCTACCGGGTTGAAGTAACGCAGGGAGGCGATGCGCCAACCCGGCTCGCTGGCGGCGACATCACGGAGCATCTGCTCTACCGCTGCTTTGGTGTAGCCGTAGGGATTGATCGGTTGGATCGGTGCGCTTTCAGGGATGGGCACCGTCTCGGGGTAGCCGTAAAGGGTGGCGCTGCTGCTGAACACCAGCGTGCGGCAGCCGTGGGCGGCCATGGCCGCCAGTAGGTGTTGGCTGCCACTCACATTCACATCCCAGTAGCGAAGCGGTTCGGCCACCGATTCCCCCACGGCTTTGAGGCCAGCGAAGTGAATCACCGCGTCTAGTCCGGCTCCTGTAGAGGCACCCGCGGCAAAGGCCCGTTCCAGATCGGCGCTGCGGCGGATGTCGCCTTCGATCACCTGCAGGCGGCCCTCGGCCCCTGGTCCCGCCAGCTGCATCACGCGTCGCAGCGCTTCCGGGGAGCTGTTGGCGTAGTTGTCGAGCACCACCAGCGAATGGCCTGCCTCCAGCAGCACCAGGCAGGTGTGACTGCCGATGAAGCCTGCGCCGCCCGTAATCAGGATTTTGTACATGGTTCAGGTCACTCCACGGTGACGCTCTTCGCCAGGTTCCGCGGCTGATCCACATCCAGCCCCCGGTGGGCGGCGATGTGATAGCTCAGCAGCTGCATCGGAATCACCGTTAGCAGTGGGCTGAGCAGCTCATCCACTGTCGGAACCGGCAGCAGCGTGTCGAACAGCTCCGCATCGGCGCACTCCGGCGCCACGCCGATCAGCTGTGCATCGCGAGCCTTGGCCTCCTGGGCATTGCTGAGCACCTTGTCGAACACCGTGCCCGGCACCGCGATCGACACCACCGGCACCCGCGCATCCAGCAGCGCAATCGGGCCGTGCTTCATCTCACCTGCCGGATAGCCCTCGGCGTGGATGTAGCTGATCTCCTTGAGCTTCAAGGCACCCTCAAGCGCGATCGGATAGTTGATGCCGCGCCCCAGGAAGATCACGTCTTGCGTGTCGGCAAACAGGTGCGCCATCTGCTCACAGCGGCGGTCATGGTCATCCACCAGTTCCCGCAGCTGTGCCGGTAGGGCCCGCAGGCCAGCCGCCAGCTGGCGGAGCTGCTCGGGCCCGTGGCCCGTGGCACCGCCTCCGCGGCGTTCAGCAAAGGCCAGCGCCAATCCGTAAAACGCCAGCAGCTGCCCCAGGAACGTTTTCGTCGCAGCCACCACCACCTCGATGCCAGCACCGATGTCGAGGATCTGATCCACCAGTCGGCCCAGGGAGCTCTCCGGGCGGTTGGTGATCCCGAGCAGCCGCGGCGCATAGGCCGGATCGGCTACGGCGCGGCGCCGCTCCTGCTCCATCGCCAGCGCCGCCAGCGTGTCGGCCGTTTCGCCCGATTGAGTCACGCCGATCGTGAGCGTGTTCGGCCCCAGCGGCGGCGGCGCATAGCGGAATTCACTGGCGTAAAACACGCTCGTGGGAATCCCGGCGAGCTGCTCCAGCAGATACGCCCCCACCTGCGCCGCATGGCGGCTGGTGCCGCAGGCCAGGATCTGGATCCGCTCCACACCCTCGTAAACCCGCTCGTCGAGGGGCAGCGCCACGAGGCCACCGCTCTCGGGCAAATGCCGCGCCACCCACAGCGCCGCCGTTTCCGGTTGCTCGTGGATCTCCTTCAGCATGAAGTGGCGGAAGCTGCGCTTGTCCGCCACGTGCTCAGTGCCGCTCAGCAGGCTCGGTGTGCGCTGCACCCGATCACCGGCAGCGTCATAGAGCTCGATCCCCAGGGGGGTGAGCAGTGCCACTTCGCCGTCTTCCAGCGGCAGAATCGTGCGCGTGAATCCCGCCAGGGCAGGGGTGTCGCTGGCGCAGAGGAATTCGCCTTCTCCCAGGCCGATCAACAGCGGTGCTGCCTTACGGGCCACCACCAGGGCGCCAGGCAACTCCGCCCACACCACCGCCAGCGCATAGGCCCCATGCAACCGCGGCAACACGGCCTGCACCGCCTGCAGCAGCAGTGCCCCGCTCGGCTTGCCACCGGCCGCCACCAGCCGGCCCAGCTCACGGCTCAGCAGGTGGGGGATCACTTCGGTATCCGTCTCGGAGCGGAACACCACCCCTTCTGCCTGCAGCTCTTCCCTGAGCGTGCGGTAGTTCTCAATGATGCCGTTCTGCACCACTGCCACCCGGCCAGGGCTATCGAGGTGCGGGTGGGCGTTGCGCTCTTCTGGTTTGCCGTGCGTCGCCCAGCGGGTGTGGCCGATGCCGCATTGACCCACCGCGCCCTGGGCCTCAAATCGCTGGGTGAGGTTCACCAACTTCCCTTCTGCCCGCAGGCAGCTCAGCTGCCGCTCACCGTTCACCGTGGCGATGCCGGCCGAGTCATAGCCGCGGTATTCCAGCTGACGCAAACCCTCCAGCAGCAGGGGGGCCGCTTCCTGGGAGCCCACGAGGGCGACGATTCCGCACATTGGGTGTTGGTCAAGAAGGGCACTGATCTGGGCTGCAACCCATGCGCGAACTGATGCTGCAGAACGGTCTTCGGCCAGCGGCGGCTCAATGCAGCGTTCCGGCTGGAGCACTGGGGCTCAGCAGAAGGCCAAGCCCGTCATCATCTGGTGCCGGGGCCGTTCTGAAGCTTGACTATCGCCGAAAGCCAAGTGGTCAGGTCTGTCGGGCCATGGAAGTCGAGCAGGTCATCTGCTTGGGCTTCCAGGCGCTCCAGCGGGCGCCTGGATCTTAGCTGTTGCGGCTTCGTTTAGGGGGGCCACAGCGGCTGATCAGGGAAGTAGCGCGCCAATCAGGCCTGGGGCGCTGGCGAGTCATCAGCGGCGATCACTCCGATCAAGCACTCGCAACGCAGTCAACAGAGTTCTGTACGGTCTCCACAGAAGCTTGAACTGGCTACGTGCATGTGTTGGTATCCAAGCTGAAAGCTTGCTCAAAAGAAGCGCTAACGAACCCGCTGAGAATTGCCTCCAGCAACACGCTTTAAGCAAATTGAGCCCACGAGATCGCGAAGAATTTTTTTCGCCAGGATTTCGTTGATCTCTCAGTGCCTGGGAACTGGTTGTGTCCGACGAGTTCGAGGCTGATGAAAAATGTAATGGCGCCCACCGTGGCGCAGCAGAACGCAGCCTGCTTGCTCCAAGCTCGCGGATCAGATCAGTTCGCTTCAAGCGACCACAAGCTGATCCATTCTGCGAATGCCAGGAAGATCATCTTTTGCAAACTCGCGATAGAGATCAAGAAACTGCTCCTTCAGGTATTCCAGATCATCACCCTGAGTCCAGTGGTCGGAATAGCTATTCAGATATCCCCAAAAACGACCATCTGATTCACGCGAGTAAGTAAAGGTTGGACCAACGGGCTGATGGGTGCCGTGACTCTCGGCCGGGTTCATCGTTTTTCTTGCGTCGGTCAAAGCGATTGATCTCGTAGCCACCGTAGCCAGACCAGATCAAAGTCGCACCAGCTGCTGCGCCAGCTCCTTGCGGAACAGCGCCACCGTGCTCGCCAGGCCTTCCGCCAGAGGAATCCGGGCAAGCCAACCCAACGCCGCCAGGCGGCTCACGTCCAGTTGTTTCTTGGGGGTGCCATCGGGTTTGCTGCTATCCCATTCGATCGCGCCTTGGTAGCCCGTGGCGGTGGCCACCGCCTTCGCCAGCTCGCGGATGCTCAGGTCCACGCCGGTGCCCACATTCAGATAGGTGAGCTCACCCGGGGCTGGGCTCCAGTGCTCCAGGGCAAACACGCAGGCTTCGCCGAGGTCGTCCACATGAACGAACTCGCGCAGCGGTGAGCCGGTGCCCCAGCAGGTCACGCTCGGGGTGTTGGATTCCGCAGCCTCATGGAAGCGGCGGATCAGCGCCGGCAGCACATGGCTGTTGGTGGGGTGGTAGTTATCGCCCGGCCCATAGAGGTTGGTGGGCATGAGGCTGATCGCATCAAAGCCGTGCTGAATGCGCAGTGCCTCGCACAGCTTGATCCCGGCGATCTTGGCGATCACATACCACTCATTGGTGGGCTCCAGCGCTCCGGTGAGCAGCGCCTCTTCCCGGATCGGCTGCTCCGCGAACTTCGGGTAGATGCAGCTGCTGCCCAGAAACAACAGCCGCCGCACCCCAGTGCGCCAGCCCGTTTCGATCACATGGGTCTGGATCTTGAGGTTCTCCAGCAGGAAGTCCGCCGGGTAGCTGCTGTTGGCCTGGATGCCGCCCACCTTGGCTGCGGCGAGAACCACCACCGTGGGTTGGTGTTTGGCGAACCAGGCTTCCACCGCAGGGCCATCGAGCAAGTCGAGCTCAGCGCGGCTGGCGGTGAGGAGTTGGTGGTAGCCGGCGCGCTCGAGGGCGCGGCAGATGGCGCTGCCGGCCATACCGCGGTGGCCGGCCACGTAGATCCGATCGGCGGGGGTGATGAGGCAGGTCATGCAGGTTGGAGCCACTGCAGGCCCTTGAAACGCTCGAAATCCCGATCAAAACTCACCAGCCTCCATCCATTGGCCATCGCCAGAGCCGCCAGGTAGGCATCAGTGCAGAGCCTGGTGGGCAGATCCTTACTGCGCAGCAGCTGGTGAAACACCTCAAAGCCATCGTGCTCCGGCCTCGCCATGCTCACCCCAGGCTGCCGGCAGAACGCCTGCAGCAGCTCCGAAGCTTCTGTGGCGTTCATCGCGGCTGCGCCCATCAGTTTCGGCTGGCACACCAGACGCACCAGCCCAAGAGCCGTCACTGTGCAGAACAGCACCTGTTCGGCGGCCTGCTTCTCCCAATAGTGCACGGCCTGCTGGTGGTGGCTGTGATCGGCGCTCGCCAGCGCCAGCCAAACATTCAGATCCGGCAGATCAATGGCGGTGCTCACGCGTCGAGCAGATCGAAGAGTGCCGCATTGCTGAGGGGCCCTGCCTCACTCAAGAAGGGAAGCTCCAGCCGGGGCAGGCCTGCCGCCGATCGTTGCAGCGTGGTTTCGGATGGTGGAGTGTTCAAGCCTTTCTCCACATACCTGTGCAGCAGATGCTTGAGGGAGACGCGCTCGCTGGCTGCCCGGGCCTTCAGGCGGGCAAACAGAGGATCCGGCAACTCGAGAGTGGTGCGCACGAGCATGGCCCGCAACGGTGCGCATCTTAGTGCGCATCAACTATGAAGTCTGCGGGCCTGCTCAGCTCAGCCGTGCATCCAATTGAAAGGGCTCCTGGTGAACGAGTGCCACCTGCGCCATGGCCGGGTGCAGGGGATTGAGCAGGAGGTTGCGGGCCTGAGGCACCACCACCGAAGGCAGCACCAGGCCCAGTTGTTGTCCATCCCGCAGCCAGTCGCCACCAAACGTGGCGCTCGCATGACCATGGGGAATGGCATTCCAGCCTTCAGGCAAGGCATCAAGATCGGGTTCGCTGATCAGGCCTGGCGCCGCGGGAACCTCGTAGCAACTGAGCACCAGCGGAGCGATCAGCACACCGTTGAGATGCACCATCACCTCCAGAACGGTGATCTCGGGAGTGAGCCCCAGATAAACAGCCCGCTGGCCCCGTTGATTCCAGCGCTGCCCGTCACGGGCTGCACCCTGGCCGGAGAGATCGCCGGCGTAGCGAGCCTTGCTCAGCCGCCAGGCCCGAATCACACCCTCACTCACACCGGTGCGCCTTGCTCCAGCGCTTGAAGGAGACGCCGCACCTGTCCCGCACCGATCGCGGTGCGGCAGTGCTGCAGTGGGCTGGCTTGATGCAGCAGCGGGTGGGGAGTCTTCAACCAGGCCTCCGTGCTGGCTGGCTGCTCAAACACGGCATAAGCGAGGCTCACCACTTCCATCAGCCGATCCAGCCTTTCGGAGGCCACAAGATCCAGCTCCGCCTGCTCTCGCGCACGACGCGCCATCGTGGCCTCGGACAGAGCCAGCAACGGTTCAAGATCAGCCGTCTTCAGGTGCAGGTGTTGGCGCAGGGCCGCTAGCCAGGCGCTGCTCCAGCCTTTCTCAATCGCAGCCAGGCGCTGCTGTTCATCGAGAGCGCCGAGTTCAGCGGCCCGCTGCCAGAAGGATTGGCTCAGGTCAGACTCCTGGTTCGCCTTGGACGCTGGGGTCAGTGCAGCAGGAGCCATGAGCGGAGTGGTCTAGCAACATCATTTGACTCCAAGCTAGCTCCATTTGACGGCGCTCTGGAGGACGTGTTGGGGCCACGCGGTCGACGCTCAAGCCTCTTCAAGTGGAGAAGTCGGGTTTTTGTATGACCTGTACGGAAGCCTGGACAAGCTTTGAGCCTTTGTTGAGCTGCTGGAGCTGAAACAACAACTCGCTGGTGCGTCCGCTGGTTTCAAGAACACTTCAGCGGCAGCAATCCGGAGTTTGAGCTGGGCTCGACCAGAGGCACTGACCCACACGCTGCAGATGGTCCTCCAGTTCAGGAGGCATCTCGTGGCGCAGCACCAGATCCACCTGCCAAGGCAGGAGCAAATCATCGACAGCCGCCATCAAGCGCAGGCGCTGCAGGTGGGTGATCTCAGGCCCCTCCAGGCACAGGTCGATATCGGATCCACTCTGGTAGCGACCCATCGCCCGGGATCCGAACAACCACACGGCCTTGATGTTGGATTCGGCCAGCAACACGCTGAACAGCTGATGCAGTGCGGGCTCCGGGATTCCAGGGATCGGATTGGCCGCCAGGCTCTCGTTCATCCGCCCTCCTCCAGTTGGCGTTGCTCCAGTCTGGTGCGGAGCTGCTGGAAACAGGGCAGGTAGCGGCTGAGGATCTGTTGGCCGATGGCGTCAGCGGTGGCGCGGTTGTAGGTGTGGCTGGTGAGGTTGCGGTCTTGAATCATCAGCATCCAGGTGTCGCCGGCCTCGATCAGGCCCAAGCGGAACGCTTCCCGCAGCGTGTCACGTGAGCCGAGCAGGCCAGCATTGCCCTGACTGCGCAGCAGATCGCGCAGGGTGTTCCAGGCCAGTTCGTAGGTGGTTTCGAAGGCTTTGATCAGCCCTTGCTGTTCCCGCTCGTTGAGAGCAGGGGGCTCGGCAAACGTTTCCAGCTGAGCCAGGGCCTTTTGGTAGTTGCTGAAACGCTGTTGCCAGCGGATGTCTTCTGTCATCCCTTCTGGAGTGCCGCAGCGATCACTTCGGGGTTAGTGGGCGGGTTTTCCATCGAGCCCACCACCTGGAAGCCCTTGCGCTTGAGGTAGGCCTCTTTCTTGGCATCCTCCCGGTCTGCCGCCACCATCTCGGCCACCAGTTCTTCCAGGGTGGTGGTGGACGTCCAGCCCAGCTTCTCGCGGGCTTTGGTGGGGTCGCCCAGCAGGGTTTCCACTTCCGCCGGGCGGAAGTAGCGCGGGTCGATGCGCACCACGGTGGCGCCGGTGTCGGCGCGGAGGCCGGTTTCGTGGAGGCCATCGCCCTGCCACTGGATGCCGCCCCAGCCCAGCTCAGCGGCGGCAAGCTCGATGAAGCGGCGCACCGATTCCTGGCGGCCGGTGGCGATTACGAAGTCTTCTGGAGTGTCCTGCTGGAGCATGCGCCACTGCATCTCCACATAGTCGCGGGCGTGACCCCAGTCGCGCAGGGAGTCGAGGTTGCCCATGAACAAGCACTGCTCCAGCCCCGCATCGATCCGCGCCAGGCCGCGGGTGATCTTGCGGGTCACGAAGGTTTCGCCGCGGCGTGGGCTTTCGTGATTGAACAGGATGCCGTTGCAGGCATACATCCCATAGGCCTCGCGGTAGTTCACAGTGATCCAGTAGGCGTAGAGCTTGGCCACCCCATAAGGGCTGCGCGGGTAGAAGGGGGTGGACTCCTTCTGGGGTATCTCCTGCACGAGGCCGTAGAGCTCGCTGGTGCTGGCTTGGTAAATGCGAGTTTTCTGGGTGAGGCCGAGCATCCGCACGGCTTCCAGGATGCGCAGGGTGCCCAGTGCGTCGGAATTGGCGGTGTATTCCGGCGCCTCGAAGCTCGAGGCCGTAGAGCTCGCTGGTGCTGGCTTGGTAAATGCGAGTTTTCTGGGTGAGGCCGAGCATCCGCACGGCTTCCAGGATGCGCAGGGTGCCCAGTGCGTCGGAATTGGCGGTGTATTCCGGCGCCTCGAAGCTCACGGCCACATGACTCTGTGCGCCGAGGTTATAGATCTCATCGGGCTGCACCTGCTGGATGATCCGGATCAGGTTGGTGCTGTCGGTGAGGTCGCCGTAGTGCAGCACCAGGCGCGGGTCGCTCTCGTGCGGGTCTTGATAGAGGTGATCGATCCGGGTGGTGTTGAAACTGCTGGCCCGCCGCTTGATCCCATGCACCACGTAGCCCTTCTCCAGCAGGAGTTCCGCCAGGTAGCTGCCGTCTTGGCCGGTGATGCCGGTGATCAGGGCGGTTTTGGCGGGGGTGGGGGGCATGGAGGGATGGAGCAGAAAAGGAGAGCAGTGATTGGGGCTGCAACCCATGCGCGCGCTGACGCGGAAGAACAGCCATCGGCTATCGGCGGCTCAATGCAGCGTTCCGGCTGGATCACTGGGGCTCAGCAGGAGGCCAAGACCGTCATCTCTGGTGTCGGGGTGGTTCTGAAGCTTGGCTGTGACCGCGAGCCAGTGGCAGGCGGGCTGCTTTGCGCGGAGACGTCAGGTGTTGGGGCCAACCAGCTGGTCAGGTCGGTCGGGTCCTGGAAGTGGTACAGGGCGTCGGCGAGGGCTTCCAATTGCTCCATCGACAGCGACTGGATCTGGGCGGTGGTGACTTCGCTCAGGGGTCCGCCGCAGCGGTTGAGGAGGCGGAGGGTCATCGCTGCGGCCTCATCTCGCCGGCCTTCCTCGCGGCGCTTCACAGGGTGAAGGCCAGTTCCACGTAGCTTCGCGCAGCACCACCCGTAGCGACGCCAAGAACCTGAGTGGGCTCGCTGGAGGGGCGCACAATGTGGCTGGTGCCGCAGACGTGGCCCCAGTCGCACACGCTCTGTTCACTCGGCCATCAGGTTGCGGACGGTAGCCAGAGGGAGATAGAGCCTGGTTGGGTTTGACGGCAACGGTTGAAAGCCATAGCTCTGGCAAAGGGATTGGCGACGCGCGGTGCGCTCAGGATCGCCGCAATCGAGCACATCCAACAGCACAACAGCGAGCCCGATCACATCAGCAGCCTGGGTAATCCGCCGCAGCGCATCCACCAACAGATCACTTCCAAATCCTTGACCGCTGTAGCGCTGATCGCGGCCAATCATGGCGACGAAGGCTGCTGGAATCGAACCGTGACCTGGCCTACTCCGCGCAAAGCGTGACGGCAGATCGCGATAGTCCACAGCATGGGCATTGATGGCGTAGAAGCCGATCAAGTTTCCATCAGGGTTCACCATCACAAACAGCCGTACGTTGCCGGCTGACACCAACTTGCCCGCCGTCTTCTTGAAATAGTTGTCGACAGCCTCCACACCGCAGCTGAAACCGGTGCGGTCATGGCGCTCCGGATCAAAGGGCTCGATGCGGTTCAACAAGACGAAACCGTGTTCTGATGCCGCTTAAAGGCTGCGCTTAAGGCTGCCGTAGCTGGAGCCGGTTGCTCTAACGCCGAGAAGAAGGCGTCATGGTCGACAGCCTGCAGTTCGGTGCGCTCGTGGGCGCTGATCACAGCCCTGGCCGCTTGATAAGCCGCCTGCATCGTGAAGGCCGAATCATCCAGGCCTGCCAACGCAGCGGCCCTTTGGATGGCTGCCTTGATGCGAGGCTTGGTGCGGAAGTGCATCCGTACCAAGCCTCGCTCTTCAGCCTCCAAGGGCTCAGATTGAGCTGACAGAGCCATCGAGGCGTCTCGTGGACCAACTCATTGTACGCCGATCAGGCGTACAGGGGAGTCCAGGTCCTGCCTGATCATGGGATCTGGGCCGCAACCCATGCGCACGCCTGGTGCGGAGGTTCAGGGGAGCACCGTGGCCGCCAGTCGCTGCAAACGCTGATCGGCTGTCAGAAGGATGGCTGCTTCTCGCCGGGCCAGAGCCAGATAGAGGCAGTCGTAGACCGGGTGATCCAAATGACACGCCAGGGCCAAGGCTTCCACCTGAAGGTGACGGTCGGGCTCGATGTGATCCACGAGCGCAGCGGCCCGGCTGAGGCACTGCTGCAAGCTTTCGGCCTGCAGCTGGCCAGCTCTCTGGAGCCGCCAGAGAGCATTGGACACTTCGGTAAGCATCAGCTCAGGCGCCAGAACCAGTTCAGCGTCGAGAACCGCCTGCTGGAAGGCAGCTGCCTGAGGCGAGCCCTCGATGATTCGCACCACCGCTGAAGCATCCAACACCAAACGGGGAGCTTTCAACAAAGCCACTTCAACGCTCCCTGTCCTCGCGAATCAGCGCTTCTGGAGATGGCTCAAATGCAGCACCGTCTCGCTCTGCCGCCAAAGCAGCCAGATCAGCAAGCGCCTGTCGACGCCGCTCACGCGGTTCGCCACCACAGGCCTCCTGCAAATCCATCAGGGCTTGCTGACTCAAACTGCGGTGAGCTCGACGTGCCCGCAACTGCAGGAGGTGATGCAGCGGATCAGGCAAGTCGCGGATTTGAAGGGTGGCCACGAGCCGCAAGCAGTAGATGCATGCATTTTACTTACACTTTGCATGCTGGTCATGGCGCTCGGGTGACGCCGTGGAAACGACTGCAGCTCGCGCGAGAACCGGAGGGGCGAGGTTTCGCGGACAACCAGAGGCCCAGTGCACCGTTCCAGCGGGGACGTCTTGAGGCAGGGGCCAGCCAAGATCATTCAGCGCTTCTTTTCGAATTCTGTACAGACCAAACAGAAGATCGGACACTTCTGGTGGGGCCCACAACATCACTGGGGTCGCGGGCGTCGTATTTAGCGGTGTAGTCCCGCGCCTCGTAGCTCAACCCCACATGGTTATGGGGTCCAAGGTTGTGGATCTCAACTGCTTCGCAGAAGCCTTACGGCTACGGCCTGCACCTGCTGGATGATCCGTATCAGGTTGGTGCTGTCGGTGAGGTCGCCGTAGTGCAGCACCAAGCGCGGGTCGCTCTCGTGCGGATCTTGGTTGAGGTGATCGATCTGTGTGGTGTTGTTTGCGAAGCGGGCCGGAGGCCCTAGCTGCTAGTCCGGCGTTTGTAGCCGTCAGTCTTCTGCGAAGCAGTTGCCATGCACCACGTAGCCCTCCTCCAGCAGGAGCTCCGCCAGGTAGCTGCCGTCTTTGCCGGTGATTAAGGCGGTTTTGGCGGGGGTGGGGGGCATTCGAACTAGCGGAGCAGCAGAGAGAGTCCTTCTTGAACGATGAAGCAGCAGAGCGGGAGTACAGCAATCCCGCTCTTCTGGTGGGCGGGAGCAAGCTCTACCGCCTCAGACCCTCTCAAGAACTTCGCACAGATCTGCTCCCAAACTCAGCGAAAACACTGCAAACGGGGGGGGGTTGAGGCGTTTATGCGAGTTCCGCATAGAAGACGGTCGATGCGGCGCCCACCTGCGGCGTGTTGAGGCAGGACTGCCGCATAGGGTTCAGCCCATGGGAAGGCAGCACTCAAGACCCAACCGGTGGGCCGCGACCTGCTGTGTTGCTGCCCTCTTGGGCCCGTTGCCTGGTGGGGCAGTGCCGCTCCTGGCTCAGAACAACCCAGCACCTCGCCCGGCAGACCGCACCCGCGTGGTGTATGACGCCTACATCCTCGGGCCGGGAGACACCCTGCAGATCGAGCTGCTCGACATTCCAGAGCTGAGCGGCACCTTCTCGATCGGACCTGACGGCACGCTCTATCTGCCCCGCCTGCGCGCTCTCTACGTCGAGGGGCTCACGGTGGAGGAGCTGCGCTACTTCCTCACCGAGCAGTTCAAGGCCTACGTGAAGAAGCCGGAGCTCTATGTGAGGCCGGTGGGCTACCGCCCTGTGCGGATCTACGTGGGCGGTGAAGTGAAGCGCCCCGGCTACTACACCCTCAGCGGCAGCCAGGAGCTCACCAGCCTCTCCACCAGCGCTGAAGCCACTCAGCTTTCGGCAGGCACCGCAGGAGTGGAGACGCGCCCAGGCCTGAACCAACTACCAGGTGGCGCCGCTGCAGCCATGGGCAGCGGTGGTGGGATCAGCACCTTCGGAGCGCTCTTCCCCACCGTGTTTGACGCGATCCGCACCGCCCAAGGCATCACGCCCTATTCGGATCTCTCACAGGTGCAGGTCACCCGCAAGCAAGCCCTCAGCGCCGGTGGCGGCCGCATCCGCGCTCAGCTCGATTTCCTCTCGGTGATCACTGAAGGCGAGGAGTCGCAAAACATCCGCCTGTTCGACGGCGATGTGGTGAGTGTGGGCCGCAGCTCGGTGGTGCTGCGTGAACAGCTGCTGAAGGCCGGCCAAACCAACCTCAGCCCGCAGTTCCTGCAGGTGTTTGTAAGCGGCCGGGTGACCACCCCAGGCCCTCAGACCCTGCCCCAGGGCTCCAGCCTCAACCAGGCGATCGTGAGCGCCGGTGGCCTCAAGGTGCTCCACGGCAAGGTGGAATTCGTGCGCTTCACCCGCGAGGGCGAAATCGACCGGCGCACCTTCCGCTACAACCCCAATGCCCCATCGGACGACTACCGCAACCCGATCCTGATGGCGGGCGACATCATCCGGATCCAGGAATCGCCCCTCAGCGCCACCGTAACGGTGCTCAACGAGCTCACCGGCCCTGCTGTGGGCATCTATTCGGTGTATTCCCTGTTCAAGCCATGACGGCCAGCCCCCCCGCACCGATGCCGAGCCCCGCGGCTGACGACGAAATCGACCTGCGCCAGCTCGCCGCCGCACTGCAGAGGCACTGGCGCCTGATCGCCAAGGTGGCGGGCGGCACTCTTCTCCTCAGCGGGATCTACGCCTTCACGCAACCGCGGGTGTGGGAAGGGCAGTTTCAGATCGTTCTGGCCAGTGGCGATAGCGGTGGCGGACGCCTGGCTCAGCTGGCTGCGGCCAACCCCATGCTCGCGGGCTTAGCCGGACTGAGTGGTGGTGGCAGCAAAGACAGCCTGGAAACCGAGGTGAAGGTGCTTGAGAGCCCCTCGGTGCTCAAGCCGGTGTACGACTTCGTGCGCCAAAGCAAACAGCGCTCCGGCAAGAACGTCGATCGGATGCGCTTCAGCGACTGGGTGAAGAGCGTGGACGTGGAGCTCGAAAAGGGCACTTCCGTGCTCAACATCGCCTACACCGACACCGACAAGGCCTTGGTGCTGCCCGTGATTGAGCGCATCTCCAAGGAGTATCAGCTTTATTCCGGCCGCGATCGCCGCCAGGATCTGGCCAACGGCGTGGCCTACCTCAAGCAGAGCATCGCGACAGTGAGCCCCAAAGCTGAGGCGTCGATGAAGCGCGCCCAGGATTACGCCCTAAGCCATGGCCTCGGCCTACAAGATGGCCTCCCTGCCTCCAGCGGCAGCGGCAGCGATGCCAAAGCCAGTGCCGGCGGATCCGTAGAAGCCAACCGCCAGCAAGCGCAAGCTCAGGTGGCATTGCTCCAACAGCAGCTCGCCTCAGCCCAGGCCGCTGGCAATCGCGTGCTGTTCCAGGCCCCGCAGCTCGAAGCCAACGCCGAGCTCTATGGCCGCTACCAGCAGCTCGAGGCCCAACTCACCCAGAAGCGCAGCGTGCTGCGCGACAACGACGATCTGATCCGCAACCTCGAACGACAGCGCCAGAGCCTGATCAGCACCCTCAACCGCCAAACCATCGGCCTGCTGCAAGGGCAACTCGCCACAGCCCAGGCAGCCCTGCAAGCCTCCAGCCGCCCCAAAGAGGTGGTGCTCAAGCACCGCGAGCTCGTGCGCCAGGCCCTCCGCGATGAGCGCACCCTGGTGGAACTGGAAAACCAGCTGCAACTCGCCCAGCTCGAGCAGGCCAAGCAAGCCGATCCCTGGGAACTGATCTCCACGCCCACCCTGCTTGATGCCCCCGTGGCTCCGCGGAAAAGCCGCATCCTGGCGCTTGGGCTCTTGACCGGCTTGGTGGCCGGCAGCGGCGCAGCGCTGGTGGTAGATCGCCGCAGTGGGCGTGTGTTTGCTGGAGACGAGCTCCAACATCTCTTACCCGGGCCGTTGTTGGCGCAATTGCATCCTTCGGCCACCACGGAATCCACCGGGAAGCTCACCCTGTTAGCGCGTGGAGCCCTTGCAGGGAGCCATAGGGTTGCCTTGATCCCCATTGGCTTGAGCAGCTCTAGCTCAGAAGTGCAAGCGGTTTTACAGCAACTTCGTTCTCTGCTGCCCCATACCGAACTGCTCTGCAGTGATGATCTTGTGGCTGCCAAAGATTGCGACCATCAGTTGCTGATCACCAGCCCCGGTGCTGCAACCCGCAACGAGCTGGCCAGTTTGCGCGAACAGTTGGACTTGCAGGCCCGGCCAGTCACCGGCTGGTTGTTGGTGGAGAGGGCCGAAGCAAATGCGCTCTAACTGGATCACCACATCCACCCTGGCTTTGTTGGTGAGTTCACCCCTCATCTCGAATGCTCAGCCTGTTCAGTGGAAGCAGACCAGTGACGCCGAGCCCGCTGTCTCCCCCTCCGGTGTGGTGTGGCAAGCCGTCCCACCCAAAGATGGGCCCAATCCGGTGGGCCCTGCCGTGGTCTGGCAGCCTGTTCAACCTGGCGAGCCTGCCGTTCCCGTTCAACCTGCACCCACCCCGGCCGCCAGGGCATCAACACCCCTCACCGGGCCAAAACCGTTCGTCACGGGTGGGATGTATCAGGTGAAACGCGGCAAGGAATGGCTGCCCTCCATCAGCCAGCGGGTTCCCAACGCCTATGGCAGCTCCTTCGGCACCCTCCAGACCGGCCTGTTTATCGAAAGCTGCAACGTCACCGGTGGCTACGTGTGCGGCAGCCAGGATTTCTCTACCGAATTCAAGAACCAAGCCAAAGGCATCTGGTCGTTCTTGCTGGGCCTCGGCGATCCCCGCAAAGCCATCGGCGTGGATCTGGGCTTCCAAATAACCAGCCTCGCCACCACCCGCCCCGATCAATCCAGCCAGGGCACTCCCTTCGGCAGTGGCCAAGGCATCGACCTCGCCATCAGCCGCAACCTCTCCGAAGACTTCTCCGTAAAGCTCGGCGTGATCAACCTGATCAAGCTCGATGAGGTGCAGCAGCAGGATCAACCCAGTAGCGCCTACGGCGTGTTCAGTGGCCGCATCGATCTGGGCGGTGATCCCCGTGATAACGACCAGGATCTCTACTTCACCGTTGGCGTAGCCAACGGCATCTACAGGCCCCTCAACGCGATCCTCGATTCGCAGGAACAAGCCTGTGCCAAGGATGTAGCCAACAAGGGCTACCGATCCCCGGGCAAATACGGCGATTTCTGCAACATCTGGGGC
The DNA here is from genome assembly GCF_018502385.1 of Synechococcus sp. LA31. Classification (NCBI taxonomy): domain Bacteria; kingdom Bacillati; phylum Cyanobacteriota; class Cyanophyceae; order Synechococcales; family Synechococcaceae; genus Synechococcus; species Synechococcus sp. LA31. The sequence continues at coordinate 1,201,586 of NZ_CP075523.1, forward strand.
TTTAGTTATGGCGACCCTTACCCCGTGGCCTCTTTCTCCTACCTCGTGAACCCTCAATTCAGCTTGATCGCAGAGTGGTGGGGCCGCAATCTCACCCTGGCCGCCAGCTTCAAGCCCTTTGATCAACTCAATTGGGTGATCACTCCCGGCATCACCAACGTGCTCAAGAACGCCGACTGGGATCCTGCGAATCCCGGCTACACCACCACCCCGCGCTTCCAACTCACCACCAGCATCGGTTTCTGATGCAAACGGCTGCAGTCTCTTGTGAAGAGCTCAACCAACAGCTGCTAGATCTCCCTCCTCATCGGGAGATGGATCTCCTGATTCACACCCCCAGCTGGTGCCCGAGTGGTTGGACGTTAATCATCTCGGGAACGACGTCCGCTCCGGATGTCCTCATCAACGGGGAATCGGCCTCTTGTCGGCTGCTCGAGAGAGCGGCAGATCGCTGCCTCTATGCCCTTGACCCGTTCTGGAGTCAGAGCACAGGTCCTGAGCACCACTGGCTTCAGATCAGGAGTAGTGGAACGATCCACCGGCTTCAAGCCAGTGATTCAATCTCTCCCTGGGCGTTGCTTCAGCTGCTGCGGCCAGATGTTGCCCGATCCAGCCTGGATCCCCTGCGCAGTTGGCTGTTCAGCAATGGCATTCACGAATACAACCTGCTTCGCCAACACCACGCCGTGTTGGCCAGCTTGAACCAAAGCATCCCGGGCACCGCTCTGCCCTGGTTCCACTGGGCCCTGCGCCAGCAACGCATGGATCTCCAACAAGCCTTCTCCCCGCATGACGCTGCCGCCATGTGCCATTGGCTGGTGCACCACGGCGCTCAGGAACATCAGCTCAGCCCCATCAACAGCGATGGACTGCTGATCGCTGAGCCCATCGCGCTTCAGCCCTGGAAGCAGCGCCCCTTCGGGGTGAATCTGTTTGGCTACGCCAGCGAAGACCTCGGCATCGGAGAAGACCTCCGCACCGTGCACACAGCCTTGCGCAGCGCCGGCATCCCGGTGCAAGTGGTGGATATCCCTCGCCATCCCAGCTCCGATGCCCTGCGCCAGGTCGCCCGATCCACACCCGACAAGCTTGCCCCCTACGCCTTCAACATCGTGTGCCTCACCGCCGAGGAACACGCTCGGGTGCTGCTCGAACTCGGGGAAGCCGTGTTCCAGGAGCGATTCACCATCGGCTATTGGCCCTGGGAACTCAGCCAGTGGCCCAAGCCCTGGCAACCCCTGTTACGCCTCGCTGATGAGATCTGGGCCTCTAGCCAGCACACCCATGGCGCCCTACAAGCCGCCTTGGGAGAACGCCCCAGCCCCAGCCTGCATCTCCTTCCCCTTCCCTTAGAGCGGCTTCAACCTTTCGGCGCCAGCGATCGCGCGCACTGGCGCGCTCACTTCCAGCTGCCGCAGGGTGCCCCCCTCGTGATCTGCAGCTTTGATGGCCGCTCCAGCTATGCCCGCAAAAATCCCTGGGCCGCGATCGACGCCTTTCAGGCCGCCACAGAGCCGCATACACCAGCACGGCTGGTGATCAAAACCATGCACGCCGGCCTAGCCGAACAGCAGTGGGAGCAGCTCCAAGCCCGCGTGGCTGCCGATCCTCGGCTGCTCTTGATCGATGGCGTTTTGCCCCGAGACGCGTTGCTGGGGCTCTACGGCTGCTGCGATGTGCTCCTCTCACTGCATCGCGCCGAGGGCTATGGACGCGTGCTCGCCGAGGCCTTACTGCTGGGGCTGGATGTGATCGCTACCGACTACAGCGGCAACCGCGATTTCTGCATTGGCCCCCGTGCTCATCCCGTGGGCTACACGCTCTTCCCTGTGCTGCCAGACGAGTATCCCCACGGCAGTGGCCAAGTGTGGGCTGAGCCTGATCCGGCAGCAGCGATCGCACAACTCCAACGGGTGCTCCGCCAATGTGCAGGGCAACCCATCCAGCCTCCCGAACGCTCCGCCCCCTACCAGCACTTGTTCAGCCCAGAGGCGATCGGCCAGCGCTACGCCGAGCGGCTCCACCAGATCTGGGCCAACCCCTAAAGCAGCGGCTCGAGCCCCAAAGGCCGGCCATCCGGAAAGTTCGGCGCACAGGCGCCTGGCCACCAAGGCCCAGCGGTTTTGAGCTGGGCATTCCAATGCACCTGCAGGCGTGTGAGCGCATCGGCCGCCGTGGCGCTGGTCTTCGCATCGCGGCTCTGGCTTTCGTGATGCAGCAATACAGCCTCCGGCACCACCACATGCCGGTAGCCGAGCTGCGCCAAGCGCAGACAGCAATCAATGTCGTTGAACTCCACCGGGAAGGCCTCATCAAAGCCGCCGGCCTGCTCAAACAAACTGCGCCGCACCATCACGCAGGCGCCCGTGACGGCCCCCCAGCTGGTGAGCAACTGAGCCCGGCCGCGATGCACGGGGCAGGGATAGGGCAAATGGGCATAGGCGTGATCAGCACCGCCATGCATCCCCACCACCACGCCGGCGTGCTGAATCGAGCGATCGGGATAGAGCAACACGGCGCCAGCGCACCCCACTGCAGGCCGTAGGGCCTGAGCCGCCAGCGCTTCAAGCCAACCGGGCTCCAGCGCTTCGATGTCGTTGTTGAGAAACAGCAGCAGGTCGGTGTCGGCGTCTTGGGCCGCGGCGTTGTTGAGAGCACTCCAGTTGAAGCGGCGCGGGTCGTGGCGCACCGCAAAGCGCTCCCCCAGCTGCAGGCGCCAGCGTTGAAACAGCTCCTGGGTGGCCTGCTCCTCCGATCCGTTGTCCACCACCACAATCTCGATCTCTAGCGCCCGTTCGCCGAGGCCACGGGTGCGCCACAGGCTCTGCAGGCAGGCCTCGAGCAGATCAGCGCGATCGCGCGTGGGGATGATCACCCGGCAACGCTGGGCCGCGGGAAGCACCCACTGCAGCTGAAAACAGCCGGGCTGGCTGGGATGGGGCTTCACCTGTTGCACCGCTTCGCCGTGCTGCTGCAGTGCCGCGGCCAGCTGGGCGGCGCGCCAGCGTTGCTGCAGGGGATCGAGGGATGGTTGGCCCGGCTGCCAATGGCTGAGCACATGCGGCAAGGCTTCGATCCGAGGCGTGCGCGCCAGGGCCTCCAGCAACCAGGGCCAGCGCTCCTCGGGATCCAGAGGAGTGAGCGGCAGCTCCTGGGTGCGCAACCAGCTCAACCGCCAGAGGCTCAGCCCTTCCAGCCAGGGGCTGCTCCAGAAGCTCTCCGGCGTGAAACCGGGCTTGAACCAGGGATCGCAGCGGTTCCCTTCAGCATCCAGCCGATCTTCATCGGCATAAATCAGCTGCGGGTCGTGCAGCGGATCCTCCAGCTCCCCCAGCCAAGCCTCCACGAATTGCAGCGCACCGGGGCGGAGCTCACAGCCGGGATGGCGCAACACCAGCCAACCCAGCTGCGGCCAACCCTCCGCCAGCTGAGGCACCCCGCCATGCAACGGCAGCCAACAAGGCGCGCCATCCTGCGTCTCGGCCAGCTCCCACCAGTTCTGGCGCAGGGGAAGCAACGGATCCACCATCCGCTCTTCGCTGAAGGCAATCCATCGCTGGTAGCGGGCCTGATTCAGGCCGCCCTCGCTGAGCAGGGTGGTGCCCAGCTCCAACCGCTGCCGGCACTGCCCCGCCGCCACCCGCAGCTGCGGCACCTCGGGGAAGGCCTGGATCGCGGCCTCGAGTAAGGGCAGAGCTTCAGCCCAACGCTGCTGCTCCAGCAGGGCGCTGGCTTCGGCGTAGATCTGATCAGGCGTCATCGCGGTGGATCGAGCAACCAGGCCCGCAGCCAGGATCCGCGGCGATCACCCTGCAGACGGCGACGGCTGAAATACCAGAGCCGGTTCAAGGCGAAGCTCACCTCGTTGGCGCGGGCCAGCTGCGGATCATCCGCCAGGCTGGCACTCTGCCGGGAATTGGCTGCATCCATCGCCTCCAGCCAGGGCACCTGCTCAATCCGCTGCACGGCGGGGTCGGCCTCGAGGCGATCGCGGTAATCGGTGTCTTCCCAATAGGCGGGCACAAAGGATTCGTCGAACAGGCCGATGCGGTTCCAGGCCAGGGAGGTGATCAGAAAGGCCGAGAAAGCCGCTGGGCGACTGAGCAAGGGGAGCCATTGCGGCTGTTCAGGATCGAGAGCGGCGAGGGCCTGAGCCAGAGCCCCGGGGGCAAACACCACATCGTGGTTGGCGATCAACGCAAAAGGCACCGAGGGAAAGCCCTGCAGGATCGCGTTCCAGGCCTTGCCCACGCCGGCATTGCCGAAGGGGCGTGCCACGTGAACGCGAGCCACGCCGGGCACGCCATCTCTCTCCAAACGATTCAGCAGCTCACGCACCGGACCAGGCCCGCCGCTGTGATCCACCAGGGCCAGAGTGTCGACGGGCACATCCAAACTGGCCAGGAGCGCCTGCAAGCGCTCGGGGCCGTTCACGATTGGAACCCCCAGCAGAGGAATGGTGCCGACCATCGCTGGAGATGGCTTGAGCTGCTCAAGCACCTGCCAAAGCTGTTCCGGAAGACGGTGATCACCGGTGAGCTCTGCCAGGTCTGCCACCGCTTGCCACAGGGCCGGGCGGATGGCGCGTTCGCGGCTGGGAAGGAGCGACAGCTCGAGGCGAACATCGGCAAACCAGCCGTAGACCAGGCGTGTGGCATCGGCGAGTTGGCCGCGCCTCAGGTATTGGCGCACCTGCTCGAGCCTTTGTTGATCTTGGCTGGGAGGGAAAGACAATGCGTCAGGGCACAAAAAAGCCCGGCTGGAAGCCGGGCTATTGAGCGATCGCTACAGCGATCAGGCGAGGCGAATTTCTTTGCGGCTCAGGCCTTCGAAACCTTTGCCATCAGCGCGGATATCGCTGGCTTTGTAGGTGTCGCCCTTGTACTTGAGCTTGTCGCCATCAGCGAAGTCTTTGATGGTCACCTTTTTGGCCTTGGCATTGCCGTCAAACTTGACGGTGTCCTTAAAGGAGTCAGATCCAAGCACGAAGTTGGACTTCTTGACCCTGTTGCCACCGGTGACGGTGAACTTCTCGGTGATAGCAGCACCACCCACGAAGGAGGAGCTCTTGAAGCTGCCGTCGAGGGTCAGGTTGGGTGCCAGGGTGCTGGTCTCGACCACGAGATCGGAGAGGGCAGGGCCAGTCACCGACACAGTGGTGGTGGTTCCAGTGGTGGTGATATCAGTACGGGCCTGATCAGCAGCGGGCAGGTTCGAAACGTTGGTGTCAACAGCTGAGCTGGTAGCCATGCGTGCGTTGAGGCAGGTTGCTTATACGTAGAGACAATAAAGTCTGATGATCGTTATTACAACAGATTCGTGGCGCAATGCTGACAGACCCGCAGCTGACCACCCTGTTTAACGAGTCGCAGCAGGCTGTGCGACGGCAGCAGTGGCCTGCTGCGATCGAGCTCTGCAAGCAAGCCGAAGCCCTTGCCCCGCAGGAGTTTAGACTCCCCAACAACCGAGCCAACGCCCACTGGCTGGCTGATGAACCGCACTTGGCCTGGCAGGCCTACCGCCGCGCCATCCAGCTCGAACCCGCCGATCCACGCCCCTGGCGTGGCCTGGGCAATGCGTTGCGTGATCTAAATCGCTTTGAGCAGGCCCAGCGCGCCTTTGCGATCAGCCACCAGCTGCAGCCCAGCGCTGAAACCGCCTGGAACCACAGCCAGGTGCTGGTGGGGCTGGAGCGGTTTCAGGAGGCCTGGGAGCTCAGCGAACAACGCCTTGAGGTGGCTCAGTTCGAAGTGCATCGGCCTGGGCCATCGTTCCAGGGATGGAGCGATCGCACCTCCGAGCCACTGCGGATCTGGAGCGAGCAGGGCTTCGGCGACACCTTTCAGTTCTTGCGCTGGCTGATTCAACTGGGGAACGAGCGTGTGGAACTGGAGGTGGAGCCTCCCCTCGTTTCCCTCTTGCAGGAGGGGCTCAGCTGGCTGCCGTGGCCACCGGTGGTGTTCGCTAAACAGGCCAGCACAGACCCCCCGCCTTGCCACGGCTCCTTGATGAGCCTGCCCAGCCGGCTCGGGGGCGGCACGCTCTCTGAGGAAGCCTTTGCTTCAGGGCCCTACCTGCGCATCGCCCCAGGGGCTCGCCCCAGCGGCAGCTGCGTCGGCGTGGTGTGGGCCGCTGGCCGCAAGCTCGATGATCCCTTTACCGCCCGCGAATACCGCAAACGCAGCCTCCCCCCCGAAGCCCTCGAGCAGCTGCTCCGCGGACTCCGCCACCTGGGCTTCGGCACGGTGAACCTGCAGGTGGGATCAGATCGCGACGAGCTCAATCCGGCCCTCGCCGAGTTGTTCGCCGAAGCCCTCCCCCCCCAAGCCGATTTCCTCGAAGCCGGCCGCCTGATCCAGGGGCTGGACGCCGTGATCACGGTGGACACCGCCATGGCCCACCAGGCCGGTGCCCAGGGCGTGCCGGCCTGGGTGTTGCTGCCCTGGAGCGCCGATCCCCGCTGGCTGCGCGGCCGCAGCGATAGCCCCTGGTATCCAAGCCTGAGGCTCTTGCGGCAGCCACCGGAGCGCCAATGGGCGCCGGTGATCGAGCTGCTCCTAGAGCAGCTGCGTACGATCCCGCCAACGGCACGGGCGTGATGGGGCTGCGATCGCTGTGGAAGCGGGGATCAGCCCGCCTGCGCCAACCGCTCAAAGCCGGCGTGGACCTGCTGGGCAGCGATCAGGCCTGTTTCCCGCCGCCAAGGCAACTGGGGCTCAACCTGGCGCCCGCAGCGCCAGCTTGGTCGCTGCAGCGGCTGCGCACGATCGTGGAGCAGCTGATCGAGCAGCCCACCGCTGAACTGATGCTCGAGGCGCGCTATGGCCGCCATTGCCTCTCGCGCCTCTGGCTGGAAGCCCCCGTGGATCAGCTGGCCGAGCTGTGGCATGGCCCGATCGGCGAGCTGCAGCGGCGGTTGATTGCCAGCCCCCTGCGCCAGCAACCCCTCAGCCGCGATGAGCGCCGTTGGCGCCACCGGCTACTAGAAGCAATCAGCGCCAGTGAGCCCGCAGCGGATCGCTGGAATCACCTGCTCGCCCTGCTCGCCTACCTGGAATGCAATCAGCTGCCTGAGGCCGTGAGCGCTGACGCCCTTCCCAGCTGGCTGGCGGAGCTGAGCGACTGGTGCCCCAGCGGCCGGCAGGAACCCAGGGGCCTGCTGAGCCCGAGCACTGAGGAACGCGAGCCTGAATCCGCAGTGGCGGCATCCCTGCCCCGGCTGATCGCCACCGGCGGCCAGGAGCTACTCGAGCAACTCAGCCAGGAATCCAGCCAGAAGCGCGGCCTGGGTCTAATCCGCCTGCTCCAGGTGGATCCCGATGATCAAGAGGTGATCGACGAGCTCCAGGCCCTGCGCCTGATGCTCGCCCAGCTGCTGCTGGATGTGGATCAGGCCAGCCTGGAAACGCTCTACCGCTCCCCCATCGGCGATCTCTACCGCCAGCTCGTGCAGAGCAGCCTGATCCGGCGCGAACCCAGCGAGGCCGATCAGGAGCAGCGCGATCAGCTGATGCAGCTGCTGCTGGAGGCCCATACCGGCCGCGACGACGCCCTGCTGCTGGCGGTGGCCCTGTTTCACCCAATCGAGCGGATCGAGATCAACCTCTCCACCTTTGAACTCCCCGCCTGGCTCCCTGGTGCCTGGCGCGAGCTCAGCGGTGGAACTCACCCCAGGTGATCCAGTAAGCGAGCCCGCCCACCAGCGGCACTGACACGATCGGCAGCAGCGCCAACACCGTGAGGCTGCGCAAGCCCATCCACCAGGGCACGAGGCAGATCACCACATTCAGCACCACCAACAGCGCGATCTGCACCCGCCGGCGCTGCAGCTGCGCCTTCAGCCAGGCGCGGCGCCATTGCCTGAGCCGCCGCGGCCGCTCGGCTTCCGGCACGTAGCGCATCCAGGCGCCGGGGCCCTCCATCAGCGCATCCTCTCCAACGATTTGAGTTTGTCGTCGAAAAAGGCGGTGAACAGGCTGATGAAGCGCCGCTCCCGCAGCTGCAGATCCGCCGTGAGGCTCATGCCGGCCGTGAGCGGAATCGAACGGCGCCCCGCTTGCAGCGATTGGCGATCGAGCTGCAGCGTGGCGGGAAAATAGAGGCCGCGCACCTCCGTACCGAGCACCTCCCGCTGTTGCTCCGGCGGCAACGCATCAGAGCCCACCGCCACCACCTTGGCGCCGATGCGCCCATAGTCGGCCGCTGGGAATGAATCGAGCGACACCAACGCCTTCTGGCCCGGCTGCACGAAACCGATCGCCGCATTCGGCAAATACACCCGCGCCTGCAACTGCTGTTGCGGCACCACCTTGAGGATGGGCTTGGCGCTATCGGCCAGCACCGCCCCGGGCGTGACCGCCACATCAAACGCAACCCCCGCCACCGGCGCCCGCAGCTGCGACAGCGAGATCAGCCGCTTAGCATCACTCACTTGCTGCTGCAGCGCGGCGATCTGCCGCAGATTGGCCTCAATCCGATTGCGCAGCTCCAGCTCACCGGAAGCCTCGCCGGCATTGCCCATCGCCTCCACGCGCTTGAGCTCAGCCTGGGCTTCCTGCAAATCGCTGCGCTGCTGATCAGCCCGCTCCTGCACATCAATCAACGCCACCGCACTCAGGGCACCGCTGCCCACCAGCGAGCGGTAGCGCCGGGCAATCTCGTCTGAGGCTTTCAGGCTGCGCTCCAGGCTCGCCACCCGTGTGCGCGCCCGGAGAAGCTCCTGGGCTGAGGCCTCGCGCCGGCCAATCAGCAGTTCGCGCTGCTTCTGCAGTGCCAGGCGCTGATTGGCCGTGAGCCCCGCCGCTGGCTCTTCGCCCAAGGCTGCCTGATAGATCCTGTTCTCGTTCTGCAGCCGCTCCAACACCGAGCGGCCCGAGTCGAGCTGTTGCCTGGCCTGGCGCAAATCCATCTGCACCAACAATTGGCCCGGGGTCACCTCCGCCCCATCACGCACCAACACCTGCTCCACCACCCCCGCTGCCGGTGCCCGAATCACCCGCACCTGGCCGATCGGCTGCAACTTGCCCTGCACCGCGATCGTTTCCTGCAGCGGCGCCACCACCATCCAGAGCACGCCGCCTGCGGTGGCAGCCACACCGCTCCACACCAACAACGACGAGGCCTGGCGCCGCTTGCGCAGCAGCACCGGCTGATTGAAGCTCCAGGATCGCTGCTGCTCAGCCACCTAGCTCAGGCCCTCCTGGTTTTGGCTCTGATGGAGTGCGTAGTACCAGCCGCGTTGCTGCATCAGCTGGCTGTGGCTGCCGCGCTCCATGATCGCGCCCTGATCCATCAACACGATCAGGTCCGCCGGCCGCACGGTGGAGAGCCGGTGGGTGATGAAAAACACCGTGCGGCCCCGGAACGCCTCAAACAAGTTGAGGCACACCTGGCGTTCCGTGCGCGCATCGAGGGCACTGGTGGCCTCATCGAGGATCAGCAAGCGCGGGTTTTGCAGCACGGCCCTGGCCAGGGCCAGGCGCTGGCGCTGACCGCCCGAGAGCCCGGCGCCCCGCTCACCCACGCTGGAGCTGTAGCCCTTGGGCATTGCCATGATGAAGTCGTGGGCGCAGGCAAGGCGAGCGGCGCGAATCAAATCATCGGTGCTGGCATCGGGTTTCACCAGCAGCAAGTTGTCGCGGATGGTGCCATCAAAGAGAAGGCTGTCTTGTGGCACCACACCGATCTGACGGCGCAGGGAATAGAGCTCCACCTTGTTGATATCCAGCCCATCGATCAGCACCTGGCCTTCTTCCGCTTTGTAGAAACGCGGCAATAGCTTGAGCAGGGTGCTCTTGCCGCTGCCTGATCCCCCCACCAGGCCCACAAAGGTGCCCGCTGGCACCTCCAGGTCAATGCCATGCAGCACCCGCGGTGCATCCACATCAAAGCGGAAGCTCACCCCCTGGAAAGCCACATCGCCTTTAAGCGGTGGCATCGGGATATTGGTGGCTTCTTCCTCGCTCTGCTCGGTTTGGCGATCCACGATGTCGCCCACCATCTTGATCTGCTCGGTGCTCATCTTGAACTGCTGCCAGGTCTGCACCAACTGCACCATCGGCCGGGTCACATAACTGCTAATGATCCGGAACGCAAAGAATGCGCCCAAGGTGAGCTGGCCCTTCATCACAAACCAGATACCAAAGCCCACCACCAAAATGCCGTTAAGCTCATTGATGAAATTGGCCAGCGACGACACCGTTTCATTGGTAACGCGAAGCTTGAAGTCTTCGCCGATGAAGCGGCTGTAGCGGGTCTGAAATTCCCAACGGGTTTTCAGCTCGGCATTCTGGGATTTGATCGTTTGGATGCCGCCAATCGCTTCGGTGAGGAAGGCATAGGTTTTCACCGCCTCGCCAATCGAGCGCTCGATCATGCTCTCCACAATCGGATTGCTGACCAGCGCCAGGATGATGATCAACGGCAGGGTGGAGAGCGTCACCAACGTGAGCGGCGGATTCAACGCCACCAGCACCACGATGTAGAGCAGCGAAAACAGAAAATCCACCAAGGTGGTGAGGCTCTGGCCGATCAGAAACTCCCGCAACCGGTCCAGCTGGTTGAAGTAGTACGTCACCTGGCCCACCGGGCGGCTATCGAAGAAGCCCTGGGGCAGCCGCACCAAGCGATCGAGGATGGAGCCCTTGGTGGCCTGATCCACCCGATTGGCCACATCCGTGAAGATCAAGCTGCGCAGCGTGCGCACCACCGCCCCCACCAGCGATGCCAGAAACAGCAGCGCCGAGATGCTCAACAGCGCCCCGAAATTTTCAAAGCGGGCCACCTGATCCACCAGCACCTGGATCCCCAGGGGCGTGGCTAGGGCCAGCAGGTTCACCACAAACGAGGCGGCAAACACCTCAATCAGCTCGCGCCGATGCTCGGCCACATAGGGCGTGAACCAGCCCCAGCTGAAGCGGCGGCTCTTACTGATCGGCGTGCGCTCAAGCAACAGCAGCTCCAGTTCACCGTCTTCAGCGGTGAGCTCCGCCAGGGGGATCCGCAGCGGCCCCAGCTCCGGATCGAGCACCCGGGCCAAACCATCGGGATCAACCCCATCGAGCACGCCTAGTTGCCCCTCCTGGGCAAGCACGGCCGGCGGCTGCACCCGCGCCAGGCGATCGAGCGGCAGCGTGGCCATCACCACCCGCAGCCCCATGGAGCTGAGCAGCTGGCCCACGTTCACCAGGTTGAGGCGGTCCTGCTGCTGCAGGGTGGCGTCGATCTGATCGAGCAGCGCTTCGCGATCGAACGGCACCTGCAACTGCTCGGCAACGCCTTCACAGATGGCCAGCGGCGCCAAGCGCGGCCCCACGGCCTGGGGCACCCGCAGGGGATTGGCGGCCGCCTCGGCACTCGGAGCTGCCATGGAGGGGGCGAGCGCATAAAAGCCGTCTGGGGCCTCGGGCTCAGGTGTCGATCCCTCCTCCAGAGGCGCGTCAGAAGCGGACGCTTTTGCAACGGACGTCTCCCCTGGCGGGTCGGACAGGGCAGGAGGCTTCGGCAGGCCGATTAGCCGCTGCTCGCCGTTCCACACACTGGGGCGCCAAACCAGGCTGCGATTGCCATTAGGGCTTCCCAGCCGGGCTAGCTGCTGCAGCTCCAGCCCATGCTCGAGCCAATGGCGCCAGGCCAGATCAGCGCGCAGCTCCTGCACCAACGCCAGGTGCAACTCAATCGGACTCAGCTGCTCTTCAAACCAAACCCGCAACTGAGGTGCTTCTTCCAACAGAGCCAGGAACACCGGCGCTGGGATCCAAATCAGTTCGGCTTCCGCTGACGCCACCTGCAGCTGTTCACCGCTCAGCCCCGACAGCACGCCAAACCAACCCGCCATCTCGCCGGGGCCGAGGCGCGCCAGGCTGCGCAGCCCCGCCTGCAAGGGGTCCACACCGAGCACGCGCAACTGGCCGCGCAACACCACCGCCATCCCCAGCCCTGCTTGTTCATGGGCCTGCAGCACCTGGCCGAGCCGGCAACGGCGTAGCTGCAGCTGCGGTTGCAGCACCCGCAAACGATCAGCCGGCAGCTGATCGAACGGGGCCATGGAGCTGAGGTTGAGCGTGCTCATGCCGCCACCTCGAAGCCCTTTGGCAACGGCAGGGGCGGCAGCACCTCGCCCGCCAGGATCTGGCGCGTGCGCTCCTCCATCCACGCATCCAGCAGCTCTTGCAGCAGCCGTTGGCGCAGCGGCTCATCGAGAGCTGCCATCGACGCCGTTTCCAGCCGCAGCACCACCCACACACCCGCCACCTCAAACGGAGGCCAGAGCTGACCCGGCTTGCCGCTGCGCAGCCGGCTCGCTAATTCCGGGTGCTGATCGCCAAGCGGTTCGGGGCCGATCTGGCCCCGGCTTTCGGTTTCACGCCCGAGGCTGTGCAGCGCCGCCAGATCAGCAAACAGCGCCTCCCCCTCGCGGATCTGCTGGTAGAGCTCCTCGGCCAGCCCCTGCTCGTTCACCTGCAGCACTGAATACACCACCCGATCCAGATCGGCCTTGCGCTCCAGGTAGCGCAGCTCCACTTCATCGCCAAAGCAGAGCTCGCAAAAGCGCTGCAGCCGAGCTTGGCGCTCAAGGCGCTGTTGACGGAGAGTGAGCTCCTCCCGCTCGCGCGCATCACGCGGGTCGAGGCCCTGATGGTCATCGCGCCAGCTCTGTGCCTGTTGTTGATGCAACGCTTCGATGCGCTCGTTGCTGAGCCCAACGGCACGCACCGCCTCATCCAGCACCAAGGCTTGCGCCAAGGCCAAATTCAGCCCTTGGGTGTCGAGCAACTGCTGCAGGTGTTGGAGCGAAAGCCGGGGCTGGCCGGCGGGAAGCTCCACCCAGGAATCAAGGGCAATGGGTGCCACCTCGGACACAGAGGCGAGCGCCACAGCCTGTTGATGCAGCAGCTGCAGAGCTTGCAGAGGCTGAAGCGCCCAGGCAGCTCGATAGTTGAGCTCGGGGGGGGAACGGACTTCAAAGAGCTGGCGTTGGCGACCGGCCTCCAGAGCCGAGCCGGCACTCGCCGGATGGCGCAGCAACACCGCTTGCACATCGGGCACCACCGTGGCGGATCCCTCAGTGGAGAGCAGCTGCGTGACCGCACCGTGATGCAACAGGCAGCCCGCAAGCTGCTCATCGCTGAGGCTGGCCATGAGGCCCTGGCTCAACGCATAGCCGCAGGAGAGCAACACTTGCTCCGATAACGGCTGCTGTGGATCCAGAAAAGCCCGGGCCGGCTCCACAAAACAGTGATCCGCATCCACATGCAGCGGCAGCACCTCCCAGATCGCTAACCGTGCCGCACTGAGCTGTTGCAAAGCCGTGGGGAGGAAGGGAGAAAGCCAATCGTCGTCGTCGATTGGGATCACCCAGGCGGCCTGGCGTAGCTGAGCCATCAGCTCAGGTGTGATCGCCACATCGCCGTCCATCGCCACGGGATTGAGCAACAGCCCAGCACCCCCCGCCTGCCAACTGGCTGAGGCAATCGCGGCCAAGCCAGCGCGGTAGTGCTGAAACAAAAAAGCTGAATTGCGGGCCCGCCACTGCTCGAGGAGCCGTGCAATCGGATGGGCCTGCGCAAAATGGCTGGCCTCGCTCTGCCACTCTGCGGCTTGCCAGTCCACCGCCCGCCGGCAGAACACCACCACCCCGGAACCCTGTTGCATGGAAGCGGCTGGCAGCAACGGCCCTGGGGTTCCACTAGAAGTGCGACCCTATGGTGCCGGAAGAAGCACTTTCAACCACCCGTGCAGAAGAGCGAAAACAACCGAGCGGGCGAACTCAAAGAGCTGGGCTGGAGCGCTGAAGACGTGCGCCGCTACGAAGAGCTCTGGGAATACCGCCAGCGCTGGGGTGCGATCAACCTCGAGCGGGACGACCGCCAGTTCCTGCGCAAAGCAGAAGCCGCCCTGCCCAAGATCGTGGCCAAGGGATCGGAGAAGAAGCGCACCCAAGACAAATCCCTCTACCGCTGGCTGGCCTACTACTTGGAGGCCATGCAATCCGCCCCGCTCAACGAGGGCGAAGTGGCCGCCTGGCCGATCGTGCTGCAGGAAGAACTGCGCACCATCGATTACTACGAGCCGGTGCTCGGCCTGCCCGACACGCTGAAGGCCAAGGAGCTGCTGCCCGTGCGCGAGCAGCTGGTGGCTCAGGCCGCAGCCACGGCTGTCCGCAGCATCAGCTTCGATTTCGTGGCCCCGATTGAGGAGCTCAAGCAGCGCGAGAAAACCAGCTGGAAACCGCTGCGCGGCGAGGGCAACACCGACACCACCTACCCGGTGCTCAGCGCCGACGCTGCCGACGCCTTCCGCCAGCAGGCCCGCACCACGATCACCAGCACCATCCGCGAGCTATTCCCCTCGCTCAAGGACACCGAGAAGCCCGAGCCTCCGGCCGACTGGATGCCCTGAGGCGCGGGATCAGCCCTGGCCCAGCACTGCGTCTGGGCTTTCACTGATCCGCTCGAACAGGTTGAGGCTTTCCTGGTTGAGGTTCTGCACCTCAACACGGGAACCAGCCTGCTGCAGTTTGCGAATCACCTGATCAAGGGCGCGCATGCCGGTTTGATCCCACACATGCGCCTCGGCCATATCGATCGTGACGCGGGCTGGATGGGCATGCTGCTTAAAACCGGCCAGGAAATACACCGTGCTCACAAAAAACAGCTGGCCACGCACGCGGTAGTGGAGGTGGTCGTCGCCCAACCAGTGAGCTTCCACATCCACCACCTTGGCCACCTTGCGGCTGAACAGGATCGCCGCCAGCGCCACACCCACCACCACGGCAATCGCGAGGTTGCGGGTGAGCAACGCCAACACCAGGGTGAGCAGCATCACAGAGGTGTCGCTCTTGGGAATCGTGCCCATTTTCAGGAACGACTCCCAATTCACGGTGCTGATCGACACCATGATCATCACGGCCACCAACGCCGCCATCGGGATCCGCGCTAGCCAGCCGCTGAGTGAGATCACCAGCACCAACAAGCCCACGCCAGCGGTGAGCGTGGAGAGCCGATAACGACCTCCCGATTCCAAATTGATCACCGATTGGCCGATCATGCCGGCGCCCGCCATCCCACCAAACAGGCCAGCCACGATGTTGGCGACGCCTTCGGCGCGGGCCTCAGCCTCGTAATCGGCATCTTCATCCAAACGGTCTTCCACCACGCTCGCGGTGAGGAACGACTGCAATAAGCCCACCAGCGATATCGCCAGGGCAGTGGGCAAAATGATGCCCCAGGTGTCTGGCGAGGCAAACACCTCAGGCAGGGCAAACACTGGCAAGGCATTGGGAAGTTGCCCCAAATCACCCACGCGCGGAATCGGCAGTTGCCACCACTCCGCCAAGCCACTGATCACCAGGATGGCCACCAGCGTGGAGGGCACCAGCCGGGTGAGGCGCGGCAAGCCGTAAATGAGCACCAAGCCCAGAACCACCAGGCCCCACACCCAAGGCCAGGCAATGCTCTGGCCCGTGGCCACCAGGCTCGGAATGGTTTCACCACCATCGCGGCCAATGCCAAGCTGCGGCAATTGGGCAAGAAAGATCAACACCCCAATCGCATTCACAAACCCCACGGTGACAGCCCTGGGCACAAAACGCATCTGATGCGCTAAGCGCAGATAACCCCAGAGAATCTGAAACACGCCGGCCAGGATTGAGGCGGCCAGCAGATAAGTGAGGCCATGGGATTGCACCAAGCCACCCATCAGCAAGGCCACACCAGCGGTGCAGGCCGACACCATGCCGGGCCGTCCGCCCATCAAGGCCACAACAATCAGAATGCAAATCGAGCCGAACAAGCCCACCTGCGGATCCACGCCGGCCACGATCGAAAAGGCGATGGCCTCAGGAATGATGCCGAGGGCAACCACCATCCCGGCTAGGAACTCTCGCGGTATCGCTTCACGGCGGGGGACGAGTGACCAGCCTTGTCTCACCACCAATGCGCTGAACTGTTTGATCGACAAATCGACAGTACAGCCCTCAGCGCAGCAGCCGTAACCAGGCCCACCAGATCAGCGCCACGGGAACCAAAGCCAGCGCTAACACCTGCAAACTCTCGAGCTGCTCAGGGTTCACGGCACCGGGCAGGGCTGGGAATTGATCAGCATCAGCCCGAGCAAGCTGCATTGAAGACGGGTGAGGTCATCGAGGGCCGTCTCCACATCACTGGTGAAACCAGGATTGGGCTCCAACGGGGCTGCAACCGTTGCAGGCTCAAGCGGTGGAGGTAGCGGCTGCGCCAGGGCAGAGGGAGCTGCAGCAGCAACCATCGCGCCGAGCAACAACAGGGCAAAGGGAGGCATCAGCAGCACGAGCACTGCTCCATCCCTAGCTACGGAGCCATCACGGGCGCCATGCTGAGAGAAAGAAGCGAGCTGGCTTGAGAGCACCGCTGCTGTGGAAGGCCCTGGCTTACCGGGTGGTCGCCATGGCCTTCACGGCCCTGTTCACCGGCTGGAGCAAATCGGTGGAGATTCACGTGGGCCTCACGCTCATTTATTACCTGTTTGATCTGGCTTGGGAGCGCCGCATGAGCCAACCTGCTCCAGCACAACGCCATCTTGATCCACCAAGCGGTAGTGACGGCCCGTGAGACGGGCTTTGGCCCGAGCCGTCATGAAGGCCGTTAAGCGATTGCGGCGAAACACTTCCGTGCGCCAGCACTGCTCATCAGCTGCACGGCTCTGGATCACGATGGGCACACTGCAGGCCTAACTGTTCAAAAACACTGTCCACCCTGCAGGGGCAACGTGGTGAAATCTCCTGGCGATCTTCGGGATCGAAGACTCTCTCAAGGTTTGCGCAAGGGTTGGCAAAGAAAAAGCAGGGTCACAAACCCTGCTTCGTCTCCCGTGGAGCATGGCCCCTCTCGCCAACGCTACCAAGGCCAAGAATGCGTGCCTAGAGGGCAATTGAAAACAACAGAATGCCTGCAGATGGGGTAACAGACCATCACGCAATGCTGAAGAGAAAGCCCCGAGAGAGCTTGTGTAGCGCAACTGGAGCAGAATGAAAGCAGAGGGAGGTTCAACTGCTTCACGTCATTGCATCTACGCATCAGCCTCAGCCACTCGACAACTACGAGCAGCACAGGATTGTTCTGGCTGTTGTGCAGTATTTCTCAGAGCATTACCACGAGCCCTTCACCATCCCGGAGCTAAGCCGGCAGCTGGGTATCACACTGCTCCACATCGAAACAGCTTTTGATCGCTGTAAAGGGAAAACAACCAACCAAGCCCTACTCGATTACCGGCTCAATCGGCTCTGCGATCAGATGGGTCACGATCCATCCGGTGATATCAACACGCAGATCAGCCAGTGCGGCCTTAACGCCGAGGCTAACCACCCTCTGGCATCGTTCAGCCAAACCAACCACCAATTCATCTCCTGCTTTGGGATTGATCTGATCGAATACCACCAGCAATGCTTCTTGGCCGAAGCCGCGCGGCAGCAGCACCAAGACTGCCAGAACGAACACCAGCCTGACGAGGTCGTAGCCGACGCACCCCACATCAACCTCTTGCTCACACGGTTTCATAGGCCTAGCTAGTTCACAGGCCCAGCTAGGTGCCAGTCGACCGACGAATCAGAAATCAGAAGCGCGACATCGCCGCAATTTTGGCCAATTTCTCAGCTTCGAGCCCTTCGAGCTCATCGAGACGCAGCAAATCATCCTTCACGAAACTGGCCATCACAAATAGGATGCCCTCTGATGCAAACGAGAAGCGACCCTCAATCGTATGGCGCTCGATACTGAGGAAATCATGCAGTTGCCACACTGTTTCTGCCGATGACAGCGCCGTGGCTTTCTGCTTCAAATCAGCAACCAAGCGTTCAATGGTGCGTTGATAGGCCTGCTCAAACGCAGCACGGGCCACATCCTGCTCGGTCTGCGACCAACCATCCAACAGTTCAGGACCCATCTTACGGCTCATTGTTGTGTTCGACGATACTGGTGAGATCAAGACAACGCGAGCGTGCGGCGGTGCTCAGCGGGCAATTGAAACCAAGCCAATTCAGGGTGGTCGTGATGCTCACGGTGATAGCCGAAATGAAAACAAGCCAAAAGCGACAACCAAGCCGGCATCGCCAGTGTTAACGGACCCTCCAAGCAACCAGGTTGCTGCTGATTGCGATGCGGCAGATACGTGCCAAACACAAACAACTGCAAAGAGCTCAGCAACAGCGGCAAGATACATACCACCACAAGGTTGATCCAACCATTGGGGTGACGGAAACTGATCAACAGCGCAAGCACCAACCACAGCGACAGCAAGCGCATCATCTGAGCCAGCGAGAGATAGCCAGCCATGAAGCGGCGATACCAGCCAATGATGCCTGCGGCCTGATCACAGCAGAAATCTGGATCAAGGTGGCTACCTGGCCGCCAATGGTGCCGTTGATGTTTACGCCAGCAACTGCGATACGGCAGCCCGGCATAAAGAAACAACAACATGGCCCCAAGGAGGTGATTCAACCGAGGGCTGGACGGGAAAAGATGCCCATGCATCGCATCGTGAGCCGTGATGAACAGCCCGGTTTGCAAAGCTGTGCGAACCCCAACCATCAGCGGGACCAGCCACATGGGCCCTTGGCTGAGATCCAGTGGGAGCAGGCTGAACAGGGAGATCAGCCAAGCCACCAGCAGCAGGGCCGCAGACAGGATTCCGCTGGGCATGGTCAACGCGATGACGCGCCCCTAATCAGCGGCCGAGCTTCAGGAGCTCAGCTGGCGATGCCAGCAGATCAATCGCCACGAAATAGATCTTGCCTTCAGGGCTGAGCAGAAAACGCCAGGCCACATTCATGCCGATGCCAGCACCAAACCAGGGGGTCTGAACCTTGCCTGTGACCTTGATCTGGGTGAAATCACCCTCGGCCGGCTCGGCATAGCCTCGCTCGGGCAACAGCCGCAAGTTTTGGCAATCCTCACGGAAGAAGCGCAGAACAGCGTCACGGCCAACGATCGGCTTCTGGAACGGGGGTTGCAGGGCGCCATCGGGCAGGAAGAGCTCAATCAAGGCATCAAAGTCGTTGGCATTGAGCAAATCCATATAGCTATTCACCGTGGGGTTGATCACCCCTTCAATGAACACCTTTTTGCGCAGCTCTTCCGGCGTGGGAGGAGCAACCGGCTCCATCACGCGCTGGCCTTCCCCTTTGTCTGGGTCAAAGCCCATGTCAACAACAAAATTGCGCAGCAGGGTGATCTGCTGACCCTGCTCGACCTCCTGAACCGAGCGCAACACAGCGGCAGCATTGGCGGAGAGCTGATAGCCCTCAGGGATCGGCGCCACCAGACCGGCGGCCATCCATTCACCCAACTGATACCAGAACCCCAGCTTGATGTTCACCGACCAGATCGAATAAGCCCGGCCAACGGGCGTATCAGAGCGGTTCGCCAGATCACACATCACCTGGCTCTGCTCTTCAAAGCTCATGGCTTTGATTTGGTTAAGCACACCCTCGGCGAATTGCATCCGCGCAGCTGCCGGCGCTGCCACGGTGATCGTGCGGCCCATTTCTAGGTAGGCGTACCAGATCAGCGCCAGTTGATCTTCAGCACTCAACAGCTTGAAGCGGGCTGTGATGGCAGGAACAACATCTGCCGAGAGGGTGCCAGGAAAGATCTTGGAGGCGCGATCGATCGTAAACATCAAATTATGGCGTCTGTTAAGGATTTTTAAAACCCTAGCACGGTCAGAGGCGTTTTCTGGTAAAGCGCGGATCTGTGGAGGGTTGCGGCGGATTGCCTCATCTACCACTGCTCGGGGAACACTGCACGGCCATGGCCCAGGTGGATGACGCAGCACCAGGGCTTGACGACCTCAACGGCTGCGCTGCTCACGGCTCCAGATCTTCTCCAATCTCTGCCTGAACTCGTGCTCATGCATGGGCCGCGCCAGCCGACGGCCGCGCATGGTGCTGCTGATCCACCAGATCTGCAATGCAGCAAAGGCAAGGGCGAACAGGCCCAGTTGCACGTAGCCCCAGTTCAACTGCTCCATCACGGCGCATTCAACATCGAAGTGGCGACCCTTTCAAACCACAGACGCACGATCCGATCACCCATCTCCAAAGAGGGGAGATGGCCTAGACCGGCGCACGGATCCAGCTGATTGGCGACAACGGGATGTGCCCTCAAGCAAGCCCGCGACGGGGGCGACGAAAAAGCTGGCCGATCGCACCAACAACACCCCCCGCCAGGCCAAGCGCTAGACGGATGGTGAGATCGGCGGTCACCAACACAGCGACCCAGAACCCGAAGAGAAACGCGAGATCTGCCATAGCGGCACCGGCTGGAACGAACCAATACTAGGAACGATCAGCAAGGCTGGCACCGAGAAGACGCATCGATGAAAGCGGGCTTGTGTTTGTCGTGCATCGATTGGTCGATGCCTGGCTGCATCAATGGCGGATCAAAGCGTGCTTACAATCCCACAATGACACCAGGCATTGGGTTGGCTCGAGCTCCTAAAGCACAAGCGAATTAACACCAATCAATCAGGGCAGTACAAGAAGTTTCCTGGCATGACGTAGCAAGTGATGTCGTCATCATGCACTCGCACGTCGCGATGCCCCGGAGTTGATGTTAGAGCACTCATAACAGCCGTTGTTTTGGCCTGCTCGTGACCAGGACCATTGTTTGTATTAAACCGCCACTTAAGATCAGCGGAGAAGCGTTGCTTGAAGGCATCGTCATAAGACAGGTTGGCACCCAGCGTTAGACCGTTGTTGATGGCATACGCCAGCCTTCCCAAAACGCCTGATCCATTGACATGCTCCTCTTCTCGCTTCTGGTAGTAGTAGCCAACGCTTGCCATCAGCACAGGCGTGATGTTGTAACCGATGTCCAGGCCGTAGGTATCCAGTGCTCCGCCTTGATAGACGCTGTTGAGTTGTTGCTCTTTTTTGCCGGTCGGGATCAGTCCGTAGGCATTCAAGCGCCACAGATCAGACACCGCTTCTGCATTGACGGCAATCTGCTGGAAGAAGTCTGTGCGCTCATGGTTGACAGCAACTCCCGTGTCAACACCATCTGATGTCAGCGGTCGGGTGTCATAGCCTGCATTGACGCCATACATCCAACTGCGATCACCATTGAGCCAGCGGTAGCCCAGGCGCGATGAGGTGGAGATGGTGGTGCCTCCGACATCGGTGTTGACGATGCTGGACTGTCCCTTGATGTCGGAGAAATTGGCATTCGCCAGCACATCAAGGAAGAAAACGCTGTTCTTCCCCACCACCAATGGCAAGAAGCCACCAATGCCAGCCTCATTTGGGGTTCCAGCTGCTTGGGTCTGTGCCTGGACACCGACCTGGGGTCTGACGACATCCTTGAGGTTGATGCTCATCACGCCAAGGTCTTCTGCTGACCCCTGAGCCAGCTCCACAGGCTTGGCGCTCACCTGAGCGATGGATGCCAGTCCCATAGCAGCGGCACCAGTTAGCGCAAGGCTCAAGCGAAGAGTCTGCTGCAAACCATGGATCGAATACTAAGCAGCATGTTGCATCAAAAGCACTGTGGTGCAGCGGTTCAAAGGTCAGCTTGTGATGCGGGGGAGCCTGCAGAACCAGTGAGCCACTTCAATAGCCCTAGGTGAAACGGCAACCCGATCGCGAGCTATCGGCGTCGCTCCCCCAACAACGCAACCCTGTTTGGTGAGCCAGGGCATTTCTATCAAGAGTGGCATGCATCGAAGGAGCAGAAGACACCTCCCAACCCACCCCAGCAAAGCGCGGGGGGCAAGCGTCAATCAACAGTTCAATGGCAGTCGTTGTTGAAGCTGCTGGCGTTGGCGCCTGGGGCCGAATGTTCCAGGTGTGAGCTGTTTTGATCTCCTGGGGCACCTGTGGCGGTGCAAACGGAGTGTCGATCAGTCAGGCACTCTGCTTGAAGCGGCTGTTGATGCCATTCCTCCTCTTGCCTGGCTGAACGACCTGCCCACGGTTAGGGGATGACTGTTGGAGCAGGGGCCCCGTGTGCTTCATTGCTCAGAAGCTGAAGCTGACTCCGGTACCGATGTGGTGCTGCCAGCCCACACCCCAGCCATCTCCTCCTTGGCTGCTGTAGATCGGCTTCCAGTGTGCGAACACAACGACAGACTCAGCCAGGGGATACTCCAGCTCGATCTCACCTCCCCAATCGGTGCGGAAGGGCAGGCCGGAATAGGAACCAGGGCTATAGAAGCGTGGCCCGGCAGAGAGCGTGATGTTGAGAAGATCGATGTTGAAGCCCAGACCAAGCCATGGGTCGGTGTAGTTACCCAGATAGGTTCCTTCACTTTCCCAACCTGTTCTGTTTTCGAGCGAAACAAATACACCGTCGACGATGGTTTCCAGGCCATCGCCAAGTGCGAAGTTCACATCCCCATCCCCCAGTGCCCAGATGGCCTGAACACCAACCTCATTTTTCAGGCCAATGACATCATCACCTTGATTGCCGGTGACGTAATACGGCCACCACGTCAGCGAGAGCTCAAAACGATCGTTCGGTTGATAGCGCGCCTGAAGATAGCCCTTGACATCGGTGCGGCGATAGGGACTTCCGTCCCCATGGGCGTGATCATGAGCGGCTGCGTGGTCATCACCGCGCTCATCGTCCGAATCGTCATGGTCGTCGTAATGAGCGCTGCCGCCATGACCGTCAACATGAACACGCCCATAGAAATGTTCAGCCTCGCCCCACACCAAAGCAGGACCGATCTGAGCTTCGATGGCGAAACTGCCGCCTTTGTCTAAACCCCACTCAAAGACGGCTCCGAACAACCCGTCGATGGCGTAATGGCGGGGCTGGCCCTCCAGATTGTTCTCCAGGCCTGCGTGGCCCTCCAGTGTCACCACTGGTCGGATCCGAAATTCACCCGGCAGCAGATCATCACCACCTGCAGCTCCATGGGCCAAGGCTCCACTGGGTGAGCCGATAGCAGCCAAAACAGAAAGGATCGAGACGATTGTGTGGCGTGTCTTCATCGGATCGCAGCCCATTGTTGTTGCAGCGCAGAGGCTGTGCGTTGATCACATCGGCCTCCTTGCGCGGTCACAAAGGTGCAGACATTGGCCGTAGCTGTTTGAATCAGCGATGTCCCGGGTGCCAGCCCATCGGCGTAGAGCGGTTGCTTGGCGATGGCGACACCGCTGACAGAACTGATGCGCCGAAGCGTTTTGGACGGTGGCAACGCCTCAGCGAAGATTGCTTTTGTGCCTGATTGGCGGATGGCCCGGCTGATGGCCCCCAGGCTCGAGGGTCTCAGAGTCCCCCCCGACGCAAAGTCATCGATCACCGGCAGTTCACGGATGCCATAGCGACGTGCAAAAGCTGAAAACGCTCGGTGCTCAGTGACCAGAACACGCTGAGCAGAGGGAACCGTCTGCAGCTGCGCTGCGCTCCAACTCCCCAGTTGATTCAACACGGCCTGCATGGCCTGGCTGCGTCGCTGCAGTGCTCCAGCTTTTGCTGCTCCAAGGAGAGGCCTCAGTGCAGTGGCGCTCTCGCGGACCATGGCACTGGTGAGCCCTGGGTCGTGCCACACGTGTGGATCCTTGGCTGGGTGACCTGGGGTGGCGCGTTCAGCAACGGCCACCACAGGAGCACTGACACGAATCCGGTTCATCGCCGGCGTGAGGTTGTAGCCATTCACCAACACCAGGCGAGCGGTGCTCAGCGCCTGACGATCTGAACCGCGCAGAGCCATGCCATGGGGATCAGCTCCGGGTGGAACCAGGCACGTCACCCGAGCGTCGCTCTGCACGAGTGACCGCGTGATGTCGCACAGCACGCCATCCACAGAAACCACCGATGGCGGCGGCGCCGCGGCAAGCACAAGCCCAACCAGGGCAGCGGAACCCATGACACAGAAACAAGCTGCCGCGAATGATAATGGTTCTCGCCCTCGTGTCGCCAATGGTTGAGGCCATGGGTCAGCAGGGATCCTTGGGGTTCATCCGCCTGGCTGGCTCGCGTCGCAAATCGCCAGGCCCCTGCGCCACAACGACCGTTGATCGCAGAGATCTTTGGCGTTTCGGGCGGGGCGACCTTCGACTGCGTGGCCCGTGATGAAGCGACGGACTCACAGCGCGAGCGAGGCACTAGAAACCCGTGATTCATGCCAAAAACCCCCGAGCAATGCCCGGGGGTCATGAGTCAATCAATAGTCCAATGGCTTTCGTTGCTTGAAGCTGCTGGCGTTGGCGCCTGGGGCCGAACGTTCCAGGGGTGGGTTGCTTTGATCTCCTGGGGCACCTATAGCGGTGCAAACGGAGTGTCGACGGTTCAGACGTCCCTCATCCAGTGTCCGAACTGACGACCCGCCCACGGTTGGGTGAAGACTGTTGGAGCAGGGGCCTGCAGTCAGCGTTACTTCTTTGAGTACTCGGGTGGGGTATCAGCCATCAGTGGCGCCTCCCTTGGTTGATGCATGCATCATCGGCACTCCAGCGAGGGGTCGGCAATCGGGATTTGTACGCATTGCCTTGGCGCCCGAGCGGGAGCAGCGTGAGTGATTTGTCGACCCAACGGCCAGCCGTCAGCCGGCACCGATGGAATCCGCTACGCCTGCTTCTGAGCCAACACTCCTCAGCCAACATCAGGCGCCCTGCCCTGCTGCCGGGCTATACCGTCGATCCAGCCCTGACAGCGCCGGGCTGGTGGCCAAACCAGCAGCAAGATCTGCATCCAGATAGGGGCAGGCTTCGCAGTCACTGCTTGCAGCCACTGCGGTGGAAAGGATTCGAGACGCAGCCATCAGCCCTCTCCATGCATACATCTGCACTAGCAGGGATTGGGTGGTTTGGTGCGGGCCCGCCGGGCTTCTGCTGCTTTTGCCAGGCAAGCAGCTCACGCAAGCCGGAAGCTTTCTAGGCATCAGGCCGTGTCCTTTGCTCGCCTTCTTCCGTTGTCATTGCCACTGATCGCGACCCTGCTGCCGATGCTCAGCTAGACCCGACCCTCTCTGACACCACCGCCCTCAAGCCAAAACTCCAGCGACGAGCTCACGCTGTTGCCCGTCCTCCAAAACCACGCCTCCGCCGCACTTGAGGCCGATCACGGTTGGAGCTTTGAGCAGTCCAACACCTGGCTTGAGCACATGGGGCTCTTTGAGGAGAAGTTCTGAGCGATCGGTCACTCGTTGATCTTCCACGGTCGCATAGGTCGAAGTCGAGACTCAAAAGTCATGTTGGCAACACCAATGCATCGGCATCCTGATGATCTTTGCGAAATAAACGATCATCAGCTGCACGACGACACGTCAGCATAAACAGTGGCATCTCAATCCCAAACGCCTGCTCAAACAGCGCCACAACACCTTTGGTCTGGCCCAGACCGCATGCCTCAATAGCATGGCCCAGTCCTTGACGAGGCTGATCAGTGAGTGCGGCAAACAGCTTGTTGAGACGGTGTTCCTGCAAGGCTTGTGACAGGCTGATCCCACGCACCTGCATAAAACTCAGATCCAGGCAGTTCTTGCTGATGCCAAGAAGAGCAGGTAATTGACTGATGTCAATTGACTCTTGAAAGTGGAGGCCAAAGTACTGACGGACTTTGGCGACAATCTGCATCGGGCTATCGCAAACGACAGGAATCACAGAAGCCCCTCGCCTGAGTGATTGTTCAACCATCGTGCGCTGCTCTTGCGCTGCAAGGGCGATACAACTTGCTCTCATGCTGACGAGCAGTGAACAGCCTTGTCAATAAGACACGGAAAATCCACGCAGTCCTCAATTCAACTTTACCTCGCTTCATCCTGCGACACAAATAAATGCAATTGCTGTAAATCCACGGTGATTCAGGCAGTTGCGAGCCACCCCGCCCATCAAAGCCATCATGGACGAGGTTGCCGGCAGCTTCTGTTGGCGTACCGAGGGGGGAAAGGCGTCGCCGAGGCGGCGCTTTTCCATGCTGAGCCTCCAGCCCCGCCAGCGGAGCAAGCACCCAGACATGGACGATTAGGCAAGCGTCCATGCCTGGGTGTAGGGTGAGCTTGATTCAACGACCAGTCTCAGGCGGGTTTCTCTTTCAAGCGGCGAGTCTCACGAGCTTCTGGCTTCGGTATTCCTCCACTCGACCAGTCACTTTCTTCAGGGCTATCAGCGAATCAGCTTCATAATTCTATCTATTGAATGACAATTTACGTTGGGAACCTCTCCTTCGATGCCGAAGTTGAGGACCTTCAACACCTCTTTGCGGAGTACGGCTCCGTCAGCAAGTGCAGTTTGCCGCTTGATCGCGAAACAGGTCGTAAGCGGGGCTTCGCTTTTGTGGATATGGCAGAGGCCAGTGCAGAAACCAAAGCCATCTCCGACCTTCAGGACGTGGAGTGGATGGGCCGGTCGATCCGGGTGAATAAGGCCGAGCCTCGTCCCACACCAGCGCTCGGCAACAGCCGCTGGTGATCTCATTCCCAACAGCTCAAGCGTTGTTGCAATCCCATGGCCATCCAATCGGAGCGGCCATTCTGGGGGCAGACCGAGATGCCATTAGTGGCAATAGCAAGCCCAAGCAAAGTATGGCCCCAGAGGCCAAGCCGCGATCGGCAGCTTCTGGACATGACAATCAATTAGCTCAATTACTCTGAACAACACATGACACAATCTTCTGGACGCTTTGGTTTTGTTGAATTTGCTGAGACCTGGAATGGCCGTCTTGCCATGCTCGGATTTGTGATTGGCCTTGGCACCGAGCTGCTCACGGGCCAGGGAGTCTTGTCCCAGATCGGTCTCGGTTGAAGTCATGACAAACCCTCCCACCAACGACAAGTGGTATCAAGACCGCGCCATTCAGCAGATCCATCTGGAACAACTGAAAAGCGTTGAGCTGTTCAACGGCCGCGCCGCCATGCTCGGGATCGTGATCGGCATCATCACCGAGGGGCTTACAGGTACCGGTATTGCCCATCAGATCGGCCTTGGCGCTCTAGTCGACGGCTACGCCGCCTGCCGCACACAGTTTCTACCCTTCTGCTTTTGAGCCTTGCGGGTAATGTCCGCGACTCAGATCATGGAACCCCTGGGCATTGCTCAGGGGTTTTATTTTCATTCGTGATTTATACATTGAAGCTACGCCCTGACTCCTCTAGATCCAACTGATTGCAGACACACGTCCTTTCGGCCTGAAGCAGCACGGGCGCTTGAATCACAAGCGCCATCAACACACCCGCAGAGCACCAGCCATCTCCAGCTTCAACTCAGTGAACTGAAGTGGCCGGTGTTCCCTCAATGGGCGAAGAGCCGGTAGGAGAGATGCTTCACCCGATCTTCGATCAGAAACCACACCAACGAATAACTCCACACTAAAAGCGCCCAACTCCAGCCAATTGGTGTCATCAAGACCCCCGTTGCAGCAAACAACGTGGCGACAAGCTGGGTTCCCAAGACTGCTAACAATAGTGGGAGTGCCGGCCGAACTGACCAGAACGGTCCCACTGTCCGAGCCACAAAAACAGTGAGATGCCCCGCCACAGAGAGCTTGAGATACAACATCGTGCGAATCAACTCAGGAGCAAGCTGCCAGCTCAGCTCCGCTAGATACAGCAAGCCAAACGAGGACACAACACCACAAAGCCCAAGAGCCGTCGAGACACCCAACACCAGCGGCATCTGCCACCGCACAGGCTGAGGTTGCCCTTGGGTGCGGTCATACGCAATCGATAAGATTGCGCCATCATTGAGAAGTGCCAGCAGCACGATCATCAGAGCAGAGAGTGGATAGAAATCGAAAACAAGAATCGAAAGAGTCATAAAAACCAGCACACGGATCGTTTCAGCAATGCGGTAGATCGCGTAATGCTGCATCCTCTGAAAAATGCGCCTGCTCTCGCGGATGGCGTGCACCAAGACATCGAGACCCGGCGTAAGCAACACAATGTCTGCAGCACTACGAGCCGCATCGGTTGCACCTGAAACGGCAATACCTGCATCAGCACGTTTCAACGCCGGTGCATCATTCACGCCATCGCCTGTCATCCCAACCAAATGATCAAGGCGCTGGAGTTCTTCAACAATCTTGTACTTATGCTCAGGAAAGACCTGAGCAAAGCCATCCGCTTGCTCAACTTGTTGACTGCCAAGCTGAGTGGTCGACAGAATGTTGGTTCCCAAGCCAAGCTGGCCGGCCATTTCTCTAGCAATGGCCAGCTGATCACCGGTGATCAGCTTGATCTGAACGCCCAGTTGCTTCAATCCGTCGAGTGTGCTGCGACTGTCGCCGCGGGGCGGATCAAACAAAGGCAACACCCCCAGAAATTGCCAAGGCTGATCCCCTTCCGGGCCGCCGCCGGCTTCGGCAACCGCTAAGGAGCGAAACCCCCTTGCAGCAAACGCCGCAATGGCGGAATCAACCTCCGCGCGCAGAGCTGGTGTTGTGGACGCCATATTCAGCAACACCTGAGGCGCTCCCTTACAGACACGCAACGACTGCCCATCGGGACTGATCACGCTGGCTTCGGTGCGTTTAACGACCGGATCAAATGGCTGAAAAGCGGTGATCCGCCAACCTTGGATCACATCAGGCAACAAGGGCGACTCGAGCACCGCCGTATCAATCGGGTCGCGATCCTCGGAGCGAGATGCAAGCGCTGCAGCCCGAATCAAACGGTCATTAGAACAACCTTCTGCGCAGAATGCATCACCCAGACGAAGAAGATTCTGGGTCAATGTCCCTGTCTTATCGGAGCAGAGAACATCCAAACCCGCCAGTTCCTCAATCGCTGAAAGACGTGTTACCACGGCATGGCGACGGGCCAGTTTCTCTGCACCTACAGCCAAGGTGACCGATAAAACGGTGGGCATCGCAACTGGAATCGATGCCACGCAAAGCACCAACGCAAAACGCAGGCTCTCCACCATGGCGTGGCCACGAAACAGGGCCACTAACAGAATGAGGGTGATTAGGGCAAGGGCGATCGCGATCAAGTAATCGCCGATCTTGAGTACCGCACGCTGGAAGTGACTCACAGGTGGCGCCGCTTCGACTAGCCGCGCTGTACGAGCAATGAACGTATCAACTCCAGTTGCCGTAACGAGGGCATCAGCCTCACCACGGCGCATGATGGCTCCACTGAGAGCATCCCCTCCAGCCGTGACTTCCACCGGCAATGATTCACCAGTGAGTGGTGATTGATCAAGCTCAACCGGGCCGCCGTTGCACAGCTGAGCGTCGGCAGGAACAATATCTCCGATGCGCAAACGAATCAGATCGCCTGGCACCAGCTCACTGACTCCAATCATCATCCAGCTCCCATCTCTGCAGACACGAGCCTCTTGGGCCAGTTGAGCCTGCAGCGCAGCCACTTCATTGCCGGCTTTGAATTCTTCCCAGAAGCCCACCACGGCGTTCGCCGCAAGGAGCACCAAAATCAAAGCTAGATCGCTCCAATCACGCACCAAAGCCGACAGCAGTGCTGCGAGTTCGATCATCCAAGCGATGGGATCCCACAATTGGCCCAGAAAGAGTTTCCAGGCCTGCCTCTTGTGATGAGGTAATTCATTGGGGCCATAACGAGCCAAGCGCACAACTGCTTCTTGGCAAGACAGGCCGCTGCAGTCATTCATGGGCGGAACATCAACCGGAATGAGCGATCAAGCAACCACTTTGGCGAGCAAGGCCAACTGGCCTTAGTGAGGACTCTTCTCTCCATCTCATTCACCATGAATAGCTGCAGCCTGCATCAGTTCTGCTTCAGCATCTTCAAATTGGACGACATGCAGCAAACCACGATGCATGCTGAATCAACAGAACAGTCCTATGACCTCTGCGCAGCCAAAGGCTTGGTCTCGTCACCCAATCCAAGAAGACTGGTCATGACAGCAGAAAACAATTCACAACTCCACTATCTGGACTAGTCCAGATGAAAACAGTCCTTCGCCTGACGCTTTTGTTTGCTGCCATCGCGCTAGCCGCAGCAACCGGCATGATGCCCAACCTCCAATCAGATCCTCAGCCTGAGGAATCGAAAGTCAATCAAGCCATGCCTGAGACCAAAGCATTGGATTAGCCGTAGTGCCATCCAACGCAAGATTTCAGCAACGTGGACAGCGTCTGGAGGAGGCAGAGGGCACTCGACAAGGCCCCCCCCAATAGCCTCCATTGCAGCCAAGTCCGGTCGCAGCGTCGTCTCCCCTGCTGCCGATGATTGACCACCTCTGGCTCACCACCGCCGAGCTCTGTTCCCATCTGGCGATCAGCCGCTCCACCCTGTTCGCCATCCGCCGCTCAGGCCTGCTCAAGGACGGGCGGCATCTGGTGGCCAAGAACCCAACCAGTTCCCGCTCGCACCTGCTCTGGCACCGGCAGCGGTGTGAACTCGCCCTCGGGAGGATCAGCTGATGATCGAGCAGGCAACCCTTTGGGTATCCACACCTGAGCTGTGCACGCAGCTCCAGGTCAGCCGCTCCTCCCTGCGCCGTTGGGTGCACAGCGGCCTCCTACGAGAAGGGCAGCACTGGGTTCGGATGAACCCGTGCTGCCCGCGCTCCGATCAGTTGTGGCAGCCCGAGCGCTGCGCCGTGCAGATCAACCGGCAGCGGCCTCACTACCGCCGCTGAGCAGGCGGCGCACCACAGACGCCTTGGTCTGCTCACCACTGATCTCGCTCAGATACGTGCGGCGGTGCACCTCTGGGCTGTGGCCCATCACGGCCGCCACATCCGCGTAGTTCCAGGTTGTTGTTTCCCGGGCCCGGATCGCATAGGCGTGTCGCAGGTCATAGGGCACGCAGCGCTCTTTCCTTTTCTGTGCCTTCTTCTTGCCCTGGGCCGGCGCTGTTTCCACCCAGGCGTAGAGCTTGGTTTTCACCTCAAACTCCGCTTTGGCATCGGAGCTGCGCAGCTTGTGGCAGCAGAGCGCCCCAAGGCGTTCGTTGTTATCGCAGCGCTTCACCAGATCGCGCTCGGGATCGAATGGTTCGCCGTCCTCATTCACGAATTTGGGCACATGGCGGCGGCGCAGTTCCTCCCAGGGTTGATTCAAAGTGTGTCACAGGCTGTCTTGGCGGGGCTGCAAGCATGGGTTGAGGTCGGTGGGATTGCCCCCTCTCAGTGCCCCAAAGCGTTTCTGCCGCAACCGATCTCGACCTGATCAGCTTCCTCAAGGCGATCCCTGATGCCCGGATGCGTCGAGGGGTTCGCATCCCGGCCTGGTATTTGCTGCTGGTAGCGGTGCTCGGCATCCTGAGCAAATGCGAGAGCCTGCGCGATCTGGAGCGCTTTGCCCGACGCCACCACGCCGTGCTGAACGAGGCCCTTGGCCTTGAGCTCAAGCGTCCTCCCTCCGATTCCGCCTTCCGCTACTTCTTCCTGCAGGTGGACGTGGCTGCCGTCTGCGCCGCCATCCGGGATTGGACCATCGCCCAGATCCCAGGTGGGGCAGGCGATCTCGATCAGTTGATCTGTGACGGCAAGACCCTCCGGGGCTCGATTGAGCCCACCAGTGGTGGCGGTTCTGCGTTCATCGCCCAGGTGACGCTTTACTCGGCAGCCTTGGGTATGGCGATCGCTCAGGCCTGCTACGCCACTGGAGAGGATCACGAGCGCGCCGTGCTCCAGAAGCTGCTCGGGGAGCTCGACCTTGAGGGCGTGCTGATCCAGGCGGATGCGCTCCACACGCAGCAAGCGTTTTTCGACAACTCAAGGAGCAGGGGGCCGACTTCCTCCTGACGGTCAAGGCCAACCAAAAGAAGCTCTACCGGCAGATCGCCGATCAGCTGCTTGGAAAGCGCAAGATCCCCTTCATGGCAACCGATCACGAGATCGGCCATGGCCGTGACATCCGCTGGACGTTGAGGGCGAAAGAAGCTCCGGAGCACATCAAGGCCAACTGGCATGGCACCAGCTGGATTGCCGAGGTGATCGCTACCGGGATCCGTGATGGCAAGCCGTTCAAGGCGACGCACCGGTTCATCACCAGCCTGCGCACCACCCCAGATGCACTGCTGCGACTGGTGAGAGAGCGCTGGAGTATCGAGAGCTGGCACTGGATTCGTGACACCCAGCTGCATGAGGACGACCATCGTTACCGCGGCAACGGTGCCGGCGTGATAGCAGCGCTGCGCACCGCTGGCCTCAACCTGCTGCGCTTAGCCGGTTTCGACTCGATCCGGGAGGGTCTGCAGGCAGTGATGCATGACATCACGGCACTGCTGGCGATGGCGACGCGGCAACCACGGCAAAGGCCAGCATGAAACTTTGAATCAGCCCTGCAGTTCCTCCAGCCGCTGTTCACCGTTGCTCCCGCCCAACTGGTAGCGCTCCACCCACTCCGCCGGCAGGGGGACCGCTGCGCGAAAGCCGGTCTTGGTGACCTTGATATGGCGCGCGGCCACGCCGATGGTGATCAGCCCGTTCTCATCCGGCAGGCCATCGATGTGCCACACCTCATGAGGCCGCAACCCATAGGTGGCCACCATCGCGAACAACCAACCCCACAGCGGGTCTTCCTCGATCACCTGATCGAGCCACTCCTGGATGGCATCGGTGCTCGGGATCCGGCGCCTGGATTCACCGGCCGCCAGGAGCACCACCTTCTTCTGATTGACCATCCCCTTGAGCTCTTCGCTCAGGCTCTCGGGCGCAATCGAGCCAAACCCCGCCCGGCGCAGCAACGAAACCACCTCCCGCTTCTGGCGGAAGCCCTGGCGGTGAGTCGCCACAGGCACCAGCGGCTCAGCGGGGTCCGCCAGGTGGGCGCGCAGGCTGTCACCGGTGTGGAGAGCAAAGCGGCGCACATCCGCCTCCCGGGCCGCACGATCGGCGGGCAGCAGGCGGAAATAGCCCTGCCCTTTGAATGGGCCCACAAGGTTCATGTTCACGCCCTGGCGGCGCTGGAACGCCACCACGGCATCACAGATCTCCGGCCAGCTCGGCGCCAGACGCGGCGCCATGCCATCGGGCTCATCACCTGGGCTACCGAGCAGTTGCTCCAGGGTCGCTCCGGGCTGCCTGCGCGCCTCGCTCACCAGCCGGAAGCAGAGCTCCTCGATCGCCAGATCGTCCTGGCTGGAGCAGCCGCGCACGGCCCGCTCCCGCACCCGCCGCCCGGGCAGGTTCTCGTACACGCTCACCCAACGGCTGTTGTGGCCCGCCCGCAACCGGAAGGGCAGGTGATGGGCGCGCAACACACCGTTGGCGCTGCTAAGGGCGCTGTTGGCCTGTGTCATGGCTCAAGGGCTTTAAGGGGAGAGTTCCCCAGCCGCTGGCCGATCGGTCTCACGGTGCCCCAAGGGATCCCGTGATGTTTGGGGGTGTTTGGGGGAAACCCCCAAACATTTGGCGCAATTAGCGCCTTCTCAGCACGTTCGCGGTCTCATTCCGGCCTGGCGCAAACGCCTGCCAGTAGCCTGAGATCACTTGCCACAACTGGCAAAAGCCAGTCAGCAAAAGCTGAGACTCAAAATGGGTCGTCTGAGATTCGAACTCAGGACCAATCGGTTAAAAGCCGAGTGCTCTACCGCTGAGCTAACGACCCGCCCGGAGCTGGTGAACCAGGTTCGGGGGTGGCCCTATCGGGCACCACGTGAACGTATCACCTGGAGGGTCCGGCTTCCAACCGCGCGCACAATGCCCCAACCGACCCACTGGCCGCCCGCCTGCCATGCCTGATCAGCCCTGGCCTCAACCCACGGTGCATCCCGATGCGTGGGTGGCCGACTCGGCCGTGCTGATCGGCGATGTGCACCTGGCCGCCGGAGCAAGCCTCTGGCCCACCGCCGTCGCCCGCGGCGACGTGTGTGCCATCAGCATCGGGGAAGGAAGCAACGTGCAAGACGGCGCGGTGCTGCACGGCGACCCGGGCCAACCGGTCACGATCGGCGCCGACGTGACCATTGGCCACCGGGCTGTGGTGCACGGCGCCACGCTGGATGACGGCTGCCTGATCGGCATCGGCGCCGTGGTGCTCAACGGGGTCACAGTGGGCGCCGGCGCCCTGGTGGCAGCGGGGGCTGTGGTGACCAAGAACGTGCCGCCGCGGGCTGTGGTGATGGGGGCACCGGCCCAACCCAAGCGCGAACTGAGTGAGGAGCAAGCGGCAGAGCAGCGCGAACACGCCCGCCGCTACCGAAAGCTGGCCATGGCCCATGCGGGCCGCTCCAGCGATCTGGGTTTCGCGCCGGCGCCGTGAATTGCTGCGATTTCAGTCAACTGCTGGCCAGGGGGTCTCTGCCGGAAGCGCAGCATCCGTAAGATCACCACACGCTTCTACACATCCCAGCCATGGACGCACGGCTCCTGCTCGTTGTGACCCCGATCGCTCTGGCCGCTGGCTGGGCTGCGTTCAACATCGGCCGCGCTGCCATCGGCCAGCTGCAGCTGATGCTCAAGCGAGCCAACGGCTGATCCAGACCATTTGGCACACGCGCAAAGCCACACTCACTGCCCGAAAGCCACTTGGCAGGCGGCATTGAGCAATTGGGCTTCGCTTGCGTTCTGTGGCTGATAGCCATTGAGCGTGCCGGCTCGACAGTCCGCCCGGAAGGTCAAGGAGCTGGAGCCATCGTCGGCCTGGAAGGTAATCAGGTCACCGCTCACCTGCACGGAGCCGTAGTCGAGTGAATACGACGAGTTGGGCACCACGATCACCGTGGTCTCATTGCTCACGGCGCTCTCGACCAGGCTGTTGATCACGGCAAAGCTGGCCAGGCTGCCGATCCCCCAAGCTGCTGCCCTGCCTGGCCACCACCCCCAGCTGTTCCAAGTGGTGCCGCCATACCAGCCGTAGCGCCAGGGGCGATTCACCGCCCAGTTGTTGTTCACCCAGGCCGGTCGGTTGCGATCCCAGGTGTTGATCGCCTCACGCCGGGTGCGGTTGCGATCATTCACGCGATCGCTGCGGTTGCCCTGGCGGGTATCCGTGCGATTGCTGCGGTTGCCCTGGCGCAGGTCGGTGCGATCCGTGCGGTTGCCCTGACGCACATCGGTGCGCGCGGTGCGGTTGCCCTGGCGGGTATCCAAGCGTCCGCTGCGGCTACCGCCCCCGCTGAAGGAGGAAAAGCCAGTGCGGGCTCCACTGCCGCCGCGGGCACCGGCTCGCCCACCGCCGCCACGGGCCCCTCCTCCGCGGGCGATGTGCACCGCTGCGGGACTCTCCACGGCCGCCAGCAGCCCCATCGGCTGCACCACCAACGCCAGGCCCAAGCCCAGGGCGATCGCGTGATTCCGTGTCGTCATCGTCCGATGGCCTCCAGCAGTCGACGGCATCCGTTGTCAAAACAGGCGATATCCACCCGGCCGCCCGGCCCGAAGGCGAGGCCCACCGTGCCTCGCCCGTCAAAGGCCGCCCCCCTCGCCTCAGCCTTCACATCCGCCAGGAAGGTGGGATTCACCACGCAGAAGGCGCGGTCGTTGAAGCAGAGCTCGTTGGTGCTGAAGTTGATCCAGGCATTGCGCACGCTGCTCCAGGGATCCGCGGCGGCCTTGCGCCCCTCGATGCGCACGTAGGGAACTTCGAGGATGCGGTAGCTGATGGTGCGGTCAGCGAGTTGGTGGCGGTATTCAGTGGCATCCCCCTCCTCCACAGCCTCCACCTGGCAGGGTTGAGGCTGGCCGCTACCAAGACGGCAGGTGGTGTTGAGGCTGTAGAGCAACGCGGTGTCGGCCCGCACCGGGCTCCACCCCAGCCAGGCGCCGCCGAGCCCGGCGCCCAGCCACCACAGCAACGATCGCTTCATCCGCGGCAAGCCGATCAGATGCCTGCAACCTGATCACGGGCACCGGCAGCGTCAAGGCCATGGCGCTGAGCTGCGGCGTTGTTGACGCCCGCACACAGCGTGATCACGGTGAGCGCATCCGCCAACAGGCCATGGATGTCTAAGACACCACCTAAACCATTGCCCGCAGCAACCGGCGTTTCACCAAACAACTGAACCGCTGGAACAACTACCTCGCCGATGGCAACTGGAAGCCCACGTACCACAGCATGAGCTATGTGGATGGCGACGAGATCATCAACGCCGGCGCTGACAACAACTTCCGCGACGCCTGCAATGACACACTCGACTTCGACATCCTCACCAACAACCAGATGCTCGGCACCCTGACGCCCAAAGAGGATGCCTTCACGATCCTGTTGGCCGGTCCCGGACACATCTGGGATCGCGTGTATGCCACGGTGAACGTCGTGGATGTGAGCTGAACGGGCGCGATGCAGGCCGGAACCCCCCAAAGCACTGAGGTGTTGGTGATCGGTGCCGGCCTGGCTGGCACGGAAGCCGCCTGGCAGATCGCCAGCGCCGGCGTGCCGGTGCGCCTGGTGGAGATGCGGCCGATCCGCCGCTCGCCGGCGCACCACAGCAGCGAATTCGCCGAGTTGGTGTGCAGCAACAGCTTCGGGGCGCTCAGCAGCGACCGCGCCGCCGGCCTGCTGCAGGAGGAGCTGCGGCGGCTCGGGTCGCTGGTGATCGGCACCGCCGATCACCACGCTGTGCCCGCTGGCGGCGCTCTCGCGGTGGACCGCGGCCGCTACAGCGCCGCCCTCACCGCAGCGCTTGAGCAGCACCCACTGGTGACGGTGGAACGGCGCGAGCACACCGCACTGCCTGGCCCCGGCGCGATCGCCGTACTCGCCACCGGCCCCCTCACCAGCGAACCGCTGGCGGAGCAGCTGCGCGCCTTCACCGGCCGCGCCGACTGCCACTTCTTTGATGCCGCCAGCCCGATCGTGGAGGGCGAGAGCATTGATCTGAGCGTGGCTTTCCGCGCCTCCCGCTACGACAAGGGCGACGCCGATTACATCAACTGCCCGATGGACAAAGAGCAGTTCCTCGCCTTCCGCGAGGCGTTGCTGGCTGCAGAGCAGGCCGAACTCAAGGATTTCGAAAAGGAGAACGCCACCTTCTTCGAGGGCTGCCTACCGATCGAAGAGCTCGCCCGCCGCGGCGAAGACACGATGCGCTATGGCCCGCTCAAGCCGATCGGCCTCTGGGATCCGCGCTGGGGCGATGTGAACGACCGCGATGTGCGCCGCGCCAAGCGCGCCTATGCGGTGGTGCAACTGCGCCAGGAAGACAAAGACGGCCGCCTCTGGAACCTGGTGGGCTTCCAGACCAACCTCAAGTGGGGAGAACAGAAACGCGTGCTGAGGATGATCCCCGGCCTGGAGAACGCCGAATTTGTGCGCTTCGGGGTGATGCACCGCAACACGTTCCTCGAGGCGCCGCAGCTGCTCGATCCCACGCTGCAATTCCGCCAGCGACCCACGCTGCTGGCGGCGGGGCAGATCACTGGCACCGAGGGCTACGCGGCGGCGGTGGCTGGCGGCTGGCTAGCGGGCACCAACGCCGCGCGGCTGGCTCTCGGCCAGGAGCCGCTGCAGCTGCCGGCCACCTCGATGATCGGCGCCCTCACCCACTTCATCGCCGAAGCCCCGAGCGAAAAATTCCAGCCGATGCCCCCCAACTTCGGCCTGCTGCCGGAGCTACCCGAGCGCATTCGCGATAAGCGACGCCGTTATGGCGCTTATCGGGATCGGGCACTGGCGGATCTGGCGCCATTCACGACGGCAGCCCCATCACCAACAGCAGAGCCTGTTCCAGCTTGATGAGTTCCTCGGCTGTCAGGGTCGTGAGAGGCCCCTCTCCCAGCCGTGCCCGATCGAGGGCACGGGGTTGTTCCGCCATGGCGTAACAGTCTCGAAGCAGCCGATCGCGCGCCCGAATCCACACACGTAAGAGCTCGGCTCCGCGGCGCATCTGCGTGGTGAGCGGCACCACCAGCACCGTGGGGAGATCGGCCTGGGTCAACAAGTCGGCCTGAATCACCACAACAGGGCGAACTTTGCCCACCTCAGCGCCCTGATTGGGATTGAGCCGGGCAACCCAAACCTCACCGCGGCGGATCAGCGCCACCAATGCCCCTCCAAGGCTTCGTTCTCAGCCGGCAGGAAGTCGTCAGCAAGCTCCAAAGCCTCCTGGCGAGCCTGCGGATCAGAGGCCAGGGCTGTGACTGCATCCCGCAGCTGCGCATCGAGGCGTTCACGCTGCCGCTGGGCGAGGAGCGTCTCAAGGGCTTCCCGAATGAATTGAGAACGCGGCTGCCCTGTACGGGTGACTTCTTCCATGAGCTTCCGCTCGAGCTCCACGGGCAATCGGATGCTGAGTGCAGCCATGACAGACAGCGTGCCATCGGAGATGTCATACACATCGTATTGCCTGAAGCAATGCAGTGGCAGCCACGCATGCCTGGCTAAGGATGGAACAGAGGCCTTCCAGCCATGACCCATGCCCCACCCGGCGCCCGCCAAATCGAACGGCGCTCATTGCAGATCGGCGTGGCCGCCAGCCTGGTGATGGCGGTGATGGGGATCAGCGTCTACGCCCTATCGGGCTCAGAGGCTCTCCTGCTGGATGGGCTCTATTCCGGCGTCATGGCGGCCTCCAGCTGGATCGCCACTCGGATTGGCGCCAACGTGGTGCGTCCGCCCGATCGCGCCTACCCCTACGGCTACGACGGCCAGGAAGCGCTCTATGTCCTGTTCCGCTCCCTGGTGCTGATCGGGATCCTCAGCGTGGCCCTGATCACCGCCGGCACCACGATCGTGAACCACCTAGCCGGCCAGGCGGTGGCGGCCGTGCAGTTGCGCCCCGTCGCCGCCTACGCAGGCTTGATGGTGGTGCTCTGCCTGGCCCTGGCCTGGCGCCATGAAAACGACTGGCGTCGCAGCGGCCGCTGCAGCGAACTGTTGCGCACCGAAGCCCGTGCCGCCCGCATCGATGGCCTGATCAGCGGCGTGGCTGGGGCGGCGCTGCTCGGCGCACCCCTGTTGGAATCCACACCCCTGCGGGCCCTGGTGCCGGTGGCGGATTCGGTGTTGGTGTTGGTCCTGGCCCTGGTGGTGCTGCCCGAGCCGTTGCAGCAGTTCTGGCGGGCCCTGCGGCAGACGGCAGGAGCCGCCTGCGACCCCGCCCTGATCGCGCGCACCCGAGCGGCGGTGCAGGAGCTACTGAGCGGCATGTCCACCTGGCTGCTCGATCTCACCGTGATGAAAGTGGGGCGCACCACCTTTGTGGTGGCCTACCTCAACCCCGCCATGCCAGTGGATGGCCCCTGGCTCGATCGCCTGCGCGAGCGCATCGATCAGCGCTGCGGCGAGCTGCTGGGCCCCGTGCGCACCGAGGTGATCCTCACGGGGCAGGCGCCATTCACCCCCTGATCCCATGACCCGACGGGCCGAACTGAAGCTGGCCCTGCTGGATCCCCGCCCCTGCCAGGCGCTGTTAACGGATCTAGAGCAGGCTCTGCAGCGGATGCGCTTTCGCGAGACCTCCAAGGCCAGCACAACCCTCAAAACGGTTGAGCAAGCCACTGGTGGAACAGCCACGTGGGCTCCCGTCTGCCGATCTGGATCGAGCTGCAGCTGCAGCCGGCTGACAGCGGAACCAGGCTGCAACTCACCGCAAGCCTCTCGCTGCTCAACCTGATGACCGCTGGCACGGCTCAGGGCCTGCTCCGCCGCCGTATTGTGCGCTTTTGCCGCCTCAGCCAGCTGCCGCAGGAGCAGATGCAGGAGCTTCTCGCCCGGCATGGTCGCTCTGAGCGGCAACGGCTGGTATTCCTGGGCATGCTGGTGGCACTCGGCCTGACGGCCTTCACCCTGTCGATCCGCGAAGGCAACAACAGCCCCGATCAACCCGCCACCACGAGCGAGCTGGAGAGTGTCGTTCCTTGAACAACTCAGGGGACAGAAAACACTGGCCTTGGAGGCCTTCGCTCAGGTCGACGAGTAACCAGGATAGCCAGGCTCGATCACTGTCATCGTGGGACTGCCCAAGGGAGTGATGAAGAGATCCATCAGCGTTACGTTGTAGTCCGTAAGGTTCGCAGCCGCCATTGGGGTATTGGCAGGCATGTAGTAAAACTCGCCTTTTGAAAAGCGCGAATTCGGTTCACCCTGAATGGCATCAGTAATGCTTCCCTTACCTCGCATCACAAAGGTAATTCCACCACTCTCATGCACATGAATACCTGTGCGCGTACCCTTCACACGAGTTCCTTTCTCAACATGAATCTCTTGATCACCGAAGGATTCTAGAAGGAGCTCTTTTGGATTGGCATACGTACCAAGTTTACCCTCCGGCACAAGACCGTTAACCTCATAAGTTGGCTTTGACCAGCCTGGAGAGACGAAATCAGGGTGTTCGCGATAAAAGCGACCCTCGATAGCGTCATGCAAACCAGTGATGGCATCCACGAAAACTGGCTTTTGCTTCCAAAGACGTTTGATCGTTCGCTGGTTTTTCTTGCTGAGATCGCTGATGTCGTTGAAATGATCCATTAAAAGTAGACAGACTTAACTAGAAATTAACAACAATGGAGCCAGCCGTCAAGCCAAAAGGAGAAGACTTAAACGCAAAAGTGGTCGATCCGCATAGGAGAAAATCGGCACACAAATGTGAAGGGGCATGAGTACCTAGAGCAATCAAGCGCCGCCCAACGACGATCCCCCCACAAGGCTCCAATCAACCAGGCCAGCCAGGCTCAAGCACTGTGTACTGAGGCACATCAACAGGCGTGACAAGGATGTCAAGCACGCGCACTCCGCGATTCGTGAGATTCGCGGCCGAGATGGGAATATTATTCGGGGAGTAGTAAAAACCACCTTTGGAGACGAGACCATCATCCAAACCTTCCGTCCAAGTTTTCAGCTTGCCCTTGCCACCAATGATGAAAGCAACGCTCCCGCCAACTTCGTGAACATGAATCGCCACTCTCGTTCCTGCCTCACGGGTCCCGAGATTGACGGCAACATTGCGACCATCAATCACGTCGTCAACAACGGAAACGGTCTTCGTGAATGGGAGGAGTTTGCCTGGCAATGACCGCCCGTTAACCGTTGTCGTTGGATCAACCCATGCAAAGGGTTCAGCATCGGGGTTTTCGTCGTAATACTGATCAGTTGCGCGATCGAACAGGCCAGTAATCAAATCTGTTCGTACGGGCTTTGCGCGAGCAAGGCGCCGTATAGTTTTTAAATCACGACGATTGAAGTCTTGAGAAAGAGCCGAAAGATTCATGGACATTCGAGAGCCAGAAATGGGACGAGAAATGGGACGAGAAACTATGCGATGGGAAGCAGCGAATCACCACTGCAGCATTCATGAGCAAGATGCAATGAGTCACGAGTATGCATTCCATCATGAGCACTGGACATAGCAATGCCGCCAGAGAGGCTTCTACCTTCAGCTAAACCATGCTTGAGGTAATGACGAATCGCCTTATACGGTGATGTACCAAGCTGCTCCACAAGGTCGGGATTGGCAGCCAGGTAATCGCGGCCAACTTCCTTCGCGCGTTGGTTGAACTTGGGGCGATCATGGCCCAGCTTCTTCCCCTTGGTCTCGTAGTAACGCTCAGGGTTACGCAAGGCCTTGGCATTGTAAAGAAGATCAGGATGCTCTGCAAAATATGCGGCAGCATCAAAGTCTGACCCTGTCAATGGATCTTTCTTACCATCTTCAGACTGGAGAGAATGATGCAACGAGACTGTTGCGCTGTGAATGTGTGTCTTACTGTTCTCGATCGAAGATGGATCAGATGCCGCCAACATGATGGCAACTTCAGAACCGGGACTAATTAGATTGAATTCAGACTGGCGGTAAATAGAATCACTGAGATCAACAGTCAGTTGCCCTTGCATACCATGAGCATCCATCGATGAATGCCCCGACATCTCCATGGGAGCCCCCCCAGACATCGGCAGCAAATTCACTGTTCCAACTGCAAAATTGGATAGATTCGTGGGAGCAAAAGCTCCTCCACGCTTGTCATAGATGCTGCCCCATGCGGGGTCAGTGAAGGCCTGACCATTACCTTCGGGAGTACCAGGCTCCCAGGTTTGCCATAGGCCACTGATTTGATCCCGATTGGTATTAAGGAAATCGCCATCACCAACGAGCACGGCAATATTCTGAGCAGCGCTCATGGGAACGGAGTAATTGAGTTCCATCGTCAGACTGATTCCTAAATCACGCAGGCGCAGAACATCTCTCGCCA
Source organism: Synechococcus sp. LA31 (assembly GCF_018502385.1). Classification (NCBI taxonomy): domain Bacteria; kingdom Bacillati; phylum Cyanobacteriota; class Cyanophyceae; order Synechococcales; family Synechococcaceae; genus Synechococcus; species Synechococcus sp. LA31. Next base: position 1,243,560 of record NZ_CP075523.1, read on the forward strand.
TGATCGGCTGGTTCGGGCCAAGCACAATCGACTGATAAGCCAGATCTGTCACACTTTTATGAATCTCTGTCGTGTCCAGCGCGGGCTGGTATCGAGGTTGGTCAAGCAGCGCAAGAACAGGATTCGGGCTACCTCTCTTGGCGATGTTATTCAGCTTGTCATAAGAATAATCGGGATTATAGACATTGGCAATCACCCGATCGCTGCCATCACCCCAGTCGGAATAGGTGGTTAACTGCGGCGATCCATCGGCACCGGGAGTAAAGAATGAATAATTCCAGGGAGACTGATTCAGATTCTCTGCGAATAGGTAAGATGCGTTCTCAGACGCATTCCACTCGCTCCAGATTTTATCGATATAAGCGTGATGAAGCCAGAACAGGGGCTCACGGGCTGCTGTTGGAACGAAACCGATGAGGCCAGGACCTACAGTGGGATTATTACCAAACACTCCTGCATTAGCAGGATCTTGTCTTGCTGCCTGCAGACCATTGTCAGGTTCTGATGAGTTGCGGCCCCATAAAGTAACGCCATCGTCCTGAGCATACGCTGTGGTGTAATCCCAAAGAACATCACGCTGCCACTGATAATCAGCAATACCTCCGACAGCATCATGCATATTGTTATGAGGATCCTGCTCTGTATAGGTCGAGAATGCACCAAAAAGAGTTTGATCTTGCGCTTTTTCCCGGCCAAGCTTCTGGAAATCAAAGATTGATTCAGGCTCAGTGCCAACCAAATCAGCACCCAAAGCCAGAGTTGCAGTTGGCTGGAGCAGATCCGACAATGATTCACCAGCCGCCATTCGAAGACTGCGGCTCTTCTCCCACAACGACGAATCTGGATTCAGGAACTGATTTGGGATCCCATCTTGCCCCTTAACGGTATAGTCCCAATATGGTAGAGCCCAGTTGTCAGCTCCAGGCTCTCCAGACTCTTTGAGAACCTGCCGCACGACAGACTCAAAGCTCTGCAAATAAAGCCTATGCCAAGGTAAGAAGTTGATTGTGATATCACCAGCGATCGCGTCTGTTGAACCTTCTTGGCTGTAGCGCACTACTTCATTCCACAACCCAGCATAATGCGTGCAGTTGTTGAGAACAGTATCGCCGAATTGAATCTGCTCTGGAGTACCAAATCCTCGTTCGCTTGCCAACGAGGTTAATTGGTCCATGGTGTTCCAGAACGTGCCATGAATACCCGCCTGATATAACCATCCGTAGGGGTCCGCTTGATCAACAGCGGAGTTTGCCTTCATGATCCCAACCGCCTTCTCATAAAGGCGAATTGATTCCGCGCCCTCTTCAGTGAAAGCGTTGTAGCGAACGTGCTGCCGCGATCCAGACTCGAGACTCTTTGCGTCGCTGAATTCGCGAAGGAGCTTCCGAAACCTCATGGTTTTGAACGACTTTCAAGTTGTTCATAGCACCGCAACCAAATAAGCGCACAGCCCATGTAAGTCTATTTGCCTAGCCAGGTGACGAATCGGTTATCCGCGGGGACGAAATGGCAACGCGCAAAAAATCTGGACTGGGTGAGGCCGTTGGGATGCAGCTCGCCCGGCTCTCAGGGTCATAGGCGCAACAAGCAAACTCCAGTGACCACCAGCCCCGCCCCCACCTAAGACGTGATCGTGATCGGCTCCGGCATCGGCGGCCTGGTCACCGCCTCGCAGCTGGCTGCCAAGGGGGCGAAAACCCCGGTGCTCACCCGCACCCTGGCCAATGCGGAGCAGAACTCCGTCACGGTGCCTGATCCGTAACTGCTGGAGTATCACCTCTCGGATGTGCTGAACATGGCGGTGGGGCGCGTCAACGAAGCCTTCACCGCTCAGCTCACGCCCCTCGTACCCCACGAGTAGCCAAAATCGCCACCAGCCGAACCAATACGCGATCGTGCTTCTGGGTCATGCCCTCTTGAGCCAGCGATGACACGAATTGCTGAACGATCGCTCACCCTGCTCGACCCACGTTCCTGCAAGGAGCTGTTGGCGCAGCTGGAGCGAACGCTCAAAAGCATGCGCTGACGCATCCAAGACCACCAGGACAACACCTCAGACAGCACCATCACCCTGAAGGCGGTCGAGCAGGCCCACTGGTGGACTAGCGAGGTGGGATCACGTCTGCCGATCTGAATCGAGCTGCAGCTGCAGCCGGCTGACAGCGGTACCAGGCTGCAACCCACCGCAAGCCTCTCACTGCTCAACCTGATGGCGCCTGGATGGGCTCAGGCTCTGCTCCGCAGCCGCGTGGTGCGCCTCTGTCGCCTCGCCCAGTTGCCGCTGGAGCAGGTCCAGATGCTCCTCGACCTTCACGCACGCTTCAAGCGGCGTCGGCTGATGGTTCTGGCCCTGGTGGCACTGCTGGGGCTTGTCGGCGGACTGTTATCGATCCGCGAAGGAGGCAACGCGCCTGATCAACCCGGCACCCCAGCGGAACTGAACAGTGTCATTCCCTGACCAACCCAGCTCCTAGGGTCAGCCCCATCCGCCTGAACAGCTCGGTGACCACCAGCCCCGCCACCACCTGGGACGTGATCGTGATTGGCTCGGGCATCGGCGGGCTGGTGACCGCCTCACAGCTGGCGGCAAAGGGCGCGAAAACGCTGGTGCTGGAGCGCTATCTGATCCCGGGGGGCTCAGGAGGCAGCTTCCGCCGCGAGGGCTACACCTTTGATGTAGGCGCCTCAATGATCTTCGGGTTCGGAGAGAAGGGCCACACCAACCTGCTCACCCGCGCACTGGCCGATGTGGGCCAGCACTGCGACACGGTGCCCGATCCGGCCCAGCTCGAATACCACCTGCCCGGCGGTCTCAACGTGGCGGTCGATCGCGACTACGAGGCCTTTATCCACAGGCTCTCGGCCCTCTTCCCCCACGAGGCCAAGGGCATCCGCGCCTTCTACGACACCTGTTGGCAGGTGTTCAACTGCCTCGATGCGATGCCGCTGCTCTCGCTGGAGGATCCGGCCTACCTTGCGAAGGTGTTTTTCAAGGCGCCATTGGCGTGCCTGGGCTTAGCCCGCTGGCTGCCCTTCAACGTGGGCGATGTGGCCCGCCAACACATCCAAGACGAACAGCTGCTCAAACTGATCGATATGGAGTGCTTCTGCTGGAGCGTGATGCCGGCAGACCTCACCCCGATGATCAATGCGGGCATGGTGTTCTCCGATCGCCATGCCGGCGGCATCAACTACCCCAAGGGAGGCGTTGGGGTGATCGCCGAGAAGCTGGTGGCAGGGCTGGAGAGCCATGGCGGCGAGATCCGCTACAAAGCACGCGTGACCAAGGTGTTGATCGAGAACGGCAAGGCCGTGGGCGTGCGGTTGGCCAATGGAGAGGAAATCCGCGCCCGCCGTGTGGTGAGCAACGCCACCCGCTGGGACACATTTGAAACCCCGCAGGAAAGCACCGATGTGCAGCGCCCCAGAAGCGCGGCGTTGGTGGATGCGGCCCACACCCCCAAAGCCGAAACCACCTGGCGCCGCCGCTACAAGCCCTCCCCCTCCTTCCTCTCGCTGCACTTGGGCGTGGAGGCCTCTCTGATCCCCGAAGGCTTCCACTGCCACCACTTGCTGCTTGAAGACTGGGGCGAGATGGAGAGCGAGCAGGGCGTGATTTTCGTGTCGATCCCCACGCTGCTTGATCCCTCCTTGGCGCCAGAAGGCCGGCACATCGTGCACACCTTTACCCCCAGCGACATTCAGGCCTGGAACAAACTCAGCCCCGCGGATTACAAAGCCAAGAAAAGCGCCGATGCCGCGCGGCTGGTGCAGCGGCTGGAGGCAATCCTGCCGGGCCTCGGCGCCGCCATCCGCCACCAAGAGATCGGAACCCCACGCACCCACCGCCGTTTCCTCGGCCGCATGGGCGGCAGCTACGGCCCGATCCCGGCACTGCGGCTACCCGGCCTACTTCCGATGCCGTTCAACCGCACCGGCGTGAACCACCTCTATTGCGTGGGTGATTCCTGCTTCCCCGGCCAGGGGCTCAATGCCGTGGCCTTCAGTGGTTTTGCCTGTGCGCATCGCATTGGCGCTGATCTGGGGCTGAATGCGTGGTCATTACCGGCTTGACTTGAGCACCTGAGTCGCACCATTTCGTCCCCAAAGATGCAGGATTCATCCCCTCGCGAGCGAGATGGGCATAACTGAAAGTTGCCAAAAGCTGAAGTGCTCTAGGGAAGCTCTGGACAACCAGCTCGGCAGGGCGGCGGAAGAAGGCTTGGGGGAGTGGCTAACTGGTTCTACAAGGCGCTCCCGCATCACAAGCTGACCTTTGAACCGCTGCAACGCAGTGCTTGTGCTGGAAGATGCTGCTCAGTAGTCAGTCAATGGTGTGCAGCAGTCCATCCGTAGAAGCCTGTCGCTCTCTGGTGCTGCAGCTCTGGCACTGGCATCTATCCCTCAGGCGAATGCCAAGCCCATTGAGGTGGCTCAGGGCTCAGCCGACGACCTTGGGGTGATGAGCATCAGCCTCAAGGATGTGGTCAAGCCGCAGGTTGGCGTTCAAGGGCAGACCCAAGCAGCTGGCACCCCAAATGAGGCAGGCATTGGCGGCTTTCTACCGCTGGTGGTGGGAGACAACAGTGTGTTCTTCGCTGATGTGCAGGCGAATGTCAACTTCGCTGACATCAACAACTACTCCAGCATCATCAACACCACCGTTGCTGGCACCACCATCTCCACCTCATCCCGCCTTGGCTATCGCTGGCTCAATGGCGACCGTACTTGGATGTATGGCATCAATGCGGGCTATGACACCCGACCGATGAGCACAGGTCCTGCGGATACAGGTATCCCTGTCTACGCCTCACGCACGGCTTTCTTCCAGCAAGCTGCTGTCAACGCAGAAGCAGTCAGCGAGAAGTGGCGCTTCAATGCCTATGGACTGATCCCCGTGGGAGAAGATGACTATCAGCTCAACAGCGCCTACAAAGGTGGCGCACTCACAACCATTGGCATTGATGCGGGCTACAACATCACCCGCGACCTCACAGCATCTCTTGGCGGCTATTACCAAAATGGCGATTTAGATGATGACGGCAATCCAGAAGTAGACAATGTCGGCATCCTGGGACGCCTGGCTTACACCATCAATAATGAGGTCTCTATTGGCGCCAATCTTTCTTACGATGCCTCCTTTGACACTCGCTTCTCCGCTGATATCAAGTGGCGATTCAATACATATAGCAGTCCCGGCAAAGAACAAACCAAGACGAACAATACCATTAACGCCCTAACATCAACTCCAAACAATAGGGATGTGCGGGTGCACGACGGCGGGCCTTGCTTGACTGATTTATTTTGCTGGCCTTTTTAATTTGCAATTCTGGTGTTCTTAACCCTCCCTGCATACAGCCGCGTACATCGCACATCCTCAGGCCACCAACAGCAAAGCCCCAGCAACCGCAGTAGATTTTTATTTCATCAATAAACCAAATAATACCATCAGTCAGCCTCCAATCCCTGGCATCATTATTAACCGTTAAAGACTTGTCATTGGGGTTATCCAAAGGCTTCCCAAGGGTCGTTGGTCCGTGGGAGTGGATCCTTGGCTTATCGGATCAACCTTTGGGAAAAGCGACTACAGAGTGAAATTGTCGCTATTTACGCGGAGGTCCCAAACCTTTGCCCCTACTTCATCGTCATTATAGAATGCATCGACGGTAAACGTTGGCTTCTGCGCGGTATTTACAAGCACTTTGAGTTGAGCACCGAATGTCAAGGAATTGTCCAATAGACCTCCGTCGAGCATGCCCCAGTACGTCCTCCTATCAAATTTTCGGTCAAAATTATTGACCAAATAAAATATACTCTGATTTTTCTGGTCTATTCTCACGACATCTTGTCTGAGGGTCGTGAATTGGTCGGACTTTGCATTGGGCCACCCAATAGACGGATTATCAAATTTAAAGCCACCAAGCCCAGTATTGTTATCGGGCCCGGCCGGGTTGATGATGACATCAACAATGACATCAGATTTCCACCATAACGACCCCTCGATGCCGTCAAATCTGCCGCCGGGTTCAATATTGATGTTTTCATCGGGCTTGTTGTCACGATCATTATCGATCTTGACCTTAATCCGATCGCTAGAGTCGTTGATGATGTTGACCCTGGTGGGCAATACCAACTTGATTATGCAACTTGACCTATTCTAGCAGCAAAGAGTCAATAAGTCAAGCTAAAAGCTTTTCATTCTATGGTCTGACTATGCCTCTGTTCGCTTGATTGTAATTACTGTCTGGTGATTAGTATGATCCTGAGGAGCCAGATGGTCTTGCCGCAACGCACTACGGTGCAGCAGCTCGGCTGGCTACGGCTACTGAATGGCCTGGCGACAAAACGCAACCAACAACCCGATTAGGGGGTAGCCGCTGCCGAACAATTTGTTGGAACCTGATCTGGCAGAGGTGGAAACGGGTGTCCCCGCAGTGATGACACAACGAAACCCTCAGACAATGGGAACCTGAGGGTCGTTGGGCGGCGGAAATGAAACCTTGGCTTCTCTGAACCACCTTTGGGAGAAGCGACTACAGTGTGAAATTGTCGCTATTTATGCGGAGATCCCAAACTTTTGCCCCTGCTTCCGAGTCATTAAAGAATGATTCTATGGTAAATGTTGGTTTTGGCGCAGAATTAATAAGCAATGCTTGCTGAGCACCTACAGATAATTTCTTATTCAAAAGGCTGCTGTCGAGCTTGCCCCAGTATTTCTTGGGATAAGATTCGCTTCGGACACGTATGTAGCGCAATTCATAATCACTAGGAACTTCAAAGAGGCTCGTAAAATCATTAGATTTTACTTTGGGATAATCTATAAACGGATTGTCGAATTTAAAGCCACCAAGCCGAGTATTGTTATCGGGACCGTCAGGGTTGGTTACGAGATCAACAACTACATCCCATCCAGATCCATCGACTGACCCCTCGATGCCGTCAAGCCTGCCGCCGGGTTCAATATTGATGATATCATCGTATTTTCGATCACGATCATTGTCGATCCTGAGCTTGATCCGCTCACTTGAATCGTTGATGATGTTGACCCTGGTGGGCAATACCAACTTGATTATGCGACTTGACCTATTCTAGCAGCAAAGAGTCGATAAGTCAAGTTAAAAGCCTTTCATTCTATGGTCTGACTCAGGGTTGATTCAAAGTGTGTCACAGGCTGTCTTGGCGGGGCTGCAAGCATGGGTTGAGGTCGGTGGGATTGCCCCCTCTCAGTGCCCCAAAGCGTTTCTGCCGCAACCGATCTCGACCTGATCAGCTTCCTCAAGGCGATCCCTGATGCCCGGATGCGTCGAGGGGTTCGCATCCCGGCCTGGTATTTGCTGCTGGTAGCGGTGCTCGGCATCCTGAGCAAATGCGAGAGCCTGCGCGATCTGGAGCGCTTTGCCCGACGCCACCACGCCGTGCTGAACGAGGCCCTTGGCCTTGAGCTCAAGCGTCCTCCCTCCGATTCCGCCTTCCGCTACTTCTTCCTGCAGGTGGACGTGGCTGCCGTCTGCGCCGCCATCCGGGATTGGACCATCGCCCAGATCCCAGGTGGGGCAGGCGATCTCGATCAGTTGATCTGTGACGGCAAGACCCTCCGGGGCTCGATTGAGCCCACCAGTGGTGGCGGTTCTGCGTTCATCGCCCAGGTGACGCTTTACTCGGCAGCCTTGGGTATGGCGATCGCTCAGGCCTGCTACGCCACTGGAGAGGATCACGAGCGCGCCGTGCTCCAGAAGCTGCTCGGGGAGCTCGACCTTGAGGGCGTGCTGATCCAGGCGGATGCGCTCCACACGCAGCAAGCGTTTTTCGACAACTCAAGGAGCAGGGGGCCGACTTCCTCCTGACGGTCAAGGCCAACCAAAAGAAGCTCTACCGGCAGATCGCCGATCAGCTGCTTGGAAAGCGCAAGATCCCCTTCATGGCAACCGATCACGAGATCGGCCATGGCCGTGACATCCGCTGGACGTTGAGGGCGAAAGAAGCTCCGGAGCACATCAAGGCCAACTGGCATGGCACCAGCTGGATTGCCGAGGTGATCGCTACCGGGATCCGTGATGGCAAGCCGTTCAAGGCGACGCACCGGTTCATCACCAGCCTGCGCACCACCCCAGATGCACTGCTGCGACTGGTGAGAGAGCGCTGGAGTATCGAGAGCTGGCACTGGATTCGTGACACCCAGCTGCATGAGGACGACCATCGTTACCGCGGCAACGGTGCCGGCGTGATAGCAGCGCTGCGCACCGCTGGCCTCAACCTGCTGCGCTTAGCCGGTTTCGACTCGATCCGGGAGGGTCTGCAGGCAGTGATGCATGACATCACGGCACTGCTGGCGATGGCGACGCGGCAACCACGGCAAAGGCCAGCATGAAACTTTGAATCAGCCCTGTGGTCTGACTATGCCTCTGTTCGCTTGATTGTATTTACTGTCTGGTGATTAGTATGATCCTGTGGAGCCAGATGGTCTTGCCGCAACGCAGTACGGTGCAGTAGCTCGGCTGGCTACGACTACTGAATGGCCTGGCGACAAAACGCAACCAACAACCCGATTAGGGGGTAGCCGCTGCCGACCAATTTGTCTGAATCTGATCCGGCAGGGCTGGCGACGGGTGCCGCCGCAGTGGTGAGACAACAAAACCCCCAGGCCATGGGTACTTGAGGGTCGTTGTGCGGCGGGAATGAAACCTATGCTTCTCTGAACCACCGTTGGGTAAAGTGACTAAAGCGTGAAATTGTCGCTATTTATGCGGAGATCCCAAACTTTTGCCCCTGCTTCCGAGTCATTAAAGAATGATTCGATGGTAAACGATGGCTTTGGAGCGGAATTTACAAGTACTATCTCTTGAACGTCAAATGACTTGGAATTGTCCAAGAGTCCTCGGTCAAGCATACCCCAGTGTGTCCTATTACGAAATTCTCGGTCGATTTCTCTGGTCAAAGAAAATAAATACTGCTTTCTATCGCCTATTCTCAACACGTCGTATGTGAGGGTCGTGAATTCGTCGGATCTTACATTGGGATATCCAAGAGACGGATTGTCGAATTTAAAGCCACCAAGCCTAGTATTGTTGTCAGGACCGCCAGGGTTGGTTATGAGATCAACAATTACATCATATCTGCCCGATCCCTCGACTGACCCCTCGATGCCGTCAAGTCTGCCACCGGGTTCAATATTGATGATTTCATCGAGCTTGCGGTCACGATCCTTATCGATCTTGACCTTAATCCGATCGCTAGAGTTGTTGATAATGTTGACCCTGGTGGGCAGTACCAACTTGATAGTGCAAGTTTAACTCTTCTAGCAGGGAAGAGTCGACAAGTCAAGTCAAAAGCTTTTCATTCTATGATCTTAATATGCCTCTGTGCGCTTGATTGTATTTACAATCTGGTGATTAGTTTGGTCCGGAGGAGTCAGATGGTCTTACTGGGACGCACTACAGTTCAGCAGCTCTTCAGGCTAGCGCTACTGAATGCCCTGGCGGCAATACATAGCCACCAGGCTGATTGGGGGTTGGGCGTTGCAGAACAATTTGTCGGTACCTGATCTGGCAGAGGTGGAAGCGGGTGTCCCCGCAGTGGTGACACAACGAAACCCTCAGGCAATGGGCACCTGAGGGGCGATGCGGGTGAGCAGTAGATGAGGCCCTGTGGCTGGCCGCTCACCACTGCATCAGTTCTGCCTCAGGTTGATGCCAGGGGGCAACACCCTCGTTGTACCCACCAGCTCTAGGAGGCCAGCACGTGGGGACTGGCCAATCAGGCGCTCTGCAGCCTCATCTCCTCTGTTTGGCGTTCCAGCCAATACGCGGCTGTGTTGGAGAGGGAGTGACCTTGTTCATCACTGACCTCCAGCAGGGCCTGATAGGTCGACCAGGGCACCGTGATCCTCCGCGCCTTTCCACATGGCACCTTGCACCGTGAAGGCGATGAACAGGCCAAAAGCCTGCAGGAGCCAGATGAGCGGGTCGTATACTTGCAGAGCTTTGCAGCAATGGCTGATTAAGCACTGGTTTGCACTCACCAACAGCCTGTTCTGGCTTGTGGTTGGCCTTGAGGCGGTGATCACCGTCACCGTGCTCCAATCGCAGGTGTACCAGCTGCCCTGGTTCGTGAGCTCCCGGGCCGTGGCGGGGTGGCTCTTCTGCACCTGGTTGCACCGGAGCCTGCAGCAGCGGCCGCGCTGGCGCGCCCTCAAGGGCTGGCAGCGGGCTGCCCTGGTGATCAGCCTGCTCAGCGTTTTTGCCATCGGAAGTTCACTGCTCATCCGCGGTGTACGGCTGGCCATTGGCGATGTCGACCCTGCAATGAGCGCTGTGAAGTTCTGGGTGTATGTGCTCGGACTGGAACTGCGCCTGATGGTGTGGGCTGGCTTCTATTTACTGATTGCCGAAAGCCGGGAGCGGCTCCAGGTTCAGGCACGCCATGCCGCCACGGAACTGGCCATGAGCCGCGCCCAGCTCAGCTTGCTCTCCGCCGCCTTTCAACCCCACTTTCTGATGAATGCGATGAACGCCCTCATCGCCTGCCGCCATGATCCCGATGCGGTGGAAAGTGCCGGCGAGGGTCTTGCCGGCTATCTACGCTATACACTCGATCGCAGCGAGTCAGAATGGGAGCCGCTGGGTGCACAGCTTGAAGCCCTCAGTAACTATCTGAGCGTTGAAGAACTGAGGTTTAGCAGTCGCCTCCATACCCGCGTTAACAGCGATCCACATCTACTGCAGCAGGTAGTGCCTCGTTTTCTCCTGCAACCCCTCGTTGAAAATGCAATCAAGCACGGCGCGATCAACGGCTACGGCACCATGCAACTCCTGATCAGCCTCGAGCAGGAGTCGGGTCGACTGCAGCTCCAAGTGAGCAACAACGGTGAGATCGCCCCCGCCGCCAGCCACAACCCAGGCGTGGGCTATGGCCTGAGCAGCCTGCGTCAGCGGCTCCAACTGCACTACGGCGACCAAGCTGAGCTGTCCCTGATGCAACAGGGGGCCTGGGTGGTCGCCACGATCCTCCTCCCACTGCGATGAAGTCCACACTCCACGCTCTTTTGGTGGACGATGAACCACCAGCCCTGCAACGGCTCAGGCAGCTTCTCGAGGCCAATGAAGAGGTGGAGGTGGTGGCAATGGCAAACAGCGTGATCGAGGCCATCTCGGTGCTTCAACACCAGCCTGTGGATGTGGTGTTTCTGGATCAGCGCATGCCAGGCGGCGATGGAAGTCAACTGTTGCCTGTCCTGCCCGAGGGGGTGGAGGTGATCTTCACCACAGCCCATAGCGACTATGCCGTGCATGCGTACGAAGCCGGCGTGCACGACTACCTACTCAAACCGGTTCAGGCCGCCCGCCTTTCCCTGAGCCTGGAGCGCCTGAGGCAACGCCGGCGACCCAGCCAGGAGAGCACCGAAGACAGGTCGGCCGGCTTGTGGGTGGAGGAAAGCGATGACGGGCAAGAACGGCGCCGCTTCGTGGCGTTCGCGGAGATTCTCTGGGTGTCCGCCATGCAGAACTACTCCCACCTGCAACTGCGCGAGGGATCCGGCGTGATGCTCAAGCGCCCACTCAAACACTGGGAGGAACAGCTGCCCGCCGTGCAGTTTTTGCGGCTCGATCGCTCCACGATCGTGCAACTGAGCCTCATCAGCGTCTGCGAGCGGCAGTCGCGCAGCTGCACGCTATTGCGCTTTGGCAGAACAACTGAGGCACCCACCCTGGCGGTGGGGAGCACCGCGGCGATGCGGCTGCAGCAAGCGCTGTGGTCCGGCCGATGACAGGCATCGGCCTGCTGCAACTGCTGCGCTCCTGGGGCAAGCAGGAGGCCACCTCTGCCAGGAAAGTTGACGCCTCTCCATCAAGCCCCCGGGCTGAGAAAGTGTCGAGATGGAGAGGCGTCAACGCTGTTGGCATATGGAGTAGCAGCAGGACATGTTCGCAAATAGATCGAAACCGTTCGAAGAAATACCCAAAAGCAATCCACCCCTTAAAGACGAGATATACACATGAAATTCATAGAACCTTATAAATGCGGCCCTAGATACTGACAACCCACGAGCTGCGATTACAGATCTTCAAAGACTCCATTTCCACAGCTCATCACAACACGTTGTACTGCGAAAACACTGGAATAAGCCCGCCTCCAGATACGAGGCTGTTAAGCTCATCCGATGTTAGGTCAAAAGTTGAAAGGCCAACGTCGTTCTGACCCCAAGGGTTGGCAATCTTAAACATGCCTGAATCCAAGGAGTAATCCACAACAGCATATGCGTGTCCTTTTACAAATCGTATTTTACCCGGCATCTTTTCTGCTTTAAGAGAAAGGAGCATCATGGCACTGCCATTTTCATATCGCCTGCCCAACTCATCGGAAGGCTGAACGTCCAACGGCATAGCGCCCCGAAGAGATTTCGCAAGAATCGAACTATAATCATTATCATTCATTTTGCGATTGACAATATCTTCATTTTTGAATAAAACAAATTCACTGCCGGTAATACTATCATTTGGTCTGGCCGTTATACCGAGATACGGAAAGCCAAACTCCTCGCCTCCCAAATATCTAAAAACAGCTGCATCACCATATTCTATAGATCTGTAAGAATTGCTCTGATCTGCACGAGCGAACACACCGATTTCATTCGCTTGGGCATAGGCTTTTTCTAGCATCCCTGGCCAAAGGATGTTCGTCAAAGGATCACGAAACATTGATCTAGAATCAGATCCAGAAAAAGCAAGCCCTCCCCTGCTGTCTATTGGAAGAGAAGAAGGATCAACAGTAACCCAAACCGGCTGGTTGTCCGTGCCATAGAAACGAACACCATACGTACCATTGCCATTATCGAGAAAAAGACCTTGAAAAATATCCGGATGCCTATTGGCAATATCCATGAGACCTGCAAGGAAATAGCAGGTTCCAGCCGTTCCCTGTGACACCTGCTCATAAGTAGGAAGACCCTCAAAAACTGGGCCATTCGCAACTCCATACTTAAACATTTGAACCCGATTAATGCCTTGTGCTGCGTCCCCATCAATCACAGTTTTTGGAGAGTCTTGTCCATACAGCCATTTTTTTACGAGCTTATTGAAATCACGTCGTGATGAGCCGATCTGCAAAGAACCGAGCGCCACACGTTCCGACTCCCCCCCTGTCCACCACTGATTGGCGCGATTATAGCCAACAGCAGAATTATAGATATATTGATAATAGTCCCTGTAGCCGGGGTCAACAAATTTTTCGAGCTTGACGCCAATTCCTTGTAGGACCTCGAAGTCGTCAGCACTGACAACTCCGTCTTTATTGACAAATGAAAGAGCAAGATCACCCATTTCACCAATCTCCAATATCCCGTTATCTCCCGAAAACTTCTTGAGAAGATTGCTGGCCAGGGTCAGCGCATCTCTATCGGCAGCAAACGCATCATCGCCCTCGCCCGGGCGATCAAACTCGTCGTCAACCGAAAGATCGTCAATATAGAGGTCGTAGGCAACGCCATCCTTGCCATGATCTGTATCATCAAACTTGACAACGATCTCAACGGTTTCTGATCTTGTCGCGGTCCACGTGATTCTACTACTGCTACTCCAGATATAGTCATCGGACCTGGCAATCATTTCACCATCCGCAATGCCAAGCTTGAGAACGATATCTTCAGAGGCTTTTCGAGCCAATGCATTCATTTGCAAGGTTTCACCTTTTCGCACCTCAAGCAGATAGCGATCTGCTTGGCCGCGCTGGGTTCTGCCGTCAACAACCGCAAAACCGTTTGCTTGAATTTGGTTCGCAAGCGACGACATTTGAGGAAGCGATAAACTGTGATCAAATTTAGATCATTCGTACTGATGTCCAGCTCCTCTAGTGCAGGTCTCGTTACCGGATAGGTTGATTTCATCCACACCGATCCCGGATGAGCTCCTCTTACGCTCGATAAGGCTCCAAACAGGCAACCCAAGCGCCCTGATCAGCCAGATACAAAGATCGGACATCCTGGCCCGCCGGAAACGCCCACAACAGGCTGCGCCCTTCCAACCCTGCCACCTCCAGGCCCACACGCCGGCTCCGGTTGATCACCACCTCCACCTGGTCGCCGCCCGGCGCACCCCGCACCAACCGCAGCCCCTGATCTCCATCGAGCCCCTGCAACACCTCCACCGCAAGCTCGGCTGAGCGCAGCGCCGGCTGCTCCCGCCGCAACGCCGCCAGCGAGGCGATGAACGCCCGCAGATCCTGGGGCCACGCCTGAGGATCGCCCCAGGGAAACGCCTCCCGGCAGCCCGGCTCCTCCCCGCCACTCAAGCCCACCTCCGTGCCGTAATACACGCAGGGCACCCCCGGCAACACAAACAACAGCACCAGCGCCAGCTTCAGCGCTTCCACATCACCCTGGAGCATGTGCAATGCCCGTGGCACATCGTGGCTATCGAGCAAGTTCAGCTGGGCCTGGTTCACGTCCGGCCGATACCAGCTCAAGGTTTCAAGAAGCACCTCCTTCCAGCGCTCACCGCTGAGGCAGCCGTAGGGAATCGCCTCACGGGCATGGCCGTGCTGCAGCCGGCCATCGGCCACCCAACCCAAACAACTCCAGGCCACCCGGTAATTCATCACCCCATCGAAGTGCTCGCCGCCCAGCCAGGCGCGCGCATCCCCCCAGATCTCGCCCACAATCCAGGCCTCAGGATTGGTCTCCCGCACAACGCGGCGAAACTCCACCCAGAAACTGGGCTCCACCTCATCGGGCACATCCAGCCGCCAGCCATCGATGCCGCGCTCGATCCAGTGGCGCCCCACCGCCAGCAGGTGCGCACGCACTTGGGGATTGGCATGGTTGAACTTCGGCAGCGCCGGATCACACCACCAGCTGTGATAGCCGCAGGCCTCACCCTTCTCCGGATAGGGCCTCAGAGGCCACTGCTCCGTGATGAACCAATCGGCATAGGGCGAAGACGCCCCGTTTTCCAGCAGATGGTGAAACGCCCAGAAGCCACGGCCGCAGTGGTTAAACACGCCATCGAGGATCAGCCGCATCCCCCGCCGCTTTAGCTCCACCACCAGCGCATCGAAGGCCGCATCACCGCCGAGCAGCGGATCCACCTGGAAGTAGTCGTAGGCGTGGTAACGGTGATTGGCCGCTGAGCTGAAGATCGGGGTGAGATACAGGCAGCTGATGCCGAGCTCCTGCAGGTGATCAAGGCCCTCGATCACGCCATAGAGGTCTCCGCCCTGGAAGCCCGTAGCCGTAGGAGGAGCGCCCCAGGGCTGCAGCGCCAGGCCCTGTTGGTGGGGCACTCGGCCACTGCGGCGGAAGCGATCCGGGAAGATCTGGCACACCACCGCCTCTGCCACCCAGGCCGGCGGTTGAGCCAACGCCGCTCGGAGATCCGAACCCACGGCACCACTGCAGCTCTCCATAGGGTGGCGCATCCATCTCTGCCCTGTGCTGCATGGCCAGCTCCAACCCCGGCGATGGCAACATCAGCTCCGTGGAGCTGGCGCGCTACCTCGAACAACGCGGCGAACTGAGCAAGCCCTGGATGCTGCAGCTGCTGCGGCTCACCAAGCTCAAGGAATCACGCGACTCCATGGATCCCCAGGAGTACATGCATGCCCTGCAGGAAGCCCATGCCGACCTGATGCGCCTGGGTGAGTTCTGGAAAGGCCGCGAGCAGGACGTATTCAGCGGACGCTACGCCCCCTCCACCGTGGTGGAGCCCCTGCCCGGTTCACCCGAGGATCGATGAACACGGCAGGCGATCAGCCCACAGCAGCAACAGCCATCTTCCCGATGGCTCCGCTGATCCGCTTCACCCTGATCAGCCTGTATCTGGCGCTAGTGCTGCCACTGCCCGTGCTTGCTCCGCCGGAACTGCAGGAATGGCTCTGGGCTGCGTTGCCGCTGGGGCTGGTGCTGATCCTGGCGCTGGTGAGCGAACAGGTAGAACTCAGCGATGGCGGGATCCGCGTCGGTCATCCCGTTTGGTGTGCTTGGTTGCTGCGTCGAGGCTGGGAGTTGCCGTGGGATGCCATCACCGGCCTCACCCCGGTGGCCACCAGCCAAGGAGGGCGAGTGTTTTACGTGAGAACAAAGGAAGAATCGGCCTATCTGCTCCCGCAGCGGGTACAAGCCTTCGACGACTTTCTGAGCCGCTTCAGCCAACACACAGGCCTCAACACCAGCTCCATCGGCCGGATCAGCCCGCCGTGGACGTATCAGCTCCTGGCGATGCTGTGCAGTTTGTTTCTGGGCGGCGAAGTGATCTTTCTCACAGTCAGTCTGGTTGGCTGATGTGCAGGATTCAACATTGCTAGGTTGAACCGATCGAAGATCAGCCTGATGAGCAGAAAGCTTCCAAAAGTATTCACTCTTTCTGGGCGTTTCGCCCCGTCAGACCAACCGCGCGACATCCTCTGGGGTGGCACTGATCTCAGCCGCAATGTGCGCAGCCAGGAAGTTGGCAACTGCTGGACCTACCCCAGCGTCAACTCCTTCGAATCCAGCCTGATTCGCCTCGGCCTGGCGGATCGAAGCATCCGTGGCAGTGAGTGGAGCCTCACCACCCTGCATGCCAATGATTTCTCGCGGGGCTTCGCGTTCGAGACCAACCCCGACGATCCGAAACGCTACAAGATCAGCGAGGATGGAAATTTCGGTGGATTCGGCACATATGCCATCCAATATTTCTCCACAGGCAGCGACGGAGCACTCCACCTCACCACAGACAAGCAGGCCAAGAAAGTCGAGAGCCTGTTTAAGGATGTGAATCTCGGACTCAACGAAGCCAACAAAGCATCCAAGGACTACCCCACGGGTTGGCCCAAGAAACGCCCCCTCTCCGAGTCCCCCCTGCTCCCGGACCCCAACCAGCCGCGTTCCTTCGCTTACGACCAGGCCCTGATGGGCTCCACGCGCCAGCAGACCAAACAGCTGCTCAAGCGGAGCGGCATCTATGGCGAGATCGGCTTCTTTGTAACCAATGATGCGTTGCTCGGCTTCAGTGGATTCCTCGATCTGCCCACAGGCGGCCCGGATGCCGGCGACTGGATCAGCCCAGACAGCCTCCGTTTCCGCGAGGAGGCCAGCGGTCGCACCGTCTCGCTCAAAGCCATGGTGCGGCGGCTGGCCGATCAGGCCGATCGCTACGAAATCACGCCTGCGTTTCTGAAAACATTCTTCCTCGGTTCAGAGCCAGGCGCACAAAACGGTGGGGGGCATGCTGTGGCCGTCCTCGGCTGGGACGACACCTACCGCAGCCCCACCGTGGACTTCACAGACAAACTGATCGAAGGCTTCCAGAGCCGCATCGAAAATGATCAAGCGCTCGGCAAACAGCAGATTCGACAACTGAATACTGGACTGGCGGGCTTCAAGCGCTTCCTGAGCGACAACGCCCTCACTTATACAAATGCAGGAGATCGGGACAAAGGAGCCTGGTTGATCCAGAACTCCTGGGGATCCGACGAGCCAGGCTTGACCTACCAGTACCTCCCCTTTGACCTGGCAGCGCTCCCGTCTGAGCAGGAACTGACCACACTGCGCACCGAGCAGGCCCTGCCTGACGGGTTCGATGCCGCGTACACAACCACATTCCATCAGGCTGATGCCAGCGGCCTGTTCGGACCGGTGGAGGCCTCCTCAACGGCAATCGTGGCCTCTCCCATCTGGAACAGCAGTGGCCAGCCCTGGCATGGAATCGGCTACCGCTTTCAACCCCAACAGGATTCGATCATCGCGATCGGTAGCTATCTGAAACCGAGCGTGCTCGAAACCATGCAAGATGCCAATGGTGAGGTCTCCTACCGCTACGACCCCAACCTGGAGGTGAGCCAGTGGCTACAGGCCACGCTCTGGCGCGCCAGCGATCTGCTCGATCCTGATCGGGAGGCGAGTGCCCAGCCCATCGCCCTTAGCCGCATCGAAGCAGCCTTCACCGGCTATCAGACCGTGGAGTTTGATCAACCTGTGGATCTTGAATCCGGTGAGGAGCTGATTGCCACCCTGCAGCTTTACGGCGATGCAGCGGCCACCCAACCGATCAGCAATGCACGCCTGCTCAGCTACACGCCCAACCCAGAAGCCGTCGCCGAACGCCAACGCCAGTTGGCCAGCCCAGACTTCAGCAACGACCCCAACAACCCCAACGACTACCGGCACCTACCGGTGCCACTCCTCAATCCCGATCCACTGCAACCCTTACCGCAAGAGAGGTTCTACGGCCTCACTCTCGAGGACGACCTCAACGACCTGGGTAACAGCGGGCAGGTCGTCTCTCTGAATGTGATCTACACCAATCCAGAGGTGCCCACCAGCGCGGCGAGCAGCGCACTGATCGGCAGCGCATCAACCGATCAACTAGTGGTGAATGATGACGCCAACCTGGTGAAAGCCGGCGCTGGCAGTGACGTGGTGATTGCCATTGGCAACGGCAACACAATCGAGCTCGGCTTTGGCAACGACAGGCTGATCAATGGCGGCCGCGACAACCGGATCGAGGCTGGTGCTGGTGATGACACGGTGCTCCTGCGGGACGGCGCATCTGGAACAACCGTGATGCTCGAGCGAGGGCGCGACACGTTAATTGCTATCGACAGCAAGGATGATGATCTGGTGATCAACGGTGGCAGCGGCCGCGATACCTACGTGTTCGCCGAAGGCAAAGACCAACACTTCGAAGGCGAGGCCACCATCACCGACTTCAACCGGCGCGACCGCATCATCCTGCGCGGCTTCGACCCAGAAGATCTGCGGATCAGGCAGCTGCCCGGTCAGACCCCTCGGCTACGGCTGGAGTCCAACCGATTCACACTCAACCTTGAAGGCCTAGACCTGCCAGACAAAAGTAACATTTTATCAGATCTGATCATAAACTGACCAAAGCAGTCTTTTGTCGATGGCAATCCAACGCGAGAACTACGGATATCTCCCTCAGCTGTTCACATTCGACAGGAACGCCTGCGTGCCCACAGCGACAGCCAACATCATGTCATGGCTGCTCTCGCTCGCACCTACCCATCACTGAGATCGCTGATCAGCTCCAATGGGGACGTCACTTATCAGGACCTCGCAGCCACACGCGACACCCTGGCAACAGACTACTTTTACACATCCAAGAACTGGAATCCCACCGGCAGCCCAGTATCCCTCGTCATCAAGGGCCTACAAAGCTATGTAGCGGATCGCAATCTGGCCCAGGCACTAGAAGTGGAAGCGATCGGGCCAGAGCTGAACAGCAGTGAGGTCGGAAAAATCGGAAACTTTGGCATCACACAAACGGTCTCCATCGAGTCACCCTCTCGCGGCCGCCTCACAAAAACCGTCAGAACACCAAGCATCAGCGATCCGATCATTCAGCGCAGCTATCGCGGCGGCGGCGTCACGATTCAGGACATCCAACAGGCGCTCGACAACGGTGATGGCTTATTGCTCGGGCTCATCTACGACGGCCCGCTGGCAGGCCATGGTGTCAGCGCCGTAAGCCTGGACTGGACCGACCGCAATGGCAACGGCAGAGCCGATGCCAAAGAAGATGCCACATTGACCATTGTAGATCCACTCTACCCCTCAGAGAACTACAGCCAGGCCACCCCTGGAAGTGTTGATAATGAACAAAGACTTGATCCCCTCGTCGAAGCACTTGGCCCCGTCAGAACGACTGAGATGAGACTCATCTCATCAAACCGCGACAAGAAGGTGAGATTTGAGTACACGCAATACTCAGTAACCTACGACGTACAGACAGGGGAACCAGGCAAAGCTGCAGGTGACAGCTCAAACAACATCACCGATCGAATCACAACGGGCTTAATAACGTTTGCAGCCGTCCTCACAGCCAGGTCAATCAAACGAGACATCATCACAGGCACCTCCGACGACAATGTGATCGAACTGGATCCCGGACGCCAGCGCATCAAAGGGGGCAAGGGATCAGACGCTTTTGTGATCGGAGATCTAGACTCGCTACAAGAAGGCCAAAGCGACGTTCTTATTGATTTCAAGTCAAAGCAGAATGACCAAATTGGACTATCCGGAGATGCTCTCTCTATTGAGGAGATCGACCTCATCAGCGTTAACAACCGCTTTGAACAGAACCTTGCCAAGCGCAGCGACCACACGCTGATCTATCGACAGCGTGAAAATACAGGGATTCTCTATCTCAACACCAATGGAGACGACCGTGGCTGGGGTGCCACAGGTGGCGAGCTGGTCCGCCTGAAAGGTGCACCCGATCTCAATGCCACTGATCTGTTCGTAAGCTGAGAGCTATACCGCCATTCACCATTCATAGTGCTCGATCGGCCCAATCTGGGTGATGGCAATATTAATTCGCTCCAGAATCGCGGGTTCCAAACCTGGGGATACGGCAAAGGCTTGATAAAAACGCAGTGGATAGTCGCTCAGAATCCTGAGATCATTCCAATCCCCGCTCTGCAAAAGCTCTCGAGCAGCCCTTTGATCGATCAAAGCACGATCCAGATCTTCACGCTGTAGAGCCGCCGTGATCTCTTGCATGCTGTCAAATCGGCGTGGCTCGACAGCTGCTACTCCGCGATTGCGTTCATCCATCAACCACTCGTCTGCTGCAGAGCCGCGCAACACGGCGACCTGCTCATCCTGGCTGGCGCTCAACACAACGCCGCGGCCGCGAAGGGAATCATCGACAGCGCGCGATGCCACGAGCGCTGTGACTGAGGAAATAAACAGGGCAAACACCACCCGCGCAGCTAGGGCATTCACAGCCACAAATGACATCGCTCGCTTGCTGTAGCCCATCTTGTAGAGGCCGCTGGAGCTGAACAACATCACCCACGCCTTGAAAAAAGGACGGCTGACCTTGCCATCTTTGGCATTCACATCGGAGTGGTGAAAGCCCCGTTCCACAGCCCAGACGGCCAGCGCGGTGAGACCGCTTAGCAGCACCAGCAACACAAGCGACACCACTGCCGTGGAGGCGAGAACCGGCAGCAGAATCGCCACAAGATTGCGAACAGAGCCCTCACGTCCCACCAGGGCCAGGCCATCTTCCGACACCGGCACGGTGAAGTTCGTCAGCCGTAGGCGCTGCGGTGTGATGTTCAAACAAGACACCAACACATCGAGCTCACCAGTGCGGAGCTGCGTCAGGCCATCGGTGATGGAGCTAACGGCACGGGCCTGGTAGGGAAGTTCGGACGCTTCAGCGACAACGCGCCAATGTTCCACTGCTGTTCCGCTGGCCAAACCCTCACGCCAAAACGCACAAGGGGTCGTGTCCCGCGGAATACCCACCGTGAGCGGTAGAGCCTGGAGCGGCAGGGGAGCCGCCATCACAACCAAGCTCAGCAGCGCCCACAGCTTCATCCGTTTAAGGACCGATCGACGTAACCGCCCTGACGGGATCGGCAGAGTCCGAGTTAGCCGGGATCGTGTCGAGGCTGAAGCGATAGCCCTGCTGCCGCACCGTTTCAATGCCGCCGCCTTCGCCCAGGCCCGCCTGCTCGAGCTTGCGCCGCAGCGTGAGCACCTGGGTATCCACCGAGCGAGGCCCGCCGCTGAACGGCGGCCAGGCCATGCGCAAGAGCTCGCTGCGGTTGCGCACCACCCCAGGCGGCATCAGCAAGGCACACAACAAGGCAAATTCCCGCGGGCTCAGCTCCACCGGCTGATCACGCAGGGTTACCTGGCGCAGCAGCAAATGCACCTCCAGTGGCCCCACGCACACACGCTCCTGCAGGCCGCTGCGGCTGCGGCGCAGCAACGAACGGCTACGCGCTGCCAACTCCTCCAGGCCAAAGGGCTTGCGCAGCACCTCATCGGCGCCGGCATCGAGCAACGCCACCACGGGCTCCGAGCCGGTGCGGGCCGTGAGCACCATCACCGGGCAGCGCAGCTGGGCTGCCAATTTCAAAGCGCTGGTTTCTTCCAGCAGTTCTGCGGCCACGAGCAGATCCGGGGTGAGCTCATCGCAGAGGGCCACCGCTTCAGCCGCCGTGGCCACCGCCGCGGCCAGATACCCGTCTTGACGCAAACGTTGCGCCAACACCGTGCGCAGCGTGGGGTGGGGATCCACCACAAGCACGCGTTTCAACGAACTCTCAGCTCCAGCGGGGGAACTGGTTGTGGAGCCGACAGCGGAGGAATCCACCTGCTTCTCCATGATTCTGTCTACGCTATCGCTGATTCCAAGGTCAGAGTGGTATCAGGCGATGCCTTGCCAGCTGTCCCACCCGGTCCGGCCATGACCGCCCTGCAACATCCCGACGCGATCCGCCACTTCCAGTCGCTGTGCGACGCCTGCCAATCGCTGGCAAGCCGCTACCACAGCCCCGCCGAGATGCGTCTCTACGCCGATGGGTACCTGCACGCCTTGCGCAAAACGGCCGTGCTCGACGCACTCACCCAACGCCGCCTCGAGGAGCTGGTCGACCGCTGGATCATGGATCCGTCCAGCTTCATCGGCCCCGGCGATGACATGAGCACCCTCTACGAAACGGGCCGGAACTGAGCCGGCCCTACCCGCCGCTGATCAGGCCAGGGCCACCGCCAGCTTTTCGCGCAGCTCGCCGGAGTTGTACATCTCAATCAGAATGTCGGATCCGCCCATAAATTCCCCGTTCACGTACACCTGGGGGATGGTGGGCCACTCGGAAAACTCCTTGATGCCCTGACGCACCTCCATATCGGACAGCACGTCGAAGGTTTCGAAGGCCACTCCCAAGGAGTTGAGGATCTGCACCACGTTGTTGCTGAAACCGCACTGGGGCATCAGCTTGTTGCCCTTCATGAACACGAACACCGGGCTGGTGCTGATCAGCTGTTCGATGCGTTGCTTGGTGGAGGCGTCCATGGATCAGGCGGTGGGGGTGGAGGTCTGCAGAGCCAAGGCGTGAATGGCCTCGCTGGCCAATTCGCTGCGCAGGGCTCCGTACACCAACTGGTGTTGCTTCACGCGGCTCAGGCCGTCGAAGGCGGTGGAAACCACCGTCACCTGCAGGTGATCGCCGCCGCCAGTGAGGTCTTCCACCTCAACGCGGGCATCGGGCAGAGCCTGGGTGATGGCGGCTCTCACTTGGTCGGGATGGACCATCGCTAGGAGAGTCGAGAAGCGGGATGAGTGGCGAATGTAAGCGCCGCGATCACTGGGCTGCCGGAGCAGCGGTGGCGGTGGTGTAAGGCGTAGCCACAAAGCCCAGCTCCAGCAGGCTCTGGTAAGCCTTTTGGCCCTGGGGGCTGGTGGGCGACATGCGCTGCACCACCCGCACCAGCAGGGGCACCGCCACCTGGGGCTGGTTCATGCGGCGCAGCAGGGCCGCCAGGCGCAGCTCGATGTTGGCCTGCAGTTCGGTGGCCTCACGGCCCTTCTGATCCATCTCCCGCGGAATGCGGGCATCGAGGCCGCGGAAGGCACCGGAGAGGCCGCGGTAGGCGGTCACCAGATAGCTGGCGGCCTCCAGGGCCTGGTCGTAATCAGCCTTGGCTTCATTCAGCTTGCCGGCAGAGGCGGCGGCATCGCCCTGGGCCACCTTGGCCTGCACCGAGGCCAGGTTCAGACCAGAGCTGGTTGACTCCAAAACCTTCTGCGGTTCCTGCTGGCCATGGGCCGGCAGCTGAGCCAGGCTGGGGGTCACCAGCGCCAGGGCGCTGAGGGCGAGAGCGGCGATCGGCCGGCGCACGGCAACAAGTCAGACGTTGGAAAACTCTACGGGCGTTGCAAAGCCACCTTCTGTGGCGCTGCGGCCCACAGCCTCCAGAGCCTGCCGCTCAGCCGCGGCCATGGCCGCCGCCAACTGATCACTGAAGCGCCGCGCGGCCTCCCGCCCATGGCCCGTCACCGTGAGCGGCGGACCGAAAGCCAGCGCCGCCGCATCACCAAAGCGGGGGGTGGCGCGCCCGTAGGCGATGCCGATGGGCAACACCGGCACCGAAAGCCCATGGGCTGAAGCCAGCAAGGCCAAGCGCGACAGTCCCTGCATCAGGCGGATCGGGCCCGGCTCGCGCATGATCCGCCCCTCCGGGAACACCACCAGCTGTTGGCCGGCCTCAAGCAGATCCACGGCGTAGCGAAGGCTGGCGGTTTGCGGCTTGAGCTGGTTCACCGGGAAGCACCCCAGCCGGTGCAGAAACCAGCCCTGCAGCCCCTTCATCTCATCGAGGGTCACCATGAAACGGCAGTCGCGTCCGGTGACGCGGCGGCCGGCCGCATAGGGGAGCAACAGCGCATCCCAGCGAGCCCGATGGGTGGGGGCCATCAGCACTGCACCGCTCTTGGGCAGGTGCTCCGCACCGATCACCCGCAGATGCCCGAAGAAGCCCTTCAAGGCCAGATCCTGGGTCAACACCATCGCCAGCGGCGACAGCCAGGGGCTGACGCCGTTGCACAGGCTCTGCTCGCGCTTGCTCAGCTGTCTGGACGCCGTCGCCACCCCTCTCGCTGCCTGGTCTGCATCCAACGATTTCAACGTAGGGGCTGACCTGCAGCCATGCCGCAGCCGACAGGCACTTCCACCTTCGGCTGCTGCTGCCGCAGCCCCATCCATAGGATCCGCCCAGACGCCCCCCGATGCCATGGCCAGCCTTGGCGTGAACATCGATCACATCGCCAACGTGCGCCAGGCCCGCCGCACCGTGGAGCCCGATCCCGTGAGCTACGCCCTGCTGGCGGAGCTGGGCGGCGCCGATGGCATCACCGTGCACCTGCGCGAAGACCGCCGCCATATTCACGACCGCGATGTGGAGCTGCTGCGCCAGGTGGTGCGCAGCCGCCTCAACCTGGAAATGGCCGCCACGCCTGAGATGGAGGCGATCGCCCTGCGCATCAAGCCCGACATGGTGACCCTCGTGCCCGAGAAGCGCGAAGAGGTGACCACCGAAGGCGGCCTGGATGTGGCCGGCCAGCTGGAGCCCATCCAGGGCCTGGTGGGCCGCCTGCAGGAGGCCGGCATCGGCGTGAGCTTGTTTGTGGATGCCGATCCGGGCCAGCTCGAGGCCTGCCGCGCCACCGGCGCCCGCTGGGTGGAGCTGCACACCGGCACCTACGCCGAGGCCGATTGGCAGCAACAACCCCTGGAGCTGGCGCGCCTCACCGAGGGCAGCTTCATCGCCCGCAGCCTCGGCCTGCGCGTGAACGCCGGCCATGGCCTCACGTATCAAAACGTGGAGCCAGTGGCGGCGATTGAGGGGATGGAGGAGCTCAACATCGGCCACACGATCGTGGCCCGCGCCCTGGCGGTGGGCCTGGAGGAGGCGGTGCGGCAGATGAAGGCTTTAGTTCAGAATCCCCGCCGGGAACCCCTGTTCGGCAGCACCAGTTCATGACCCACTACCACTTTGTGGCCGCCAGCGAGACCTTCCTCACCGTGGAGGAGCCCCTCGATGAGGTGCTGCGCGAGCGGGTGCGCAACTACGGCGAACAGGGCAAGGAGATCGACTTCTGGCTGGTGAAGCGCCCCGCCTTCCTGCAGGCTCCGGAGCTCAAAGCCATCGCCGATCAGATCCCGCAACCCGCCGCGGCCGTGGTGTCCACCGACGCCAAATTCATCGAGTTCATGAAGCTGCGCCTGGAGTTCGTGGCCAAGGGCAGCTTCGAAGCACCCACCGCGTCGATCCCCGACGCCCTGGCCAGCGCCGCCTAGGCGCCAGGCAGGGCAGCGTCAGAAGAGCCCGAGGAATTTCTTACGCGCGGGCTCGGTGGTGGCCTCGGCGGCAGCGGGGCGGCCCTGATCGCCGTCCTGCTGGTAGCGGGGTTTGGCATCACCGATGGTGAGCAGCGCTTCTTTGTTTTTCCACCAAACCCAATCGCGGATCGGTGGGGTGCGCACCAGCTCGGCCCGGGTGAGGCCCAGCCCCAGCTTGCGCGAGGCATCCAGCAGCACCTCCACCATCTGATCGCCGTTGCTGCAATTCGCCAGCGCTTCGTTGGTGCGTTTGGCTCCATCGAGCGCCTTCACCAGGATCGAAACCCGCTGCCCCACCGAAAGCGTGCGGGGATCCGTGGGCTGGCTCTCCATCAGCGCTGGGGCGGTTAAGGGCAGGTTAGTGGCGGTGCGGGGATGACAGATCCACCACCGGGTGGCAAGACTGGATGCAACGCGCCGTCAACATGACGCCCTCCCAGCGCCGACCACGCCATTGGGTGATCGGCGACGTTCATGGCTGCGCCGAAGCGCTCGAGCAGCTGTTGCTGCGGCTTCCCACTGGCGATCGCCTGATCTTCTGCGGCGATGCGATCAACCGCGGGCCGGGCATCGAAGCCAGCATGGAACGCATCTGGCAGCTGGTGGAGAGCGGCCGTGCCGTGTGGCTACGAGGCAACCACGAACAAGATCTGATCAGTGGGCTGCAACGCGGCAGCTGGCAGGCCGAACGCCGCCTGGCGGGCTGCGACACCTACCGCCAGCTGGGCGAACAGCGCTGCCGCCAGTGGCTGGAGCGGCTGCAGCATCTACCGCTCGCCTACTGGGGTGAGGGCTGGGTGGCCACCCACGCCGGCTTCGACACCCAAACCTGGCAACCAGACCTGCGGGTGCGGCTGGATTTCTGGCAGAACTACGACGGCCGCTTTGGCGATGTGGTGATCGGCCACACCCCAGGCCCCCACGTGCGCCGCCTGCACCACATCGTGATGGTGGACACCGGCGCTTGCTACGGCGGCGATCTCAGCGCCTACTGCCCCGAAACCCAAGCGGTGATCGCCGTGGCCGGACTCCACAGCGAACAGGCCACAGCGCTGGCCGGGTTCCGCTCGAGCACACCGGAGCCGCTGGCCGCCCTGAGCTGAGCCTTGCTCACCCTTTACCGCAGCAACCGGGCTGAACTGCTGGCGCAGCTGCTCGCCACCCAGCTGCGGCTCGAGCCCCCCGGGCCGCTCGAGCAGATCCAGGTGGTGGTGAACACCTGGCCCACCAGCCGCTGGCTGGGGGAGCAGATCGCCACCGGCAATGGCGCCGGCATCGCCGCCAACCTGCGCTTTCCCTTCCCCACCAGCCTGCTGCGCCAACAGGTGGAGCAATGGTTGGGCGAACAACCCGCCAGCCCAGGCCCCGATCCCTGGCGCGCGCAAAACCTGGTTTGGCCGCTGCTCGAGGAGCTACCGGCCTTGCTGCACCAGCCCGAAGCTGCACCGCTGGAGCGTTGGTTGCAGCAGCGCCAGGGCCACAGCCAACTGCGCCAGCTCGATCGCCCCCTGTGGCAGCTCAGCCGGGCGATCGCCGATGCCATCGACGATTACGCCCTCTACCGCCCCGCGATGCTCGAGGCCTGGCTGGACGGCCACGCCGTCGACGGCCGCGAGCAGCCCCTGGCAGCGGCGCTGCGCTGGCAGCCGCTGTTGGTCCAGCGATTGGCCGAGCGCCTGCCGGGGCAGCCCTTCGGCCTGCGGGCCCTACAGCTGATCCGCCAGCTGCAGCAAGGCTGGCGGCCGGCCGCGGCCGCCGAGCAGCCCCTGCGCCTGTTTGGCCTGAGCAGTCTGGCTCCGGTGCAGGTGGAGCTGCTGCAAGCGATCTCGGCCTGCCAAGCCGTGGAGCTGTATCTGCTCACCCCCTGCCGCGACCTCTGGCAGCGCCGCGATAGCGCCGCCAGCCGCGATCCCCTCAGCGCCGATTGGCTGCTGGAGGTGCCCGGCCTGGAGGCACGCTTCGGGCGCCTCGGCGCCGAGTTTCAGCAGTTGCTGGAGGGCAGTGGTGAACACCAGCTAGGGCAGTGGCGTGAAGGGGATCTGTTCTTCGCGCCGGCCCAGGTGGCGGCCGAGCAGGGCCGCTCGCCCACCCTGCTCGAGCAGTTGCAGCAGCGGCTGGCCAGCGGCGCAGCCGATGGCGAGGGCGGCGAAGCGCTGCAGCTGATCCCCGGCGACAGCTCCCTCGAATTCCACGCCTGTCCGGGGCGTCTACGCCAGCTGCAGGTGCTGCGCGATCGGCTGCTGCAACTGCTCGCCGCCGATCCCGAGCTCGAACCGCGTCACATCCTGGTGATGACACCCCAGGTGGAAGCCTTCGCCCCCCTGGTGGGTGCAGTGTTTGGCGACAGCGGCGCCACCGGCGTCTCCCTGCCCTGGCGCCTCACCGACCGCAGCCAACAGAGCGAAGCGGGCATCAGCCAGGGGCTGCTCGAGCTGTTGCAGCTCGGGGGTGAACGCTTCACCGCCACGGCGTTGGAGCGCCTGCTCGGCTGCGAAGCGTTGCTCACCGCCCAGGGCCTGGCCGCCGGTGACGCCGCCGCCATCAGCCGCGTGTTGCAGCAGGCGGGGTTCCGCTGGGGCCTCGATGGCAGCGATCGCAGCGGCGATGGTTGCCACAGCCTGGAGTGGGCGATCGATCGGCTGGTGCTCGGGCTGGTGCTGCCCGAGCTGCCTGGCCTGGCGCCGGGTGATTGCGCCCCCCTGGCGATGGAGGGCAGCCTGGAGCAACAGCAGCGCTGGATCGCCCTGTTGCGCAGCCTGTTGCGCTGGCTGCGCTGGCTGGGGCAGGCCCGCCCGCCAGCCCCCTGGGTGGAGGGGCTGCGGCCCCTGCTGGCCGACCTGTTCGGCGATGGCGGCGAGCGGGCCTGGGAACTGCAGAGCATCCATGCCGCCCTGGCGGATTGGAACAGCGTGGCCGCAGCGAGCAGCCTGCAGCTGGCGGCACCGGTGGTGGCCGAGCTGCTCGGGGAGCGGCTGAGCGAGGGCAGCGGTCGCTTTGGCCATCGCTCCGGCGCCCTCACCATCAGCGCGCTCGAGCCGATGCGTGCCATTCCCCACAAGGTGGTGGTGCTCCTCGGTCTTGATGCGGGGGCCTTCCCCCGCCAGCGCCAGCGGCCCGGCTTCCACCTGCTCGAGCAACAGCGCCAGCTGGGCGATCCGAGCACTGGCGATCAAGACCGCTACGTGCTGCTCGAGAGCCTGCTCTCGGCACGCCAACACCTCCTGGTGAGCTGGAGCAACCGCGATGAGCGCACCGGTGAAGCGCTGGAGGCCTCCACCCCGGTGCGGCAATGGCTGGAGTGGCTGAGCCGTGAACTGCCGCAGCTGCCCCTGCGGGTGCACTGCGCCAATCCGCTCGAGCGCGCCAATTTCCTGCCCGCTCCGCCCTGGCCGCCCGCCAGCTGCGACCAGCGCCTCCTGCAGGCCCGCCAACAGCTGGAGCAGGGCCACAGCACACCAGCGGAGCGGGGCCTGGCCTTCAGCGCCGCGCCACTCGAGCCGCTGCAGGAGCCCCCCGCCAACGCGCAACAGGCCTGGAGCACGCTGCGCCACTGGCTGGAGCAACCGCAGCGGCGCTGGCTGGAGAGCCTGGGCCTGCGGCCCAGGGAAATCGACCACCCAGTGCTCGATCGCGATGCCCTCGAGCTGCAGGAGCGCGAGCGGGCGGCCCTGCTGCGCGGCCAGCTCGATCCAATGCCCGAGGCCCTGCCCGATTGGCAGCTGCTGCAGCGGGGTACGGGGGTGCTGCCGCCCGAGGCGGCGGGTGAGCTGGAGGTGGCGCAGCTGCAGGGGCGCTGGCAATCCCTCAGCCACTGCCTCGAGCAGCTGGGCGCGCCGGAACGGCGACCCGCCAGCTGGGATGGGCTGGAGGCGGAGCTTGCCTGGCGCAGCCGCCAGGTGGTGCTGGTGCACAGCGCCAAGCCGCGCACAGCGCAGCGGCTGGGGCTATGGCTGGAGCTGCTGTTGGCCTGCGCCGCCGGCCAGGCCCCGAGCGGCGCTGCCCTGGTGGGCCGCGATGGCCAGCGCTTTCGCGTGCTCGAGCGGATCGAGGCCCTGCCAGCCAGCGACGCTGCGCTGGTGCTCGAGCAGCTGCGCCAGTGGCAACTGCAACACAGCCAGCGCTGTTGGCCCCTGCCACCTGAAACCGGCTGGGCCTACGCCGCCGCCACGGAGCCGCGCCGCTGGAGCGCCGCCCTCGCCGCCTGGGAGGGCAATGCGATGCTGCGCGGCGAACGCCGCGATCCGCTGCAAGCGGTGTGCTTTGGAGCGGATCGCCCCCTGGCGGAGCTGCTCACGGCCGAGCTGCAGGAGCTCGCCCTGCAGCTGCACAGCCCGTTGCTGCAGCGGCGCCAGGAGGTGAAGGCATGAGCCTGGCCCGCTTCGATGCCAACGCCATGCCCCTCAGCCCGGGCATTCGCCTGCTGGAGGCCAGCGCTGGCACCGGCAAAACCTTTGCTCTGGCCCATCTGGTGCTGCGGCTGCTCAGCGAGGGGGCCCAGCCTTTGGTGGTGGAGCAGCTGTTGGTGGTCACCTTCACCGATGCAGCGGCGGCGGAATTGCGCGATCGCATCGCCCGGCGCCTGCAGGAGGCCCTGCACATGCTCGAGCCGGGCAGCACCGCCAGCCCCGGCGATGCACCGCTCGCGGCCTGGCGGGAGGCCCTGGGCCCCACACCACCGGCGCTGCTGCGGGGGCGCTTGCTGCTGGCCCTCGAGCAGCTCGATCGCGCCGATATCACCACCATCCATGGCTTCTGCCGGCGCACCTTGCAGCGCCAAGCCCTCGAAGCGGGCCTGGGGCCAGCGGTGAGCCTCGAGAGCGAAGGCCGCGAGCGCCGCGCCGAGCTGGTGCACGACTACTGGCGCCAACAGGTGCTGCCCCTGAGCGCGGGCTTACTGGCGGGCTTGCGTCAGCGCCACGTGAGCCCCGAGCAGCTGGTGCGGCTGCTCGGCAGCCTTGACGGCGATCCGGCCCTCAGCCTCGAGCCCCTGCCCGAGCCGCTCAGCCACGACACGGCTTTCGCCCCGCAGCTCGAGGCGCTCTGGCCGCAGCTCTGGCACCACTTTCATCAGCAGTGGCACGCGTGCAGCGAAGCGCTGGAGGCCGACCTGGCCGCCGCGGCCGCGGAGCTCAAGAGCCTGGCTCTGCCCTACAAGCCCTACCGGCTCAAACCCAAGCCCGACAAGCTGCAGCGGGTGCAGGCCTGGCTCGATGGGCTGGGCGATGCCGCAACGCCCCCCAGCTACCAAGAGGTGCTCAGCCAGGGGGATCTGCTCGGCTACTTCCACCCCGGCAGCTTCTGCAAGGTGGCCGCCGCCGCCCATGGTGATGGCGTGTCGCTGCCGCAGCGGCCACTGCTGGAGGCGATCGCCGCGCTGATCGACGGGCCAGCCGAACTCCTGCTGCTGCACTTCGCCCACTGGGGCCGCCGCGAGCTGGCCCGCCGGCGGGAGCGCAGCGGCCAGATGGGCTTCGGCCAGCTGCTCGAGCAGCTCGATCCGGGCGCCAACCCTGGCGGCGCCTCCCCATTGCTGGAGGCGGTAGCCGGGCGGTACCGCGCCGCCTTGATCGATGAGTTTCAAGACACCGATCCCCTGCAATGGCGCATCCTCGAGCGGGCCTTCGCTGGCACCGAGCCCGGCCACCTGCTGGTGATGGTGGGCGATCCGAAGCAGGCGATCTACCGCTTCCGCGGCGGCGAGCTTGCCACCTATCGCCAGGCCGGCAGCACCGCCAACGACCGCTTTGGCCTCACCGACAACCGCCGCTCCAGCGCCGATCTGGTGGCGGGGCTCAATGCCCTGATGCAGCCCGGGCTGGTGCGCTCAGACCTGGAGGTGCCCGCCGTGCAGGCCAAGGCCAACAAAGGCGAGCTGCTCCTGCCGGCTGAAGAGCCACCGCTGCAACTGCTGCCGGTGGAGCCCGCGGAGCTGGAGAGCCGGGTGGCCGCGCTGTGCCAGGGGCTACTGGAGCGGCGGCTTGTGCTGCGCCAGCGGGATCAGCAACGGGTGTTGCAACCGGGAGATCTCTGCTTGCTGGTGGGGCGCCACAGCCAGGCCGAAAGCCTGCGGGCGGCATTAGAGCGGCGCCAGCTGCCCAGCCGCCTGGTGAGCCGCGGTGATGTGTTCGAAAGCCTCGGTGCCACCGCCCTGCAGCGGTTGCTCGATGCCCTGGCCAACCCGGGCGATCCCGGCCGCCAGCGGCTGTTAGCGGCCTCAGCGCTGCTCGGTTGGTCGGCGGCTGAGCTCAAGGGCAGCCCGCCTGAACGCTGGGATCAGCTGGGGGGCGAGCTCAGCGGCTGGGCGCAGCAACTGCCGCGGCTGGGGCTCACCGGCGTGCTCGCCGAGCTGCTCGGCACCGAAGGGCTGGCACGGCTCTCCCTGCGGGGGCGGGCCTTGGCGGATCTGCAACAAGCGGCCGAGCTGGTGCAGGAGCAGATGCACAGCCAGGGGCTCAGCGCCGTGGCCGCAGCCGATTGGTTGCGCAACCTGCGGCTGCAGGAAGAGCGCGATCCCCCCGATGAGCACCTCTGCCGCAGCGATGCCGCCCAATCGGCGATCGCCGTGGTGACGGTGCACCGCAGCAAAGGCCTGGAATATCCCGTGGTGATCTGCCCTTACCTGTGGAAGGCCCCGGCCCCGCCCAAGGCGGGCAGCCAGCGGCTGGGGCGGCGCTGGCTGCCGCCAGGGCACAACCAACCCCGCCTGGATCTGCACCTCAACCCCCACTGGGGCAGCGGCCGCGCCGCCGCCGCTCAAGATCACAACGCCCAGCTGCAGGAGGCCGAGCGGCTGGCCTATGTGGCCTGCACCCGCGCCCAACATCTGCTGGTGCTCGCCTGGCCGGGCCCGGATCAGGCCGAAGCGGGCAATCCCTTGAGCCCATGGCTGGAGGAGCGCGAGCTCAGTGCGCTGCACACCATCGATCCCACCACCCTGCCGCCGCTGGATCCCCCCTGGCGGCCGGATCCAGAACGGGGCGCCCTCCAGCTGGGCCCCACCCCCAGCCGCCCGCTCGACAGCCGCTGGGGCCGCGCCAGCTACTCCGCCTGGGCCCATGCCGGCTCCGCCCTGCCGCCCCAGGCCGCCGATGAAGGCCGCGACAGCGATGCGCTCAGCCCCAGCGATGACAGCAGCGCTGAAACCCCGCCGCTCGAGCCAAATGCATGGCCAGCCCTCGGCCCCCTGGCCCACTTCCCCCGCGGTGCAGGCCCTGGCGATGCGCTGCACCGCATGCTCGAGCAGATCGATTTCCCGCAGCTAGCCGCTGAGCCGGATACCTTCCGCCCGCTGCTCCTGCAGGAGCTGGATCGCGCCGGCCTGGAGCCAGAGCTGGTGGAGCCGCTGCTGCAGGGGCTCCACCAGCTGGTGCGCTGCCCCCTCGGCGGTGCCCTGGGGGCCTGCCGCTTGGCGGATCTGGCCAGCGGCAGCTGGCTGAGCGAGCTCAATTTCGATCTACCGCTGGCCCACACCGAGAGCCAGCGGCTGGTGCGCAGCAGCGGCCTGGCCGCCGCCTTCGCACAGCAGCCCGGCGGCCGTTTCGGTGCCAGCTACGGCGAGCAACTGCGCGGCCTGCAGGTGGCCAGCCGCGGTTTCCTCACCGGCTCGATCGATCTGGTGTTCCAGTGGCAGCAGCGCTGGTGGGTGGCCGATTGGAAGAGCAATTGGCTAGGCCGCAAAGGCAGCCAGGGCGAGGTGGTGGCCTGCGGCCCCGCCGATTACAACCAAACCGCGATGGCGGAGCTGATGGCCCGCAGCCACTACCCCCTGCAAGCGCACCTTTATCTGGTGGCGCTACATCGCTACCTGCTCTGGCGGCTGCCCGGCTACAACCCCACTGAGCACCTGGGGGGCTACGCCTACGTGTTTCTGCGCGGTGTGCCGGCAGCGGTGGAGGCGCCAGAGGCCGGCGTACCTGGCGTGCTGGTCGACAACCCACCGCTGGAGCGCCTATTCGCCCTGGACGCTCTGCTGCGGGATGGCCAACCATGAGCAGCCTGGCCGCGGCCCTGGCCGACACCCTGCAGCGGCGGCTACCCGCCAGCGCCGAGGCAGATCTCCAGCTGCTCAAGCCCCTGATCGAGGCGCTGTTCGCGGCCTTGGAGCAAGGGGAGCTGGGCCTCGATCTCAAGGCTGAAGCACCAGACGGGCTGGATCAGAGCCACTGGCCGGATCACTACCTCACGGCCCTCAAGGCAAGCGGCTGGCTGGTGCAGGCCGATGCCCTTCGCGCCAACACCGAGGTGGAGGCACTGATCGTGCAGGAGGGCCGCTGGCTGCGCTGGCGGCGCTGGCAGGAGCAGCTGAGCCTCTGCCTCGATCAGCTGATCCACCGGGCCCAGGCCCCGCTGCCGCAAACCCACACCAGCGCCGCGATCCACCGGGCCATCGCCGCGGCCAGTGCCGGGCTCGATGGCACACAACAAGAGGCTGTGGCAGCCCTGCTGCAGCACCCCCTGGTGGTGCTGCTCGGCGGCCCTGGCACCGGCAAAACCTCCACCGTGGCGCGCATGTTGGCGGCCGCGCTGGCCCTCGAACCCCAGTTGCGGGTGCAGCTGGCCGCCCCCACCGGCAAGGCCGCCGCGCGCCTCAGCGCTGCCCTGGCCAAGCGGCCGTCCCTGCCGTGCTCCACCCTGCACCGCCTGCTCGAGGCCCGCGGCGGCAGCCGCTTTGCCCGCCAGGCCGCCAACCCCCTGGAGCTCGATCTCCTGGTGGTGGATGAGCTCTCGATGGTCGACCTGCCCCTGATGGCGGCCTTGCTGGAGGCCATGCCCCCCCAGGGGCGTCTGCTGCTGGTGGGCGATGCGGGCCAGTTGCCGCCGGTGGGCACCGGCGCCGTGCTCGAAGAGCTCTGCCGCCCGGCGGTGCGGGCGCAGCTGGGCTCTGCGGTGGTGGAACTCACCACCACTTACCGCAACAACGGCGCCATCGCCGCCATCGCGGCCGCCGCACGCGATCAGCCCACCCGCAGCGCCGATCCGCTGCAGGGGTTGCGGCCGCTGCTGCACGGCCTCGAGGCCAACGCCAACGTGCGCTGGCTCGAATGCCCCCTGCAACAGCTGCCCAAGGCGGTGCTCACTCCCCTGCGGCAGCACCAACAACAGCTGCAGGAGCTGAGCTTGGCGTTGCAGTGGCACGGCAGCGACGGGGAGCCTGGCGGCGCAGCGGCCTTACTGGCGGAGCTGGAGCAGCTGATCGCCCTGAGCCCCGTGCGCCAGGGGCCCTGGGGCGTGCAGGCCCTGCACCGCGCCCTGCTTGGCCCTGCGGCGACCGGGCCGCTGGAGCGCTGGCCCCTCGGCACCCCAGTGCTCAACCGACTGAACCGGCCCGAGCAGGAGCTCGCCAATGGCGACATCGGCGTGGTGGTGGAGCGCGAGGGCCAGCGGCTGGTGTTGATGGCGGGGGGGCGGCTGCTGCATCCCGCCCGGCTGGCGGGGGCCGAACCGGCCCTGGCCCTCACCGTGCACAAAGCCCAGGGCAGCCAATACGGCCAGGTGTTGTTGCTGGTGCCCCCCAGCCGCCACGCCGATCCACGCCTGCTCTACACAGGCCTCACCCGGGCCCGGCAGCAGCTGCTACTGGTCAGCCCCAGCCAGGCTGCCTAGCCTCAGCCCCATGGCCAACGTTATGGAGCGCCCCTGGGGCTGGTTCGAAACGCTGGGGGCTGGCGAGGGCTATCTGGTGAAGCGCCTCTGCATCCGCGCCGGACAGCGCATCAGCCTGCAGCGTCACCACCACCGCAGTGAGCATTGGGTGGTGGTGGCCGGCACGGGCAGCCTGCTCTGCGCCACGCAAACGATCGGCGCCGAGGTGGGCACCACCCTGCTGATTCCCTGCGGCGCCTTGCATCGCGCCACGGCCGGCGAACACGATCTGCTCATCGTGGAAGTGCAGCGGGGCGAGCTGCTAAGTGAAGACGACATCGAACGCATCGCCGACGACTATCAGCGCGTCAGCGAGCGCGCACAGGGCAAGTGTTAGGTTGAGCGAGAGACCCTTTGTGTAGGGCAAGGCAGTTATTCGAAGCGCCAACGCTGAGCGATCCACGCAGCGCGTTATTGCTTCATCTCCAGGGTGTCTGCCGGCCTGTCGACGAAGGACATTTCAGGCCCAGCCATTCAAAACGTGACCCAAAGCATTTGCGAGAGCCTCAACAGCTCCTCGGACGAACGCGCATCAACATCTCCCAACCAGAGCACTCCCGCCGTGGATCTCAGTGCGATCGATCTCCCCACCCCAGGCGATGACACGCCGGCGGAGGTGAGCACCACTGTGATCCCCGCCAAGGCGTCTGGCTTCGCCAGCTTCGGCTTCGCGCCTGAGCTGCTCGAGGCCCTCACGGCCATCGGCTACGAGGAACCCTCCCCGATCCAGAAGGCAGCCATCCCCGAGCTGCTGCTCGGCCGCGACCTGGTGGGCCAAGCCCAAACAGGCACCGGCAAAACCGCAGCCTTCGCCCTGCCGATGCTCGCGGCCCTCGATGCCGAGCAACGCACGCCTCAGGTGCTGGTGCTCACCCCCACCCGTGAGTTGGCCATCCAGGTGGCCGATGCCTTCAAGAGCTATGCGGCCAACATGCCGCACCTGCGCGTGCTGCCCCTTTACGGCGGCTCCGATTTCCGCGATCAAATCGTGCGCCTCAAGCGCGGCGTGCAGATCGTGGTGGGCACCCCCGGCCGGGTGATGGACCACATGCGTCAGGGCACCCTCGATCTCTCAGGCCTGCGCAGCCTGGTGCTCGATGAGGCCGACGAGATGTTGCGCATGGGCTTCATCGACGACGTGGAGTGGGTGCTCGAGCAGCTGCCCAGCCAGCGCCAGGTGGTGCTCTTCTCCGCCACGATGCCGCCCGAGATTCGGCGCATTTCGCACAAATACCTCAACGATCCTGCTGAGGTCACGATCAAAACCAAGGGCGCTGATTCCAGCCGAATTCGCCAGCGCTTCATCACCGTCAATGGTCCACAGAAGCTCGAAGCCCTCACCCGGGTACTCGAGTCGGAAACCAAGGAAGGGGTCATCATCTTTGCCCGCACCAAGGCCATCACCGTCACCGTGGCCGAAGCCCTCGAGGCCAAGGGTTACGACGTGGCCGTGCTCAACGGCGATGTGGCCCAGAGCCAGCGGGAACGCACGATCGAACGCCTCAAAAAGGGCACCGTGGATGTGCTGGTGGCCACCGATGTGGCCGCCCGCGGCCTCGATGTCGACCGCATCACCCTGGTGGTGAACTACGACATTCCCTTCGATTCGGAGGCCTACGTGCACCGCATCGGCCGCACCGGCCGGGCTGGCCGCACCGGTGACGCGATTCTGTTCGTCACCCCCCGGGAGCGCCGCTTCCTGGGTGGCATGGAGCGGGCGGTGGGTCGGCCGATCGAGGCCATGGAGATCCCGAGCAACGCCACCATCAACCAAAGCCGGCTCGATCGGCTGCGCCAGCGCCTCTGCGACAACCTCACCAGCGAGGGACGCAGCGAGGAGCAGGCCCTGCTCTCCGAGATCGTGCAGCGGGTGGCGCAAGAAAGCGGCGCCAGCCCTGAGCAATTGGCCCTCGCGGCCCTGCAGCTGGCGGTGGGAACGCAGCCGCTGCTGGTGCAGGGCGACGAGAGCTGGATCCGCCCGAACAGTGGCGGCCGCGATGGTCGCGACGATCGCGGCCGAGACCGCAGCAGCCCCAATGGCCAAGGCCGCCGCGGTCCTCGCGAGCAATCCGGCCCGCCGGAATCCGGCATGGAGCGCTTCCGCATCGAGGTGGGCTGGCGTGACCGCGTCAAACCCGGGAACATCGTGGGCGCCATCGCCAATGAAGCCGGTCTGAACGGGCGCAGCATCGGCCGCATTCAGATCTTCGATGCCCACAGCCTGGTGGATTTGCCCCAGGGCATGCCTGACGACGTGTTCCAGGGGCTGCGTCGCCTCAAGGTGATGAACCGCGAACTGCAGATCAGCCGCTCCCGCGACTGATCCGCTCCGGCCCCACGGCCACCGGCCTCAAGCACAGAGGCCGGTGAGTCCCTCGGTTGCGATCACGGTCAGCTGGTCAACACTGAGGCGCTCCACCGCCACCACCAAACTGGGCTGCACGCTCTCGCATTCGCTGGCCACCAGACTTTGCAAGAGGTCAAAGCGATCCTGAGGAGCCAGCTCCCCGTCGTCGCTCCAAGCCAAACTCCAGGGCACGGGTGCCGTCATGGGAGGCGCTCGCTATGGGTGTGGATTCACTGACAATCGGACAGTAATCGGGGATCAGGGCGTTTCTTCCGGTTCCCTTCGGTGTTGCTTCAAGCCTCTTCACCTGAGCGCGGCAGCCCTGCCGCACGTGGAGAGTGTCACGATCACGCCGCTGTACATTGACAGAGATTCAAGGCCCACTGCCTCCTCCAGGAACCGCAGCACCCACGGATCAGTTTTCAGGTTCCGCATCAAGGAATGACCATTTACATCGGCAACCTCTCGTTCCAGGCCGAACAAGAGGATCTGCTTGACCTCTTCAGCCAGTACGGCGAAGTGGCCAAGTGCAGCCTTCCCCTCGACCGTGAAACCAACCGCAAGCGCGGTTTCGCCTTCGTCGAGATGGCCAATGAAGCCGACGAGCAGAAAGCCGTCGACGATCTCCAAAACGTGGAGTGGATGGGCCGCATGATCCGCGTCAACAAAGCCACTCCCCGTCAAGGCGGCGGTGGTGGCGGCGGCGGCTACGGCGGTGGCGGCGGTGGCCGTGGCGGCTACGGCGGTGGCAACCGTGGTGGCGGTGGTGGCTATGGCGGTGGCGGTGGTGACCGCGGCGGCTATGGCGGCGGCGGTGGCGGCGGCTACGACGGCGGCGGCGGCAACCGCTGGTGATCGCGGCCTGAGCGGGTCAACCGCTCAAAGAAAAGCCCTGGGTGCTGGTCGCTGGCCAGCCCCAGGGCTTTGTGCTGAGGATCAGCTGCACGCTGCCGAGCCCATCAGGCGATTACGTCGCTGGTGTCGAGTTCAACCAGATCGTGCAGTTGATCCTCTTGCCATTCGCGGCAGCGCACCTCGCGGATCGGATGGGTGGGCTGCAGTTCGCCTTCTCGTGGTTCAGGCAGGGCGCTGCGCAGGCTGCGACGACGCAACTTCGCCGTCCAGCGATGGAAACGATGAAAGTCTCGGGTCCGTGTCATGAACACCTCTGGGTGGTGACAGGTCTGGTCTAACGCGGCCGCCGCGCTCCGCAATGTTCAGCGGAAACAGCTTCACAGTTCCCTTGGTGGCGCTGCCGCCAGGCCTTGAATACAGCCATGCCCGGCCCTACTCCTCCGCTGCAGCGCCTGCTGCGCAGCCTGCGCCCCCATCGCCGCCTGGTGTGGCTCGCGGCCAGCTGCTCGGTGCTCAACAAGCTGTTTGATCTGGCACCACCGGTGCTGATCGGTCTGGCGGTGGATGTGGTGGTGCAGCAGAACACCTCCTGGCTGGCGGCCCTTGGCGTCACGTCTGTGCCCGGCCAACTCGGCGTGCTGGCAGCGCTCTCCTTGGTGATCTGGAGCGCTGAATCGCTGTTCGAATACCTCTACGCCCTGCTCTGGCGCAACCTGGCCCAAACGGTGCAGCACGAGTTGCGGCTCGAGGCCTACAGCCATCTGCAGCGGCTGGAGATGGGCTTCTTCGAAGCGAGCAGCAGCGGTCGCCTACTGGCGATCCTCAACGACGACATCAACCAGCTGGAGCGCTTCCTCGATCACGGCG
This sequence comes from Synechococcus sp. LA31, assembly GCF_018502385.1. Lineage (NCBI taxonomy): Bacteria > Bacillati > Cyanobacteriota > Cyanophyceae > Synechococcales > Synechococcaceae > Synechococcus > Synechococcus sp. LA31. The sequence goes on from NZ_CP075523.1 coordinate 1,282,903, forward strand.
CCAACGAGATCCTGCAGCTGATCACCACAGTGTTGGCGGTGGGCGGCGCCATGGTGTGGCTCTCCCCCACGGTGGCGGGGGTGTCGTTTATTCCGATCCCGCTGATCCTCTGGGGATCCCTGAACTTCCAGAAACGGCTGCAACCCCGCTACCGCGAGGTGCGCGAGCGGGCCGGCGATCTGGCCAGCCGCCTTTCCAACAACCTCGGCGGCATGCTCACGATCAAGAGCTACGCCGCCGAGCGATGGGAGAACCAACGGCTCGCCGAGCAGAGCCATGCCTATCGGATCAGCAATGCCAAAGCGATCCGCTTTTCGGCGGCCTTCATCCCGTTGATCCGCTTCGCGATCCTGTTTGCCTTCCTGGCGATCCTGGTGATCGGCGGCCTGCAGGCCTGGCAGGGCGCCATCGCCGTGGGCACCTATTCGTTTCTGGTGTTCATCACCCAGCGGCTGCTCTGGCCACTCACCAGCCTGGGCCGCACCCTCGACGACTACCAGCGCGCCATGGCCTCCAGCCAGCGCGTGTTGGATCTGATCGACACCCCCATCGCCATCCCGAGCGGCGATCGGCCCCTGCCCCTGAGCCGCGTGCACGGCGCGATCGAATTCCGCCAGGTGGATTTCGCCTACAGCGGCCGTGATCCGCTGCTGCAACACTTCAACTTGCAGGTGCCCGCTGGCAGCACGATCGGCATCGTGGGCGCCACGGGATCAGGCAAAAGCACGATCGTGAAGCTATTGCTGCGGCTGTATGAGCTGCAGGGCGGCGCGATCTTGCTCGATGGCATCTCGATTGAACAGCTGCAGTTAGCCGATCTACGCCGTGCGATCGGCCTGGTGAGCCAGGAGGTGTTTCTGTTCCACGGCAGCGTGGCTGAGAACATCGCCTACGGCAGCTTCGAGGCACCCCGCGCCGCGATCAAGCGCGCCGCTGAGCTAGCGGAAGCCGCTCGCTTCATCGAAGCCTTACCCCAGGGCTACGACACGGTGGTGGGCGAGCGCGGCCAGCGCCTCTCCGGCGGCCAGCGCCAGCGCATCGCCTTGGCCCGCGCCATTCTCAAAAACCCACCAGTGCTCATCCTCGATGAAGCCACCGCGGCGGTGGATAACGAAACCGAAGCCGCCATCCAGCGCTCCCTCGAGTTGATCACCGCTGAGCGCACCACCCTGGTGATCGCCCATCGCCTCTCCACCGTGCGCCATGCCGATCAGATCGTGGTGATGGATCAGGGCCGGATCGTGGAGCGCGGCAGCCACGATCAGCTGATTGCCGCAGGCGGGGCTTATGTGAACCTCTGGCGTGTGCAGGCCGGCCTTCGCGCCGATGAAGCCCTGCGCCTGTGAGCCAACCCAAAAACTGACACCGCGTTATGCAACGACAAAGGTTTGGTCAAGAGGCGTGAAATAAGTTGTGAGAATGAAGAGTCCAGGCCTGAAGAGCATCGGCATCAGCCCCCGCGATGAGCGCGGCCCGATCCTGATGGCCATTGCCTTGGGTCTTGGCGGCGGCCTGCTGCTGGCAGCGCCGCTCAACCAACTGCTGGAAGGCCCTCCCGTGGGCAGCAATCACCAAGTGGTGAACCCCTTCAGCACCTGGACGGGCATGGGCGAGAAGGAGGTGGTGATCCTCGGCACCGATGTGGGCGGCGGCAACACCGATGTGATGTACACGGTGCGCGTGGACAACGGCATCACCAAGCTCACCCAGATCCCGCGCGACACCTTCATCGATTCAACCCGTTTCGGCCCGATGAAGGCCAACGCGCTCTACGCCTTCGGCGGCCCCGATGCGGTGAAGCAGGAACTCTCCAAGCAGTTGGGGCGGCCAGTGCAGCACCACATCCTGGTGAATCTCTCGGTGATCCGCCGCCTTGGCGATGCCCTCGGCGGCCTCGAGGTCGACGTGCCCAAGCGGATGGTTTACACCGATCGAACCCAGGGCCTCTACATCGATCTGCAACCGGGCAAGCAGGTGCTGCGCGGCCGCGACATCGAAGGCTTCCTGCGCTTCCGCCACGACGAAATGGGCGACATCGGCCGCCTCGATCGCCAGAAGTTGCTGCTCAAAGCACTGTTCGATCAACTCACCAAACCTGAAAACCTGGTGCGCATGCCCGCTCTGCTGGCCGCCGCCGGACAAGACATGAAAACCGATCTGGGCCCGATGGAAATCGGCGGCCTGATGACCGCGATGGGCGGCACCAAGCTCGATGCCGAACGCCTGAGCGGCAGGCCCTTCATGCGCGATGGCATCAGCTACTGGGAAGCCGAATGGCCCAGCCCTGCCAGTCACGACACACCAGCCTCCGCCGGCTCGGATCGTTATGACGCGGTGTTCTGATCCGTGCCCTCAACCTCAGCCCGATAAGCCTCAGGCACCAGCACCAGAAACACCCACCACCACAGCAGCACCCCAACCGCTAGCGGCGCACTGATCCACCAGATCCGCGGCCACCACCAGCTGCCGCCCACCACCACCAAGCCGGTGAGCAGGATCGACCAGGGCTGACACCACCACGGTTTCTGGCTCCAGAGGCTTTCAGCCATGGGCCTGTCCAGAACGGGACAGCACCAGCAATGCAAGCAGCAACGCCACCAACGCCATCAGGGGACTCGCTGCCGCCACCGTGACACCCAAAGCGGCCGTGAACCAGATCGATGCCGCACTGGTGAGACCGTGCACCTGCGGGGTGGGGGCATCGCGGCCATTGCCGCGCCGATCGACCAGGATCTCGCCAGCCCCCAAGAAACCCACCCCAGTGGCCACCCCCTGAATCACGCGGCTGCGGGCCTCCAGATCAGGCCCGGCCGTGAGCACCATCAAGCAAGCGCTCAGCCCCACCAACACATGCATGCGCAGTCGGCTGGGTTGGGGGTGAGGGAAGTGCTGAGCGCGGTTGAAGCCCACCGCCATGCCGCAGAGCACCGCTAACCCCAGGCGCATCAGCACCTCGAGGTCGGGGGAAATGGCCGGAATCCAGCTCATCAACACAGTGCACCCCCTTGAAGCCGGCCATAAGCTCCATCGCAGCGCGCCCTGCCGCAGCCAGTGTCCAACGCGTTGCTGCGCAACAGCCTCAAATTGGCCGTGGCGGTGTTTATCACAGCCACCATCGCCGTCTGGACAGAACGAATTGAGTTTGTCTGGTATCCGATTCTGGCGGCCATCATCGTTGTGGATGACAACGATGATCAAACGATCAGCGCCGCCTCAGCCCGCATCCTGGGCACGGTGGCCGGAGGGCTGATCACCTTCATCGTGCACACCATCCTCTCGGGCTGGATGGGGGTGTTGGTGTCGCTGATCTTGATGATTCCGGTGCTGCAGGCGCTGGGCTGGCAGAGCGCCCTGGGCACCGCAAGCTTGACCAGCATCATGTTTTTGATGATCCCCAGCCATGTAGCGCTCAACTGGAACTACGTGTTCAACCGAGCGCTCGACACGGTGGCGGGATGCATCGTGGCGATCCTGGTGGGGTTGCTGTTCTGGCCCCGCAACAGCTACCGCGAGCTGGGCGCCGCCGATCAGCGCCTGCGCAGCAGCCTGCAACACCAGCTCCAGCGCTACGCCGACTGGGTCCGCGATCAAGCGGAGCGTCCAACGCCCCTCAACCCGGCTCCTCTCACCGGCGATCTGGTGCGCATGGAGCAGCTGGTGAGCCGGGAACGGAGCGGTCCACGCCACAGCCGATTGCGCACCAGCCGGTGGGAGCAGCGCCTGAGGCTGTGGCAACTCACCCAGTCCCATTGGGTGAGTTGGGAGCGGCTGATGCAAACCATCCCGGAACCCAACGCCCAGCGAGCCGAGCTGATCCGCACAGCGGTTTTAGCCCTCGGCGATCAGCTCGAGGCCCGGCCGCGGCCCACACCCCAGCGCGATGCCAGGGCCTGGCAACAACTGGCGGAGCAGGAGCGTCTTCCCCTGCTGCCGCTGCTCGCCCTCGCGGAAGAGCTCAGGCCCCTGCATGCCTGCCTTGGAGGCCTCAACCGCCTGGCACCGCGCCCCTTACAGCCGTGATCAACCGCAACGCGCTCCGCACCGCCCTCACCGCCGGGCTCGGCAATGGCTTCGCCAGCATCACTGGCCTGCCCGACGATCAATACGTCGCCCTGGCGGTGTTGTCGGTGTCGAGCGGCACCTACGGGGCTTCGTTCGAGCTGGGCCGGCAACGCCTCCTCGGCACCGTGCTCGGCTCGATCTTGCTGTTGATCGGCTACGAGTGCCTGCATGAGCTGCCCATGGCGGTGGGACTCGCGATCACGATGGGCTGTCTGCGGCTGTTGGGCGGCGTCTTGGGCCTGAAGGTGGGCTACAAGGTGGGCGGCATGATCGTGGTGATGGGTTGGCTGGTGCATGAGGGCAGCCTCGCCACGTGGATCCCGCTGCGCTTTTTCTGGACGGCTCTGGGCGTCATCCTCATGATCCTCAGCCTGAGGCTGTTCTGGCCAGCACGCGGGCTCGTGCAGTGCCTGGGCCGTTACGGCGAACTGATGGATCAGCTGCAGATCACCTTCACCGCTCTAGCCCAGCGGCTGCAGCAGAGCCAAGGCGTAGCGGGCGGCCCCACACCTCCCAGCTACCGCCAGCTGCGGGCCACGCTCCAGAGCGCCCGCGCCCAGCGACCTGCCCTGCTGCAAGAGCTCGGCAACCAACCGCAGCGCCACCCGGCCTATCTGCTCTTGAACAGCCTTGATGCAGCGGCGTCTCGGCTGGTGACGATGGTGGGCGGCATGGAGCGGGCGGTGCCCACCAGCCTCGATTCCCAGCTGGTGGCACGGCTGCATCAAGCGGAAGCAGATCTGCTCTCCTGCATGGCTGCGCAACTGCAGCGATGGGCTCAGCTGCTGCGATCCAGCCGCGGCCTGCCCACCCCGCCGGCGCGGCCACTCGACCTCCCACTCAGCTGGCTGCAGCTCACAACCGAACTCAACGATCCGCTGGCTAATTCCGCCTCGCTGGAGCGGCTGGAGCGCATCGCCACGCGGCTCCTGCTCTGCCGCCAGGCCGAGCAGGCCATCCGCGACGGGGAAAGCAGCTGGCGGGCGATCATGGCCCGGACATGAGCCAGCCATGACCGTTGTTAGCGCGCTGCTCCGCCAGCGACACAACTTCTACCGCGTGTTGCTGATCGTGGAGGTTTTGGCCCTGATCGGCCTGCGGCCCCTGCAACAGGCACCGCAGCTGGTGAGTGTGGTGTATCTCCTGATCGGCGGCGTACCCGTGCTGCTCGATTCACCCTTGTTGCCGCAAAACCGGCTCAGCCCTCAATGGCGCAATGCGGTGATTCCTCAGACAGATCACCATCACTTGCAACGCGCCATCCGCCGGCGGCGGTGGTTGCAATACGGCTGGCTCGGGGCAGCCGGGGTGGAGGTGCTCTGGCAACTCTCCCTTCTGCTGTTGCCAGTCGTTGCCGTGCAGCTGAGCGTGCTGCACGTGGCGGTGTGGCTGGCCTTGATGCTGTATGTGCTCTGGACCCTGATGGGTGCCCTCGCCGAAGAGCCGGTGTTCAACGGTGCCCTGTTGATGGGAGCGGCAGCGGGCTATCTGCTGATCGGGTTCACCGGTGGGATCGTGCTCAATTCCTTGCTGGTGCTGGATCCAGCGGCCTTCTCCTTGTCGGGAACGGCACACAACAACCTGCCAGCGGCCATTGCCTATGCGCCGGAGATGCTCGGCGCCGCCTTCGGCAGCCTCACCACCCTGGGGAGTTCTGTGCTCAATGAGAAGAGCCTCACCAGCGTGAGCGCCAGTGTGGGCATCACCGTGGTGGGTCAGCTCTATGTGGCGATCCTGATCGCAGGGGTGTTGGGGAAACCACGCCATATCGCTGACGTCCGCAAGGCGGCACACACATCGCGCCGCAGCCAAGCACCATCCCCCAAACTGCGACGCATCAGGCGCTGATCTGCACCACCGTGGCACTGCTCAAGCGAGCTCTGACCCTCAGTCTGGTGTGCAGCACCCCTGGCTTGACTGCGCCGTTACCAAGCAGCGCCCCCCTGGCGCCGAATCCCCTCTCCACCGCCGTGCCCATCCCGCTGGGGCGTGGAGCCGATACGCAATTGCTCGAGCGCAGTTGGCAAAAGCTCGATGCTGAGTTGCGGGCGCTGGATCAGCTGCTACCCACCGAGCCCGAGCCAGCGGTGCGCGATGTGCTCGCTACCCCTGAGCTCCCGCCCAATCTCTTGCGGGCCAACGAACCGGCCCAGGGGCCCATCCAACCGGAGCAATCCACCCCTGCCCCGCCCCTGGATCTGCCAACCCCCAAGCAGCTAGAGGCCGCTGGTATCGCCAGCTTGAGCCTTGAGCAGGCCCTGGCCATTGCTTTTGCCAGTAGCGCCCGCCTGCAGGCCCAACGCGAGCAGGTGGCGGCAGCCCTGGCCAGCTTCCAGGCGGCAATGGGCACCTACTGGCCCACGATCAGCGCTTTTGCCGCCGGTGGCTACGACCGCAGCCGCAGCACCGAAACCTCACTGCAACCCAACGACAACCTGAACTTTGGCCCGCTGTTTGACAAAAACGGCCTGCTCACCACAAGCCCAAAGCCGCCGGGCTATGCGCCCACCCCAGGCGCTTTTTATGTGCCGGAAGGCGGCTCAGTGAAGGCCACCTCCGGCAGCAGCGCCTTTGAAGGCGGGCTGCTGCTCAACTACGCGCTGCTCGATTTCGCCCGCACCCCCAAGGTGCAAGCAGCCCGCGCCAGCCTTGAGCAAGAGCGCAATACCTACGCCAATCAACTGCGCTCCCTGCAGCTGCAGGTGAGCGAGGCCTACTACCAGCTGCAGCAGCAGGAGCAGCTGGTGCGCGTCTACGACGCCAACGTGCGCAACGACCTGGTGATCCTGCAGGACAGCCTTGATCTCAAGCAGGCCGGCCTGGTGCCTCGCCTCGATGTGTTGCGGCGCCGCGCCATCCAGGCCTCCGATGAAGAAACGCTGATCCAGGCGATGGCCGATCGCGCCGTGGCGCGGCGGCGGCTGGCAGTGGTGCTCAACCTGCCGCCACAGGTCACCCCCAGCGCCAGCGATCCGATCGTGGTGCAGCCGCGCTGGCCGCTGGATCTCGAGGCGAGCCTCTTGGCGGCCTACCGCGGCAACCCCGAGCTGGAGGCGATCCTGGCCACGCGCCAAGCCCTAGCGCAGCAGAAGCAGGCCACCGCAGCGGGCTTGCTGCCCAAGCTGTCGCTGTTTGCCAACGCCGGCGGCAGCAGCAACCTTTCCAGCCTCGGCAACTTTGAACTGGGTGGCGGCGGCTGTTGCGGCTCCACGGCCCTGCCCCTCACCTCCACCAATGCCTGGGATTGGTCGGTGGGCCTCACCATGACCTGGCTGCTCTTCGATGCCGGCACCACCGCCGGTCAGGCTCGCGCCTTCGCCAAGCGGGAAGCCGCCGCGGCCCAGCAATACGCCGCCAGCCGCAACGACATCCGTCTGCGACTGGAGCAAGCCTTCTTCAACCACGAGGCCAGCCTGGCCAAGCTCAGCTCCGCCCGCCGCGGCGTTGCCGCAGCCCTGGAGGCCTTTCGCGATGTACGCCTGCGCTACCTCACCGGCCTCTCCAGCGAACTGGATGTGTCGATCACCCAAGACCGCCTGATCAACAGCCTGGTGCAACGGCTCAACGCCACGGTGGGGGTGAACGTCACCTACGCGCAATTGCTGCGGGAACTGCTACCGATGCCGCGCGATCCCAACCAACCGATCCAGCCACAGCTGCAGCTGCAGGTCTCGAGCACGTCTCCTTAAACGAGACCACTGCCATGGCCACCACCCTGCCCAACCTCAGCCCGCTCTGGCGCAACAGCCTGCGCACCTGGCTGGCGGCCACGCTCACCATCGGGATCATGCTCTGGTCGGGCCGGCGCGACGTGATGATGCTCGGCCTGCTCATGGCCTTGTTGTTCATCAACGACAACGAGCTGACGCCCGTGCGCAGCATTGGCCAATTGGTGGGCGGCGCCTTAATCGGGATCCTTACCGCTGTGGTGCTGCATCAATTCTCCGAGGGCTGGCTGGTCACAGCGATCGGGCTCCTGATCACCGGCTGCCTGGTGCGGGGGCTGGGCCTGGTGAAGGGCGTGGGCATGGGCTACATGGGTTGCTGGTCCCTGGAGGTGCTGGGATACGGCAAACAGTTCAACTGGGCTCTGGTCTTCAACCTCGCCTTCGCGGTGGTGGTGGGCATTGCCATGGCTCAGCTGGCCACCTGGGCGTTCTGGCCGCGGCGGCCCTTGCAACAGCTGCCCGCCTTAGAAGCCAGTCTGTGCGCCGAGCTGCAACAGCAGATCCAGCGCATCCATCAATGGCTCGAGCACGGCGGCGAAGCGCCTGAGCCCTTGCAATCCAACGCGCTACTTCCCCAGATCCTGCTCCTGCAGCAACTACGCGACCAGCGCAGCGGTAGCCCCACCCCATCCGCCGTGCGCCACCTGAGTTCGCGCTGGGCGCAATGCGGCACGATCTGGCGCCAAATGCTGCGTCAATGGCTCCTGCTGGAACCTCTGCTCCTGCAACTACCAGCCCCGATCCCTGCATCCGCTCAGCTGCAGGTCGAGCTCAGCGCTCTGCAATCCAGCTTGGAAAGCCAGGGCTCCCAGCCAACCGCCACCAACTGGCTGCGTGAAGCGCAATTGATCCACACCACGCCGCCGCTGTTGCTCGCGATCGGCCAGCAGATCGAGCAACTGCAACAGCTGATCCACAGCCGCAAGCTGGTGCGTCAAGCGATCGAGCAGCAAGAAGCTCAGCGCCACTGATGCGCCCAGCCCTCCGCGACAACCTGCGCCTGGCCGTCACGGTGGCCGTGGTGAATGGCTTCGCCACCCTCACCGGGCTGGCCTTTGCCATGTATGCCTCCCTGGCCGTGCTCAGTGTGACCGTGGGCAACTACGGCAACACCCTGGAACTGGGTCGTCAACGGCTGATCGGCACCACCATCGGAGCGGTGGTGGTGTTCTTTGGCTACCGCGCCTGGGGCCACCTCCCCGTGCTGGTAGCCCTACCACTGGCCCTGCTCATGGCTCGGCTCATTGCCGGCAGCGTTCGGCTCACCGTTGGCTACGCCGTCTGCTGTTTCGTGGTGATCATGGGCTGGCTGCTGCATGAACAACAGCTCGACAGCTGGATCCCGCTGCGCCTGTTCTGGACAGCCTTCGGCATCATCATGGCCCTGCTCAGCTTGCGGCTCTTCTGGCCGGCGAGGGCCCGACTGGAGCAACGCCAGGGACTGCTGCAGTTGCTGGTGGATCTCGGCCACACCCTCAAGACCTACCTGGCCGCGCCCCCCCAAGCCGCGCGGCGCGCCGCCCTCAGAGAGCAGCTGCGCTCGCTGCGCAACAGCCTGCTCAGCCTGCGCGATCAACGGGTGAATGCGCTGCGGGAACTGGGCCCCCTAGCGGCGGAGCACCCAGTGGCACAACTGTGGGATCTGCTCGATCACGCCTGCGAATCATTGATCCTTGATCTCGATGAATTGCGCCGCCTACCCGATCCCCAATGGCAGGCCTGGGGATTGGAGGGTCTCCATGAGGCTGCGATGCAGTTCAGCGATGCCGTGGCCGATCGCCTGCTCAGCTGGCAGGGCACGCTGAGCCAATCGCTCAATCTGCAACCTCCACCGCCAGAGCCACGGCCGCAGCTCCCCTTAGATCGCCTCAGCGATGCGCAAGCGCAGGCCGCCTTCGATCAGCTCAGCCCAGCGCAACTACAACAGCTGGCCGGCCGGTTGATGGTGCTGAACCGCATCGACCACATCGTGGCGAGCACCGAACGTCGCTGGCTCGCTCTGCTGCGCTGACGCTTCAGCCGCCCGGCCGCGACGACCACCAACGCTCAATCCGGTAGAGCACCACCACCACCAGCACCACCAGCCAAAACCACAGCTCCGGAGGGTTGGCATTGAAGAGAATTAACAGCAACACCACCTCGCTCACCAGCCAGGGCAATTCCTGACGCAGCAGCGCGTTGCGAATGGGCGGGATGCGAGGGGTCATTGGAGTGTGTCGGGCTGGCGCAGGAAGGGCAGGTTCCAGCGCAGGTCGATCCAGGGGGTGCGGTAGCCGCCCGTTAGCGAGCGCAGGCCCGGAATCACATAGGTGATCGGCGAACGCCACTCCACATAGGCATGGGTGGAGATGGTGAGACCTTCGCGGATCGGAAACACGCCGCTGCCGCCGGAGAGGGTCCAGCGATACCCGTCCACACTGCGCGGGTCGTGCTCGAGTTCAATCTCGCTGCGCATCACCGGACCATTCTTGGTGAGCTCCTGAGCGAGCTGGGGGTTGCCGATGGTGGTGGAGATGTCGTCTTCGGTGGCCGGCAAGGTGAGCACTTGGGTCACCTTGCCCACGATGCCGCCAAAACGACCCCGTTGCTTCCACAGCGGCACCACTTCCACCGGAATGCCGAGGGGCAGCCTGCGCGCATCAGCCGGCGGGAAGTAAGCCACAGCCTTCAGGGGCCGATCCTTCGCGTTGGGCTGCTCAGGTCGCCCAATCGTGCCCAGGCGCTGACCTGTGCTCACCGTTTGGCCGGGGATCACCTGCAGGTCGAGCACCGTGCCGTCACGCTCGGCATGCACTTTGCCGTCGTAAGCAATCTTGGCCTCGGTGACCTCGATCTCACGCTTGAGATCATCGATCTGATAACGACGCTGCAGGGCTTGCGTTTCGATGTTGAGCTTCACCTGCTGGTAGTTGGTGACCACATTGCGCTCGTTGATCTTCACCTCATCGAGATTCACGCTGGTGCTGGTGAGGCCCTGCTCCGCCGATACCACAGCAGACGACAACGGCGCCACCACCTCACGCTTGGCTAGCCACTCGAGATTGCGCAGTTTGCTGGAGTACGTCGATTGGAGCTCGCCGTAGCGGCGGCGATCATCGGTGAACTTGGCCAGAGCCGTATCAAGCGCGTTCTTTTCGGTGAGCAGGCGCTGAACGTCTCGGTAGTCGAGCTTCTCGTTGTGGCGTTGCAGCTGGCGCAGGTTGCCGCGCTGTTGCTCGAGCTGACGCTCGAGCACCGGCAGGTAGAGCTGCATCAGTACTTGGCCGCGCTTCACCCGCTGGCCCACCTTCACGGACACCTCCCGCACCTGCCCACCGGAGCGGGCGTTGAGGATGCCTGCGTTTTCGGGATAGATCAAAACCCCCGTGCCCTTCACCTCGGTGGGCACCGGCCAAAACAGTGCCCAAAGCACCACCGTTCCCGTCACACCGGCCAGGCAGACGCCCACCTGGTTGTGATCGCTCAGTCCGTTCCAGCGATCGCGCAGATGCTGAGCACGCCGCTTGTACCAGGGCGCATCAGCGGTGGGAGTGGCCTGGGTCATGGGCGCCAGCTTGCAGGAATCTGGCGCAGCTGTCAGCCCCCCTCAGGCCACACCCCCAGCTGTTGCAACCGCCGCTGCGCCGCGGCCGCAGGCCCTGCAGGCGCCGCGATGCGCTGCGCCAACCAAGGCGCCAGCACCGGCACCTGACTGAAGGCAGCGCTGAAGCCGCTAAACACCCACAGCCCTGGCGCCTCAGCCACCGGGCCCACCAGCGGCGCACCGCTGCTGCAGAAGGCCACCGCTGCCTGGCGCACCACAGCTCCCTCCACCGGCCACTGCGGGCGAGAAGCCAATGCCTGGCGGAGTTCAGCCGCGCACAGCGACGGGCTCGGCGCGGCCTGGCTCATCGCCGCTGGGGCAATCCAGGTGTGCTGGCCCACCAGAGCAGAAGCTCCCCAGGGCACGAGCCCTGGATCCACCACCCAGGCCGGCTGCGACAAGGCAGCGGCACGCCGCTCCAGGCCCACGCGCGCAAACCTCTGCGGCAGCAGGGCTGTTGTGGGCCCAAGAACTTCAGGACACCGAGCTAGCTCCAGCACCGTGGCCCAGCTGCGCCGCAACCGCTCTGGCAAACCCGGCCACAGGGCACGGCTATGGGCACCCGCCGCCAGCACAACCTGCGCCGCCGTGCAACGGCTGCCATCGCTGAGCTGCAACTGCCAGCCCCCCTCAAGGGGAGCCAGAGCCTGCACCTGCAGCGATCGATGCTCGACCCCCGCCGCCGCCAACACCAACGGCAGCCCGGCACTGAATCGCGCGCTGTCCACTTGGGCGAAAGGCAGCACACCCAAACGTGCTGCAAGGGCCAACGCCGGGTTGGACCCTTGCAAGCGAAGGTTGCACCGCTGCCAACCCAGGGGGCCGTGGCGGCGCTCCAGCTCGCGCCAATGCTGCGATGCCGTTGCAGCCAGCCGAGCTAGCGGTGTTGGGGCCAGCGGCCAACCCGGCAAAGCGCCGTAGCTGATCGCCGTGGCCGAACGACTGCCATCGGCCGGCGCCGCATCCAACACACTCACCTTTGCGCCCTGATCGCGCAGGGCCAGGGCCAACAACCCACCTGCCACGCCCCCGCCGATGATCACCACACCGGCGGAAGCAGCTGGCATCAGATCCGCAGGGTGAAGGAGCTGATCACCTGATGGAACAGGCCTTCCACCCGCGGCCAGCGCACCTCATTGGTGCTGGCCGCAAAGGTGTAAAGGCGGCCGCGGTCTACCACCACCGTGGCCAACTCGTGGCGATCACGGTCGTTGAGATGCACCGTGTACTCAAGGTCGTAGAAGGTGCGGCCGCCGTCTTCGCGTTCGGAGGCCTCCACCAGCTCAGCCTCGCGGCCGCTGCCCTCCGGTGCGATCACCACCCGGCGCAGCTTCTCGCCCACCGCCACGGCGCTGCCAAGGTTTTCGAGGCTGTTGGTGCTGTTCACATCCGACACCACCAGGCTCAGGGTTTCATCGGCATTGATGAGGTCGTGGAACACCACCTGCGGCCCCTCCGTCACCTGCACCCGCGTCCAGCCGGTGGGATAGAGAAAGGCATAGCGCCCATCCGGGCTTTGGTAGGAGTTGAGCCCAGCGGCCGCGGCGCTGCAGGCGCTCAGCACCACCGCCAGCAACAGCGCCACCAGGGCCGAGAGCGAGGCCCGACGGCTGATCGAACGGGTGTTCGGTTGCAACATGCGGCTGGGCAGGGGCTTGCTGATCGCATTCTGGCCCGCCGCCGCGGCCAGCCCGCCTAGATTCCGTTCAGATGTTGGCAGCGCCCTGAGCGGCTTCACCCGCCCCCTGGCCCGACTGATCGATCAGTTCGAGCGACTGCCGGGCATCGGTCCGCGCACAGCCCAGCGACTGGCCCTGCACCTGCTGCGCCAGCCCAGCGAACAAATCCAGGCCTTCGCCGATGCCCTGCTGGCCGCCAAAAGCCAGGTGGGCCAGTGCAAGCGCTGCTACCACCTCTCGGCCGATCCCCTCTGTGAGATCTGCCGCAATGAAGAGCGCAACACCGGCGTGCTTTGCGTGGTGGCCGACTCACGCGATCTGCTGGCCCTAGAGCGCACCCGCGAGTTCAAAGGTGGCTACCACGTGCTCGGTGGTCTGATCTCCCCCATGGATGGCGTAGGGCCGGAGCTGCTCCAAATTCAGCCGCTGGTGGAGCGTGTCGACCGTGATGGCGTCAGCGAAGTGATCCTGGCCCTCACCCCCTCGGTGGAGGGCGACACCACCAGCCTCTACCTGGCCCGCTTGCTCAAACCCTTCACCCAGGTGAGCCGCATCGCCTACGGCCTGCCGGTGGGCAGCGAACTCGAATACGCCGATGAGGTCACACTGGCGCGGGCCCTGGAAGGGCGCCGCCGCATGGAATGAGGCCGGTGAGCCGCTACAGCACCATCCCCCCCACCGAGCGGCTGCCTGATTGGCTGCGCTCGCCGATCGGAAACGCCAGCGAGCTCGAAGCGGTGCAGGCGGTGGTGAAGCAGCAGCGGCTGCACACGATCTGTGAGGAGGGCCGCTGCCCCAACCGCGGCGAGTGTTACGCCGCCGGCACCGCCACGTTTTTGCTGGGCGGCCCAATCTGCACCCGCAGCTGCGCGTTTTGCCAGGTGGAGAAGGGCCAGGCCCCCGTGCCCTTCGATGCCGGTGAAGCCGAGCGTGTGGCCGATGCGGTGCAGGCGATGGGCTTGCGCTACGTGGTGCTCACCGCTGTCGCCCGCGACGACCTGGCCGACCACGGCGCCAGCCTGTTCACCAACGCGATGGCGGCCATCCGCGCTCGCAACCCCCTGATCGCCATCGAAGTGCTCACCCCCGACTTCTGGGGCGGCCACCGCGATGAAGCGGAGGCAATCGCCGCCCAACGCCAACGGCTGGCAGCCGTGCTCGCCGCCGAGCCGGTGTGCTTCAACCACAACCTCGAAACCGTGGAACGGCTGCAGGGCGAGGTGCGCCGCGGCGCCACCTACAACCGCTCGCTGGGGCTACTGGCCGCCGCCCGTGAGCTGGCACCCCAGATCCCCACCAAAAGCGGCCTGATGCTGGGTTTAGGCGAAACCCTCAAGGAAGTGGTGGCCGCGTTGCGCGATCTGCGCACCGTTGACTGCCAACGCCTCACCCTCGGCCAATACCTGCGCCCCTCCCTGGACCACATCCCGGTGGATCGCTACTGGACACCAACTGAATTTGAGGAGCTGGCGGTGATCGCCCGGGATCTGGGCTTTGCTGATGTGCGCTCAGGCCCCCTCGTGCGCAGCAGCTATCACGCGGGTGAGGCCAGCTGAGCCACACGCCAGGCCCGCTCCAAGCCACCCGCGCAATCGCCGCGCATCAGTAACCCAGCCCCGCCCCACACCAAACGCAGGGGCAAATCAGCCGCCGCCGCTCCCACCTCACGAATCGGCTCAAACCCCAGCCGCTTGAAATAGCGCACCAGGCAGCGGTGCTGCTGATCGTTGTCGCGGATGGCCAGCAAGCGGGCGCTGCGGCAGGGGGTGGATTCCAGCGCCCAGGCAAACGTGGCTGCCCAGATCAACGCACCCACGCCCTGGGTTTGCGGGCCCTGCACCCGCATCGTGTCGAGCTGGAGAGCATCCGGCAGGGGTAAGGCCCAGCCCTTGAGCTCACCAACCAACAGGGGCGGCTGATCCGGCCGCGGCCGCGCCACCACCACCCGCAGGCTGGTGATCGCCAACCAGCGGCGCACCTGCAGCCGCAGCAACAACCCCTGGGCCGCGGCCAGCTGTTCGATCTCGGCGAGGGAGGGATCACTCATGCCACCAGCGGCTGCGCCAACAGC
The DNA here is from genome assembly GCF_018502385.1 of Synechococcus sp. LA31. NCBI lineage: Bacteria > Bacillati > Cyanobacteriota > Cyanophyceae > Synechococcales > Synechococcaceae > Synechococcus > Synechococcus sp. LA31. Next base: position 1,298,026 of record NZ_CP075523.1, read on the forward strand.
ACCGCATCCAAGGGCAACGTTCCGTAGAGGTGAGGGAACAGCTCGCCGGTTCCCGGCGCGGGCTCCTCGCGCACCTTGAGGCCTGCGGCCGACAACCGCTGTGGATCGATCATGAGCAGCACAACCGCCCCTGCAGGGAGATCGCCATAAAAGCGCTGCGCCGTGGCATCCACCTGATGGGAAGCGCTGAGATGGATGAACCCCACCTCCTCCAAAGAGCGCCCACGGGTGGAGCGGCGGTAGATGCCGTCGCGGCGGGCGTCATTCCACTCCTGGCGCAACGCCAGGTGATACAGCCAACCGGGAGAACGCCAGGCGCTGCGCTCAGCCCAGGGAGCGTCCATCACGGCCGCCAGCTCGGGGCCCTCCAGGAAGCAGGCCAGCCAACCTTTCAACGGCGCAAGCCCTGGCTCCGCATCGAAGCCTTCGGGATCCGCCAGGCGGAACTGCCGCACAAACGGCAACAACGCCCAATCGGCCAGGCAAGGGCGATCGCCCAACAACCAGCCACCAGCACTCAGCTGTTCACTCCAACGGCTCAGGATCGCGATGGCGGAGAGGCGATGCGGCTCGGATGTCTCCCCTGGGTAGCGATCCGGGTACTTGAAACGATCGAGGTGGTGCTTGAACGGCCCATCGTTCTCGGCGACCAGAGCTTCCATGTGCTCGCGCTCCGCGGAGCTCCAACCGCTCAGCCAGCCCTGGGGATCACGCTGCTCCAGCGCCCAACGCATGATCGCCAGGCTTTCCTCGATCACCCGGCCATCGGGCAGCACCATCACAGGCACGGTGGCTTTGGCGGAGGCCGCCACCAACTCCGGCGGCTTGGCCTTCAGCGCCACCTCCCGCAGCTCGAAGGCGTGGTCGGGCTGCATCCCCGCCGCCGCCAGGGCCAGCCGCGCCCGCATGGCATAGGGGCAGCGGCGAAAGCTATAGAGAACGGGCTGCACCAGCGCCACCACCGATGTGTTGCACCCCGCGCTCCCGCGCCAAGCGCATCTGATGCTGTCGCTCGGCAAACCGCGCGCGGTCGGCGTCGTTGAAGCGCTCAAGGCAATGCAGGCAGCTCACCCCCTCGCGATACGACGCGAGCTCGCGATCAGCCGGTGACAGCGGCAAACCGCAGGCGTGGCACAGGCTGTAGCTGCCGGGCTCGAGCTGATGGTTCACGCTCACCCGTTGATCAAACACAAAGCACTCGCCCTGCCAGCTGCTGCCCTGCTCGGGCATCTCCTCGAGATACCTCAGGATGCCGCCCTGCAGGTGATGCACGTTGTCAAAACCCTGTTGCAGCAGATAGGCCGTGCTCTTCTCGCAGCGAATCCCGCCGGTGCAGAACATGGCAATCGCCCTGGGCTGGCGCTGCTCCACCAACGGCCGCAGCTCCTGCTCCACCCAGGCAGGAAACTCGCGGAAACTCTCGGTGCCGGGATCGATCGCTCCTGCAAACGTGCCCACGGCCACCTCGTAGGCATTGCGGGTATCCACCACCAGCACATCCGGATCGCGGATCAGGGAATCCCACTGCTGCGGCGCCACATAGGTGCCCACCTGCTCGGCCGGCTTCACGGTGGGGCAGCCCATGGTCACGATCTCGCGCTTGATCCGCACCTTGAGCCGATGAAAAGCCTGCTGCGGCGCTTCGCTCATTTTCGCTTCCAACCCCGCCAGCCCCGGCAGCTGACGCAGCCGCGCCAACACCGCCTGCACCCCAGACTGCGGGCCACTGATCGTGCCATTCACCCCCTCTTCGGCCAACAAGATCGTGCCGCGCACGGCGCCTGCTTCCGCCAGAGCCCGCAACTCCTGCTGCAACATCGGCAGCTCCGCCATAGCCGTGAAGCCATAGAAGGCCGCCACCTGCACGCTCACGCGGGCACGGCCTCCTGCCAGGGGGTCACGCCGGCGGCCGCGAGCAGCTCCTGGTCGGCGGCCACATCCGGATTCCCCGTGGTGAGCAGGGTGTCGCCATAGAAGATCGAATCGGCGCCGGCCAACAGGGCGAGCACCTGCGCTTCCTGGCTCATCGTTTCGCGCCCGGCGCTGAGGCGCACACGGCTGTGGGGCATCAGGATCCGCGCCACCGCCACCATCCGCACCAGCTCCAGCGGATCCACCTCCGGCTGCTGCTCCAGCGGCGTGCCCTCCACGGCCACCAGCGCATTGATCGGCACGCTTTCGGGGTGCGGGTTCATCGCCGCGAGCACCTGCAGCAGCGAGGCCCGATCGGTGAGGGTTTCGCCCATACCGATGATGCCGCCACAGCACATCGAGATTCCAGCCTTGCGCACCCGCTGCAGGGTTTCCAGCCGTTCCTGAAAGGTGCGGGTGGTGATGATCCGGTCGTAATGCTCGGGGCTGGTATCGAGGTTGTGGTTGTAGGAGGTGAGCCCGGCAGCAGCCAGCCGCTCGGCCTGGCTGTCGGTGAGCATGCCGGCGGTCACGCAGGCCTCCATCCCCAGCTCGCGCACGCCGCGCACCATGGACAGCATGGCTTCAAAGGGGGCTCCGTCGCGAATGTCGCGCCAGGCCCAACCCATACAGAAGCGATGCGCACCGGCCTCCTTGGCGGCGCGGGCCCGGGCGAGCACCGGCTCCACCTCAAGCTCCGGCCGTCCAGCCACATCGCTGCTGTTGTGCATCGACTGGGGGCAATAGGCGCAGTCTTCCTCGCAGCCGCCAGTCTTCACGCTGAGCAGGGAGGCCAATTGCACCCGGTAGCCGGGGTTGGCCTGGCGGTGCACGGCCTGGGCTCGCCAGAGCAGATCCATCAGCGGTAGTTCCAGCAGGGCCTGGATTTCAGCCGTGGTCCAATCGCTGCGAACCTGAAGCTCGGGTAAGGGCAAGGGGCTGGAGGTCATCGGGAGGCGTGGGGGTCAACACCGCCGAAACGGCGCTGCCGGCTCTGGTAATCGAGCAGCGCAGCGGTGAGGGCTGCTTCGTTGAAATCGGGCCAGAGCACATCGGTGAGATGCAGCTCGGCATAGGCCAGCTGCCAGAGCAAGAAGTTGCTGATGCGCTGCTCGCCGCTGGTGCGGATCAACAGGTCAGGATCAACCTCCCCGGCAGTAAAGAGCTGATCGGCGAACTGCTGCTCATCGATGGCACCTGGCTGGAGCTCACCGCGGGCCACACGCTCCGCCAGCAGGCGAGCGGCGCGCACCAGCTCCCGCCGGCCGCCGTAATTGGTGCATACGTTGAAGTGAATGCCGGTGTTCTTTGCGGTGCGACGAGTGGCATCAGCGATCAACTGCTGCAGCCCCTCAGGCAATTGATCCAGGTCACCCAGAAAACGAATGCGCACCTGCTCGTCATCCAGGGCCTGTAGCTCCCGCGCCAGCACCCGCTCAAACAGGGTCATCAAGAAGCTCACCTCCTCACCGGGGCGGCTCCAGTTCTCGGTGGAGAAGGCATAAGCCGTTAAGGCGCCGATGCCCCAGTCACTGCAGAGGCGCAGCGTGCGCTTGAGCGCTTCAACGCCCTCACGGTGCCCCATGACCCGCGGCAGCTTGCGCTGGCTGGCCCAGCGGCCATTGCCATCCATGATCACCGCCACATGGGCGGGCAGGCGAGCAGCGTCGAGGCCGGCCGGCAGCACGGAACGGGACGGTCGATCCCCCTGGATGGCAGTGGCGGTCGCCAGGGAGCGACTCATGCGTTGGGCTCGGCCTTATCCATGGCCACGCTACGCCCACCCCCTTTCGCGGCCGGTTTGGTGCTTTGCGCCAGGGATTCGCCCAGCAATTCCTGCAGGCGACTACTGGTAATCGGGCGCTCCAGGCGGCCTTGGCGGGCCATCGAGAGGGTTCCCGTTTCTTCAGACACCACGATGCAAAGGCACCGATCGAAGCGCTCAGTGATCCCCAGAGCCGCCAGGTGACGGGTGCCATAGCGATTGAGCCCCTGGCGAGACAGAGGCAGGATCACGCCCGCCGACAGGATGCGGTTGCCCTTCACCAGCACCGCACCGTCGTGAAGCGGTGTGTCCACGGCGAACAGGTTGAGCAGCAGGTCAGCCGAGAGCTGGGCATCGAGAGCGATGCCGGGGTTGAGAAAATCCTCCGGGCGAAGATCGCTGCCCAAATCCACCACGATCAGCCCTCCGCGCCGCAGTTGCGAAAGCCGGCCCGCCGCATCGCTGAGCACAGCCGCCGAACCCGAGCCCCGCTTGTCGGCCCGCTGACTGCCAAACAACACATCGAGCCGCCCCGTTCCAAGCAGCTCCATCAAACGGCGCAGCTCCCCTTGCCAGAGGATGGCCAACGCCAGGCTGCAGGCCATCACCAGCGCGTCCACCAGCTTGCTGGTGAGCGGCAGGTTGGCATATCGCTGAACCACCCAGGCCAGCGCCACCAAGGTGAGATAGCCCCGCAACAACCAAAGGGTGCGCGGTTCATTCACCCGAGCTAACAACACCATGCCCAGGGCTGTGGCGAGCAGAAGATCCAGCACAGCTCCTAGCTGGATTCCGCCCAACACCCCGAACACCCTCAACAAGCGAAAATCAGGTTACCGGCCGCAGACGCTCGGGCAGAACGTCGTAGCGCAGCAGTTCCTCCGGCTGTTCGCGACGCTGCACAAGATCGACCAGACCATCGCCAACCAACACCGCCGCAGGTCTCGGGATGCGGTTGTAGTTCGAGGCCATCGAGGCGTTGTAGGCACCGGTGGCAAACACCGCCAACACATCACCATGGCTAGCGGGAGGAAGCTGCAGATCCTTCAGCAGCACGTCGCCGGATTCGCAGTGCTTACCGGCGAGAGTCACCGTGTCGGTGGGATCGGCTTCGGGCCGGTCGGCGAGCACAGCCGTGTAGAGCGATTGATAGGTAATCGGGCGTGGGTTATCGCTCATGCCGCCATCCACCGATAGGTAGGTGCGAAGCCCAGGGATCTCCTTGCGGCTGCCCACGCTGTAGAGGGTCACACCGGCGGTGGCCACCAGGGAACGCCCCGGCTCACACAGCAAGCGAGGAAGCTCCAGGCCGCGTTCCTCACAGGCACGGGCCACGGCCTCAGCCACCGTGCGCACCCAGGCGTCGATCGACGGCGGATCGTCGCTCTCCACATAACGGATTCCCAGACCACCACCCACGTTGAGATCACTCACGGGATGGCCGAGGTCACGCGCCAACTTGAGGGCATCCGCCATCACACCGGCGAGATCGCGGTGGGGCTGCAACTCAAAGATCTGCGAGCCGATATGGGCATGCAGACCACTCACCTGAGCCCAGGCGCAGCCCTTGAGGTGCTGCAGCACCGCCTCGAGTTGATCGGGGTCGAAGCCGAACTTGCTGTCCAGGTGGCCGGTGCGGATGTACTCGTGCGTATGGCATTCAATGCCCGGTGTAAAGCGCAGCATCAGGCGCACCGGCTGCGCAAGGCTGAGGGTGGCCAGCTGCTCGAGATCCAGCCAGTTATCAGCCACCACCGTGACGCCCAAGTCAACCGCCAGGCGCAGCTCCTCCAGGCTCTTGTTGTTGCCGTGGAACACGATCCGCTCCGGCGGCATGCCCCCTTGCACCGCCGTAAGCAATTCACCCGCCGAGACAGCATCAAGGCCGAGCCCTTCTGAGGCCACAACGGCCGTGATCGCCAGGCTGCTGTTTGCCTTGGAGGCGTAGAGCGCCAGAGCGGAGCCGGGATAGTGGGAAGCCAACGCATTGCGGTAGGCCTGGGCGGTGCCCCGCAAGGTGGCTTCATCCAGCACATACAACGGTGTGCCGTAACGGCGCGCCAGATCGCTCAGCACGCAGCCGCCCACCACCAGGCGCCCTTCGGCGTCGAGACCAGTGGACAGAGGGGTGAGGTTGCGGTTGGGGCTCTCCCCATCGCGATGGGCTTCGTAGGGCCGCAGGGCAGCGGCATCCACCGCTGCTGAGGCGGGGGCAGTCGTGATCGTCATCGGGCGATCCTATGAAGTGCCCCGCGGCAAGCCGGTGTCTACTGAGACAGAGCCCCCCCTGCAGCTTCAGCTGCTCACGCCGGCGAACTTGGAGGCCTGCCTCAAACTCGACCAAGCAGCCCTGAATGGGTTGTGGAGTCGCCAGCAATGGCAGCGGGAACTGCAAGAAGAGCAGCGCCTCTGCATCGGCTTGCTCGACAACGAAGAGCTACTGGCCGTGGCCTGCGGCTGGTTGGTTGTGGATGAGCTGCAGATCACAGCCGTGGCGGTGACACCCCAACGGCGGCGAGCGGGGCTTGGCTCTCGCGTACTGCAAGGGCTACTCAGCCAAGCCAGCCAACTGGGTGCCAGCCGCGCAACTCTGGAGGTGAGCGCCAGCAACAAGCCAGCCGCTGGGCTCTATGCCCGCAGCGGCTTTGCTACGGCCGGCATCCGTCGCGGTTACTACCGCAATGGCGACGATGCCCTGATCCAATGGATGTCCTTACGGGACACGGAAGGGGTTCGGATTGCCGACCATTCCTGATGCGAACAACCGAAAATGTGCGCAGCTTGAATTGTTGTAATCAGCAGGCCAGATCCCAGGTGCACCAGTGGATCTGGTAGGCCATCCACCTTCACCACACTCACCCGGCCAACCCTGATAAGTTGGGTGTACACGCAACAGGCCCCGCCCATGTTCGAGCGGTTTACCGAGAAGGCCATCAAGGTGATCATGCTGGCCCAAGAGGAGGCTCGCCGCCTGGGTCACAACTTCGTGGGCACCGAGCAGATCCTGCTGGGCCTGATCGGTGAGGGCACCGGCGTGGCGGCCAAGGTGCTCAAGTCGATGGGCGTCAACCTCAAGGACGCCCGCGTCGAGGTGGAAAAGATTATTGGCCGCGGCTCCGGCTTCGTGGCCGTCGAAATCCCCTTCACGCCTCGAGCCAAACGGGTGCTGGAGCTCTCACTCGAAGAGGCCCGTCAACTTGGCCATAACTACATCGGCACCGAACACCTGCTCCTGGGTTTGATCCGCGAGGGTGAGGGCGTGGCAGCCCGGGTGCTCGAAAACCTCGGGGTTGACCTGGCCAAGGTGCGCACACAGGTGATCCGCATGCTCGGCGAAACCGCCGAGGTGGCCGGCGGTGGCGGTGGCGGCAAAGGCTCCACCAAAACACCCACCCTCGATGAATTCGGCAGCAACCTCACCCAACAGGCAGCTGACGGCAAGCTCGATCCCGTGGTGGGTCGCCAACACGAAATTGAGCGTGTGATCCAGATCCTGGGTCGCCGCACCAAAAACAATCCGGTGCTGATCGGCGAACCGGGCGTGGGCAAGACAGCCATTGCCGAAGGTTTGGCGCAGCGCATCAATTCCGGCGATATTCCCGACATCCTGGAAGACAAGCGCGTTCTCACCCTCGACATCGGCCTGCTTGTAGCCGGTACCAAATACCGCGGTGAGTTTGAGGAGCGCCTCAAAAAAATCATGGAGGAGATCCGGGGTGCCGGAAACGTGATCCTCGTGATTGACGAGGTGCACACCTTGATCGGCGCAGGTGCCGCTGAGGGCGCCATCGACGCTGCCAACATCCTCAAACCGGCTCTGGCCCGTGGCGAGTTGCAGTGCATTGGCGCCACCACCCTGGATGAGTACCGCAAGCACATCGAGCGTGATGCAGCCCTGGAGCGCCGCTTCCAGCCGGTGCAGGTGGGCGAACCTTCGGTGGATGACACCATCGAAATTCTGCGGGGCTTGAAGGAGCGCTACGAAGCTCACCACCGCCTCACCATCGCTGACGAAGCGCTTGTGGCGGCCGCAACCCTGGGCGATCGCTACATCTCCGATCGCTTCCTACCCGACAAAGCCATCGATCTGGTTGATGAGGCCGGTAGCCGTGTGCGGTTGATGAACTCCAAGCTGCCCCCTGCAGCCAAGGAGATCGACAAGCAGCTGCGTGCCATTCAGAAAGAAAAGGAAGACGCTGTACGCGAGCAAGACTTCACCAAGGCTGGTGAACTACGCGACAAGGAAGTGGAATTGCGCGATCAGATTCGTTCCATCCTGCAGACCCGCAAGGAGGAGCCCGAAGCCAAGGCATCAGAGGCTGGAGCTGAGGGCGCGACCGACAGCGCTGCTCCTACAGCAACAGCAGTGGTGGAAGCGCCTGTCGATGACCGCTCACCCATGGTGACGGAAGAAGACATCGCCCAAATCGTGGCCTCCTGGACCGGCGTACCGGTCCAGAAGCTCACCGAAAGCGAATCCGCCAAGCTGCTGAATATGGAGGAAACCCTCCACCAGCGCCTGATCGGTCAAGACGAAGCCGTTAAAGCTGTCTCCCGCGCCATTCGCCGGGCTCGGGTTGGACTGAAAAACCCCAATCGCCCGATCGCCAGTTTCATCTTCTCCGGCCCAACCGGCGTTGGTAAAACCGAGCTCACCAAGTCTTTGGCGGCCTACTTCTTCGGTAGCGAAGAGGCAATGATTCGCCTGGACATGTCGGAGTTCATGGAGCGCCACACCGTCAGCAAGCTGATCGGCTCGCCTCCGGGTTATGTGGGCTTCAATGAAGGCGGCCAGCTCACCGAAGCGGTGCGCCGTCGCCCCTACACCGTGGTGCTGTTCGATGAGATTGAAAAGGCCCACCCCGATGTGTTCAATCTGCTGCTGCAACTTCTAGAAGATGGTCGCCTGACCGATTCCAAGGGCCGCACTGTTGATTTCAAGAACACCTTGATCATCATGACCTCGAACATCGGTTCGAAGGTGATTGAAAAGGGTGGCGGCGGTCTCGGCTTTGAATTCTCTGGCACGGACGCGGAGGAAACGAACTACAACCGCATCCGCTCCCTGGTGAACGAAGAGCTGAAGCAATACTTCCGCCCTGAGTTCCTCAACCGTCTCGACGAGATCATCGTCTTCCGTCAGCTCAGCCGCGATGAGGTGAAGGAAATCGCCGAGATCATGCTTAAAGAGGTGTTCAGCCGGATGGAAGAGAAGGGCATCCATCTCTCCGTGACCGATGGCTTCAAGGAACGGCTTGTGGAAGAGGGCTACAACCCCAGCTACGGAGCCCGCCCATTGCGCCGCGCCGTGATGCGCCTGCTGGAAGACTCACTGGCCGAAGAGTTCCTCTCCGGCCGCATCGGCGAAGGCGACAGCGCTGTCGTCGATGTTGACGAGAAGAAGCAAGTGGTAATCCGCAAGCAAGGCGAACTAGCCATGCCCGTACTAGCGGGAGTACCTGGCTGATCGAACAGCCCTCTCGGGTGTGTTCATCTCATCATCCTGGGGCCTGGTGGCAATGCCACCAGGCCCCTTTTGCTGTGGACAGCAAAACTGTCCGCAACATCACAGATGCCGTGAATCGCAAGCCCGTTTACAGTTGGCTCACACTGAGGTGCTCCAGCGATGCAGGTCCTTAGACAGATCGGAGGCGTGCTCCTCAGTGTGGCACTAGCCACCGTCAGCGCGTCAAGCGCACGGGCTTGGACACCGGGTGACGATTTTGACGACAGACATTGCCGAACAGAACGCGATCAAGGAGGCGACACCGTAGATGTCTGCCGCGCCATCTATGGCCGTGGCAAGGTTTATCTTGGCGTGTACTGGGAAGACGGCAGCAGCGTCGTAGGACCATGCTCCACAAGCGATCCAGAACCGATCGAATACAAAGGCATGTCGCAGCGTGATGCCCAGAGCTGGGTCGATAGCTACTGCCGATAAGCCAACAAAAAAGCCACCCTCTCGGGTGGCTTCTCTGTTTCAACGCTCCAATCGGCTGATCAACAGCAGCGATTGGAGCGAGAGCTGGTTGGAGCAAAGAATGTTTTACCTGGCATCGACCTATTTTCTCAGGGGGCTACCCCCCAAATATCGTCGGCGCTGCATCGTTTCACAGCCGAGTTCGAGATGGATCGGAGTGGTTCCAATGCGCCATGGACACCAGGATAGAAAACTTAGGTTAAAAGCTTTCAACTTCTTTGCTCTCAGGTGAACCCTGAGAACTGCATAGGTTACGAGATCGTCTCATGCTGGCTTTCACCAGCACAAGACATTCGCTCTAGAAGACAAAGATCTCGCCTCACATGGAGGCCTGAGAGCTGAGGTTTGGTCAAGCCCTCGGTCTATTAGTACTCCTCTGCTTCACGCATTACTGCGCTTCCACATAGAGCCTATCAACGGGTGTTCTTCCCGTGACCTTACTGGCTTAAGCCATGGGAATACTCATCTTGAGGTGGGCTTCCCACTTAGATGCTTTCAGCGGTTATCCACTCCGCACATGGCTACCCAGCGTTTACCGTTGGCACGATAACTGGTACACCAGAGGTGCGTTCCTCCCGGTCCTCTCGTACTAGGGAGAAATCCTCTCAATATTCCTGCGCATGCACCGGATATGGACCGAACTGTCTCACGACGTTCTGAACCCAGCTCGCGTACCGCTTTAATGGGCGAACAGCCCAACCCTTGGGACCGACTTCAGCCCCAGGTTGCGATGAGCCGACATCGAGGTGCCAAACCTCCCCGTCGATGTGAACTCTTGGGGGAGATCAGCCTGTTATCCCTAGAGTAACTTTTATCCGTTGAGCGACGGCCCTTCCACTCAGAACCGTCGGATCACTAAAGCCGAGTTTCCTCCCTGTTCGACTTGTAGGTCTCACAGTCAAGCTTGCTTCTGCTTTTACACTCGTCGGCTGATTTCCAACCAGCCTGAGCAAACCTTTGCGCGCCTCCGTTACCTTTTAGGAGGCGACCGCCCCAGTCAAACTGCCCACCAGATACTGTCCGGTTCCCGGATGACGGGTAACCGTTAGAACCCTAGCTCGCAAAGAGTGGTATCTCACCAGTGGCTCACCATCACCCACAAGCAATGGATCAAAGCCTCCCACCTATCCTGCGCATTGCGAGCCCGAGCACAATACCAAGCTACAGTAAAGCTTCATAGGGTCTTTCTGTCCGGGTGCACGTAGTCCGCATCTTCACAGACAATTCTATTTCGCCGAGCCTCTCTCCGAGACAGCGCCCAGATCGTTACGCCTTTCGTGCGGGTCGGAACTTACCCGACAAGGAATTTCGCTACCTTAGGACCGTTATAGTTACGGCCGCCGTTCACCGGGGCTTCAGTCGTTAGCTTCGCTTGCGCTGACCAACTTCTTTAACCTTCCGGCACTGGGCAGGCGTCAGCCCCCATACATCGTCTTGCGACTTAGCGGAGACCTGTGTTTTTGGTAAACAGTCGCCTGGGCCTATTCACTGCGACCAGCTCGCGCTGGCACCCCTTCTCCCGAAGTTACGGGGTCATTTTGCCGAGTTCCTTAGAGAGAGTTACCTCGCGCCCCTCGGTATTCTCTACCACCCCACCTGTGTCGGTTTCGGGTACAGGTAATCATGCCTTAACGGGTATAGGGCTTTTCTTGGAAGCTTGACGTCACCAACTTCGCTTCCGTAGAAGCTCGCACTCACGCCTCAGCTCAAGCTGTTTTCACCAGCTCTCAACGCCTCGAACGCTTGGACCGGTAACCAACATCCGGATTGGCTAGCCTTCTCCGTCCCCCTTCCCAAAACATGATCAGTACAGGAATGTTGACCTGTTGTCCATCGACTACGCCTTTCGGCCTCGCCTTAGGTCCTGACTAACCCTCCGCGGACGAGCCTGCCGGAGGAACCCTTAGGGTTTCGGGGAATGGGATTCTCACCCATTTTTTCGCTACTCAAGCCGACATTCTCACTTCCATGCAGTCCACGCCCGCTTACGCTAACGCTTCACCCCACATGGAACGCTCCCCTACCATTAAACAAGTTTAATCCGCAGCTTCGGTACAACACTTAGCCCCGTTCATTTTCGGCGCAGGATCGCTCGACCAGTGAGCTATTACGCACTCCTTTGAGGATGGCTGCTTCTAGGCAAACCTCCTGGTTGTCTGGGCAATCCCACCTCCTTTATCACTTAGTGTTGATTTGGGGACCTTAGCTGGCGGTCTGGGCTGTTTCCCTTTCGACCATGGAGCTTATCCCCCACAGTCTGACTGCCTAGTTACACACAGGGTATTCAGAGTTTGTCTCGATTTGGTACCGCTCTCGCAGCCCGCACCGAAACAGTGGCTTTACCCCCCTGCTGGAGCACTAGACGCTACGCCTCAACGTATTTCGGGGAGAACCAGCTAGCTCCGGGTTCGATTGGCATTTCACCCCTAACCACAGCTCATCCGCTGATTTTTCAACATCAGTCGGTTCGGACCTCCACTTGGTATCACCCAAGCTTCATCCTGGCCATGGTTAGATCACCCGGGTTCGGGTCTATAAACACTGACAATCGCCCTATTCAGACTCGCTTTCGCTATGGCTCCACCATTCCCGGTTTAACCTGCCAGTGCCTATAAGTCGCCGGCTCATTCTTCAACAGGCACACGGTCACCCGATCAGTCGGGCTCCCATTGCTTGTAAGCTCACGGTTTCATGTTCTATTTCACTCCCCTCCCGGGGTTCTTTTCACCTTTCCCTCGCGGTACTGTTGCGCTATCGGTCACACAGGAGTACTTAGCCTTACGAGGTGGTCCTCGCGGATTCACACGGAATTTCACGTGCTCCGTGCTACTCGGGATACAGCTAGCTCAGTTCAGTTTTCGAATACGGGACTTTCACCCTCTGTGGTGCGCCATTCAAACGCTTCTTCTAACATCCCTGATACACGTTGCTGTCCCACAACCCCGATGCTCGAAAGCATCGGTTTAGGCTCTTCCCCGTTCGCTCGCCGCTACTGAGGGAGTCGTTTTTACTTTCCTTTCCTCCAGCTACTAAGATGTTTCAGTTCGCTGGGTTGGCTCGTGCCGCCCTATAGATTCAGGCGGCCGTTCTAGGGGTTGCCCCATTCGGAAATTCCCGGATCAAAGCGTTTTTCCAGCTCCCCGAGACTTATCGCAGGTAAACACGTCCTTCATCGCCTCTGTGTGCCAAGGTATCCACCGTGAGCCCTTTGTAGCTTGACCAAATTTAATCCTCCTAACGCTTCAGGCTGTTGAGGCCTATTCTCTCAAAATTGTCAGCATTGCTGCTACCAATTAAGGATCAGACTCCCTCCGGCTCGGCGCCATCGGAAGAACGCTAGAAGGTCTCGGCTCTCAAAAATAGAATCACGAATCAACTCAAACCTGATAACGATCCATCAATGATGGCTCATCAGACTTGATTGACTCGCCTCTATGAGATGCTTTGTCTTTCCAGACTCACCTATGCAGTTGTCAAGGTTCTGCTGAATCTCATTGAAAAAACCTCTCGCGAGGCTCCTTCGCTGAATTCAGCATCAGGGCAACCATCCTTTGGAATGCTCTGAGGCTGAACTCTGCTCGATCGCTCGAGCTCGTTTGATCAGCGAACAACGTCTACGTCACCTCTCAAGAATTGCTTCCTGGTTGAGGAGTTCAGGTGTTAGTGGAGGTTAGCGGACTCGAACCGCTGACATCCTGCTTGCAAAGCAGGCGCTCTACCAACTGAGCTAAACCCCCAAGACTCATCGCCTCTTCATTGACATGCATCAATGAAAATTAAACTGAGTTTGAATGGGCCATCCTGGACTTGAACCAGGGACCTCACCCTTATCAGGGGTGCGCTCTAACCACCTGAGCTAATGGCCCAGGAAGTGAACCCTCTATGGGGTGACCTAGACAACGTTTAGGAACTAAAAATCAAGAATCAAGCATGAATGACTTGCCGAAACATCTCATTCATCTCAACCTTGAAGTTGAGGTACCGATCGACCTTCGAGATGACAGGATCATGGCCTGAGATTAAAATACTCAGACATCACAATCAGGTATTGTCTCCCTGTTAGGAGGTGATCCAGCCGCACCTTCCGGTACGGCTACCTTGTTACGACTTCACCCCAGTCATCAGCCCCACCTTCGACATCCTCCTCCACAAGGGTTGGAGTAACGGCTTCGGGCGTGGCCAACTTCCATGGTGTGACGGGCGGTGTGTACAAGGCCCGGGAACGTATTCACCGCAGTATGCTGACCTGCGATTACTAGCGATTCCTCCTTCACGTAGGCGAGTTGCAGCCTACGATCTGAACTGAGCCACGGTTTATGGGATTTGCTAGCTCTCGCGAGTTTGCTGCCCTTTGTCCGTAGCATTGTAGTACGTGTGTAGCCCAGGATGTAAGGGGCATGATGACTTGACGTCATCCACACCTTCCTCCGGTTTATCACCGGCGGTCTCGCTAGAGTGCCCAACTAAATGCTGGCAACTAACGACGTGGGTTGCGCTCGTTGCGGGACTTAACCCAACATCTCACGACACGAGCTGACGACAGCCATGCACCACCTGTCTCTGCGTTCCCGAAGGCACTCTCTCGTTTCCAAGAGATTCGCAGGATGTCAAACCCTGGTAAGGTTCTTCGCGTTGCATCGAATTAAACCACATACTCCACCGCTTGTGCGGGCCCCCGTCAATTCCTTTGAGTTTCACACTTGCGTGCGTACTCCCCAGGCGGAACACTTAACGCGTTGGCTACGACACCGGAGGGGTCGATTCCCCCGACACCTAGTGTTCATCGTTTACGGCCAGGACTACAGGGGTATCTAATCCCTTTCGCTCCCCTGGCTTTCGTCCATGAGCGTCAGTTATGGCCCAGCAGAGCGCCTTCGCCACTGGTGTTCTTCCCGATATCTACGCATTTCACCGCTACACCGGGAATTCCCTCTGCCCCTACCACACTCTAGTCTTGCAGTTTCCATTGCTGAAATGGAGTTAAGCTCCACGCTTTAACAACAGACTTACAAAACCGCCTGCGGACGCTTTACGCCCAATAATTCCGGATAACGCTTGCCACTCCCGTATTACCGCGGCTGCTGGCACGGAATTAGCCGTGGCTTATTCATCAAGTACCGTCAGATCTTCTTCCTTGATAAAAGAGGTTTACAGCCCAGAGGCCTTCATCCCTCACGCGGCGTTGCTCCGTCAGGCTTTCGCCCATTGCGGAAAATTCCCCACTGCTGCCTCCCGTAGGAGTCTGGGCCGTGTCTCAGTCCCAGTGTGGCTGATCATCCTCTCAGACCAGCTACTGATCGATGCCTTGGTAGGCTCTTACCCCACCAACTAGCTAATCAGACGCGAGCTCATCCTCAGGCGAAATTCATTTCACCTCGCGGCATATGGGGTATTAGCGGCCGTTTCCAGCCGTTATCCCCCTCCTGAGGGCAGATTCTCACGCGTTACTCACCCGTCCGCCACTAACCCGAAGGTTCGTTCGACTTGCATGTGTTAAGCACGCCGCCAGCGTTCATCCTGAGCCAGGATCAAACTCTCCGTTGTAGTTCAAGTCCTGTTGACTTACCCTCATCAGCAAGCTGCTTCGGTTCATCTCAACTTGAATTGCTCATCACCCACTTCATCCACTGGCGCAGATCAAACAGTTGGAGCCACTTCCTCTGACAGAAGCGTTCAAAGAGTGCAAAAACAAAATTTCTTTCGTCTTGACTTTCCAGGATCTCAGATCCGGTCGTTGCTCCACCCACTGCACACCGACAACAAACGCAGCCGTGAGAGCCACCCTTGTTGTAAAGCAATAGGCTTCTGCAACTAAAATTTTTGACGGGACCTCACACCTTCACTGCTCTTTGCGGCCAACCACTCACAAGCTCAACACCCTCTCGGGTGGTTCCTGTCAGCAGCTGACGCAGTGAAAGCGTCAGTTCCTAAACGTTTCAGTTGTCCAGGTGCTCCAATCACCGCAGCCTTTCGGCTCACCCTCTCAGGTGCCTCCTCTCGGAGTTGGCTCTCGGATCAGCGATCTTTCGACCGCTTGTTGAACCTACATCACCAGAGAAACCGGCTTTCAGTTCGAAGCGGCGTCTCAGCCGCTCTCTGAACCTACAACACCGATCGCTCGGGTCTTCGGTTCCTGCCCAGGCCTTGCGGCTTGCGGGCAGTAGCAAAAGCTACCAGATCGTTGCCCCCCCTGTGAAGCATCAGCTCACCCCGTCGTCGTCAGCCGGATCCAAGGCCATCTCCAGGCTGGAGAGCAGTAGGGCCAGCGCTGCGGCACGGCTGAGATCCGGACCGCAAACCTGCCCTAACCACTGATTGGCGAGGCTCTCCAGATCGGCGAACAACCCCTGGCCAGCCAACAGGCGCTGCATCACTTGATCAACCTGGGCCTCATCGAGCTCCGGCAACGGACCCACCACGTAGCGGCGTCCGTCATCGCCGGTGTAGGTGAGGTTGCCCTCGGTATCGAAAACCGGCACTGCATGGGGAGTGATCGGCTGGTCGTCCATGGGCCCACCCGCTGTTGCATCAGCGTTAGCGCTGCCAGCGACCAGCTGCAACGGCTGCCAGGGTGAAGCGATGCTGCAGTTGCTGCACGAACTGGCCCCTGGCTTGCTGTTGGGCATGGCTCTGGGTCGCAAGGTCCCCCACCTGCCGCAACAGCGATGCAGCCCTGTTCAGCCTGGTGATCACAGGCGGTGGCGAGCCCACAAAAAAGCCGGGAGTGACTCCCGGCTGCGCAACTGGTGCTGTGGAGCACGCTGCTCTCGCTGATCAGCGTGCCCCTCTGGGCCTGGCTCTTGGATCAGTTCACCGTGGCCATGTGACGCATCAGATCGATGCACTTGCAGCTGTAGCCCCACTCGTTGTCGTACCACGACACCAGCTTCATGAACGTGTCGGTGAGGGCGATGCCGGCGCCGGCATCAAACACAGACGTGCAGCTCTCACCGAGGAAGTCATTGGAGACCACATCGTCTTCGGTGTAGCCGAGGATTCCTGCTAGCTCTCCCTCGGAGGCGGCCTTCATGGCGGCTTTCACCTGCTCGTAGGTGGCGGGCTTGGCCAGGTTCACGGTGAGATCCACCACCGAGACATCGGGGGTGGGCACACGGAAGGCCATGCCGGTGAGCTTGCCGTTGAGCTCAGGGATCACCCGGCCTACGGCCTTAGCGGCGCCGGTGGAACTAGGAATGATGTTCTGGCCGGCGCCACGGCCGCCGCGCCAATCTTTCACAGAGGGGCCATCCACCGTTTTCTGGGTGGCGGTGGTGGCATGCACGGTCGTCATCAGACCATTCACGATGCCGAAGTTGTCGTGCAGCACCTTGGCCATGGGGGCCAGGCAGTTGGTGGTGCAGCTGGCGTTGGAGACGATCGGCTGGCCGGCGTAGCTCTTGTGGTTCACGCCCATCACAAAGATGGGGGTGTTGTCTTTCGAGGGGGCGCTCATCACTACACGCTTGGCGCCAGCGTTGAGGTGGGCGCGAGCCGCTTCATCGGTGAGGAAGAAACCGGTGCTCTCCAGCACGTAATCGGCTCCCACGGCTCCCCAGTTGAGGTTGTTGGGATCGCGCTCAGCCGTGATACGGATCGCCTTGCCATTCACCACCAGCTGGCCGTTCTCCACACGTACATCACCCTGGAAGCGCCCATGGGTGGAGTCGTAGCGGAGCATGTAAGCCAGGTACTCCACATCGATGAGGTCGTTAATACCCACAACCTCCACATCCGGCAGGCTGACGGCACGGCGGAAGGCAAGGCGACCGATCCGACCAAAGCCGTTAATGCCGACGCGGATGCTCATCGGAGACCTCCCTGACTAAACGCAAATAATCAGGCCACACCATACGGGCCGACCTTCAGACGGGCAGAGCGCCATCGCGGTCGGAGCGAAAGCGCAGCTCCATGGCCGGCTGGGTGTGGGCAACGAGCTGAATCAGGCGCTCAAACATGGCCAAGGTCTGAGGAGCGCCCTGGCCCATGGGTTCACGACTCATCAGCACCAGCTCCAACACCGGGCCCTCTGCTTTGGCCTGCACATCGGCAAACAGTTGCATGCGCAGCTGCTCTTGCCCCCCGCGCATCAAGGCACTGAGATGGGCCGGCGTGCGGTGATCCACCTCAGCCTGCAACTCCTGCAGCAGGTGTTGCAGCGCATCGATCAACGACGCTGCGCTTGGGGTACCCGAGGGTTTGAACACACTGAGAAAGCGGGCCATGGATCAGCCCTCCTTCTGGCCGGCTTCAAACTGGTCACTGAGCAAACGCCGCTGGTATTCGGCAGCCAGGGCATTGAGGTGGGCTTCGGCCGCCTCGGTCATCTCCTCATCGATCTGATCAAAGGCACGACCTTCAGGCACCGCCATGCCCAGCACCAGGGCCAGGGCATCGAACAAACGAACCTGATCGTTTTGCCAGGCCTGATAGTCGCCGGCCAGATCGGCCAGGTCTTGCTCTTCGAGCTCACCGCGTTCCACATCGGTGCGGAGGTTCTGGATCTGCCCCAACCGGGCTGACGTGATGAGGGCATGAGCCGCTGCGAGGGCTGCCAGGGCATCACAGGCCTCCCGCTTGAGAACGGTCAGGTCGCGGTTGCGCACCGCTTTCTCAATCGACAGGGGTGGTCGCACGCCGGGGAGCTGGCTCATGGCAGCAGGCTGGCGGGGCTCCGCCGGCAGGCTGATGCGCGCTGGGGCCGGGGGAAGAGCCTGCGGAGGCCGCAAGGCGGCGCCCCAGCGCATCAGCGTGTCGGCCAGCCGCGTGCGCCATCCCCGCCTGGACATCACCTGCTCTCGCCACTGCACTCAATCTGACGCCAAACGGGCCCGGCAGACAGGGGGAAAGCCGAAGAATCAGCTGCCACCCACCGAGGCAAGGGCCTGCAGCAACGACACCAGCGCAAAAGCCAGGAACAGTCCGCCGCTCAGCCGGTAGAGCAACTGTTCATTCACTCGGCCTCCGATCCACTTGCCGGCCCCCACCGCCAAGCCGGTCACGAAGGCGTGGCCGGCCAAGGTGCCCGCCAGCAAGCCAGCAAAACTAAACACCTCTGCCGGCGCAGTGGCCAGCACGATGGTGGCGAATTGGGTTCGATCCCCCAGCTCCGCTACAAACACCAAGGCGAAGCATTCCCAGAGCACGGCCAAAGTGCCGCCGCTCTTTTGATCGCGTTCGGCGGCCCTCACCGCTTCTTCGGCCTCTTCTTCTTCCTCACGAGCTGCATCGGCCCCGAGCCCCTGGGCATCCACCAGCAGCTTCAAGCCAAATCCAAGGAACAAAGCCGCAGCCAGCCAGGGCACCAGCCACTGGGGCAGCAGTTCCCGTAATCCATACCCCACCCCAAGCGAGAGCAAGGTGACGGCGGAGAGCGCGGCGAAGGCACCCACAAAGACCAGCCGAGCGCTGTGGCGCACCGCCAGGATCAAAGCCATGAAGAAGGTCTTGTCGCCCAGCTCCGCCAGGGTGATGGCCGTAAGGCTCGACCCGAAAGCCGCCAGGCCCGGATCCGAGGGGAGAGGTGGTGACATACCTGCTGGCGAGGACAGCCGAGCTGCTGCGCCTGCCACTTCTACAGTGGCCTCTTGGCAATTTGGCGCACCTTGGGCAGCACCACCCACCACCACGCAATCGCTCCTGGGGTTGTGCTGCGGGGAGATGGGGCCTGGCAGGAGGCCCTTCCCAAGATCGCGGCCCTCACGAAGCGCCCGCTCCTGCTTGGCAGAAGCAGTGCCACAGCTGGCCTGCGTGAGCAGCTCCGCACCGATCTTCAGGCCCAAGGCCTGGTGGTGACCACCGCAGAGCTTGCTCACGACTGCTGCGAGCGCGACTTGCAGCGTCTGAGACACCACCTGGCCACCCAGGGCTGTGATGCGGTGGTGGCCGCCGGCGGGGGCAAGGTGCTCGATGCCGGCAAATTGCTGGCCCATCGCCATGGGCTGGCCTGCATCACCGTGCCCACCAGCGCCGCGACGTGCGCCGGCTGGACAGCCCTGGCCAACCTCTACACCCCAGAAGGAGCATTCGAGGGTGATGTGGCCCTGGATCGCTGCCCAGACCTGCTGGTGTTTGACCACAACCTGGTGCGCCAGGCGCCAACACGCACCCTGGCCAGCGGCATCGCCGATGCCATGGCCAAGTGGTACGAGGCCTCTGTGAGCAGCGGCGCCAGCAGCGATGGGATGGTGCAGCAAGCGGTGCAGATGGCGCGGGTGCTGCGCGACCAGCTGTTGCTGGAATCGCGCCAGGCGATGGCCGAACCAGGTGGTGCAGCATGGGTGCGGGTGGCGGAAGCCTGCGGGCTCACCGCCGGCCTGATCGGCGGCATTGGCGGAGCGCGCTGCCGCACGGTGGCGGCTCACGCCGTGCACAACGGCCTCACCCAGCTGCAGGCCAGCCATGGCCGCCTGCACGGCGAGAAGGTGGGATTCGGGATCCTGGTGCAGCTGCGGCTGGAAGAAGTCATCGGCAGCCATCAGCTGGCGGGTCAGGCCCGCCGCCAGCTGCTGCCCTTCTTCCAGGAGCTGGGGCTACCCGTGAACTTGGAGGATCTGGGTTTGTCCGAGGCCAGCCTGCCGGAGCTGCAACAGGTGGCCACCTTCGCCTGCCGCCCCGGCTCCGATCTGCATCACCTGCCCTTTGACGTGGAGCCTGCGGATCTGCTGGCGGCCCTCGTGAGCAGCACCACCGCAAGCGAAGCCTTGCGCACCTCCAAGCAGAGCTGAGTCGACATGTCTCAACAGCTTTTGGCCCGCGCGGCAAACACACTGCTCGATCCCAACGGCCGGGCGCTGGCCGCTGCGGTGCAGTGGTGGGACCTACCGGGGCTCGAGGCCGGTCCCTGGCCCGTGGCCGTGGTGGGGGAAGGGCCACCGCTTCTTGCCCTGCATGGCTTCGACAGCTCCCATCTGGAATTCAGGCGCCTGGCACCGCTACTGGCGGTTGGCCATCAGCTGTTCATCCCCGATTTATTTGGCTTTGGTTTCTGCCCCAGGCCGATCGGTGGCCCCTACGGGCCAGGCGCCGTGCTCGATCACCTGGAGCGTGTGCTGGAGCAGGTGCTCGCCCGCAGCGGCGCCTCCCGGGTTGGGCTGATCGGCGCCTCCATGGGCGGATCTGTGGCTGTGGAACTGGCAAGGCGCTGCCCCGAGCGGATTGAGCGGCTGTTGCTGTTGGCGCCGGCTGGCCTCACCGGTCAACCGATGCCCGTACCGCCGCTGCTCGATCAGCTGGGTGCCCGTTTTTTGAGCCTGCCGGCGATTCGCCAGGGCTTGTGCCGTTCCGCCTTCGCCATGCCGGATCGGGATGTAGGGCCCGCTGAGCTGGAGATCGCTTCCCTGCACCTGGCCTGCGACAACTGGGCCGGTGCCCTGGGAGCCTTCGCCCGCAGCGGCGGTTTCGCCGGCTGCGGCACGCCGTTGCCGCCCCAACCCATCACCGTGCTCTGGGGCCAGAACGACCGCATCCTGCGGCCACCGCAGAAACGGGCCGCTCAGGCTCTGTTAGGAGAGCGGATCACCGAGCTGGAGAACTGCGGGCATCTGCCGCATATCGACCAGCCCACCACCGTGGCCCGCATCTGGCATGGCTGACGACGCCGACTCCCAACGCTCCAGCCCCGTGCTGCAACTGCTCGCCAGCGGCCTGCAGTTGTGGATTCGCCAGCAGTGCGAAGCGCTGGACAGCCTGGAGCTGCAGCTGCACGGCTCAAGCCTGGGCCTGCTTAGGGGCCGCTTGGAAGGGGTGAGCCTGGTGGCGCGGCGGGTGGTGTTCAGCTCGCTGGAGATCGAGATGGTGGAACTGCGCAGCGATGCGATCCAGGTGCAGGTGGGCAACCTGCTGCGGGGCCGGGCGGTGCAACTGGATCACCCCTTTCAGATCAGCGGCTACGTGGCCTTTTCCGGCGCCGGCCTGAGCCGCTCGATGTGCACGCCTCACTGGCGACCCCTGGGGGATCAGTTGGTGGATGGGCTGCTGGGCCTCACGCCCTTGCAAAACCTCAGCATCGAGCGCGACCGGTTGGTGCTGCAGGCCCAGGATCGCCGCTGTGAAACGGTGCCGCGGGCCGTGAATGGTGCTCTGGAGCTTTGCAGCAGCGAAGGTGGCCCCTGCGTGGCCTTGCCGGCAGACCCCAACATCAACATCCGCGAGGCCAACCTTGAGGGAGGCCTGCTGCAACTGCATGGCAGCGCCCGGGTGTCGCCCTAACGGATCAGAGGCAACAACAGCGTCACCACCGTGAAAAACACCGCCGGCGTGAAGAGATAGCTGTCGATGCGATCGAGAATGCCGCCATGACCTGGCAGCAGATCACCGGAATCCTTCACCCCTGCATCGCGCTTCATCATCGATTCGGTGAGGTCTCCCACCAGAGCAAACAGGGCCACCACCACCCCCAGCAGAGCCCCCACAGCCCATCCCCAATTCCAGCCGAGCAACTCGGCAAACAGGGCGCCGAGCAGGGCCGCACAGCCCACACCGCCGCAGGCACCTTCCAGGGTTTTGCCCGGTGAGATCGGGGACAGAGGAGTGCGGCCATAACGCCGCCCGATCACGTAGGAGCCGATATCGGTGGCCACGATCAGAAAGCAGGCCATCAGCATCAGCACCATGCCCGAGCTCAGGTGCGGCCAGATCCCCGACCAGGCACTGAGCCGCGGCGCCAGCACCGGATCGGTGAGCTCGCGCAGGCGGATCCAATAGCTGGGAAGAAAGCCCAAATAGAAGAGGGCAAAGATGGAAGAGGCAATGTCGGCGATGCTGCCGGTGAGCGGTTGCAGCAACAGCCAGCCACAGATGGCCGCGCCAGAGAGAGGCAGCACCGCAGCTGCCAGATCCGTGGCGAAGCCCAAGGCCTGGCCATCGCTGCCGTGGGCCCACTGGGTGGTGATCAGCAACAGCTGCACCAGCACCAAGGTGGTTTTGCTCGCTGGGCGGATGCCCTTGAAACGCGCCAGGCGGAAATACTCCAACAGGCCCAGGTGCACCATCACCCCCAGGGCCAGGGTGAACCACCAGCCCCCCAGCACCACCACCACAAAACCAAAGGCCCCAACGGCATAACCGCTGAGCAGGCGCTGGGGAGATGTACGGGTGCGGGGAGACGGAATCAAGGGCGTTCGGCAGCAATCAGAAACAGCGGTTCCGCTGCTGCCAGCCTGGCCTGGCTGCCGCGCCGCTGCATGCGATGCACCGTGGCCTGCACCACCTGTAGATCTCGCGCCTCAAGACGGCTGAGCGTGTCGGTGGCATCCACCAGGCCCTCAAGGCTGGCAGTGCTGATCACCAGACGACCGGCCGGAACCAAGGCCTCCCACACCAGATCGAGCACCTGCCGCAGCGGCCGCCCTACCTCCAACAACACGCGATCGGGATGGGGCGGCAGCTGCTCAAGCCCCTCCGGTGCCTCCCCGGCGTGGATGTGGAGATTGGCGATGCCGAAGCGGCGACGATTGCGTTTCAGCAGCTCGATCGCTTCTGGATCGCGCTCGAGGGTGTGCACTTGACCGGCCGGCATCAACCGGGCGATCTCCAGGGCCAGAGCACCGGTGCCGCCGCCCACATCCCACACCAACGAATCGGAGCGGGGGCGCAGGTGGGCGAGAAGCATCACCCGCTGCTCCATCGGCGTGGGGCTGAACCCTGGGGCATTCGCGAAGGTCGCATCGGGCAGCCCGGGCGTCACGAAGTCCCATTGGAAGGGGTCATCGCCAGACGCACCCATGGGCTGATCAATCGGCCACAACGCTCACCGTATCAGCGATCTGCCCGGGCCACAGCCGCTGTTGTTGCTGCAACCATTCAGCGCGGGCGGCATCGATGCGCTCACCGGGAATGAGCAGGGGAATGCCGGGGGGATAGGGGCACAGCGGTTCGGCGGCGAATCGGCCCGCAGCCTCAGCCAGGGGCACCCGCTGCTGGGCTGCTCGCCAGGCCTGGCCCAAAGGCAGCTCGGGCTCGGCCAGCGCTGGGAGCGGCGGCCGGCTGAAGGGCAGCAGAGGCACAGCCCCCTGGGCTCGCCGCAGCTGCTGCAGACGCCGCGGCAATAGGCGCAAAACCTGCCGCGGTGGTGCCAACCCCAGACAGAAGCTGAGACAGCCGGGCTCTGGCAGCTCAGCGATGACGCCCCGCTCCATCAGCCATGCGTCGGCATCCAGACCGTTAATGCCGATGGCAGCCGTGTGCAGGCACAGGCGCAATGGGTCTTGGTTGACCACGAGGGGGAGTCCGCCCTGCTGCAGGCGGCGGCGCAGCTCTACGCCAGTGGAGAGAGCCCGCTCGAGCTGGCGGTGGCCCGGGGGGCTGTGCAAATAGGCCAGCGAGACCGAGGCGGAGGCCAAGAGCAAGGCGCTGGGGCTGGAGGTCTGCAGCCAGAGCAACGCCCGCTCGATCGCAGCCGTGCGTGCCTCGTCGCCCTCCGCTTGCAGCAGCACAGCGCTTTGTGCCAAACCTCCAGCGGCCTTCTGCAACGACTGAACAACCAGATCCGCGCCGCAAGCCAGGCCACCCGCCGGCAAGCGTGGATCCAAACCGAGGTGAGCCCCATGGGCCTCATCGAGCAACACCGGTAAGCCGCGGCGCTGCACCACTGCGATCAGCCCGGGCAGATCCCCCACCAAGCCCTGATAGCTGGGTGACACCAACACCACCGCCGCCAGAGGCCCCTGGGCCAAAGCAGCCTCAAGCTGCTGCGCCAATCCATCCGGCGTGGGCGGCAACCACAGGCCAGTTGATGCATCAAACGGCAGATCAAACAGCACCGGCCGCAGCTGGCCCAGCAGGCAGGCGTGCAGCAAGGAGCGATGCAGATTGCGGGGCAGTAGCACCCGCTCTCCGGGTTGAGCCAACGCCAATAACGCCACCTGCAGCAAGCCGCTGGCCCCGTTCACCCCAAACCAGCAACGCTCCGCGCCGAGCAGGCAGGCTGCAGCAGCCTGAGCCTCCGCCACGGCTCCCTCGCTCTCGAGGGGACCACCGATCTCCGGCAGTTCCGGCAGATCCCAGCGGCCTGGGCGCTGGCGCAGCAGCTGGTGCAACGGCGGTGCCAGGGCGCGGCCCCTGCCGTGGGCTGGCAGATGCAACGGCAGCTGCGGCGGGCGGGCTAACAGGCGCTCCAGCAGAGCCATAGCCCATCGGGCGATCTCCTTAAAGTTTGCTCTTGCACCCCTTGCCCAGCAGATTTTGAGCAGCCCTGCCCATCGCTACGACCCGGGGGCTGATCTGCGCTGGCTGTTGCTGCGCCCCTGGCAGCTGATCAGCAGACTCAGCGTGTTGCTCAGCCAACTGCTCGGCCTGGCGCTCGTGCTGCTGCTTCAGAGCAGCAACGCCGACCCAAAGGTGCAGAAACGGCTGGGCCAGCGCATCTTCACCACGCTCACCAACCTGGGACCCTGCTTCATCAAGCTCGGCCAAGCGCTCTCCACCAGGCCCGATCTGTTGCGGCGCGACTGGCTCGATGAGCTCACCAAGCTGCAAGACGACCTCCCCCCCTTCCCCCACGCCATCGCCCTGCAGACGATCCAGGAGGAGCTTGGGGCGCCTGTGGAACAGCTGTTTGAGGAGTTTCCGGAGCACCCCGTGGCCGCCGCAAGCCTCGGCCAGGTGTATCGGGCCAAGCCGGTGGGTGGCTCCTGGGTGGCCGTGAAGGTGCAACGCCCCCGGCTCACCGAACAGCTGCGGCGCGACATGGTGCTGATCCGCCTGTTGGGCGTGATGGCCGCTCCGCTGCTGCCGCTCAACCTCGGCTTTGGCCTGGGCGAGATCATCGATGAATTCGGCCGGTCGCTCTTCGAGGAGATCGACTACCGGCGCGAGGCTGATAACGCTGAACGCTTCGGCCGCCTGTTCGCCAGCAACCCAGCAGTGATCGTGCCAAGGGTCGACCGCAGCCTTTCAGCTCAGCGGGTGATCACCACCACCTGGATCAACGGCACCAAGCTGCAGCAGCGCCAGGACCTGGAAGCGAATCAGCTGGATCCGGCCTCACTGATCCGCACCGGGGTGATCTCGGGTTTGCAGCAACTGTTGGAATTCGGCTACTTCCACGCCGATCCACACCCGGGCAACCTGTTTGCGTTGCCGGGCAAAACAGGCTCCATGGGCCATTTGGCCTACGTGGACTTCGGGATGATGGATTCGATCAGCGACAGTGATCGCCTCACCCTCACCGGTGCTGTGGTGCACCTGATCAATCGCGACTTCTCTGCACTGGCGCAGGATTTCGTGGATCTGGGCTTCCTCAACCCCAACACTGAGCTCGCCCCGATCGTGCCGGCACTTGAGGAGGTGCTCGGCGGCGCCCTCGGCGACAACGTGGGCTCCTTCAACTTCAAAGCGATCACCGATCGCTTCTCGGAGTTGATGTATGCCTATCCCTTCCGGGTGCCGGCGCGCTTTGCCCTGATCATCCGCGCCGTGGTGAGCCAGGAGGGCCTGGCGCTGCGGCTGGATCCCAGCTTCCGCATCATCAGGGTGGCCTATCCCTATGTGGCCAAGCGCCTGCTGGCGGGCGACACCGCCGAAATGCGCGAGAAACTCCTCGAGGTGCTGTTCGACAGCGATGGCCGCCTGCAAGTCGCACGGCTGGAGAGCCTGCTGGCGGTTGTGGAAAACGATGAAAGCGCTGTTGGCGCTGAGCTGCTCCCGGTGGCCGGTGCGGGCATCAAGCTGCTGCTCGGCCAGGAAGGCCGCAGCATCCGGGAGCGACTGCTGCTCACCTTGGTGCGCGACAACCGCCTCAACACCGAAGACCTGCGCAGCCTGATGGAGATGCTGGGGCGCACCTTCGCTCCCCAACGGATGGTGCGGCGCTTGCGCGATCAGCTGCTCACCCGGCTGAACCCTCTGGCCGCTTAGGGTCAGCGCCACCTGAGCGCAGCCCCATGTCCCTGGCCCCGATCAACCTGAGCGAAGCCGCCCAGGACTTGGCCAGTGGCGATTACGGCGACCTGGATGCCCAGGAGATCTTGCTGGAGTTCGCCCCCTACCTGCAGCCCCCCTATGTGCTGGCGGGCATTGGCCTGGCGATGGGGATCCTCTGCGGCCTCACATTCGCGAAGCTGGTGCAAGACAAGCTCGAAGGCTGGAAACAAGACCGCTTGGCGCTCCTGCCCCTGGGCTGCTTCGAGACCAACCTCAGCTACACCGGCATCGTGTTGGGCATCACCTTGTTCATCGGTGGCAGCCTGCAGATCTTCGGCTTCGCGGCGGGAGCAGCCATCCTGGTGGCACTGCTTCTTTCGCTGGCAACAGCAGGCGCCCTCTGGGTGCAACTGGAGCGCCTGATGCTGCAGGTGGAAAACGGCACCTTCAGCGCCGTGGACTTCGACAACTTTGATCAGTTTTTCTGAGGTTCAGGCCGCCAGATAAGCCACCATCTCCTGCGATAACCGCCGCATCTCGTCGTGGGCGCGGCGCTCAAGGCTGCGGGCGCGGTCACGGCTCATGTCCAACTCGCGGGCGATGGAGCTCAGACTCATCGGCTCTTCGAAGCCGATGCCGTAGCGCATCTTGAGCACGCGGCACTGCAGATCCGGGAGTTGCTCGAGCAGATCGCGCATATCACCGCGCAGACACTCGCCATCCACCAGCTCCTCGGGCTGGGTGTCATTGGCCGCCAGTAGATCGAGCAGTTCGGTGTCGTCGCCATCGCCCACCTTCGTTTCCAGGCTCACCGGTTGGCGGGCGCGGCAAAGCAGATCCTTCACCTCCTCCTCCGGCAGCTCCACAAATTCCGCCAGCTCGGTGACGGTGGGGGTGCGGCCCAGCTCCTGGCTGAGCTCACGCTGGCCCTTCTTGAGCTTGTTCAGCGTTTCGGTGATGTGGATCGGCAGGCGGATCGTGCGGCTCTTCTCCGCGATCGCACGGGTGATCCCCTGACGGATCCACCAGTAGGCATAGGTGGAAAACTTGTAGCCGCGGGTGGGGTCGAACTTCTCCACGCCCCGCACCAATCCAATGGTGCCCTCCTGGATCAAATCCAGGAGTTCCATATTCCGCTTGGTGTATTTCTTCGCCACGCTCACCACCAGGCGCAGGTTGGCCGCCACCATCCGCTCCTTGGCCCGCTGGCCGCTGCGCAGGCGTTTCTTCAGCTGCTGGGGGGTGATGCCGGCGGCCTCCGCCAGCTGCCCATCGGTGGGTTCCTCGCCACCGGCGCGCATCCGCAGCTCGTCGCGCTGCTCCTCCAACGCCATCAGCTCCTGCACCTGGCGGCCAAGGGTGATCTCCTGCTCATGGGAGAGCAGCGGCACGCGACCGATATCGCGCAGGTAAGAGCGCACCAGATCAGTGCCACCAGCCAGGGCAGCAGCATCGCGATCGGAACGGATCACCGGGAGCGAAGGCATGCGTTGAAGGCTTTACGAAACTTCGGTGTTTCGTAACGCTATCACCTTTTTCGGGGGCAGAATGCATCCAGCCAGGCCTGCGCCATGCCGGAGGAACGGCTTCAGAAGCTGATCGCCGCGGCCGGCCTCGGCTCCCGCCGGAAGGCCGAAACCCTGCTGCGCGCCGGCCGGATCAGCGTGAATGGGCGCGTGGCCCAGCTGGGAGATCGCGCCGATCCCGAGCGCGACGCCATCAGCCTCGATGACCGCCCCCTCCGCCCTGCGGCAGCGCCACTGGTGCTGTTGCTCAATAAACCTGCCGGGGTGGTGTGCAGCTGCAGCGACCCTGAGGGCCGGCCGATCGTGCTGGATCTGCTGCCGCCCGAACTGGCCCGTGGCCAGGGATTGCATCCCGTAGGCCGTTTGGATACGAACAGCCGCGGTGCGCTGCTGCTCAGCAACAACGGCTCCCTCACCCTGCAACTCACCCACCCGCGCTTCCAACACAGCAAGACCTATCGGGTCTGGGTGCGGGGGCAGCCCAACCAGGCCGTGCTCGATCGCTGGGCCCGCGGCGTGCCCCTCGATGGCAGCTCAAGCCAACCGGTCACACTGCGGCGCCTGGCGCAGCGGGCCGATGCCACCCAGCTGGAGCTGGTGATGCATGAGGGCCGCAACCGCCAGATCCGCCGCACTGCCGAGCTCCTGGGCCATCCAGTGCTCGATCTGCAGCGGGTGGCCATCGGCTCGATTGCGTTGGGCGAACTGCCGGAGGGTCGCTGGCGGCGCCTGGATCGCCAAGAATGGCCCGATCAGCACACCCGGCCTTAATGCCCAGGCTTGCGCCACGCCTGTCCAGCCTCAGCCGCCTATGGCGGCGAGGCGGCTCGATCCGGGGCGGTGAGGGCACCGGCAGCTCCCCGCAGGATGATCCCCTGTTGGCGATGGGGCGGCGGCTGCGGCAGGAGCGGGAGGCCCGCGGCCTCAACCTGCGCCAGATGGCCCTAGAAACGCGGATCAGTACTCCGGTGCTGGAGGCCCTGGAACGGGGCTGGCGTGATCGCCTGCCGGAAGGGGCCTACCTACGCACCATGCTGCCCCTGATTGAGCAGCGCCTGGAGCTGCCCGCCGGGAGCCTCGATGTGGCCTTGCCACCGCAAGCCCAGCACAAAGGCGCGCGGGGGGAGGGTGGCGGCTTACTGCGGCGCTTCACCCCTGGGTCGATCGATGTGTTCAGCAGCTGGCAAGGGGGGCTTCTCTACGGCGGCCTTTGCCTGGGACTGATCTATGCGCTCAACCTGCAGCAACGCCAGCTGGCCGCGGCCAATCTGCTCACCCTGCGGCCGATCGCTCCACTACCGGCCGCGGAACAGGCCAAACCCTCCAACCCCGGCACCACCCTGCTGAGCGTTTACCCGGAGCTGCGCCCGCTGCAGCGGGCCAGCCGCGGCGTGGGGCGCGGTGCCCTGAGCCAGCTCAACCAAACCCAGCCAGATCCGCCCAGGCTCGGGGTGCTGGAACTCAATCTCAGCCAGGCCAGCACCATCAACCTGCAGAGCGAAGCTGGCCAACGCTCCAGCCTCAACGGCGCCAAGGGATCACTGGTGTGGCAGCTGGAGCCTCCCCTGGAGCTGAGCATCTATCCCGTGCCCAAGGCGGGTGAAGTGCTGTGGAATGGCACGGCTTTAGCCCCCAAAGCCAAACAGCCGGGCCAATACCAACTGCCGCCCCCATCGCCAGCGATCAGCGCTGATAGCGGTGCGCCATCTCCCCCAAGCCCTTGAGGGGGCCGGCGATGGCATCGAGCCCGCCACTGAGGCGCCACTGCCAATTGCCGCGGTCGGTGCCCGGGGTATTGAAACGGGCTTCATCCCCCAACTGCAGCAGATCCTGGAGCGGCACGACTGCCCAATCGGCCTGACTAGCGAGAGCCAGCTCCAGCAACTGCCACCCCGGGGCATGCACCGGGCCAAGCAATTGCTCCACCTGATGGCGCTGCTCGCCACTCAACTGCTGCCACCAACCGATGCAGGTGCCGTTGTCGTGGGTGCCGGTGTACACGCACCAGTTGCTGCCGGTGTAGTTGGCCGGGAGATAGGGGTTGTCGGGATTGCCGTCGAAGGCAAACTGCAGGATCTTCATCCCCGGTAGCTGGTATTGATCACGCAGGGCCTCCACACCAGGGGTAATCACCCCGAGGTCTTCAGCGATCAAAGGCAGGTGCTGCCCCTTGTAGTGGCGGCGGAGTTTGCGCAACAGGCTGTGGCCTGGTGAAGGGCGCCAGCAGCCATGCTCCGCGGTGCAATCGCCACCGGGCACACACCAGGCGGCCTCAAGGGCACGGAAATGATCAAGCCGCAGCAGATCCACCAGGTTCAGCTGACGCTCCAGCCGGCGCAACCACCAGCGAAAGCGGGTGAGGTGATGCAGCGGCCAGCGATACACCGGCGTGCCCCAGAGCTGGCCGGTGGCGGAGAAGTAATCGGGCGGCACACCGCTCTGCTGGCTGAGGCTGCCATCAGCCGTTGCCGAAAACAGATGCCGGTGGCTCCAGACATCGGCGCTGTCGTGGGCCACATAAAACGGCACATCACCGATCACCTGCACGCTGCGGCGGCGAGCGTGATCCAGCAGGCTTTGCCACTGTTGCTGCAACTGCCATTGCAGCAACGCCTCCTGCAGCAGCAGATCCTTCGCTTCAGCATCCAGCGCGCGCAGGGCGCTGCGTTGCCGCCGCGCCAGCGGCGCGGGCCACTGCCACCAAGGCTGACCGCTGTAGCGCTGGCGCAGCACCCAGAAGCGGCAGTGATCCACCAGCCAGCAGCGTTGCTGCTGGCGCCAGGCTTCAAAATGCTGTTGCAGGGTGGCGCTCCAGCTGGGGTAGCGGCGCAGCAGCAGGGCCGCGAGGCTCTTGCTGCGTTGTTCGGCCAGGGCGGGATTCAAGCGGCCCGGGTCCGCGTCGCCGGGAAGGGCCTCCAGATCAGCTCGCTCGAGCAGGCCATCAGCCACCAGCTGATCGGCATCGAGCAGCCAGCCGTTGAGCGCAAAGCTGCTGGGGGAGCTGTAAGGCGAACCCAACGAATCGGGCGGCGCCAGCGGCAGCAGCTGCCAGGCCTTGATGCCGTGATCCGCCAGCAGATCCAACCACCGATGCGCCATTGCTCCAAACGTCCCGCACACCGGCGAGCCGGGCAGGGCGGTTGGATGAAGCAGAACGCCGGCCCGTCGCATCACTCAGGTAGCCGGTAGCGGCTGATGATCCGGCGAGCAAAGGCCGGGATGTGTGCCTCCACCTTGTCAGGGTGATTGCGGCGCAGCCATAGGGCGTTGCGGGTGAAATGGGAATCGATCGAGAAGCGGCCGTATTCCAGGCCCTTCGGCCCAAAGCGCTCCACAACAAAACCGATCACATTGGCCAGCCACAGGGGCAGCTTCACAGCCTTGTCGTAGGCCTCGATGCCCTGCTGCACCGCCGCCTGGCGCTGGCCGCTACTGCTCACCGGCGCCACATCCAGCTCGCCCTCCACCAGATCGAGCAGCTGCTGCCCCTTCGGATTGCGCACCGTGAGCCATTGGCGGCCAAAGCTGGCCCCCATGTAGCCCACCACCAGATCGGCTCCAGCATTGGTGTAATCGAAGCAGCTCAGGCAGCTGGGGGCGAATACGTCCTTGAGCTTGGGGGTATCGAGCCCAAAAAACGGCACCGTTTCTTCGCGGCCATCGCTGTGGCGGAAGTGGATGCGGAAATCCTGCATGAACTCGTAGTGCACCACCGTGTTGGGTGAGCTCACCGTGCTCTCGAGGAAGGTCTGAAGCCCTTGGCGCGACACATTGTCGACGCACGGCAGGCCAAGCACAAACAGCTCATCGAGGGGCAGGGTGGTCTGCACGGCCCTTAAGGCCTGCACCTGGCAGCCCACACCAATGGCGAGCAAGCGCTTAATGCCGCTGCCAGGCAGCTGCTCGAGCACTTCCAGGTTGGGGGAAAGGGTGGGCTTGTTCACCCGCGCGCTCAGCACTTCCTCGGGGGTGCGGGCCAGGCGCGGCACGGGGGTGAAGCGATCGTCTTCGCTCTGGCCCACGCAGAGCACGGCATCCACCAGGCCGGTTTCCAGGGCGCGCACACCAATGCGGCTCACGATCCCGGTCCACTGGGCGCCGACAATCGGATGCCGCAGCCGGGCGGTCACCATCCGCTGCTGCACGCCGAAATACAGCTCGTCCTCGTTGTCGAGGTCGCGGCTGCGGCCGTGGGCCGCAGCCTCCATCGCGTCAAAGCGCTGGTTGAGGAAGGCGCAGCTGTCCTTCACATAGGCCACCCAGCGGCTGTCGCACAGGCCGCACTGGCTGCAGAGATCTTTGGCGGGATACACGCTGCCCTTGGCCAGCGGTCGGGCGCGCTCATGGGGCGCGACGGCACCTGATGGGGAGGCAGCGGAAGTCAACGGAGCCGTTCTGGCGTGGTGGTTGGCTGCACAACCTATCGAGAGCACCTGGCGGCAGGGGCAGCAAAACCGCGCAGTTCGGTCAAAGTGGAGGGATTGTTGATGCCCCATCTGCTTTGGCTCCCGCCCAGCCACGCCCGCAGCGCCGCACCCGCGAGAGGGCTGCTCTTCGCCTGCTAGCCGCCGGCCTGGGCCTGGCCAGCAGCCTGGCGCTGCTGGGGGTGATCTGGCCGGAAAGCGACCGGGCCGTGCGCGAGCAAGGGCCACCCAGCGCCGCCGACCTAGCCGAGCTGCCCAGCCGTTCGATCAGTGTGCTGGTGATCGGATCCGACGGCGATCAGAAAGGACCCGCCAACAGCGATGCGCTGCTGCTGGTGCACGTGAACCCAGAAGGGCCCCTACAGCTGCTCAATCTGCCGGTGGAAACGGCCGTCCAGCTACCGGGCGACAAGACCCCGGTGGCCCTGGGAAGCCTTTATCAACGGGGCGGACCCGCTCTCGTGGCCGGCACGGCGGCCCAGCTGGTGGGCCTGCCCAAAGGGCAGCCCGATCGTTACCTGGTGCTTCCGCGTTCGGCCCTGCGCGCCCTGGTGGACGGCATTGGCCGGGTGGAGCTCTCCCCTGATCGGAGCATGCGCTACACCGACAAAACGCAGAATTACAAAATTCAGCTGGATGGCGGCCTTCAAGTGATGGATGGCCCGCAGGTGGAACAACTGCTGCGGTTCCGCGATGAGGTCAACGGCGAGGAGCGACGGCGCGATCGTCAGCAGATGGCGGTGGAGAGCGTGCTGCGCCAGATGAGCCAGCGCCAGCAGATCCAGCAGCTGCCAGGCCTGCTCGCCCTCCTGCAAGGCGAGGTGGACACCAACCTCACGCAGGGCGAGGCCCTGAGCCTGCTGGCGGTGGCGCTGCGGCCTGGGGAACAGCTGCAGTTCCGCACCCTGCCGCTACGCCCTCCTCTGAAGACCAAGCAGCGGCTCAGGCAGCTGGATGCACGTGCCCAGCGCCCCTGGCCGAACTGAGCCGCCAGCGCGTGATCAAGGCCAGGCGCAGAGCCGCCGCAGCCTCCGGGTCACGATCGGCGGCCGGCAGCCATCCCAGCCAGGGCAGCCCATCGGCGCGGCGCCGCTGCGGCTGCCAGGGTTCCCCCAGCTGCACCAGGCCCACAAGGGGAACCTGGGCCGCCTCGAGCAAGGCGGCATAGGCCCGTGCCGGACCGGCCGTGGCCTGAGCAGCCTGCAGCTGGAGCACCACGGGCTGGCGCCAGGCCGCCAGGGCATCCACCCAACAGCCGGGTTGGGCGAGCTCCGCTGCAGGATCCACGGATAGAGGGAGCAGCCAACCGCTCGGTTCTGTTTGCAACGCGGTCAAGGCTGCATTCGGATCAGCCGCCCGGCCCGCTGCGTCGCTGAGGCTCCTCAGGCCGAGCAGCCCAGCCAACTGCTGGCCTTCAGCGCTGCTCACGCCGCCAGGCGCCACCAGCACTACACCGGCGGATGGCCAGCTGATCCCCTCGCTTGGGCCTATGGGTTGGGTGAAGGTCATCGCAAACGCACAGCCAAGGAACCGGGTGGCTTCTACGATCGGGGTTCCACCGTTCGCGCCAGCGGCCGCCGTGACCAGTTTCCTGACCGCAGAACGGGTCGAACAGGCGCCGATGGCCCATGACACACGCCGGTTACGGCTGTTCAGTGGCACCGCCAATCAAGCCCTGGCCCGGGAGATCGGCGCTTACCTCGGGGTGCCGGATGGCCCTCGGGTGATTAAACGCTTCGCCGATGGCGAGCTCTACATCCAGATCCAGGAATCGATCCGCGGCTGCGACGTGTTCCTGATCCAGCCCACCTGCGCTCCGGTGAACGATCACCTGATGGAGCTACTGGTGATGGTGGATGCCTGCAAGCGGGCCTCCGCCCGCCAGATCACAGCCGTGATCCCTTACTACGGCTATGCCAGGGCCGACCGTAAAACCGCCGGCCGCGAATCGATTACCGCCAAGTTGGTGGCCAACCTGCTGGCTGTGTCGGGAGTGGATCGGGTGCTGGCGATGGATCTGCACTCCGCCCAGATCCAGGGCTACTTCGACATTCCCTGCGATCACATCTACGGCTCCCCCGTGTTGGTGGACTACCTGGCCGGACGCGACTTCGGCGATGTGGTGGTGGTGTCACCGGATGTGGGGGGCGTGGCCCGCGCCCGCGCCTTCGCCAAACGCCTCAACGACGCCCCATTGGCGATCATCGACAAGCGTCGATCCGGTCACAACGTGGCTGAAAGCCTCACCGTGATTGGTGATGTGGCTGGTAAAACCGCCATTTTGATCGACGACATGATCGACACCGGCGGCACCATTTGCGCCGGTGCCCGGCTGCTGCGGGAGAACGGTGCCACCCGCGTGCTGGCTTGCGCCACCCACCCGGTGTTCTCAGGACCTGCCATCGAGCGCCTGTCAGCGCCTGGGCTGTTTGAGGAGGTGATCGTGACCAACTCCATTCCGCTGGTGGATGAGCGCCGCTTCCCGCAGCTCCAGGTGCTCTCGGTCGCCAACATGCTCGGGGAAGCGATCTGGCGGATCCACGACGAGAGCTCGGTGAGCTCGATGTTCCGTTGAGGCAGCGCAGTGCACGGCGCTGGTTGGCTGCGGCGCTTCTGACGCTGCCCGCTCTGCTCCCGATCGCCGCCTGGGCGGATTCGCGCCGTGTGGGGGTCTGGCTCACCAACAGCCCGAGCCCCCTCTACTACGAGCCCGCGCGGCTTGATCGAGCGGTGGCCGAACTCTCCCAGGCCGGCTTCAACACTCTTTATCCCAACGTGTGGAGCCGCGGCACCACCTTCCACCGCAGCCGCTGGGCACCGATGGAACCTGCCCTGCTCAAGGCTGGCGGGCGCCATGACCCCATCTGCTTGATCACCACTGCCGCCCACCGGCGCGGCATGCGGGTGATTCCCTGGTTTGAGTACGGACTGATGGAACCAGCCGACGCCGCTGTGGTGCGCAACAACCCCGAATGGGTGCTGCAAAAACGCGATGGCAGCTCGGCGATGGTGATGCACGGCAAAGAGATGGTGTGGCTGAATCCAGCCCATCCGGGCGTGCGCGAGCGATTTCTGGGCCTGATCGGCGAGATCGTGCAGCGATGCAAGGTGGATGGCATCCAGCTCGATGACCATTTCGCCTGGCCGGTGGAGCTGGGCTACGACCCCTACACCCGAGACCTCTACGCGCGTGAGCATGGGGTGGAGCCACCGGACAACCATGCCGATCGCACCTGGATGAACTGGCGGCGCAGGCAGCTCAGCGGGCTTCTGCGCGAGTTACGCGCCACCCTCAAACGCAGCGGGCAGGGCAGCCCCTATGTGAGCCTCTCACCGGGACCTTTTCGTTTCGCCTACAACCATTGGCTGCAGGATTGGGAGCTCTGGGCCCTCGGCGGGTTGATCGATGAACTCGTGGTGCAGAACTATGCCTACTCGCTCAAGGGCTACGAACGCGATCTACAGCAACCGGCGCTGGTGAAAGCCAGCAGCTGGGGAATCCCCGTAGAGATTGGCATCCTCTCTGGCTTTGGTGGCCGCACCACCTCGATCCCGATCCTGAGCGAGAAGGTGCGCCTGGCTGCAGAGCGGGGCCATGGCGTGATCTATTTCTATTGGGAAGGTTTGTGGGGCCAATATGCCGGGCCAGAAGGGGGCCCGGCCCGCCGCGAGGCCCTGGGTCGCCTCCACCAGAGCCTGTTCAGGCCGCCTCTTTCACAACGCTGAGGCACTGATTCACCACCTCGGATGTATTGGCTGAAAGCTGCGCTGCGGCTAAGTGTTCCAGGGCTTGCCGCATGCAGGCGCTGCGCTCTGGGCCGTAGCTCTGCCAGCGACTGAACACCTTCGCCATGCGGGAAGCGGTGATCGGATTGCGCTGATCGAGCTCGGCAATCTGCTCGGCCATGAAGCGGTAGCCGCGGCCATGGATGGCGTGAAACTGAGCCACGTTGCCGGCGAAGCCCCCCAGCACGGCGCGAATGGAATTGGGCGCGGCCGCATCGAAGCGCGGATGCTCCAGCAGAGCCTGCACCCGGGCTACGCCATCGCCGAAGGGGGCGGAGGCCTCCAGGGCAAACCAGGCATCAAGGATCACCGGCTTGTCCTGCCAGCGCTCGTAGAAAGCCGCCATCGCCGCTGCACGCTCAGGGGTGTCGTGACACTGCAGCGCCCGCAGTCCAGCGCGGGCCAGGGTCATCGAAGGACCGCTCACCGCAGCCGCAGCTTCCGCCCGCACCCCCACATCACCGGCAGCCACGCGCCAGCGCCACGCCGTGGCGGTGAGGTCGCGATCGCCCACACCATCGGGCCAGGCCAGCAGCCACTGGGGACGGCAACGCTCAAGGGTGTGCTCCAGCGGCACCGCCAGCTCCTCTCCGAACCGACGCTGCAGCGCCAGCAGCGCCTCAAACAAGGCCGGTGGATCGGAGACCCCTGCCGCAGCGAGCGCGGCATCCTCCAGCTCGGGCAGCCCCGGCAGGGCCAACATCATGCTGCGGTTGGAATCGCACAGACCCACTTCGGCCAGGATTCGCTCGAAGGCCGCCACGAGCCCCTCTTCCAGCTCATCGTTGGGTGCACCGGAGGCCCGCTGCAGCACCGCCTCACGTAGCAGCACCTGGCCGGCATCCCAGCGGGCGAAGGCGTCGCTGTCACACGCCAGCAGGTGCAGCAACTCATTGGTACTGCGCTCGATCTCCAGCTTCACCGGCGCGGAGAAGCCACGCAGCATGGAGAGAGCGGGGGGATGGCTGTGGGGCTCCAGCCCTTCAATCGCGATCAGCTGCTGCGCCTGATCAATCACCACCAGCCGGCTGCCATCCCCCCAGGCGTGGGGAAGGGCCGCTGCATCGGCCTGCTGCTCACTCTCGCCCTGCAGGCGCAGCGGCAGCGGTTCGCCGGCCTGCCCCACCAAACCCAGCACCAGCGGAATCACCAGCGGATGTTTATGGGGCTGACCTGGGGTGGGAGGAATGCTCTGGCGCACCTGCAGGCTGAGCGTTCCCCGCTCCTGATCCCAGCGGCGCTCGATGTGCAGCTGCGGGGTACCGGCCTGGCTGTACCAGTGCCGGAATTGAGAGAAATCAAACCGCGGCAGGGCGGCGCCTTGGGCCCAGGCCTGCTCGGCTGCATCCTGCATGGCCTGCACAAAGTCATCACAGGTGGCGGCGGTGCCGTCATGACGGCTCACGTAGAGCGCCATCCCGCGCATGAACACCTCCTCCCCGAGCAGGGTGTGAAGCGCGCGGATCACCTCCGATCCTTTTTCATAGATCGTGGTGGTGTAAAAGTTGTCGATCTCCTGGTAGTGATCAGGCTGAATCGGGTGTGCCGTCGGCCCCGCATCCTCCCGGAACTGTGTATTGCGCAACAGCGACACATCCTCGATCCGCTTGACCGCCGCGGAATGCAAATCGGCGGTAAAGCTGGCATCACGAAACACGGTGAGACCTTCCTTGAGGGAGAGCTGAAACCAGTCTCGGCAGGTGATTCGGTTACCGGTCCAGTTATGGAAATACTCGTGGCCGATCACACTTTCGATACGCTCTAACTCCGCATCTGTGGCGGTAGCCGCATCCGCAAGCACCAACTTGGAGTTGAAGATATTGAGGCTCTTGTTCTCCATTGCGCCCATGTTGAAATGGCGCACAGCCACGATGTTGAACTCATCGAGGTCGTACTCGAGGCCATAGCGCTGCTCATCCCAGAGCATCGAGCGCTTCAGCGAGGCCATCGCATGGGCGGTGTAGGGCGTATCGCCCGGTTCCACGTGCAGCCGTAGCTGCACCGTGCGGCCACTGCGTGTCGTGAACTGGTCGCGCACCTCCTCAAGCCGCCCCGCCACCAGGGCAAACAGATAGGAAGGCTTAGGGAAGGGATCGTCCCAGATGGCGTAATGGCGCCCCTCCGGCAGCGGGCCCGTTTCGATGCAGTTGCCGTTGGAGAGCAGCACCGGGCAACTGGTCTGATCCGCTTCGATCCGCACACGAAAGCGGCTAAGCAGATCCGGGCGGTCGGGGTGGAACGTGATGCGGCGGAAGCCCACCGCCTCGCATTGGCTGGTGACCATCCCACCGCTCACATACAGCCCTTCGAGGCTGGTGTTGGTCTCAGGGTGGATGCGCACCAAGGTGCGCAGGCGGAATGGCTGCGGCGGTGGATTGAGCAGCAGCAACCGCTGGCTCTCCAGGCGATAGGCCTCAACTGCCAGAGGCTGGCCATCAAGCTCCAGCTCCAGCAACTCAAGCGCAACACCCTGAAGCTCGAGCGGGCCCAGCTCAGCCAAGGGATTGGGTTCGAGCTGAAATTGGGCCTCCACCAAGGTGTGATCAGCGAAGAGCTGCACCGTGAGGCCGCTGTGGACGATCCGATAAGGAGCCGGACGGTAATCGGCGAGGCGAACGGTGGCCATGGGGGAAGCGTGTGGCTCGGAACTACTTCTTGGTGGGAGCCGGGGAGGCGGCGGGTGCAGTGCTTCGGCTCTTCAGCACCTCCTCCACCTTCTTGCGCACATCCGCAGGCACCTCATCAGGGCAGACCTCCACGGCGCCGAGCACGGCGGAGTTGATAGCGCCCTTGCGCAGCTCCTCGATCGTGAGCGATTTGGCCCCCACCTGGGCGATAGCGCCGTCGTGCTGACCCTGGATCACCTGGGCAATCGTCTCGCCGGCCACCGCAACAGCCTTGTCGAACTCAATGCCGGCGGCCCGAGCGATGCACACATTCAGGGCACCAATGCGGGTGTAGAGGCTCATATCGGCCTCGGAGGCCGGCGCCGCCACCGCAGCCATCGGAGCCAGCGCTAGAGCCAGCGGCAGCAACAACAGGCCAAGGCGGGTTGTGGAGGAACGCACGCAAAAGAGGCGGTGTCGACCAATCCTGCTGCAGAACCTGCAGATCGCCATCAGGCATCCGCTGCCAGTGGCGGACCGGCCGGCTCGAGGCGAATCTCGTGGTGGGTCTCCACCAACTCCAAATTGCCGTCGCACCAGGAGTAGATCGAGCGCGCCCGGAAACGGTCCTGATCCACGAGGCGGATGTGCTCGAGGATGTCCCACTGCAAATAGTGCGACTCGAACACCAGCTCGTGCTCATCGGCCTGGCGGATCTGGCTCTTGGTGGGAGAGCCGCACAGGTAGCCGCGACTGCGGCGCAGCTGATGACCGCAGAGCGAGGCGTCCATCACCCCTTCGCGCACGTAGCGGGGTTTGATCTCAAAGAAGTCGTATTCCTTCTCAGGCCACCAGGTGAAGCGGTAGCGGGGCTCGGTTTCGGCCTGGTCTTCAAAGGTCTGCACCCGCAGCAGCATGTCCACCCGCAACACCTCGTCATCGGGGAAGAAGTACTGACGGCGGGAACGCCACAAGCCCAGGTTGCGGTTAAACCAGCGACGCAGGGTGTTGTCGAGCTGGATGCGGCTCCCGCGAGCCCCGGCCGACTGCGACACCGGATGCACACGTGTCACGAGTTCTCGTGGGTAGGCCACGGCATTCCTCAGGACAACGTCTCATCACAGTCGTCATAGCGGGCCTGGCACGACCTGCCAAAGCTCATAAGCTGAAACCACAATTTCTGCAGATTCCGCGCGCCGGTGCCCGCTGCAGGGGAACAGCCCCCCGACGAGCTTCAACCCAGCCGCTTCCTCAGCAGCGCATCGCTCCAGCCGCAACAACGCGGGGAGCTGCGCAGGGGAGCAGGTTCTGCCCTGCCTGCTTCGCTTGACGGGGACAGCAGCCAACGCCGCCATCTCAAGCTGCTGTTGGTGGCCTCCCCCCACCATCGCGCCACCCCGGATCTACGGGGATTGGTGGCGTTTCTGGAAAACCAGGACTTTGGCTTCGATGCAAGCCTGGAGATCGCCGATCCTGCCGAGCGCCCGGAGCTGCTCGAGCTGCATCGGCTCGTGGCCACCCCGGCACTGATCAAGCTTGAGCCCACCCCCAAGCAGGTCTTCGCCGGCAACACCCTGCTGCAGCAATTGCGCAACTGGCTTCCCCGCTGGCAGCAGCTGGAGGTGGTGAGCGGTCTGGGCATCAGCCTGCGGCCCGCCGAGAGCGATGGCAGCCGCACCCAGCGGGAGCTGCAGCTCGAAGACCAGCTCCTGGTGCTGCGCCAGGAAAACGAGACGCTGATCGAGCGGCTCGGTGTGCAGGAGCGGCGGCTGCGGATGGTGGCCCACGAACTCCGTACCCCCCTCACCGCCTCAAAACTGGCCCTGCAGAGCCTCAACCTCGGCCAGATCGATCAGACCCGCTTCCGCGATGTGCTCGGCCGACGCCTCGATGACATCGAGCAGCTCTCCAAAGACCTGCTGGAAGTGGGCACAACGCGCTGGGAGGCCCTGTTCAACCCCCAGCGCCTGGCCCTGGGGCCGGTGACAGCCGAAGCGATCCTGGAGCTGAAAAAGCTGTGGGTGGGCCGAGGCCTGGAGCTGATCACCGACATCCCCACCGACCTGCCGGATGTGTACGCCGACCAACGGCGCATGCGCCAGGTGCTGCTCAACCTGCTGGAGAACGCCTTCAAATTCACCCCTGATGGCGGCCAGGTGAGCCTCACGATCCTGCACCGCACCAGTCAGTGGCTGCAGGTGAGCGTGTGCGACTCGGGCCCAGGCATCCCGCGCGACGAGCAGGAGCGCATCTTTCTCGAACGGGTGCGATTGCCCCAGACCTCCTCCAGCACCTCAGGCTTCGGCGTGGGCCTATCGGTGTGCCGTCGCATCACGGAAGTGCATGGCGGCCGCATCTGGGTGGTCTCCGAGCCCGATGAAGGGGCCTGCTTCCATTTCACCGTGCCGGTGTGGGATGGCCAAAGCGCCAGCTGATTGACGAAGGGCACCTCCGGCCCGTAACTTCATCCCATCGGAAGCGGGGCTGAAAAGCCAAGCAGCGCAAGGGCCTGACGCCATTGTTGTTCCGAGTCCTAGCCCCCATCGTCTAGAGGCCTAGGACACCTCCCTTTCACGGAGGCGACAGGGGTTCGAATCCCCTTGGGGGTATGAAAGGAAAGCGGCTTAACAGCCGCTTTTTTTTATGTTGACCCAACAGCTAGCGATTGGCTGCGGCCCCTTGGCTGCTTCAGCCGGCTGTTGCGATCGTGTTGGCCCGCCGCTGGGCTTCCAGTTGCACAGCACGCAGATTGGCCGCCAGGTCT
This sequence comes from Synechococcus sp. LA31, assembly GCF_018502385.1. Classification (NCBI taxonomy): domain Bacteria; kingdom Bacillati; phylum Cyanobacteriota; class Cyanophyceae; order Synechococcales; family Synechococcaceae; genus Synechococcus; species Synechococcus sp. LA31. Next base: position 1,339,648 of record NZ_CP075523.1, read on the forward strand.
TCCCGCAGGCGCTGTTCAATCAAGCCGATGGGCATGCCGACACAGCCCTGAACGGTGAGCTCGTAAAACAAAGTGGTTGCACCGCTCTCGGAGCCGATCCGCCAGGTTCCTTCGAATCGGCGAAAATCGCCCTTGGCCATCACAAACCTGAGACAACGCTCTTCAATGTGTTCGGTGAGCTCAAGCTGCACGCGGGCCTTGAAGCGCATGCCCATGAACGTCTGCGCGCCCTCCTGTTCGAGGCCCACCACGTTGGAGCGACGCCAGAGCAGGCGGGAGCTCTGCAGGTTGGGGATGAAGCGGCTGAGGCTGTCGTAATCCGTGAGCACCGCCCACAGCCATTGGGGATCGAGATCAAGGCGCAGCTGCACAGCAAGGCGGCGCGTACCCCCGGGCAGACGCTCCATCTCCTGCTGAATCGTGTCCAGTGCGCAGGTGTCAAGCGAAGCCTGAACAGGGCTTGAAGAGGATGCCGTGAGCTGCGTCGAAGGCAAACCGGCTTGATCACACTTTCGGCGCCATAACTTAACGCCCTCGATCGGAAGCGCGCAGGTTCCCTATGATCTCGCGCGACATCAGGGCTCAAGGGATTCATGCGTGTCTCGACCGCAACCTCCAGCTGCAGCGACTCCCGCGTGTTCACAGTGGTGGTGCAGGGCTACGGGCTGACTCAGCAGCGCAACGCCGAGCGGAGCATCACCGTGCCCTTCTCCCGTCTGCAGACCCTGATGAAGTCCATCAGCCAGCTGGGCGGCAAGGTGATCTCGGTTACAGCTGGTCCCGAAGCGCTTACCGAGCCTGCTGCCAAGCCGGCCGCCAAAGCCAAAGCCCCCGCCAAACCTGCAGCTGCTGCCGTGCACCACGCCGACGTCCCCGTCAATCTCTACAAGCCGAAGAATCCCTTCATCGGCACCGTGACCGAGAACTACAGCCTGCTGGCTGAAGGTGCCATCGGCCGCGTGAACCACATCACCTTCGATCTCAGCGGTGGTGATCCCCAGCTCCACTACGTGGAGGGTCAGTCGATCGGCATCATTCCCGACGGTGAAGATGCGAACGGCAAGCCCCACAAGCTGCGTCTCTATTCGATCGCCAGCACTCGCCATGGCGACAACATGGCCGGCAACACCGTGTCGCTGTGCGTGCGCCAGCTGCAATACGAGAAAGAGGGCGAGACCATCAACGGTGTGTGCTCCACCTTCCTCTGCGACATCGAGCCCGGTGCGAAGGTGAAAATCACCGGCCCCGTGGGCAAGGAGATGCTCCTGCCCGCCGACGAAGACGCCAACGTGATCATGCTGGCTACCGGCACCGGCATCGCCCCGATGCGCACCTATCTTCGCCGCATGTTCGAGCCCACCGAACGCGAGAAGAACGACTGGCACTTCAAGGGCAAAGCTTGGCTATTTATGGGTGCTCCCACCACCGCCAACCTGCTCTACGACGCCGACTTCGAGCACTATCAGAGCCAGTTCCCCGAGAACTTCCGCTACACCAAGGCGATCAGCCGTGAGCAGCAGAACGCCAAGGGTGGCCGGATGTACATCCAAGACCGCGTCAGCGAAAACGCCGAGGAGATCTTCTCTTGGATCGAGAACCCCAAAACCCACGTGTACATGTGTGGTCTGCGTGGCATGGAGCCGGGCATTGACGAGGCGATGACCGCAGCTGCCTCTGCCAAGGGCATCGAGTGGCACGAGCTGCGCCCGCAGCTCAAGAAAGCCGAGCGCTGGCACGTGGAGACCTACTGAGCAGCCGCAACTTGCGCATCTCTGCCCAAGCCCGCCGCAAGGCGGGCTTTTTTGTTGCCATCCGATGCAGCGGCGCTCTGACCTCGTTAAACCTGGGTGACGCGAGCATTGCCCATGGCCGCCACCCAGACCAATCCCCTGCGCGTTGGCCTGCGCCAAGAGCGTGTGATCTCCCCGCAATGCCTGGTGATCTTCGGGGCCAGCGGCGATCTCACCCACCGCAAGCTGATCCCAGCGCTGTTTGAGCTATTCCGCCAGCGAAGGCTTCCCACGGAGTTCTCCGTGCTGGGCTGTGCGCGGCGCACCTGGAGCGACGAAGAGTTCCGCAGCCGCATGGCCGAAGCGATGGCCGGTGAGGTGAAGCAACACCAGAACGCCTGGGAACAATTCGCCGCTTGCCTGTTCTACGAGCCGGTAGATCTGCAGAAGGACGATGACGTGGTGCGCCTTGGCACGCGCCTCGAGGCCCTCGATCGGCAGCGTGCCACCCGGGGCAACCGCACCTTCTACCTCTCGGTGTCGCCTGCGTTTTACGGCAGTGGCTGCCGCGCCTTAGCGAATGCCGGCCTGCTGAAGGATCCAAGCCGCAGCCGCGTGGTCATCGAGAAACCGTTCGGCACCGACTACAGCAGCGCTCAAACGCTGAACCGGGTGGTGCAGAGCTGCGGCCAGGAGTCGCAGATCTTCCGCATCGACCACTACCTGGGCAAGGAGACGGTTCAAAACATCTTGGTGCTGCGCTTCGCGAACGCCATCTTTGAGCCGATCTGGAACCGCAACTACATCGCCAACGTGCAGATCACGGCGGCAGAAACCGTAGGGGTGGAAGAGCGTGCTGGGTACTACGAAACGAGCGGCGCCCTGCGGGACATGGTGCAGAACCACCTCACCCAAATGCTGGCGCTCACCGCCATGGAAACCCCGGGCCACTTCGATCCGGAATCGATCCGCAGTGAGAAGGCCAAGGTGCTGCAAGCCGCACGCCTGGCCAACGAAGACGAACCCTGGAAGTGTTGCGTTCGCGGCCAGTACAGCCGCGGTGGCAATCCAGCCAATCCAATGCCTGGCTATCGCGAGGAGCCAGGGGTGAATCCCGAGAGCACCACTGAAACCTATGTGGCGATGAAGCTGTTCATCGACAACTGGCGCTGGCAAGGGGTGCCCTTTTACCTGCGTACCGGCAAACGCCTGCCCAAACGGCTCTCCGAGGTTGTGCTCACCTTCCGCAAGGCCCCGGTGCAGCTGTTCGATGCAGCAGGCGGCACTCCCACCGCCAACCAGCTGGTGCTGCGCATCCAACCGGATGAAGGCGCCGGCTTTGTGTTCGATGTGAAGGCCCCGGGATCAGGCATGCGCAGCCGCCCTGTCGACATGCACTTCAGCTACGACGAAAGCTTCGGTGAACCCTCCGATGAGGGCTATGTGCGCCTGCTGGCCGACGCCATGCTCGGCGATCCCACCCTGTTCACCCGCAGCGATGAAGTGGAAGCGGCCTGGCGCCTCTACACCCCCCTGTTGGAGCTGATCGAAGATGCCCCCTCTCAGCTACCGGTGTACCCCTACGAAGCGCGCACCTGGGGTCCTGGCGCTGCCGACAACCTGCTGGCCGAGGACGGCCTGATGTGGCGTCGCCCCTGATCACTACCCGTTTGCTTCTTTGCTCCATCAACCGCCATGGCACCCCAGCTCACCCTGCAGGCCCCGCTTGAACTCCCCCCCAGCGAGGTCCCCCAATACCTCAACCGTCTCTGGAGCGAAAGCCTCAAGGATTCCAGTGGCGCCGCCACCTTCACCCTGGTGGTATGGGAGCCCTCCTGGCTGCAGCAGCAGCTCATCCGCACAGGCCGCATCGATGGCCCGATCAGCGGCCTTCTCAGCAATGAGCTACTCGAGGCCGCCCGCCAGGCGGCAGCTGAGCTGGGGCTGCCTGCGAGCACAGCTCCCACCGCACCGCAGCTCGCCTGGACCCTGGGGCAACAAACCGGCAGCCACAGCGCCGAAGATCTGCGCGGGCAATTCGTGGACCGCGCCATCAGCGCTCACCAGCCCCGCCGCCTGATCACCTTGGCCCCCACCCTGGAGGCGGGCAAGGGCCTGGAAACACTGGTAGCCGCCTACTGCCCCCTACCGGAGGAGCGCGGCATCAATGCTGATGCTTGCGGCGACGTGGTGGTGCTGCGCGGAGGGATGGGAGCCATGCAGCAGGGATTAACGATGCTGCAGGAGCTGATTCCTGCCGACCTGCCCTGCTGGGTGTGGTGGAACGGCTCACTGGATGAATCCCCCGATCTGCTGCAAGCCCTGGCGGTACCGCCACGCCGCCTGGTGGTGGATAGCTCCATCGGCGAACCGCGCCGCTGCCTGGATCTACTGGTGCAGCGGATCGAGCAGGGCCAAGCCGTGAACGATCTCAACTGGCTGCGGCTGCGCACCTGGAGAGAATCCTTGGCGATGGTGTTCGATCCACCCAGTCGTCAGAGCGCGCTCGATCAGGTGGTGCAACTCGATATCGACGTGGAGGGCCAGCACCCTGTGAAAGGCCTGCTGCTGGCGGCCTGGATCGCCGATCGGCTCGGCTGGCACCTGCTTAACAGCTATTGGATCGATGAGGCCAACGCCGATGGACGAGGCATTGGCGCTGAATTCCAGCGCAACGATGGCCAGAGCGTGCAGTTCCGGCTGATGCCAGTGCCGGTGGGGATGAGCAAGCTGCACCCCGGCGCGCTGGTGGGGCTGCGCCTGATCTGTGCACCGCCGGATCGCTCGCCGCTCTGTGTGATCCTCTGCTCAGAATCAGGCGGCTGCATGCGCCTGGAGGCGGGCGGGGTGGCTTCGATGGAGCTGGCTGAAGAGGTGGTGCCCCTGCCCAATGAGAGCGAGGAGATGGAAATGGCCCGCTTGCTGGGCGGCGGCCACGACAGCACCAATCCCCTGCTGGCCTCCGCTGCGGCGCTGGCTGCCAAGCTGCTGCCCAGTTAAAGCACGGCCCAAGGCCGTTCGGCTCTCACCATGCCCTGCCTGATCGCCGCCCCGGCCAGCGGCAGCGGCAAAACCCTGGTGAGCCTGGCGCTCACCGCCCTGGCACGGCGCCGGGGGAGCAGCATCCAAACCTTCAAGGTGGGGCCCGATTACCTCGATCCCCAGCTGCTCAGCGGCGCCAGTGGCCGCCCCTGCCGCAACCTCGATCCGCTGCTTTGCGGTGAATCCTGGGTGCAGCGCAGCTTTGCAGAGCACGGCAGCAAGGCCGATCTGGCCGTGGTGGAAGGGGTGATGGGCCTGTTTGATGGGCGCGGGCCCAGCAGCGAGGGCAGCTCAGCCCATGTGGCGGCTTTGCTGAAGCTGCCGGTGGTGCTGGTGGTGGAAGCCAGCCGCCAGGCGGGCTCCGTGGCGGCATTGGTGAGGGGCTTTCGCGATCACCAGCCAGGCCTACGCTTGGCCGGTGTGGTGCTCAACGGCGTGGGCAGCCCACGCCATCACGCCCTGCTGGCCGAAGCCCTAGCCGGCATCGCCATGCCACTGCTGGGGGCCCTACCACGGCACGAGAGCATGGAGCTTCCCTCTCGCCATCTGGGGCTGCTGCCGGCCCATGAACTGGCCGATCTCAACGAGCGGCAGGGGGCGTGGGCGGATCTGGCGGAACGGCATCTTGAGCTTGAGCAGCTCTGGCCGCTGCTGCAAGCACCCGCAGCGGCTCCAACCACCGACCCCAACCCCATCAGCCCAGCCAACGCCGGCGCCCCGACCACCATCGCCATCGCCAGCGATGCCGCCTTTCACTTCCGATACCCCGAGGCCAGCGAACTGCTGCATGGCCAAGGGATGCACGTCCAAGCCTGGTCTCCCCTCAACGATGACCCTCTACCGGAGGGCTGCCAGGCGATCGTGCTGCCGGGAGGCTATCCGGAGCTGCATGCGGAGCAGCTGGCCGCCAGCCGCCGCAGCCTGGCGGAGCTGAAGCGGGCGCATCAGCAGGGGGTGCCCATCTATGCCGAGTGCGGTGGGCTATTGCTGCTTGGCCAGCAGCTCAGCGACGCCCATGGCCAACTCCATGCCATGGCCGGGCTGCTGCCCTTCCAAGCTCAGCGCGGTGCCCTCAGTTTGGGGTATCGCACCGCCACCGCCCTGGGGAGCGGCCTGGTGCTGCAGCAAGGCGAGCAGCTCTGCGGCCATGAATTTCACCGCTGGCAGCTGTCACCCACCACCGTGGCTGAAGCTGAAACGCTATGGCAGCTTGAGGGCTGGGGGGCCCCGGCCCGGCATGAGGGCTGGAGCCGGCCGCAGCTGCATGCCAGCTGGCTGCATCTGCACTGGGGCGGCTGCCCTTTCATCCCCGAGCGCCTGGCCCAGGCCGCCCGGCTCACCACCCCTCTCTCCTCCAGCTGAGCAGACCTGATGGCCAACCCTGAACTCTGGTTGCTGCGCCACGGCGCCACGGAGTGGGCCCTGAATGGCCGCCACACCGGCAGCTCCGACATTCCACTGCTGCCCCAGGGCGAGGCCGAGGCACGGGCCCTGGCCCCTCTCCTCGGCCAGCAAACCTTTGAGGCTGTTTACAGCAGCCCACTGCAACGCGCGCAGCGCACCTGTGAGTTGGCGGGGCTTGGGGGCCAGGCGCGGCTTGAGCCGGATTTGCGCGAATGGGATTACGGCCAATACGAGGGGATCACCACCGCCGAGATCCGGCGCACGGTGCCCGATTGGACTGTGTTCAGCCACCCCTGCCCGGGCGGAGAAAGCCTCGAAGCGGTGCAACAGCGCTGCGAGCAGCTGCTGACCCGGCTAGCAGCGGAGCATCCCGGCGGCAGGGTGGCGCTGTTTGCCCACGGCCACATCCTGCGCAGCCTGGCCGGCTGCTGGCTTGGGCTTGGCGTGGCGGGCGGAGCCTTACTGGTGCTGAGCACCGGCAGCTTCTGCGTGCTGGGTAGCGAGCGTGAACAACGCGCGCTTCTGCGCTGGAATGCCCCCGTGCAGCTGCCGTAGCCAACCGGCCAACGGCATGCCAGCTTGAGGACCAGTGGTGGGAGACCTTCGCCCGTGAGCCAGAGGAAAGATGCTCCCGCCAAACGCAACACCCCTCGCCAGGTGGAATCAAGGGCGCCGGGCTGGCTGATCGCCGATGCCACCAGCCCAAGCCGCGGCAGCCGTGCCGTGCGGCAACGCGAATGGCTGCAGGTGGAACGGCCCGATCCCTCGCAGCTGCAGCGCATCGAGCGCTGGCAGCTGATCGTGCGCGGCCGGGTGCAAGGCGTGGGCTACAGGGCCGCCTGCTGCCAGAAAGCGCGGGAGCTGGATCTCAACGGCTGGGTGCGCAACCAAGCCGACGGCTCGGTGCAGGTACAGGCTGAAGGCGCCTCCCACAAGCTCACGGAGCTGCGTTTGTGGTGCGAGCGCGGGCCCCAAGGTGCTGGGGTCCACAGCGTGAGCCATAGCCAACTCGTCCCCACCAGGGAAGACTGGTTCGAAATCCGACGCTGAATTCGCCGCAATGACGAACGGCACCCTATGGGCTGAGCTGCTGGCCTATGGCAGTGGCATTGCCATCAGCCCCATCCACATCGGCCTGTTGCTGCTGCTGTTGCTGGGTCCCCAACCCCTGCGGCGTGGCGGGCTGTTTGTGCTGGCCTGGGTGGTGACCGTCACCACCATGGTGGTGCTGCTGCTCACCGTGGGGCACGGCCTGCTGCTCACCATGGAGAAGGGCAGCAGTCACCGCACCGGCCTCGACCTGCTGGCCGCAGGAGCACTGCTGGCCCTGGGGCTGAAGGAACTGCTGGATCGAAAAGAGGAGGGGCAAGAACCCCCCGGCTGGACCCGGCAGCTCGATCGCTTGTGCGCCATGCCCCTACCCCTGCTGCTGGGGGCCAGCTGCGCGATCGAGGTGATCAGTCCCGACGACCTGTTTTTGTTCGCCAAAGCCGCCTCCGCTCTGCTCTCCTCCGGCTTAACCCGTCTGCAAGAGGTGCTGTACACCGCTGGCTTCAGCCTGGCGGCCAGCCTGGCGTTGCTGCTGCCTTTCGGGGCGGTGCTCGTGGGCCGTGATCAGATGGTGCCCTTGCTCGAGAAGGGCAAACAAGTGTTGTTTGCCCGCGGTGATCTGCTGGTGGGGGGCATCAGCTTGGTGCTGGCGGGCTATCTGGGCTGGCAGGGCATCGAAGGCCTGCAACTCAGCTAAGCCTCAGGCACCCTGCTGCAGCCAGTCATGCCAGCAACGCCGATCGGCAGCGGTGCTGGCACCCTCGCCGCGGCGGTCATCAGCCACCAACCACACAGCCTGGCTAGCGCGGCTCACCGCCACGTAGACCAACTGGCGTCGCAGCACCGCATCACTGGGCCAAAACACATCTCCAGCCACAAACACTTCACCAAAGGTGCTGCCCTGGCTGCGGTGCACCGTGAGCACAGCCGCAGGCCCCAGCGAAGCAAAGGCATCGCGCACCAGGAAATAGCGCCTCCATAGGGCACGGCCCGCCTGCTTGCCGGCATCGCGGGCCTGCTGGCGCAGCTGACGCATGAATCCATCCAGTTCACTGCGAGCCTGGCTGCCGGCCGGAGGCAAGAGCCTCAGGGTGAGCCGCGCTTCGCCAGCTTCCACCTCGGCGCTGAGGGTATCGATCACCGGAGCGGTGAGACCATCGCCGCTGCCGATGCCGAAATCCGCCAAATCGCAGCGCTCTGGTGTCACATCACGCACCACCAGCTCGCGGTTTGAGCCCAGCAGCATGTCGGGCTCTTCGGCAGCCTCCTCACCGGCGCGGCAGGCCGGCGCCATCACGGCCGCGCGGCTGATCAACACCTCACCGGGCAGCACCGGCAGCTGATCCGCCATCTCACCATGGATAGCTCGTCGCGCGATCGGCACCAGCTGCTCAAGGGCGCGGTTGGTGTAACAGAGGATGCGGGCGTGATCGGGGTTGTCGAGCTCGGCGCCGCGGCGCAAGGCCGCCTGAGCGGCGGCCAGCCAGTCGGCGCGGGGCAGCACAGCCACCTGGCCATGGCTGTCGCGCACCGGGGGTAGGGCTGGCGGCTGACGGCAGGGAAGCTGGCCGTTACGCAGGCCCGTGGCCAGCTGCAACACAGGCCCCTGGTGGCGCACCACCTCACTGAGGCTGGCGGTTGCGGCCCGGCCCAGGCCAAACACAGGGCTGCCGGGCTCCCCAACGGGCGGCAGCTGGGCCGGATCCCCCACAAACACCAGCCGTGTGCGGAAGGGATGGGCGCAACGCAGGGCGATCTCCAGCAGGGTGCTGTCGACCATCGAGGCCTCATCCACCAGCACCAGCGCCAGGTTTTCCAAAGCAGCGGCTGTCTGCTCGGTTTCCTCGCAGCGCTCCAGATCGCCCTGCCGCTTCAGCTTCAACCGCAACAGCCGGTGGATGGTGCTCGGATACCAGGTGGGTTGCAGGCCAGCCCAGGCCAGCTGCTGGCGCAGCACCCCTACGGCCTTGTGGGTGGGGGCCACCACAGTCCAGCAGTGGCCGAGATCGTCCACCTGCTGAAGCAGATGGCGCGAGAGATAGGTCTTGCCGGTGCCGGCGTAGCCGCTCAGAACAAACGGGGTGCCGTCGTACGAAGACTTGAGCCAGGCCGCGAAGGCCTCGGCAGCTGCGGCTTGGCCAGCAGTGAGCGCCTCAGCCAACCGCCAGCCAGCCCCAGTGCTGCGCCAACAGCAGCGGTGAACCCACCCAAACCAAGCCCGGCAGCGCCACCAGCGGGCCGATCAGGCTGCCCACCAGCACCTCAAGACGGGTGTGGCCCAGGTTTTCTTTCAGAGGCTTGAGTTCGGGAGCCTGATCGGGATGCAGCTCCCAGAGGCCATCCGGCAAGCCATTCACCCGCTGGGCCGTGAGGCCGGCAGCACGGCGCACACCGGCCGCGTCGTAGAGCACCACAAAACACATCGTGGCCGCCAGCGCAAACACAGGCGAATCAAAGCCCTGCTGCCACCCCAACCCTGCTGCCGTGCCGGTGAGCAGCGCCGAATGGCTCGAGGGCATGCCGCCGGTTTCCACCAGCACCTTGGGGTTCCAACGGCGATGCACCACCAATTCGATCAGCAGCTTGGAGAGCTGGGCGCTGCCGCAGGCCGCCAGGCCCCACCAGAGGGCGCCGTTATCGAGGATGCCAAGCAACGGTGTGCTCATCGATCGCGGCTCGTGATGTAGTCGGCCAGGGCCAGCAGCGGTGCAGCCTGACCGCCGGCGCTCCAGGGCTCCAAGGCCGCTTTGGCCTCGGCCACCAAGGCATCGGCGCGCTGGCGTGATTCCTCCAGGCCCAGCAGCTTGGGATAGGTGGTCTTATCAGCGGTGAGATCCTTGCCGGCGGTCTTGCCGAGCACCTCACTGCTGGCTGTCACATCGAGGATGTCGTCGATGATCTGGAAGGCCAGGCCGATGCCCCGGGCATAGGTGCGCAGCGCCTCCAATAAGGCTTCGGGAGCACCGGCGATCAGAGCGCCGGTGAGCACGCAGGCCCGCAGCAGGGCTCCGGTCTTGTGCAGGTGGATGTACTCAAGGGTCTCAAGATCCACGTCTTTCCCTTCGCACTCCAGATCCACCACTTGGCCTCCCACCAGACCCGGAGCACCCGAGGCCAGGCTCAGTTCGCCCACCACCTTGAGCAGCCGCTCGGCGGGCACACCTGGACTGCGCAGGGCGACCATCTCAAAGGCACGGGTGAGCAGCGCATCACCAGCCAGGATCGCGTTGGCCTCGCCATACACCTTGTGATTGGTGGGCATACCGCGGCGCAGATCGTCGTTGTCCATGGCGGGGAGATCGTCATGGATCAGCGACATGGTGTGGATCATCTCCAGCGCCACCGCCGTGGGCAGCGCCAGCTCGCTGGTGCCGCCAGCCAACTCGCAAGCCGCCAGGCAGAGGATTGGCCGCAGCCGCTTGCCGCCCGCCAGCAGCGAATAACGCATCGCATCCCGCAGGCTCTCAGGCCGCTCGGGGCCAAGGGAGCCATCCAGGGCTGCCTCCACCTTCAGCCGTGCGCCTTCCAGGTAAGCGGCGAAGTCGAAGCCTGAAGCCTCGGCGGCGGGGCTATTGCCCAAACTGGAGACGGCCGCGGTCATGGGGGCTGGGCCTTGGGCCATCGCTGCGCGGATTCTCTCAGGCCAGGGCGTTACACGCCGCAGGATGCTGGTTCACGGCAACAGATCCGCCAGCGGCTGATCCAGATCACAGCGCTGGCACCAGCTGGCCACGGTGTTCACAAGCAACAGCGTCACGGTCATCGGGCCCACACCTCCAGGCACGGGGGTGATCGCACTGGCGATCGGCTCAACCTCCTCAAAGCGCACATCACCGCAGAGGCGGGCCTTGGCGCCCGGCTCGCTCTCCAGACGGTGGATGCCCACATCCACCACCACCGCACCGGGCTTGACATGATTAGCGCCAATCATGCGGGGCTTGCCGGCCGCCACCACCAGCACATCGGCCTGGCGGGTGAGCTCGCCGAGATCCGCCGTGCGCGAGTGGGCGATGCTCACCGTGGCGTTGGCCGCCTGAAGCATCAAGGCCATGGGCTGCCCCACCAGGATGCTGCGGCCCACCACCACGGCTCGCTTGCCGGCCAGCTCCAGATCAGCGGCCGCCAATAACGCCATCACACCAGCGGGTGTGCAGCTGCGCGGGCCCGGTTCGCCCTTGAGCAACCGGCCCAGATTGAGGGTATGAAGTCCATCCGCATCCTTGGCCGGATCGATGGCCGCCAGCAACGGCCCCTCATCCAGCCCAGCGGGCAGGGGAAGCTGCAGCAGGATTCCATCCACCGCCGGATCGGCGTTGAGCCGCTGAATCGTGTTCAGAACCTCGGCGGCGGGGGTATCGGCCGGGAGGTGAGCGCCGTGATTGGTGATGCCGATGCGGCTGCAAGCCTTCTCCTTGTTGGCCACATACACGCCGCTGGCGGGATCGTCGCCCACCCGCAGCACGGCAAGCCCAGGTGGACGTCCGGCCCGCTCCAGGCGATCCGCCACCACTGCCTGAAGGCGCTGCTCGATCGTTGCCGCCAGCTGACGGCCATCCAGACGCGTGGCCATGGGAATGGACGCACAACACTCCCTTCAGCATGCATCGGCATCGCTAGCGTGGTTGTAATGACGCCTCTGCGGTGATCCCCACGGGCCCTGTCTATCGCCCCTGGCGAACACTGATGCGGCTCTGGCGGCGGCTGTTGCGCGTAGAGACGCCGCGCCAGGCCATTGCGCCCTGGCGCCGCCGCGACTGGTTTGGCGTGGTGCTGGCCGCCCTGCTGGTGGCGATGGTGTCGAGCTGGCCATGGCTGGTGGAGCCGAGCTTGCGGCCCGGTGTGCCGGCCCCGTTCACCGTGCGGGCCCCGAAGGCCGCCACCGTGGTGGATTCGGATGCCCTTGAGCAGCGGCGCTCCCAGCTGGGGCCACGCACCCACGTGCAGGTGGTGGATCCACGCATCAACCGTGAACTGGAGCAGCGGCTTGAGCGCCAATTGCAAGCCATCCAACAGCTGGCCAGCACCGATCAGGAACAGGTTGCTCCGCTTGACCTCAGCCCTGAGGAGCGTGACTGGCTGGCCAACCTTCCTCCTGCACGGCTGAAAACCTGGGAAAACAACCTGCGCCAGGCCCACCAGCGCATGCTCCAGCAAGGGCTGGTGAGCAGCGTGGCCCACCGCCAGCTGGAGCAGGCGGCCGAGCTACAGCTCGACGAGCTCCAGGAACCTGGCCGCAGCCTCGGTAGCCGTGTGGTGGCCAGCTCCCTGCAGGGGCGCAGCAATCTGCGGATCGATGCCACGCTCAGCCAACGGCTGATTGAAGACCTGCTCACCCAGCAGGGGATCCCCACGATCAAGGTGCGCGAAGGCGAGCTGATCACCCGGCAGGGCCAGCCGATCAGCAATCAGTCGTATGCGGTGCTCGATTACTTCGGCTTGGTGAACCGGCGGCCACTGATCGGTGCCTGGTTGCTACATGCCGGTGAAGCCTTGGCGGCCTGCGGCGTGATGGTGCTGCTCCTACGCCAACACCGGGCCAGCCTTGAGCCGCGCCAGGCCCTACTGGCCCTGGGGCTACTGCTGCTGGTGCAGAGCTTCAAGCTCTGGCTTGGAGCAGCGGCGAGCCCATTAGCCCTGCTGGTGCCAGCCACGCTGCTGCTGGCCCAGGGGCTTGGCACCACCGCTGGGCTGAGCTGGGTGGCCATCGCCAGCCTGCTTTGGCCGCTACCGCTGGCCCCCTTCAACGATCAACGAATCCTGGTGGCTGCTGGTGTGGCCGCGGTAACAGCCGTTCTGGCCGGACGGCAGCGCAGCCGGGCACAACTGCTCCAGCTGGCGCTGCTGATTCCCGTGGGTGCGTTGGTGGCCGAGTGGTTGCTGCTGCAGCTGGCCGTGGCCAGCGGTGAGGGCGATGGACGCCTGCCTGTCGGTGCCGATCTCCCGGGCGAAGCGGTGTTGCTGGGAGGCCTGCTGCTGGGGGTGCTGCTGATCAGCCCGATGGTGGAAAGTTTCTTCGATCTGCTCACCCGGGCTCGGCTGCTGGAACTAGCCGATCTGGAGCGGCCGCTGCTGCGGCGTCTCTCCTGCGAAGCGCCCGGCACGTTTGAGCACACCTTGATGATCTGCGGACTGGCCGAGGAAGGCGGCCGCTCGATCCAGGCGGACATTGATCTGATCCGCACCGGTGCTCTGTATCACGACGTGGGCAAACTGCACGGCCCGCAGTGGTTCATCGAAAACCAGATGGGCACCGACAACCCCCACGACAAACTCGATGACCCGAAGCTCAGCGCCGGGATTCTGCAAGCCCACGTCGATGAGGGTCTGAAACTGGCTCGCCGCTACCGGCTGCCCAGGCCGCTAGCCGACTTCATCCCCGAGCACCAGGGCAGGTTGAAAATGGGCTATTTCTTGCACGAGGCCCGGCGGCGCAACCCGTCCACCTGTGAAGCCGATTTTCGTTACCGCGGCCCAATCCCGCGCAGCCCGGAAACCGCGGTGCTGATGCTCGCCGATGGCTGCGAGGCCGCCCTGCGCTCCCTCCCGCCTGACACCAAGGAAGAGGAAGCCAAAGCGATGGTGCGCCGCATCGTGGAGGCCCGCTGGCGCGACGGCCAACTGCTCGACAGCGGTCTGAGCCTGGCGGAGCTGGAGCTGCTGGTGCGCGCTTTCGTGCGGGTGTGGCGGCGGATGCGCCATCGTCGAATCCCCTATCCGATCCCGGCCCGCAAGGGCTACAGCGCCTGATGCACGCCAGCCCCGAGTCCGCCAACCGCTGGCAGCACGCCTGGTACCCGGTGGCCTTCCTGCGCGATCTCAACCCCCAGCGCCCCACACCTTTCACCCTGATGGGGGAAGACCTGGTGCTGTGGTTCGAGCGCAGCAGCAGCCATTGGCGGGCCCTGGCGGATGTGTGCCCGCACCGGCTGGTCCCCCTCTCCGATGGTCGGCTCAACAGCGCCGGACACTTGGAATGCCCTTATCACGGCTGGACCTTCAACGGCGCAGGGCACTGCACCGCCATCCCTCAGGCCGCGGAGGGCAGCGCGATCGGCCAGCGCAGCCATTGCCGCAGCTACGCCACCGCCACGGGCCAGGGGTTGCTGTTTGTGTTCAGCGGAGATGCAGCCGAAGCAACAGATCACCCCCTGCCACTGGTGCCAGAGATCGATCAACCCGGCTGGCTCGTGCAGGACACGTTCCGCGATCTGCCCATGGATGCGCTCACCCTGCTGGAGAACGTGCTGGATGTGAGCCATGTGCCCTTCACCCACCACGCCACGGTGGGGCGCCGCGAGAACGCCGGCCCGGTGGAGCTGGAGCTGAGCAGCTTCGGGCCGGAGGGGTTCACCGGTGTGTGGCAGGAGGGGCCTCGGCGCGGAAAGCTCGGCAGCCAGTTCACCGCCTACGCCGCCCCATCACTGATGTGGCACGACCTCACAGCCAAGGGCTTTGCGCGGATTTTCACGGTGGTGTACGCCACGCCAATTCGTCGAGGCGAGTGCCGGCTGTTCGCCCGCTTTCCGTTCCAATTTGAGTCACCCTGGCCGGCGCGGTTGCTGAGCTTGCGGCCGCAGTGGCTGCAGCACCTTGGCAATCACGTGGTGCTGGAAGACGATCAACTCTTCCTGCACTGGCAGGAGCGGGTGCTGGAGCACCGCGGCGGCAGCCCTGAAGCGATCCGCAGCTTTCATCTCCCCACCAGCGCTGATCGCTACGTGCGCGCCCTGCACGACTGGGTGAATCGCTACGGCGGCGAGCCGTTCCCAGACGTATCGCTCCCCCCCCGCCAGGGGCGTCAGGAGCTCATGGAGCGCTACGAGGCCCACACCCGCCACTGCCGCAGCTGCGCGGGAGCCGACAGGCGATTGCAACAAGTGCAACCCTTGAGCTGGGGGCTGGCCGCACTCGCCGCCGTCGGCGCCGCCTGGCTCGGCCCTGGCATCCCTGGACTTGCGGCCCTGCTGTTAGCTGGTGCAGCCGCGCTGAGTGGCCTGCGCATACGCCGCTGGCTCAAGTTGTTGCGCTACGGCAACGGCCTGCCGCCACGCAACCGCTGACGCTCGCCACGCTCAGCCCACCAGGCTCGCCACTTGCGATCCAGGATCAGCCCTGCCGCCACCAAGGTGATCGCATTGGCGACGATCAGGGGGCCATCGCCGGTGAACAGCCCATACACGCCCCAGAGGGCAACGCCGCTGCTGAAGAGTGCATACATGCGCAGGGAGATGGCAGAGGTATCACCGCTGCGCAGGGTTTTGATCGCCTGCGGGATGAAGCTCAAGGTGGTGAGGCTGGCCGCGGTGTAGCCGAGCAGGGCGATCGCTGGGGAATGGGGGCTCATGGGGCTGGGAGCTGAAAGGGGATGGGAGCTTCAACCACCAACCGCTGGCCGCTGGCGGGATGCACCAAGCTCAATCCGGCTGCATGCAAATGCAGGCGTGTGCTGGGCAGTGGGGCATCCAACGGCCCATAGAGCGGGTCCCCCAAGATCGGATGTCCTAGGGCTTGGAGATGCACCCGCAGCTGGTGGGAGCGGCCGGTGCGGGGCTCCAGCGCCAGGCGGCTCACGTCGGCTGCAGTGTCCAAGCATTGCCAGACGGTGCAGCTTGGCTTGCCCGCCGGATCAACGCCATAAAGCGGGGGGCGATGCTGGCGCTTGGCGATGGGCAGCTCGATCAGCCCCTCGGCGGCATCCGGCACACCGTGCACATCCGCCACGTAGCGCTTCTGCACCTGGCGCTCAGCAAACAGTCCGCTCAAGGCCCGATGCAGCGCTGACGTGAGCGCCACCAGGATCAGGCCCGAGGTATCGCGGTCGAGGCGATGCACCAGGAGCGCCTGGGGCCAGCAGGCCTGCACGCGGCTGATCAGCGAATCGGCGAGCTCGGGGCCCAGCCCTGGCTGGCTGAGCAAGCCGGCCGGCTTGTTGAACACCAGCAAATCACCTTGCTGGTGCACGATCCAATTGGGATCGAGGGAGTCCGGCATCAGCATCAGCGCTGGCATGGCCGTTGCGGCCTCACGCCGCCACACTGACAGCAGCAGCCCCCCGCCGGATGGCACTGGATCGCTTCAAGCAAGCCTTGGCGGCGCTTTTGGATCAGGCCCCCAGCGATCCGCTGGAGCGTGATGAATACTTCGAGCTCCACACGCTGCCCGCAGCCACCGGCGAGGGATTCGAGGTGGTGATTTGCGATGAGGAGAATGAGATCTTCGCGGTGATCTACACCGAGCGTCTCTTTGATGAGGGGGAGCCCGGCCAGGAGGCCGTGGAGGCCTTGGTGCCTGAATTTCTTCAGCAGGCCTTCGGGCTGGAGCCGGAGGAATGGCAAAGCACCGAGCCCTTTGATCTGGGCTGGCGCAGCCGTGAATACCTCTGGTTCATGGAGTTCAGCGTGCCTGGGCTCACGCCCACCTGTCGCTTCGATTAACGCTCCAGCTGCAACACCTGCAACTGCTGGCGGGGCCGGCTGATCAGCAGCAGCGCGCCAGGCCCCTCCGGCCAGGGCAAACCCATCGCCCGTCGCAGAGCACCCCGCTCCACCAGGCCCATGCCGCAGGTTTCCACCAGCAACGCCGGCAGGGTGCTGGTGCTGCCGCGCATGGCTTGCAGATCCAACGCCTGCTGTGCCGCCCGCGTGCTCCGCTCTAGCCCCAGCAGCTCCACCAGCTCACCCCAGAGGTGATTCACCGGCGTGCAGGCCGCCAGATCCAGATCGTGCACATCCATGCCACAGCGAGCCGCCTCCGCCCAGCTTGCCGGTTCAATCGCGATGGAGTTGAACGAAGTGCGGGGCGAACAGCAACACGCGTTCCCCCAGGCGCTCCTGCTGCGCATCGAGAGCGAACGCGCCGCCGGCCATGAAATCTGCAGCCCGCTGCATTTGATCAACCGGCAGGCTGGTGAGATTGAGCAGCACGGTGGCGTGATCGCGCAGGGCCATCACCGCCTCCTGCACCCCGTCAAAACTGGTGGGCTGAAACAGCATCACCTCCGCCCCCCAGGCATGGGGATTGGGCGCACCATCAGAAGCGAAGGGATCCATCCCCGCAGATTGACGGCTCCAAGCCCCCAACGCCAGGGGGGGCACAACGGCTCACGGTTGATCTGCGGCAAAACGCTCCAGCATGTCCTGGCTGGGATGAATGGTTTCCAGCTCGTCTTCGTTGTCGAGAAAAGCCTCAAACGAGCTGTAGCGGCGAATGCAGGGAGGAGCTTGGCCAGCCTCAGCGAACACCTCTTGCCAGCTCAACTCCTTCGGCTTGATCTCTTGAAAGTTGAGCAGGGCTTCCTCGAGATCGGCGGCATCGCCGCAGCCCTCGCCACGCCAGATCAACTCATAAAACGTCATGCCCGTCAGGCCGGTTCACACCAGCAGAGCATGGGCGGCCTTGCCGTGGGTGTGTTCAGATCAACTGAGGATGGGCAGGGTCCCCTTTGAACGGCCCCTGCACGGCTGAAGTGATCCAGCCGCCATAGAACCCGCCTGGCTGGGGCTCCACCCGCTCCCCCTCCACCCAGCAGCCATCCATCAGGCCTGGATACAGCGCGTACCAGCCAGCCAGCGCAGCAAAAGGGGCCGTGGGCTCGGGGTACGTCCACACCGCCCGCTCCAAACGTTGATCACCCACCACAACGGAGGAGTAGCGGGCCACGCCCTTCCACTCGCAAAAGCTGCGGCCGGCAGCTGGTTGCAGCAGCTCCAGCTGAACAGCCTCTGGAGGCAGGTAGTAGGTGGGTGGATGAAAGGTTTCCAACACCCGAAAGCTGCGACGGGTCTGCACCAGCAGCGCACCGAGGGCCCGCACCTCGATCAGCTGCTCACTTGCCACCATCACGGGCGGGCGTGGGTAGTCGGCGACCCGTTCTACCTGCGGCTCCATGGGCTCAGCCCGGAATAAAGCTGCGCAGCCGGCGCGCTTCCTCTCCGGCGCGACGCTGCAACTCCAGGTCACTGAGGTGCTCCTCCTCCCGCAGCTGGGCCTCGATCACATCCTGCTCCTGCACCGAGAAGCCCGCCGCCTGGGCGATCTGCAGCAGCTCCTCAAGATCGAGCGGCTGCTGCAGCCGCAGCGCCAATTCGGGCTGCTGACGTGCATGGGCGAGAAAGGCGTCGAGCTGTGTGAGCGACAAGAAACAACCTGAGCTGTGGTCTGTCCTAGCCAAAAGCCTCGCCAAGGGAGGCACCGCGTTCCAAACTTGGCGCATTCGAGCCCTCTCCATGAGCAGCAGCTCCAACACCCCGCAAGCACCACTACCCACCTGGATGCGCCGCACGGGCGCGGCACTCACGGCACTGGTGTCGGTGTTGTTTGTGGTGCTGCTGCTTCAGGTGCGCCAGCAGGGCGAGCGCATTCAAAAACTGCAAGACCAGCTGCAAACCCTGGAGAACGACAACGACCTCGACCGCACCAATGCCCTCGAAGAACAGGTGCGCTCCACCGCCGAGCGGCTGCAGAACCTCGAGGGGCTCGACCAGGCGGTGCGGAGCCTGAGGAACGAGCAGGCCAGCCTGCGGGCCCAGCTGCGCGCCTCGCAGCGCGAGCCCGAATTCCCCCTCGATGAAGGCCTGACACCTAAGCCAGGCCGCCTGCCGGCCTTGCCGCCGCTTCCGAGCGGCCAGCCATGAAGCCAGCCACAGCCGCCCGCCGGCTGGCCCAGGTGCAACAGCCGGTGATTCCGGTGATGGGAGAGCTCATCCGGCAGCACCCCGGCACCCTGTCGTTGGGCCAGGGGATGGTGAGCTGGGCACCACCGGAGCAGGTGCACAAGGCCATCGCTGTGGCCCTGGGGCAAGCTTCAGCGCCCCTCGATCGCTACGGACCGGTAGCAGGCGATCCAGCCCTACGCGACGCCCTGAGCCATTGGTTGCAGGAGCAGCACAATCTGGATCTCGAGGGCAGCGAGCTGCTGATCACCGCCGGCAGCAACATGGCTTTCAACGCCTTGATGCAGGTGCTCTGCGATCCCGGCGACGAGGTGATCCTCCCGGTTCCCTACTACTTCAACCACGAGATGGCGATCCGCCTGGCCGGCGCCACACCCATCGCTGTGGCAGCCGGCGTGGTGCCCGATCCCGAGCAACTGGTTGCAGCGATCACTCCCCGCACCCGGGCGATCGTGACCATCTCCCCCAACAACCCCAGCGGCGCTGTGATCCCCCGCGACCGGCTGGAGGCGATCAACCGATTGGCCGCCGAGCGGGGCCTGCTGCACATCAGCGATGAGGCTTACGCCCTGTTTAGCCACGGCGGACCTGCAGTGTGGAGCCCCGGCAGCAGCCGCGGCAGCGGAGCCCACACAATCACGCTCGGCTCCCTCTCCAAGAGCCATGGCATGGCGGGCTGGCGGATCGGCTGGGCCGTGGTGCCTCACACGCTGATGGCTGCCCTGGCAAAAGTGCAGGACACGATCCTGATCCACCCGCCGCAGATCAACCAGATCGCAGCCCTAGGGGCTCTGGCTGCCGGAGCCGACTGGTGCCGCACACAGATCGCTGAACTGGCCGCACGGCGACAGCAGGTGTTCACGGCCCTGCACCAGGTCAATGCGCCCTGGCAACTGCTGGCCCGGCCCGATGGGGCTTTCTACGCCTTGCTTCAGCTGGCCTCGCCGCTGAGCAGCGATGCGGCCATGGAGCGCCTGATCCGCGAGCACGGCGTCGCCCTGGTGAGCGGTAGCAGCTTCGGGCTAGAGGGCTGCTGCCTGCGGCTGAGCTACGGGATGCTCGATGCCGATCCATTGGCTGAAGCACTACGCCGGCTGGTGGGCGGCCTGGAGCAGCTGGCGGCGGACTGAGGCCAGGGAGCTGCTGAGGTTGAGACGGTGTCCGAGAACGGATATCCACGGATATCCGGTGGTGGAGAGCCCCAACAACACACCCCAACGATTCCGGCTCAGATCAACCAAAACCGCCTGGCTTCTCGCGGCTCAGCGACAACGACACGTTGCTCTGCTCAGGCCTTGACTGAGGCTGCGCGGCAGAAGCGGCATCGGCGGACTGGGGCACGGCCACCACGTTGAACGCCAGCGACCAACGCTCACCCTCCCCGCGGAACGGTGCTACCGAGTGGGGCTGCCAGGCCGGAAACACATAGAACTCACCGGGCACCGGCAGCACGTATTTGGCCATGCCAGTGCGGAAGCTCTGGATGTGCCACTCCTCCGGGCCGTGAAAGCACAACTGCCCATCGAAGCTGTCGTTCACGATCTGCGGCGGCACCTGCAGGAAGATCACCCCCGAGAAGCTGCCGCCATGGGTGTGGGTGGGGTTGTAGTCGCCAGCGCGCTGGACATTGAGCCAGACATCGATCATCTGCAAGCGATAGCGGCCTGGGGTCCACGGACCACGGCCATTGGGCGGCTGCTGATCGATCACATGGCGAATCCAGCGCTCGCAGGCGGGGATCAACACCGAGGCGCATAACTCGGCCACCGCCGGATACTGCGGCCCCAGCTCTCGCTGCAACGCCAGCTGCCCGGCCAGTTTGGCGGAGGCATCCGGAGTCACCCCAGGGTTATCGAGCACTTGCCGAGCCAGCTGCTGCAGGGCCTCCAGCAGACGAGGCTCCAGGGTTCCCTTCAGCAGGTAGCGGGGGAACAGGCTGAGCACCTCCATGCTGGTGGAGGCGTTGGCGTCATTCAGCTGGGCCATGCGCGGTGGAGCGGGCGGTGGCGGCAACCTCAGCCTTTCACGGCATCGCCGCTGGCGCTGGGCAGGATGTAACGCTGCAAGCCAATAAACAGGGCCAGCACCGGCAGGATCGACACCACAGCCCCGGCTGCCACAAGTCGCCAATCCAGCGAGAAGCTGCTGGCCAGCTGCTGCAAGCCCAGAGGCAGGGTGTAGAGATTTGGATCGTCGAGGATCACCAGCGGCCAGAGGAAATCACTCCAGGTGCCGATGAACACGAACATCGCCAGCGTGATCAGATCGGCGCGGGCGGCGGGGATCATCACGTTCCACCACTCGCCCAGGGGCGTGCAGCCATCAATGCGGGCCGCCTCCTCAAGCTCTGCCGGTACCCCGCTGAAGCTCTGGCGCAGCAGGAAGATGCCAAAGGCGGTGGCGGCCTGGGGAATGATCAGCGCCCAGAGGGTGTTGCGTAGCCCCAGCTGCACCATCAGTAGATACAGGGGAATCATCACCACCTGGAAAGGGATCAAGATCGTGGCCACCACCAGCGCCAGCACCAAGCCGCGGCCGGCAAAACGCATCCGCGCCAATGGGTAGGCCGCCAGCGAGCAAAACAGCAGATTGGCCAGCACAGCGAGGCCGCTGACGATGGCGCTGTTGCGGATGTAGCTGAGCATCGGGTTGTCAGCAAACAACCGCTGATAGGCCTCAAGGCTCGGCTCACTGGGAAGCAGCGCCGGTGGCGTGGTGAAGATGTTTTCGGCGGGGCCCTTCAGGGAGGTGCTCACCAGCCAAAACAGCGGCACCAGCATCGCCAGGGCGATCAGCAGCAGCAAAGCCAGCTGCAAGGCGCTGGCCAGCAGCGTGCGGGGCTGACCACTCCCGGGTTGAGCCATCAGAGGCGCGGGCGCTCGGCTGGAGTGAGATCTCCAACCGGCAAGGGAGCCTTCTGAGGATGCAACGGCGAGCGCTGGCTACCAGCTGCCAGACGATTCAGGGCATTCACGAAGGCCTGAGCCGCTGCCACCACGATGTCGGTATCAGCGGCATGGCCGGAGTAGAGCACGCCATCAGCTCGCAGGCGGATCGTGACCTCACCCATGGCATCGATGCCCTCGGTGACCGACTTCACCGAAAACTCCACCAGCTCATTCGGCACCCGCGCCAGCCGATTGAGGGCCTGGCAGACCGCATCCACCGGACCTGTGCCGATAGCGGCCTCAGTGATCTCGGCCCCGTCGCTGTTCACCAGCGTGACCGTGGCGGTGGGCTGCAGGTTGGTGCCGGTGCTCACCTGCACCAGCTTGAGGCTGTAGCGGGCTTCATCCTGCTGCTGCACCTGCTCGCTCACGATCGCTTCGAGATCGCGATCACTGATCTCGCGCTTGCGGTCGGCCAACTCCTTAAAGCGGGCGAAGGCGTCGTCGAGGTCTTCGCGCTCGAGGTTGTAACCGAGCTCTTCCAGGCGAGCGCGGAAGGCGCTGCGGCCGCTGAGCTTGCCCAGGGAGATGCGGTTATCAGCCAGGCCGATGGTGCGCGCATCAATGATTTCGTAGGTGAGGCGGTTCTTCAGCACGCCGTCTTGATGGATGCCGCTCTCGTGGGCGAAGGCATTGGCACCCACGATCGCTTTGTTGGGCTGCACCGCCATGCCCGTGAGATTGCTTACCAGGCGTGAGGTTTTGTAGATCTCCTCTGTGCGCACACCCGTGAGCGGATCGGCGCTCTCAGGCGCACGACCGAGGAAGGGGTTGTAGTAGCTGCGGCGCACATGCAACGCCATCACCAGCTCCTCAAGCGAAGCGTTACCGGCCCGCTCACCGATGCCGTTAATCGTGCATTCGAGCTGGCGAGCACCGCTCTTCACCGCCTCGAGGAAATTGGCCACGGCCAAGCCAAGGTCGTTGTGGCCGTGCACAGAGATCACAGCCTGATCGATGTTGGGCACATGGCGGTTGATGCCCTCGATCAGGGCGCCAAATTCCGTTGGAGTGGCGTAACCCACCGTGTCAGGAATGTTGATCGTGGTGGCGCCAGCAGCGATCGCCGCCTCGATCACTTCGTACATAAATTCGGGATCGGAGCGACCGGCGTCTTCGCAGGAGAACTCCACGTCGTCAACGAGGGAACGGGCATAGGCCACCATCTCGCCAGCGATCTTCAGCACCTCAGCGCGGCTCTTGCGCAGCTTGTGCTCAAGGTGGATGTCGCTGGTGGCGATAAAGGTGTGGATGCGTTTGTTCATCGCCGGGGCGACGGCCTCAGCGCAGGCCTTGATGTCGCCCTTGGCCGCGCGGGCCAGGCCACAGATCACCGGCCCTTGGTCTGTGCCCACCGTGGCCGCAATCCGCTGCACGGCGTTGAAATCACCGGGGCTCGCGAAGGGGAAACCAGCCTCGATGATGTCGACTCCGAGACGAGCCAGCTGCTGCGCGATCGCCAGCTTCTCCTCAAGGTTGAGGCTGGCACCCGGGGATTGCTCCCCATCACGCAGGGTGGTATCGAAAATCAATACCCGGCCGGGGTCGCGGGCCATGGCGGCTACAAGTCGGAATGGTTATGAGTTAGGCCCACTCTAGGGCTGGGGGTTCAGCTGCGGCCAAACGCCGCCTGCTGCTGCTCGTGTTTCTCCAGCTGCGGGCGGAGCTCCGCCAGATCCAGGAAGCGATCAGCGGCGTTGCGCAGCTCGCGGGGCACCATGCCATCGGTGCTCACCAACACCACCTTCAAGCCTTTGATCCGCAGCACCTCCACCAGACGCTCCAGGTCACGGCTACCACTCAGCAACCACAGCTCATCGGTGCGGTGGGCAACGGCCAACAGATCAATGGCAATCTCCACATCGAGGTTGGCGCGGGCGAACTGACGCTGATCCGCGTCACCCACCTCCCGCAAGGGCTTGGTGCGCACCGTGAAGCCCAGACTCGTGAGGGCATCGCGGAAGGGACGCTGGTCGGTGGGGTCCTTCAGGCCCGTGTACCAAAAGGCGCTGCTGATCTCCACACCGGGCGCGGCCGTGGCATGGGCGAGCAGGCGGCGGGGGTCGAAAAACCAGCCCAGCTTCTGCTGCACGTAAAACATGCTGTGCCCATCGACCGCCAGAGCCAGCTGCATCGCTGCCAAATCGCTAGTGCGAGCCTAAAAGCACCGCGTAAAGTCGCTTCACTCTGAGCTGGGACCTTGGCCACCGGCGCACTGGCCACGGAGACCACCACCCAGGGCGAGCTCGCCTTGGTGCTGCACGCGCATCTGCCCTACGTGCACTCCAGCGAACCGGGCTCCCTGGAGGAAGACTGGTACTTCCAGGCCCTGCTGGAGTGCTACCTGCCGCTGCTGGATGTGCTGGAGACGGCAGCCGCCGATCCAACCCAGCGCCCACGCCTGAGCATGGGCCTCTCGCCCACGCTGCTCTCGCTGCTGAGCAATCGCGGGCTGAGTGAGCGTTTCGGGCCGTGGCTGGCCGTGCGCCAGGAGCTACTGCTGCAGGCTCCAGCCGGCTTTGAAGCCGCCGCCGCCGACCTTGCCAAGCAGCTCAGCAGTGCATCCGCCGCCTGGCAGCGCTGCAACGGCAATTTGCTACCGCGCTTCCAGCGATTGCAGCAGGCGGGGGTGCTGGATCTGCTCACCTGTGCCGCCACCCACGGCTACCTGCCGCTGCTGCGCGATTCGCCCGAGGCCGTGCGAGCCCAATTGCTCACAGCCGTGCGCGAACACCAGCGGCTGCTGGGGGTGCGCCCACAGGGCATCTGGCTGCCGGAGTGTGCCTACTACGAGGGCCTGGATCGCCTACTGGTGAGCTGCGGCCTGCGCTACGCCATCCTCGATGCCCATGGCCTGCTGCACGGCCAGCCCAGGCCTCGCTATGGGGTGTATGCCCCCATCTGCACACCGGCGGGGATGGCCTTTTTCGGGCGCGACAGCGAATCCACGCTGCCGGTGTGGAGCGCCCGCGATGGCTACCCGGGGGATGCCAGCTACCGGGAATTCCACCGCGATCTGGGCTGGGATCTCCCCGATGGTGAACTCGAACAACGCGGCATCGGCTGCCGCCGCCCTCTCGGCCTAAAGCTGCACCGGGTGAGCAGCCGCGACTGCGGGCTCGATGCCAAGCAGGCCTACGAACCCGCAGCTGCCCACACCACCGCCCGCCGCGACGCGGCCCACTACCTGCAGGGCCGCGCCCACCACCTGCAACACCTGCAGAACGCCATGGAGCGCACGCCATTGCTGGTGGCGCCTTTTGATGCCGAGCTATTCGGCCACTGGTGGTTTGAAGGCCCGCGCTTCCTGGCGGAGTTATTCCGCCAGGCACCGAGCAGCGGTGTGGGGCTGGCCACCCTGCGCGACACCCTCAGCCGCGGCGAGAGCCTGCAGCTCTGCCAACCCTCCCCCTCCAGCTGGGGGCAAGGGGGCTATCACAACTACTGGCTCAACGACAGCAACGCCTGGATCATTCCCGAGTGGAACCGCGCCTCACGGGCGATGGTGGCGCGGGTGAGCCGGGGCGTGGGCAGCGAACAGGCGCGGGAGCTGCTCAACCAGGCCGGCAGGGAACTGCTGCTGGCCCAGAGCTCAGATTGGAGTTTCATCCTTCGGGCGGGAACCACCACGGAACTGGCGCGAGAACGGATTGAACGCCATCTGGGGCGCTTCTGGCAGCTGCTTGGCGCCATCGACAGCGGCGAGCCGCTGCCCGAGGGTTGGCTCGAGGCGGTGCAGCACGAAGACGGACTCTTTCCAATGATCAACGCCGCAGACTGGGCTCAGATCCAAACCCCAACATCCTGAGCACCACTCCCCTGCTCCATCCACACCAGCAGCTGGAGCTGTTGGCAAGCGCCTTACCGGGCGATCAGCATTTTGAAGCCACGCTGCAACAGGGCGGGCTGCCTCGACCGCAGCGCGGAGCGCTGCGGGTGCTGCAACTCAATCTGGGCAAGCTCTGCAACATGCGCTGCAGCCACTGCCACGTAAATGCCGGCCCGCATCAGGGCCATACCCAGATGGCAGATGCGGTGGTGGAACAGTGCATCGCCGCGATGGAGCGCCTGAAGCCGGCGGTGGTGGATCTCACCGGTGGTGCGCCGGAACTGCACCCGCGCTTTCGCGATCTGGTGCGGGCAGCGCGCCAGCAGAGTTGCCATGTGATCGATCGCTGCAACCTCACGGTGCTGCTGCTGCCGGCGCTGCGCGATCTGGCGGCATTCCTGGCGCAGGAGCAAGTGGAGATCGTGGCGAGCCTGCCCCAGCCAGAAGCGGAGAGCACCGATGCCCAACGCGGCGATGGCACCTGGGAGGCTTCGATCCAAGCGCTGCAGCAGCTGAATGCGCTGGGCTACGGCCAGGGTGATCCGAAGCGGCAGCTCACCTTGATGAGCAACCCCGATGGCACCCACCTACAGCAGCTCACCCCCTGCGACACGGCCGCCTGGAAACGGCGCCTGCAAGAGCAGGCAGGGGTGAAGTTCGATGCCCTGATCGGCCTGAACAACATGCCGATCGCCCGCTTCCTTGAACAACTACAGCGCGATGGCCACGTGAACTGCTACTTGAAGCTGTTGCATGGGGCCTTCAACCCCCAGGCCCTAACTGGCCTGATGTGCCGCGACACCCTCTCGGTGGCGGCCAATGGCCGGCTTTACGACTGCGACTTCAACCAGATGCTGGAGCTTCCACTCGGCGGATCGACAACCACGATTGAAACAATCAGCCTTGAACAGCTAGACAACCGCGACATCCACTGGGGCAACCACTGCTTCGGCTGCACCGCCGGCCAGGGCAGCTCCTGCAGTGGCGCCACGTCAACAGAAACAAGATCAGCCGATTAACGCAACTGGCAACTGAATTAGACAAGCCTGAAATACCAAAAGACTTTAGAAGACAGGTGAATCTGAAGATTTTCAGTGGCGATCACGGAAAGAGGGAGCGAAGCCTGCAGGCTAGAACAGAATAATATGAATCGAGGGCAATCCCGTGGCATCAAGAATAGATTCGAAATCGTTATTCAAAAGCTGGGGAGCATCGAAAAGCCTAGAGTCTGGCAATAGAAGCTATGTTCGCTACGACATTGGCTCAAGGGCAGGGAAAGAGGCCTTAGCGCTCTACGCCAAAGCCGTTGGCGACATGAAGGAAAGGCCAAATAGCGACCCCTACTCATGGAATCAGCAAGCCGGCATTCACGGGTCGCTTTTGTCGACGATGGATGACCTCCAGACAAAAGCACCAGCACTGGGCTTCTCCCAAAACGGTGACGGCACGCCTCTCACCGCTCAAGACGTCGCAGATGGGGACACAGTTCTCAACAATTGCACACATTATTCATCATTCTGGAGCGGCGTTCTGCTGAACGGGAATGGCGATGAGCCATCGTCGTCGATACCTCAGGACGTAACGCCAAATTTTCTACCCTGGCATCGGCTCTACCTCCAGAACCATGAATCTGTCGTACGGGAAGTGCTGCGACAGATAGGTGAACCTGGCTGGGAAAATTGGGCGCTCCCATACTGGGATTACACCAAAGATGCACATATGCCCAAACTATTTCGCGGGGAGGGAGCAACAGGATATTCCGCCCTCTACGAACCCAGCCGCAGTGTCACCTTGAATTCCGGTGGTTCACTCAAAAGTTTACTAGAACCAAGATCCGACATTATCCCAATGATGATGCAGGACGAGCTTAGTGCGCCGATCTCAGCATTTGAATTCCAGAAACTCGGCAAAAAGAAGGCGCTAGTAAAGACACAGTTTCAGACGTTTAGCAGCCACATACAGCAAGTGCCGCACAACAATATGCACGACATTGTTGGTGGTTTAGCCGATGGACTAACCAACAAGGAATTCATCTTGGACGCCACAAACGACTATGCCAACTCGATTTGGGATATTCAAGGTTTTGCCGACGAGATCCGACCAGCAGTGATGAGTCCCACGTCGACAACGGCCCCGGGATTAATGGGGCTAGTCCCGGCAGCGGCATCAGATCCAGTCTTTTGGGTGCACCACGCCTTTATCGATCGCATTTGGAGCACTTGGAATGCAAGCCCCTACGGAAGCTACATCACCGAATCCACCCTCTCCAAGCACCCCTGGAACTATCAATTTTTTGAGGCTGGAGAGGCAGGCAATCCACAACTGACGACGTATTCAGAATGGGGGGACCAGTCTGGGAAGGTCATTAAGAATATCTACCGACCAAACTATACATATGATCGTCTAGATGCAGACAAAACGCGGGCGAGGGCTCAACCCTTGCAAGCATTATTGAATCAGCCACGCTACGCACCCGTCATTGACGATGAAGAGCTTAACCAAACTGCCAGTGAGCTTGCGTTCCAGACCATCAGCCCTGGTTTACCACTAAGCATCAAGCAGATCGTAAACCTGCAAAAGGAAGGCATCACACTAAATGTTGATGTTTTCTACGAAGCAGGGATGAACGCCTCACGCAATGTTGCACTGCTTGTTGGTGATCAGAAGTTCCTCTCTCAAAATGCACTTGCCCTGAAGACTGCTTACACATCCTGGGATGGCACGTCATTCAATGAGGACGGCATCTTTGGCAGCGTGCTCAACAGTGGTGAAGGTACCTTTTCTCCCTGGACAATTGACAACTTTCAGGTTGGCGCCATTAACCTCTTGCCAATGGGCACGACAATGTCATCAAATGGGATGACGATGGACCAAGGAATGAACCACGGATCGATGCCCGGGGCCATTTCTGTAGATATAACGGATGCGCTAGCTGTACAGTCACTCGGCAATCTTTTGTCAAAGAAGTCAGAAGTCGGTCTAATGATTGCCGTTACAGATCCGACAGGACAGGACGCGACAGACGTTCTGATCAGAAATATCACTTTTTCACTATCGCAGTCAGCGGTACCAGAGAAAGGCGAGCGGGACCTCATTACAGGCAATACATTTGATGGTGCTTCATACATCGCGCAACACCCTTCCGTCATAGAAAGCTCACGATTTGCCTCAAATCCTGAAAAGCACTATGAACGCCGAGGGAAGATGAAAGGGTGGGATCGACCAACACTG
Source organism: Synechococcus sp. LA31 (assembly GCF_018502385.1). Lineage (NCBI taxonomy): Bacteria > Bacillati > Cyanobacteriota > Cyanophyceae > Synechococcales > Synechococcaceae > Synechococcus > Synechococcus sp. LA31. The sequence continues at coordinate 1,368,554 of NZ_CP075523.1, forward strand.
GCCGATCGAGCCGTTGATCTTGGCCAAGCCTATCTAGCAGCCAATCCTGATCTGCATCCAGGACTGGCTAAAAATCCATTTGCAGCTATTGATCATTATCTTTCAACGGGAATGCTTGAAGGCCGCCCGCTCGGGATCTAAGAGCGAGGCTTGCTCGAACACTTTATGACCTTGACGTGGCCCAGAATAAAAGCATCTTTCCATTGATTACACTAGGTTTGATTCATAAAGATTAGCCTATAATGGAGAGCAGTGACTTGAGGAAGCGAGACCATAAATAGATAAAGAATTCCTCCATGCCTTTTGCAGATGGATGGGTCTAGATTGGAAAGATGCAAGGTAACGGGTGATGGAATCAAGCGAAAGAAAGCACGTCGATAGCTTTATCGGCTCACCCCTGGAGAACCAGAGCAGCAAAAGCTTAGAAGCATGGTTTCTGGGCTCGAAAGCAGAAAACCAGGATGAACTTGAAAGCCTCGTGCTGGAGGCACTACGAGACCACGCTTTCTGGCGTCGCAATTATCATCCCGGCGATCCAAGTCAGATACCAGAAGAAACAAAGCGAACAGAGGAATTCCTTAAAACGATAGACCATACAAGAAATAGCCTTAGAGAATTACTCTCATGGCTGAAGAAATCAACACCTTTTTTTAGCCTACGATACCAAGGGCATATGAATTGGGAGACAACAATGCCCGCCATGGTCGGGTATATAGCGGCAATGCTCTACAACCCTAACAATGTTGCCTTTGAAGCTTCTACAGTTACAACGCTGCTTGAGGTCAAAGTTGGGGAAGACTTATGTCGGATGCTGGGATACAAAGCAGCAACAACAAAAACAAGCAGAGAGGCCAAGATTATTCCTTGGGGGCATATTACAGGTGGCGGCAGTGTGGCAAACCTTGAATCACTTTGGGCGGCAAGAAATCTTAAGTACTTTCCCTTTACTTTGCAGCACCTGCTTAGGCATACAAAAGAGTTTGAAAAGGCAAAGGACTTCAGTGTAACTCTGGCCAATCAGACCGAGACAAATCTCCTGGAAGCCAGTCCCTGGGAGCTACTTAATCTCGATGCTGATACAATTCTCGGGCTAACATCGCGAATCTGCAACGAGCACGGGATCGAAGAAGAAGCACTGAAGACCTCAATAAACAACACGGAGTTCACGCTTCAGAAGATGGGGCTCGCCAAGTTTCAGCATAAGTTTATTGGTGAAGGCACGGAAGAGTGCATCTTTCTGGTGCCAGGAACTAAACATTACTCCTGGGACAAGTCTGCCGCAATACTTGGCATCGGATCTTCCCAGATGAAAGATGTTGCATTAGATATTCATGGACGTATGAGCATCGATAGTCTGCGTCGACAACTTTCTCGCTGCCTAGCAGAGAGAGTACCTGTCTATTCTGTCATCACCGTGATTGGGAGCACAGAGGAAAGTAATATTGACCCGCTTGCTGATATCCTTGAACTGAGAGACGAATTTCGACAGCAAGGGCTAGGCTTCTGTGTTCATGCTGATGCTGCATGGGGTGGCTATCACGCATCGCTCTTGCATGACACGTCTGAAACGCAGCAATGGAGCGAGATGAGCGCAGGAGCTCGACTCGTAGAATTTGGAATTGGTCTTAGCTCGTATGCTCATCGGCACTTGAGTGCACTCACAGATGCAGATACGATCACCGTCGATCCGCACAAGTCAGGTTATATTCCCTATCCAGCTGGTGCATTGTGCTATCGCAATAGCCAAATGCGTGAGCTCCTCACGTTTGTGGCTCCGTATATCAACCACACAGAAGAAGAGCCCAATGTGAGCAGCTATGGCGTAGAGGGCTCTAAAGCAGGTGCCGCGGTGGCTTCCATTTATCTGAGCCATAAGGTCATACGACCTGACAAGTCTGGCTACGGCAGACTGATTGGAAGAGCAATGCTCGGATGCAAGAGGATCTATGCACGGCTTCTGTGTATGGCTAGGCCAAATGACCGCTTTATCTGCGTACCACTTCCACAACTCAGCCCGGCGATTCCAGGTAAGAGTGCAAGCGATAAGCATGGCTTTGTTCGCGACCGCGTTGCCTTCAGAAGTCTCGATCAGATCGCAGCCGACAATGATGCAATCAGAACTCTTCAAGAAATGGGGCCAGATCAGAATATTATTACCTATGCTTTTAATTTCAAGAATTCCAATGGAAGTCTGAATCAGAGCGTCTCAAAGATGAACGCGCTCAACGAACAGATTTACCAACAGCTAAGCATCAATCCAGGATCAGATATTTATGGGTACCGACTCATTTTAAGCACGACAAGGCTAGATCGTCAAAGCTATGGCGACGACTTTATCAATGACTTAAAAGACAGACTTGGAATAGATCAGTCAGAAGGGGACTGCATCACGGTTTTACGTTCGACGATCATGGATCCATGGATTGGCAACCCCAAGGGAGATGCATTTGTCGACATATTTGAGGAAGAACTACGCAGCGCAATAGCCAGATCACTGCTTGAGAACTCCATGCTAGATACATTCCTTGGACTTGATAACGACGGCAACAATAAAGTATCTATGCTGGAACTCATTGAAATACTAAAGCGCCTTGGCTACGACGAGGGGGAGGCCAGAGAGATTTGCAGCATCTGCGATACAGATTCGAATGGCCTTCTTTCGTATCATGAGTTTAAGACTCATTTCCTGCCATTCTTGTTCGGTAAGCACTAGAGTTCTCTGCAGAGTTGCCGATTAACACAGTGGGGCAAAGAAACTCTCTCGGCACAGAATCTCGGCTGAACCTTGAGTGTGCTGGCCTTGCTTAGGAGCCATCGTATTCCAAGGAACCAACCAATACGAATCCGGGATTTGCTGACGAAGTCGCTCCGTTGCAGGCGTCGACAACACGAGTAAACGTCGATCTTTTAGACGCACATGACGGCGCATCCAAGAGCTCAGCATGACGTTTTGAAGGAGTTTTTGATGACTTCCATCAGCTATGGCGCGCTCAAAACCCTGACGGAGAGCATGCTTGAGTTTATCATTCTGCGAATTAACCACAAAGACAAAGGCATTTGGATAAGCGATAATTAGATGATCATCAATATCAATCTGCGCAATATCAGATCTTGAAGCACGAGGACCACACTCCTCTTCGAGGCTGAGAATTCCACGCGGCAGATAGTCAACCCGTCCTTGTGACAACAAGTTCAAATACACATCAGACCCCACCTCATAGGTTGGCAAGCCATTTTGCGCTAACACCTTGGCATCTCCCCAACCCAGACCCTGAACAGCCAGGTAAGGCTTGAGGTCATCAATGGATTGAACAGCTGCAAAACGATCAGCATGCATCACATTGACACAAGGAATCCTTAATCCAAGCAGACCTCCATCTGCGGGAATATCAATGGCAGTTACCCCAGACGGAAGGGATAGAATTGCATCAATGAGAACAATTGACAATCCAGACGGATTGCCACTTGAAGGCTTGATGGAATAGGCAATATTGCGAAGTGATTTAACATGGTCTGTTGTTGTCTCTGCATAGCCAAGCCTGTAGGGCTGATCACTCTTTGAAAGAATCAAGCGGAGAACCTGATACGGCAACGACTTTTCGTCATACAAATCATTCCGCATTAACACAACGGGAAGAACATCCGCAGGCAAAGCACGCTGCTCATCAACCGTCAGAACAAAATCATCGTTGATACTGGGACGATAATCCAGCTTGTTGCGCATAAAAACGATGCCCCCAACCAAAACAGCCAACGAAAGCACAGGAGGGAGGTAGCGGTGCCAACGAGAAATCCAGTTCACAACAAGGCGATTCATAGGAATAACGAACTAAATATTGGTCGGGGTGATTAGATAAATAGCTGATACAGTGCCGATCACATAACTTGGCAAAAGCCATGGCCTTATGCGAGAGATGATCCTCTCAGATGCAGCCGAAAAGACACGGTCAAGCAACTCGTCAGCGATCACAACATAGACGATCCCCACGTAAATAATCACCTGGAATTGGCCTGCAAAACCAGCAAGAGCGGATACAGGTAGCATCTGGGCTAAAAATACAGAGGTGCCTGCTGCTGCAAACACAGCACCGAGAATCAAATCATCACGGCTCTCACGAATGACCAACGCCAGGATGCACAAACCAATGGCGAGAAAGTCGCCAAGGAAACTGGAAACTAGCGTGAGCTGACTGCGCCGCTGGATTGGAATGGCAAGATCAACAACAGGGCGAACTGAAACGGCAAGACGGTGGGCATCAGGCAAGCCAAAACGAGAACGCAGACTCAAGCCACTCACATCAATCCGCAGCGGAGAGATAGACCAGTCGTACATCAAAAACTCAGGATCAACAGCGCTTCCCATCTTGTCAGCGACATAGGCCACGTTAGCCACCAAGGGATTATCCATTCCAAGCCGAATCAGGAGCTTATGGCGATCAAAGGGATAAGCCTGAAGGCGCCAAGGAATGGACACACGACAGCGAACTTTATAGAGCCTCCACTGAACATCACCAAGCTGCTTTTGATCGAGTAGCTGAAAACGATCGATATCATTATTACTCGGCGCATTCAGAACAGCCAAACGGTCGCTCGGATTGTCAGCAGATGTCCCAAGCCAACGCGTCCACAGAAAGAATTCAGCACCAAATTGATTCGAGAGAAGATTAAGATCATCAATCACGGTCACATAAGCGCCAACCTCGAGAGTCCCAGCTTCTGGAAGCGCTTGAGTTGAGGCATAGATATCTGTGGGAGGAGAATCGAGCGACATGCGTTTATTACTAGAACCATCCAATTGAGCCCAGCCACCAGCCGCCCAAGAGACAATCACAACACAACAGAATAGAAGCAATAAACTTCGCGCCCGAGCCAATCTCCAAAAACGGACACGTGAGCGGGCAGCCATAAGAGAAGGGCTAGTAGCTTAATTTTGACCCATTCAAATTGTTATGTCATCCCACTTTGCCCAAAAAGTGTCAATCCCTTATATGGAGCAACAGGTACAGCTGAAATGAAGTCTGCATCCGTGCATCGGAGCAAACCGTTCTCAAGACTGAGTCAATGACGAGCCGATGGCATCAGCATCCGAAAGCCCAGCTGCCATTCCCGGCCCTGCATACCGATCAGACCAGCCTTCACGCTCCAGGGTGCCACCACAAACAGCCGCACCATCGCCGCTATCAGCTGCGGCAGGCTGAGCGTATTGGTGAGGAAGCCATACCACTGTTCCAGTGAAAGGGCAAAGAACGTGCGGAAGTGAGCCCGCAGCTGCGGCTCAGAAAAGCGCATCAACTTCTCGAGGCCAAAGCGATACAGCGCATGCTTGCGCTGTAGCTCCAGCGGCCAGAGGGCCTGCCAGGCCATACAGGCGAGCTGCTCAGCAGAGCGGTCCGTCTGCTCAAGCCCAGAAGCGATCGCATCCGCCAGTACAGGTGCACGCCGCAGCAGCGCCCCCACCATGTAGCCCGAGGCGGGATGCACCATTGCGGCCGAGCCGCCGAAGCCCACCACCCGCTGCAGCAGATCCGGCAGGGGCAGATTCATCGGGAACAGGCAAAACTCCTCGTGCTGCACCTCCTCCACTGCGATGCCGCGCAGGGCCAGCCGACGCAGCAACCGGTCCTTGAGCACGTCGTAAGGAACCGCCGGGGCCAGCGCAAGCGACGTCTCTTCAGCAAAGAACACCCCGTCACCGAAATCCATCGCGTAGAGGAAGGTGGGTGGACCGCAGCGCCGCTCCGCCTCACTGAGGTGATCACAGCGGTAATCCATCAGCACAAACTGCCCCGGATCCACCGGCGGCGCTGAAAAACGACCCACAATTCCATACGCCGCCTGGCCGGCCACCGGGCCCTCATCGGGGCGCTTCACAAAAGGGGAGTGATGGCCACTGGCATCGATAACCAGCCGGGCAGCCAGCCGATCACCCGCATCAGTGATCACCACCGACCCTTGCGGGTGGTGATCGATCGAGACCGCCCGGCCGCGATGCCAGACCAGGCCAGCCTGCTGACACGGCTGCCACCAGTGCTGCTGCAGGGCGGTCTTGTCGAACAGGCCGTAGTCGATGCCGTGTTGAACGGCGGGGCTGGCGAGCCGTTCACCGAAATAGCTGCGGGTGTCGCGCCAGCGATGGCCGAGCAGGTGGCACAAACCCAGGGCATCCACCTCCGGGCCCCAGATGCCGTAGGTGTTGGGCCATGGCGCCGCCGGATCTTCAGGCGCTAGCCCCTGCACCGCGACGCCGCGCTGAGCCAGCGCAGCAGCGATGCAGAGCGCGGCCGGGCCCGCCCCGATCACGAGCACATCGCAGCGGGGCTGAGTTGGCGTCAAAGCATCAGCTCGAGTACGGCACGGTTGTTGGCCTCGAGGCCATCGGCTTCAAGGATTCGGCCTTCGGGATCAGCGATCACCTCCAGCTTGTGGCGGCCAGCCCCCAGATCCAGGGGCACGCTGAACGCCTCGCTGTCACCGGCACTGAGCCAAGGCAGACGCAGGTAGCGGTGGCTGGAGTAGCGATCGTCTACCACCACAGCAACGCCGACATCGCTCACATCCATCGCACCGCGGTTCACCACGCTGAAGCGAGCCATCCCCGCCTCCACAGCAAGATCCTCGATGGCCAGATCACTGGCCAGCTGATGCAGCTGTTGCAGCGGGTAGAGCGCCAATCGCTTCACCGCCCGCAGCAGGGTTCCAGAGTGCTCGTGGTGGAGGTGCCCGCCATGACGCAGATCCGTGCTGCAGCCATGCAGGTGCAGATGGGCACCCTCCACGGGCAGCGTCACCCGGCCGTTGGCAGGGTCCATGTCGAAGAAGCCGCAGCAGTCCCACTGCAATGAGTGGCCCAAATAGCGGATGGGGTCCGTGGGTACGCCAGGATCCTGCTCCGCCAGGCGGTAGTGCTGCAGCAGGTCGTAAAGGCTGCGGCCGGCTGTGGCCGCACTCGCCTCACTCTGGGCAATCGCCGTATTACGGCGCTGCTGGCCCATGCACAGCTTGGAAGCCACGGTGATCACCAGCGAGTGCCACTGCAACTCAGCCCGCAAGCCATAAATCGGCGCCTCCGCCAGGCGGCCCTCGACCCGCAACCGCGCAATCAAACCAGCCATGAGCTCCTGCAGCGGGCGCCCCTTCACATCACCCAGCTCCGCCGGATCCACCAGCACCCTGAGATCCGAGACATCGCCGCTGAAGCACACATAGGGGAAGTGGGCATTGCGATCGCCGCGGACAAGAGGGTGAATGCCACCGTCGCTTGCCCGGCATTGCCAAATGGTGGTGTCACCTCCGCCGTTGCGCAGGAAGGTCAGCTCACCGTTGTCGATGCTGGTCGTGGTGCCCAAGCCCAACACATCGCCTTGAAGGGGGATCTGATCCAGGGGAAGGTGCTCCTGCACATCACCCTGAATCAGATCACTCACGGTGTTGGCGATCCAGAGATCGCCGCGGGGATCAGGCATCAGGGGCTG